>NZ_JBXAVQ010000009.1:0-192387 GCF_057290995.1 Rahnella sp. 1L-D-7-B-C2 | reverse complement strand
GTGAAAGTTCCATTTAAAAAGGGTCCATGTTGAGCATGAACCCTTTTTACACGAGCCACTGGATCGGTCAACTGATCCTTAAACGATCGGCATTAAGGCTGAGCCTGCTTTTTTTACGTCGGTCTGTTGCATCTGAGCTGTCAGATTTCGTTATTTCTCACCAGCTCAGCGACCAGATCGTTCACGCCATCGCTCATGTTTTTGAACTTGGTCAGTTCGCTGCGGGTGACCACCACGAACACGCCGATACCGCGCTGCGGTACCATCGCGACATAAGTAATAAAGCCACCGCCGCCACCGGTTTTCTGGATGATGCGCGGCAACAGCGGCGTCGGTGCCATCGTTACCCAGCCCATACCCAGCGAATCGGCCATGCCCGGTACGTCCATGCCTTTCAGCGACACTAAATCTGAACGTTTGTAGTACATCTTCTGCGCCATTTCGGCGGTGGAGGTGCGCTGCCCGAGGAACTGGCGCATCCAGCGGCCCATGTCGGCTGGCGTGGAATACAGGCCGCCGCTGCCCGCTGCGGCGAGGGTATTGATACAAGGGCTTGGACGCAGGCCGACCATCAGCCGCGAACACTGGCTCGCGTTAGGCGTCAGCGTGGTATCAGTCATGCCCAGCGGCTGGGTAATCTGTTCGCGCAGCAACTGCGGATAGGGTTTATTCGCCGCTTTCGATAACGCATCGGAAAGCAGGTCAAACGCCAGATTCGAATAAGATGCGCGGGCACCCGGTGGCACGGTCAGTTTAGCGACGCTCAGCCAGTTCCAACGATCGCTTTTGGTCGGCCAGGTAAAGACATTACGGTGTGCCACGCCGCCCGGCTGCTCACGCGGCAGGCCGCTGGTGTGCGTCGCCAGATTCAGCAGCGTGATCGGATTGGTGCCGCTGTAACTCGGCACTCGGGCGCCCGCTGGCGCGTACTTGCGCAGCGGGTCATTAATGCTGACTTTGCCCTGCTGCGCCATTTTGACCAAGACTTCGCTGGTGATGAGTTTGGTCAGCGAGGCGATACGCACCACGGAGTCTTCACGCGGACGCACATCAGAACCGGGGCGGGTTTCGCCGAAACTGCGGAAAACCTGCTGGTTGTTATCCACCACCACCAGCGCCATTCCCATTGCGCCGCTGCCGTAAAAAATGTGTTCTGCATGGTCATCCACGACCTGCGACGCCAGACGCGCATTTTGCTGCGCGTGGCTCCATAAAGGCGTACTGGCAAAGGCCAGCGCGAGGAGCGAAAGAGAGATTTTTTTCAACAAGCGGATATCCATCAACAGGCCATTAACGATTCGTAATTTGTATATTAATGCGAAGTTTCTGAAACGGCATGGGAAAAAATCGCTCAATCCAAAGATATTTGTCAGCAAAACCTTCTCGCAATGCGGCCAATGCCTGTTTTTTCAACACTTAAACCGAACAAGGTGGGATAACTATTGCGTGACCTGCTGGGCTGGGTATAATGCCCACGTTTTCCGCATACTACTTTCTGTGCCGAAGTGGCGAAATCGGTAGACGCAGTTGACTCAAAATCAACCGCCGCAAGGCGTGCCGGTTCGATTCCGGCCTTCGGCACCATATGTATGTAAATAGACCTCAACTGAGGTCTTTTTTATGCCTAAAATCCAGTCCCCGCAAGACTTTGCCCCGCTTTTCAGTCAACCGACGTCAATCTGAGTTACCCCACATCAACATGCTTGTGAGTATAGAACCGAGTATATATGCTGGTTCGATAATGCTTATATACTCACGGCAGCATATGGAAGGAATACCATCATGGCCCTGACTGATACCAAGGTGCGTTCGGCAAAACCTGAAGCAAAGGAATACTCGCTAGTAGACGGTGATGGCATGTTTTTGTTGATACATCCTAACGGCTCCAAATATTGGCGCTTCCGTTTCCGCTTTGGCGGTAAGCAGCACCTGATGGCATTTGGTGTTTACCCCGAAACGTCACTGGCTGATGCTCGTCAAAAGAGGGAAGAGGCCAGGAAGCTTGTTGCTGCCGGTGTCGATCCTCGTGAGCATAAGCGTGCAGTAAAAGAAGAACAGGCTAAAGAGGTCATCACTTTTGAATCTGTTGCCAGAGACTGGCATGCCAGCAATCAAAAGTGGTCTGAGTCACATAGTGCCCGTGTTCTTAAAAGTCTGGAAGATAATCTGTTTGATGCGATTGGTAAGCGGAATATCGCTGAGTTAAAAACCAGAGATTTACTTATTCCCATTAAAGCCGTAGAGATGTCTGGACGTCTTGAGGTGGCGGCGCGTTTACAGCAACGAACAACAGCAATTATGCGATTTGCCGTGCAAAGCGGTTTAATCGACTATAACCCCGCACAAGAGATCGCTGGAGCAGTTGCCACAGCTAAACGACAGCATCGTGCTGCGCTAGAACTTAATCGCATTCCTGAACTACTTCATCGTATCGACACATATACCGGCAGACCACTAACACGCTTAGCTGTCGAGCTGACGTTGTTAGTTTTCATTCGATCTAGTGAGTTACGTTTTGCTCGCTGGTCAGAAGTAGATTTTGAAACTGCTATGTGGACGATTCCGGGAGAGCGTGAGCCACTGGAAGGTGTGAAGCATTCACATCGAGGATCGAAAATGCGGACTCCTCATCTTGTTCCTTTATCGCGGCAAGCTCTATTGATTTTGGAAAAGATCAAAAGTATGAGTGGGAATCGCGAGCTAATTTTTGTGGGCGATCATGATCCTCGTAAGCCGATGAGTGAGAACACTGTTAACAAGGCTTTGCGTGTGATGGGCTACGATACGAAAGTTGAAGTTTGCGGGCATGGTTTCAGGACTATGGCATGTAGTTCATTGATTGAATCGGGGTTGTGGTCGAAGGATGCGGTAGAACGGCAGATGAGTCACCAGGAACGTAACTCTGTGCGTGCGGCTTATATTCATAAGGCTGAGCACTTGGGGGAGCGCAGGCTGATGGTGCAGTGGTGGGCGGATTATTTGGATGTGAATCGAGAAGCAGTCATATCTCCATTCGAATACGCAAAACTCAACAATCCATTGAGGTAAGAAAAATAGTGCAACGATACGCCGCAGCTGATACTGCGGCTGTTATTCATTTTTAGAGGGCTTCTAACATATTAATTTCGTATATATCAGGAAGGTCATCGTCAGCGAATTACAATTCGGTGTTCCAGTTTCCGAAATATCGCTTCAATTTCTCGATGGTATGACGCCACCTCGGTGCCGTTGGCCTGCACACCGTGTTTTGATTACCGAAGAAGCCGACCTCGCTCACTGCCTCTTGTTCACTACGGGTTTCAAGCCATTTAACAGAGACAAAATATTCTGATTTATCGGGATCATCGGAGTTGTCGCGATACCAGGCACCAAACTTGAGCACGTCCATTGCGAGTTTTTCGCCATCGTCAGTGTTAACCATAAAACTGCTGGCCGGTTCAACGGCACTCTGCACCAGCCCTACGCCCACATAACCTGTTTTAGGAATATTGACCCAGACGCGGTCGCCCGGTTGGAGCTGTTTTAACGTCTGGCTGTACCAGCTTCCGCCACCTGCACTAATAAAACCGTAGCGACGAGCCTCTTCCCAAACCCGGCTGTGTGGGTCGCCACATGAAACGTAAAACTCACCGTTCCAGGGTTCTTTAGTGCTGCCATTTACGCTTGAAATTGCCTGTGCGGCATTGGTTTGCGTTTCGCTCGGATCGATAAGCCAGGTGCGGCTTAAAAGCTGTTCGTTACCGTGCTGGAACACCTTAAATAACAGGATGTTAATTGAGATACCATTCTTGCTAAGATAGTCGACGATTCGCTCGGTGGACGGATCAAATTCAGCTGCGACAATGATGATTTGGTGCGACTGGTTCAGTGAATCTTCTTCCAGTTCGATATTGAAGCGTTGTTTAAACGCGTCGCCTAAATTACCGCCGCCAGAGAATTTCTCGTAAATCTGTGACAGACGATCGGCGGTTAAGTCATCCACCCAAGAGGCGTAATCCAGCGCCTGGGCAACGACTTCACGCGGCGTGCGATCGCGTTTAAGCTCAATCAGGATCAGAGAGGCATCCGGCGCAATCGCCAGTAGGTCGATACGCCCTTTGTCGAGCGTATTTTCCTGATGGCCGATGATCATCCATTGGTCAGAGAGAATGGAGGGATCGTTTAAGATCATCTTCTCCAACAGTTGCTCGCTGGCGAGTTTGCTGATGGTTAGCGGCTCGGGAGTCTCTCCTACCCGCCAGATAGCGTGATGAACTGGCATTTGTGCTTCCCCTTTAAATCTGAATTTCAAATTATTGTTTTGATATATGTTCTTACTTTAAAAAAGAAGTAACACTTCAATGGATGTCATATTAATTTAGTGGTATTAAAAATTAAGTACCGTATGATATTAACTCGAAAAATTTATTCATAGCATTTGCTCTCTATGAAATCAAACAGTGGCCTAAATATTTCAAAACTCTCTGCTGGTAATACCGGCACCATTGTTTTAGCAAATTCAGCTTTGTCACCCGCAAACTCTATGATTTCACTACCTGCGATGAAAGGTCGTTTGATGAACCATTTCTCAAGCAAATCCTCTTTATAAAACAATAGTTCTATAGATAAGTGAGAGCCTCCGCGCCCACCCCATGCTTGATTTTTTTCGTCAATAACTTGTTTTTTAATGTCATTATCCTTTGGAACAGGAAGCAACAAAGCGTAATGACATTCATATTTTAATTTTTTAGCTAATCCAGAATATGGGTCCATAACAATGTCCAGACCTTTAAGACCTTTCCAATCGTTATATGCATCGTCAAAGTCAAATAAGGCAAACATTTTTCTGTTAGGGAAGTTTAGCTTCAATTCATCACGGGAGAATAAATTTCTCAAGAAAGTACGGTCGAAAGCATTTTGAATTCCAAACGGACAGTTTCGTCTAGGGTTTAGCTTATCCCATGCGATGTTGAGAATTATTTCATCAGTGACCCCTTCAGTAAAAAGCACATTTCCAGATGATGTTTTGAGAAATTGATTTAATGCCAGTCTGGCTTCGGTTTCTGAAAAAGAGATGATCCCGGCAGATAAGTCACGAATAACCTGGTTTTTATCTTGCTTACAAAATTTTACCTTGTGGTTCTCAGAATATATCACGGAAATATATTTTTGCTCTAATGAAGCGATAGTTGAAGCACTGTGAGTAGTCACTAAAATGTGGTTTTTACATAACGCAATTGTATTAATTTCTTTAACTTGATTAATAAATTGATGCTGCCATTCTGGATGCAAAAAAGCATCAGGCTCATCAAGCAATGTCACACAGTTTTTATTTTTGAAAAACTCCGAGACTGCATAAACATAAACCGACTGAAATTGCCCATCACTAAAGGAACTAATGTCACCTTCAATATTAGAATCTAATCGTAAGGGTACAGTTATATCAGAAAGCATTCCTAAAACTTTTAGGTTATCAAACTGCTGAAAAAGTTCATCCCAGCGCTTTTCAAATTTTTCTTGTAATTTCTTTATGGATATATACAGTATGTAATGGTCTTCATCTTGAAAGTATCCTTCATTAACGGATATTTGATCAGTATTATCCCATATGCATTGCGATAAAGAATCAAGAAATTCTTTAGTAATGCCGACTGCATTCCAATATCGATCCGTTTCATCATTCAGCTGAATATTAAAATCTCTTTTACCCTTAGCATAATCAGGGCGATCTAACTTTAATCTGATGACAGGCTCAGTAACTTCTTTGGTGCCAGGTTTTGTCAGACCCAGCTTGCTAACTGCAAGTTTATTTAGAATATAATTTCTAGCAGGATTATCTTGATGCTGCGATATAATAAGAGTCAGAAGCAGATTTTTGTAATCTGGCCCAATCCCAATAAATTTACGTGAATCGGATAAATCAGCGCCTTTAATTTTTCTCTGAAATAATGATTTGTAATTACCAATTAAGCTAGACACAGTAGTATTATGTCCGGTGTAATATACAAGTATATTGTCAGGGAAAGGGGTTTTTTCTAATCTTCGTTGGCCAACCTCATCATTGATGAACAACTGATCCTTGGCCCATTCAATTTTGGTCACAATCCCATCAATTTCGTAAAATATGCCATACTCAAAACTAATTGTGTTGTTCTCTTGACCAAACTGATCAATATGACGAAAAATCTCAATGATAGCTTCAAAAAAATTAGATTTCCCGCTTGCATTTTTCCCAACAAAAACATCTATGCCATTATTATCATCAAAATCCATCTGGAAGTCATGAATGTTTTTGTATCTCGAAATGTAAATTGATTTTATGCGCACCCAACACTCCTTAGTATTCTATTAATTATGCAATAATGGCCACATTAATTTTCAAAATGAAAAATAATAGAATCAGTTAAATTCTTTTTAATACCTTCACTTTTTACAACTAGATTTTTAAGAGTGTCGACAAGCACTAAAACACTTTCTATAACAGAAATTATCTTCTTTTTTTCATTATAAGGAGGTAATGCAACAGGCAATAGGGAAACTTGATTTCGTGTAACATTTTTCATTGATGCGCTGGTACCACCAGCTACTATTCCGTAATACTCACGTGAAAGCATAGAATTATTCACTATATTGATATAGTTCACATCTATCAAATCGGGAAATTGGAAACGTATAATTTTATCACTAAGCATTAAATGCTTAGGCACCGTTTGAGGTACAACCACAGAGCGGGCAACCAACTCGGATGTATTTGCTCTTGATAAAAGGAAATCATTCCCTTTAACTTCATATTCCTGTTTAGGCTCCAATTTTACCGGTAGCGCCTTGTTTTCCTCAGCATTGAACTCTCCCCAAGTAACTGCGCTGATTTTCAAGACCCCCCAGTCATCGCCATTTCTTGGATGTGACTCGCATTGCGGGCTCCACCCGGCCTCTGAACCAAGTGCCAAATCACCTAAACGACACCATTTCCATCCCATTGGTAGGACGAATGGTTTTTCCTCATCACTCACAGGCGGCAACGGTTTTTGTTTTTTAATTTTACCTTCTTTCACCAATTGCGCTTTTTCCTGCTCAATACGTTTCAGCAGTTCAGACGCAGGTTCGTCGTTAGGGTCTTGCGGCACCAGTTTACCCATTACCGCCAGTTGCAGAATGGTTTGCTTAAACGTGTCGATACTCGCTTCAGTGGTAAACAGTGTGTCGAAATGCTGGCTAATTCGCGCCCAGTTCTCGGCTGATTCTTCTGCGTTTTGGCTATCGGTGAGCGTTGCCAGTAGCGTTTCTACAAGCTGAGAATGCGCATCTAGACTGGTCAGGGATTGCTGTTCCAGTTGGTCGCAGAGAGCCATTAATTCTTTAACTTTTAAAATAATATTTTCTTGCTCATTTTGAGGAGGAATTGCAATCGCCAATCCATATGCATCGTTTCGATTCAATCCTGGTTTAATTCCTTTACCCAATGAATCAAGACCAAGTGTATGAAACTGCATAAATACAAAATCAAGATTCATTGCTATAGGAGGGATTGCGCTATATGCAACATCTGTTACCCAACATCCGATATTAAGAGATAAGTTCAATGCGCCAGCAGAACCTTTTCTTCCAATAACTATGCATGGTGAATTAACGCAAGCTACGTTATGCGTTCCAACAACCCCATTGGAGCCATAAACATTATATTCACCAGTATTAGTTCTTTTTTCTTGGGGTAAATTGTTGCCATATTCCATTTCGTAAATGTTACCAAACCTTACCCACTCCCATCCCTTTGGCAATTCAAACGGTTTCTCTTCCTCACTAATTTCTGGCAAAGGCTTCTGCTTTTTAATCTTCCCTTGCTTGACCAGTTCTGCTTTTTCGGCGGCAATACGCTTTAACAACTCCGACGCAGGTTCATCATTCGGGTCTTGCGGCACCAGTTTGCCGCGCACCGCCAGTTCCAGAATCAGCTCGCGTAATTTCTTAATGCCATAGAGGTCGATTTTGCCATTGCTGCCGCGCCCGGCGGTGGAGCGGGTTTGCAGGGCGGAAGTCCAGGTATCGAAATGGTCAGTTATCAATTTCTCAACGGCCATCAGTTTGTCCCCTTGTTACCTGCCAGCGCGGCACCAAGGATGTCGCGTAACTGATTGCGCAGCTCACTGATTTCGCCCTGCTGCTGCTGGAACTTAGCCAGCAGTTCGTCCGGGTCGTGGCTGATGATTTCGCCCTGGTACGGGTTCTTGATATCGAGGTTAAAGTTACGGGTAATGATTTCGTCGATACCCACTTTCCACGCCTGGTTGTTCTCTTCACGGCTGGCAAAACCATCGGCTTCATTACCCCACCAGTCGATTTCAGCCTGGAACTCCTCAAACTTCATCGGCTTGGTTTTGCTGTAGTTCTTCACGCCAGCTGGGTACGGATGCTCATAGAACCAAATCTCTTTGGTCGTCTCGCCTTTGGTGAAGAATAGAATATTGGTTTTGATGCCGGTGTACGGGTTAAACACGCCGTTCGGCAGGCGCACGATGGTGTGCAGGTTGCACTCTTCAGTCAACAGCTTTTTGATTTTGGTTTTCACACCTTCACCAAATAACGTGCCGTCCGGCAGGACGACAGCGGCGCGGCCTTTATTCGCCAGCACTTCAATAATCAGTTGCAGGAACAGATCGGCAGTTTCGCGGGTCTGCATTTCCGCCGGGAAGTTTTTCTCGATGCCGTCTTCTTCGGTGCCGCCAAACGGTGGGTTGGTGACAATCACGTCCAGTTGCTCATCCCAGGAGGAAAGCGGTTTGTTGAGCGTGTTGTCGTGGCGGATTTGTACCGGCACTTCAATGCCGTGCAGCAGCATATTGGTGGTGCACAGCAGGTGCGGGAGCTGTTTTTTCTCCACGCCGTGAATTTGCTTTTGCAAAATCTGGTGGTCAGCAGTGGTTTTGACGTAATGCTCTTTCACGTGGTCGAACGAACAGGCCAGGAAACCACCAGTACCGCAGGCCGGGTCCATAATGGACTCGCCCAGTTTTGGGTCGATGCGGTTGACCATAAAGCGCGTCACCGCACGCGGGGTGTAGAACTCGCCCGCGTTGCCCGCGTTTTGCAGATCGCGCAGGATTTGCTCGTAAATGTCGCCAAACAGGTGGCGCTCAGAGCTGCTACTAAAGTCGATTTCGTTAAGCTTGTTGATGACCTGGCGCAGTAAGGTGCCGTTTTTCATGTAGTTATAGGCATCGCTAAACGCTTGTTTCACCACAAAGCCGCGCGGATTTTTGTCGATTGGTGCGGTGAGGCTTTTCAGCGTCGGGAACAGGTCGTCATTCACAAATTCCAGCAGTTCGTCACCGGTAATGCCTTCGCTGTTCGCCGCCCAGGTGCGCCACAGGTAACGTTTAGGGATCGGCAACTGGTAGTCGTCTTGTTCCAGTTCCAGCTCCTCTTCCTGAGTGTCAAAAATTTTCAGGAACAGCAGCCAGGAAAGCTGGCCGAGGCGTTGGGCATCGCCGTCCACACCTGCGTCTTTGCGCATGATGTCCTGTAGGGATTTAATGACTGAGCTAATTGACATGTTTTCTTTCCATTCTAAAAAGGATGCCACCGGGGGCCGTAAGCGCCAGGTGGCAGGATAGGGGGGGGTTATCAGGCTGAGCGTGGTGGCAACTGGTAAATTTCGCTTTCCAGTTCGTTCACGGCATCTTCGTAGGCCTGCTTGCTACCAAAGCTGCTTTTAATAATTTCCAGCGGGCGACCGAGCGAATCGAACGGTTTCAGCTTCAACACTTGGATGTCCTCGATTTCCTGCACGCCTTCATCGGCGTACTTGTCCAGCAGTGTGTTTAACACGTTCTGCGCAGGCGCGGAGTATTTGGTGAAGTAGTTACGCTTGCGCACGTTGTTGGCCCGCTCCTGGCGCGTTAGCGGTGGCTGACCATACACAACGTGGCAAAGCAGATCAAACGGGTCGAGATCTTTGCCGACTTCTTCTGCTAGTACGTCCCAGAGCACGCCCAATTGTTGCAGCTCTTCAATGATCACCTGTTTGCGGGCGGCAGAATGCCACTTGCGGGTGAAGCCATCAAGGGATGCGTAGTCTTTATCTTTTAGCAGGGTTTTGCGGGTGTAATCCTGGAAGGATTCGGTGACCAGTTTGCCGTCAGCATCGTAATATTGAACGCGTTTCGCCAGCACTTTTACCGCCACGCCATTAACGTGGAATTTACGGATTTTATTCTCTTCGTCTTCTTCAAATGCGCCCGTTTCATCACCCGGTGTCGGGTCATAAATTGCAGGAGGTTCATCAACGCCGTTGATTTCGTCAGGCGTTTCGTCTTCTAGTTGCTCGTCAAAATCTGAATCGGGGTCGGTAATCTCTTTCGGCGTGGTGCGGATCACTTTTTCCGGTACACCGTCAAAGCGTTCATCGGCGAACAGTTCGGTGGCTTTTTTAAAGTCGAGAATGGTGAACCACAGTTTGCCGTGTTTTTCGTTAATGCGCGTTCCACGCCCGATGATTTGCTTAAATTTGGTCATCGACTGGATGTTTTGATCCAGCACCACCAGCTTGCAGGTTTGAGCATCGACGCCGGTGCTCATCAGTTCAGACGTGGTGGCAATCACCGGATATGCTTTTTTGGGGTTGATGAAGTTATCCAGTTGCCCTTTGCCGATGTCATCGTCGCCGGTGATTTTCATCACATACTTTTCGTTCTTTTTAACCTGCTCCGGGTTCAGGTTGACCAGCGCCCGGCGCATTCTGTCGGCGTGGTCGATGTCGTTACAAAAGACGATGGTTTTATCCATCGGGTTGGTGCGTTTTAAGTAATCGGTGATAGTTTGCGCCACCAGCATGGTGCGCTCGTCAATCACCATGGTGCGGTCGAAATCTTTCTGGTTATAAATACGGTCTTCGATAATCTCACCGTGTTTATCTACCTGCCCTTTGGTTGGACGCCAGCCCTGCAAGTCTACGTCGATATCGACGCGCACAACTTTGTACGGTGCCAGGAAGCCGTCTTCAATACCCTCTTTTAGGGAATACGTATAAACCGGTTCGCCAAAGTAGTCGGTACTGGAAACTTCTTCAGTTTCTTTCGGCGTGGCAGTCAGGCCAATTTGTGTGGCGCTGCTGAAGTATTCGAGGATTTCACGCCAGGCGCTGTCTTCTGATGCGCTGCCACGGTGGCATTCGTCGATAACTATCAGGTCAAAGAAATCTGGCGCAACTTGTTTAAAGGCTTTCTGATGCTCTTCTGGTCCGGTAATCGCCTGGTACAAAGCCAGCTGGATTTGATAAGCCGGGTCGATAGTTCGCCCGGTGATTTTGGTCATCGCGCTGCCAAAAGGCTGGAAGTCGTTAGTTTTAGTTTGATCGACCAAGATATTGCGGTCAGCGAGGAACAGGATGCGTTTCTTACTTTTTGCTTTCCATAACCGCCAGATTATCTGGAAAGCCGTGTAGGTTTTCCCGGTTCCCGTCGCCATCACCAGTAATACCCGTTTTTGCCCGGCAGAAACGGCTTCTACGGTTTTATTTATCGCCTGAAGTTGGTAATAACGCGGGGATTTGCCTGAGCTGTCATCGTGGTAATCCTGGCTAATGACGGGCATCTGCTCGGCAGTGAAACCTTTCCAGACGCAGTATTTATTCCAGAGTTGCTCAGGGCCTGGGAAATCTTCTAGCTTGATTTCAGATTCAAGCTGCACAAGGTTGGTTTTATCGTGAAAGATAAAGCCATCACCGTTGGAGGCAAAAACAAACGGCACATCAAGCAAACGCGCGTAATCAAGCCCTTGCTGCATACCCTTGCCTATCTCATGCTTATTGGCTTTAGCCTCTATGACTGCAAGCGGCAATCCAGGCTTGTGGTAAAGCACAATGTCCGCTGATTTCACTGTCAGACGTGCAGCCAGCTTGCCGCGTACAACCACTTTACCATCGCGAAGTTTCACTTCTTGGCGGATCTGCGACATCACATCCCAGCCTGCGTCTTTAACCGCTGGCATGATGAATTTGGTGATGATGTCCGTTTCAGTCAGATGAGTTTTGTTTACGCCAGCCATAGCAGAACATTCCACAATATTGGGTTAGCTCTGATTTTACACAGATTAGTGCATAACGTAATGGCCTGAAACGATGTTTTGGACAGCAATTGGCAAAATCATTATTTGGCAGTAAAAACTCCGTTGTTTCAGTTCATTTCTTGGATGGCATAATCTGATCCTGTGATAAACACATAGTGATGTTGACAGTATCTGACCTGCTCCTAACAATTGCTACGGTGAAAGTTTGCAATGTCCGTTGTTGGCACGAACTAGGCAAGCTAATGGTCCCTAAGAGCCGTCATGCGAGAACTGCGGGAGTTCATAATGTTCTGTAAGTTGATGGAAGAATTACTGATTTTTTCGTGTTTTAATCAACATGGTGCAGATGGCTAATGGCCTTCAGTAGATTATATTGAAACAACTAATTTAATGACATATGAAAACTAAGGGGTTAAATGAAAAAGGCTTCGATTACTCAGGAAGAAATTAATCAAGGTGAGGGTAATTTTCACGATTACATGAGCTACGTGAGAGATCGTTTGTCCGCCAAGTTTGTTGAACCAAGTTATTCACTTTTTGCTGCAGCAGACCTTATTTCTGCAGATGGATACAAAATAGTATTAGGGTCTGATCCGGATGAAGCAGGACTGTCAGTGACAAATTGGTTGGAAAATTTTTACGGAGATAGGCAGCATATTTCCTATTGTTTCCCTCCTATTGCCTATCAAATTAATGGGGTTTTATATTGTGTCAGGATGCCTATTGAACGAATAAAAGAAATTCCTTTACTGGAGGCGGTGATCGGTCTGACTGAAGAAGCTGTAATGAGAATTACCTGTAGTAAACTAGAAAAACTTCAGGCTGACTATAACGAATTTTATACGATGTTCTATGACATCAGCCGTTTTGATGTCACAACAATAATTCATTTAGAATCAGCTGCAGATCGGCTACTCGCAGGAGCTGCTCATTATGCGCTTTCCCGATGGGAAAGCCTTCACTTCATCGAACGTGCAATGAAAGAGGTTTTGGAACCGAAAGGTGTAAGATTGTCGGGTAGTGACGGTCATGACATTAGTGGTGCACTTCACCGTGAGTGGATTAAGGCTGGATTTCCTGCTCTCCCGATTGAATTACTTCATAAGGTGATGTGCACTCCCGCTATTCGGTATCAGAGAACTCCGTATCCCTTTATTGCTTCTGTTGCTGCTCACCATGCTTCGATTCGCCTGGCCGCGATTATAGCAAGGGAAATACCTCAAGAGCCTAAATTAAAAGATAAAATGATTATTAACAGCTCTGTCTTGTTTCGTGAGGGGGCATTGGCTATCGCCCGCTTATATAAATCGATGGATCCTACATCAGAAACATGGGAGCCTGTAAGACTAATATCTCCCTCTTGATTAAATCAACACAAGTCATCATGTTCACTGGAGTTTTAGCTCAGGAACTAAGTTTTGCTTGCAGGGAGGATATCGATTTCGAAAAACGATTCAGGGAGATACCTGCATAAATAATGACGATGAAACGACCACATACAATTCCATTGGCGGGTCAAATTGAGCCACTCAAGCCCATTACAGGACTGTACCAATCGAAATTCATTGGATTAAATGGTCGTACTAAACTGGTCCCAAGGAAAGTGTGAATCAGGTAATTGAATTGTTGAGATACAAAGGAATGCTGACGTGACACGATTTTCGCCATACGATTAGTACAATTCTGCATGAAAAGGATTTAACTCAGCGTGGATTGAAACGCAGCTTGCACATGTGGATAAGAACGCGATACGTGGGACTTACAACCGTGCGTAGTATTTGGAGGGGCGTAGGGATATGATGCAATCGTATGGGAATTATCTGCACACCTTTATTGTTGATAGAGATAGTTCAAAATCCTTTCCGCAACTAAAACCATCAATATGTAATGTGTTAATTATCTTTATTAATGCAGAAGCCATTGATGATATTTAAAGCAGATAAAAATAAATATGGTGCATATTACAATATGCACCATATTTCCTAACGATAAAGACCCTCTAGTTGGGGCAACTTGAAAAAGTAAGATGCTTCAGACTTCTTAAATGCCCCAGTCGAGTTTTGGCGTAACTCTGCATTAATTAATACGCAGCATTTCTCAGCTCTTGTAATACCAACATAATGAAGGTTTGTTTCTTGCGGAAGGCTGGGATATAGTGCTGTATTTCTATCAACTTCATTAACTGATCTATATGGAAAAGACCATTCATCCATATCCAAATGCAATACTATTTTAAATTCAAGCCCTTTAGACTTATGAAGTGTCATTACTTGAACTTCATTTTTATCTAATGGCATAAACTGCTTTAAGTAAATATCGTCTGATATAACGTCCAAAACCGCTTTATCATTAGGTATAGAAAACTGAATATTTAGCATTTCAGCGATTTCGTGGAACTTATTAATTAGTTCCTCATCTGTTAGTTTACCCCTGAGGATTTTAATTTTTTTTCTTAATAAAAACTGATGATTGTCATTTATAATTAAGCCATCAAATACTTTATTAATTAACTCTTGCGCAGTACCTATGGCCTTATACCTATAAGCTAGAAGGTCTTTATATAAATCTGAACATTCTGTGCCCAATTTATCTAATGGCGTGTCAATATAAACTCTAAAATTTGATGTTAATCCTGAGCATAGTAATAGCAATGATTGCTCTTTTCTTGCAAAAATAGCTATTTGGTTAGCTTGCTCCAACCCCCATTTTCCTTCATTTAACCATTTTGAAATCCATGATGATATTGTCATCGAAACATCTTTTAGGTTCCCTGATAATCTCTTTCTGTAAACATTGATGCTTTCGCTTGGTAATAACACGAAATTTGAATCGAGTAGCCTAGATGCATAATTAATTACTGATGGATGACACCTATGATTTAAATTTATTTCAAAATGTGCAAACACTTGCTTATCTCTAACCAAGTCAAGTAACAGCTCAGCATTTCCACCTCGAAACTCATAAATTGATTGCCAAACATCACCAACAGCAATAGAGCATAAACCAAGTTCATTTATTTTTAGAAATAATTGATGCTGAGATAAAGATGAATCTTGATATTCATCTGTAAATATATGGCTATATCTCGCTTTGATATATCGCGTTGCTGCAGGAGATTCATTAAGTATTTTTAATGCTAAGGCAGCAAATGAACTCATCCAAAGCATTCCCTCATCGTACAGTTTCTTATAACCGGAATCTTCATTGATATTAACGACTGATGGTGTACCAATAAATTCTTGCTTGAGGTAATGTTTATATGGAGACTCTAACCTCTTTAATACTTTGCATTCTGTTGGTTTACCCCCCCATATTCTTGGAAGAAATGGAATGATTATCTCCTTTAAGCAAAAACTATCAATCGTACCAAAGAAACTGTGTTTTGTATCGTGTCCTTCCGCCTTACATCTGCGCTCCAGTTCTGAACTTGCTTTCCTTGTGAATGTAATTGCAATGACCCCTTTATGCTCAGGAAGACAGCCGGTAATATTTCTAATCTTTTCTTTTATAACTGTAGTTTTACCACTTCCAGGACATGCTGTTATTACCATGCTTTTAGGGTAATCAATGGCTAATATTTGCTGATTGGTTGGAGAAAAAACACTCATTTCATTCACCTTTAACTATTTTTACAAGGTGGTCTAGCGGTTTAGCCAGATCACCCGAGTTAAGATTATGAAGGTCTTTTTTTATTTTTTTCAGAAGTATACGCATTCTTATTGCTTTTTTCTTTTGTAAGTATTCAATTGCGCTTTGATTATCTTTTTTATCTAACGCATCTAATATTGAAGCACTCAATTCCTCGACAAGATCGGTTTCTAAATCAATTTTCGACAAATATACTCCAGATTTATTTATTTCCTCAGAAACTGTTTTCCAGTCACCGTTGGTAAGAGTATCGAGAGATGTTGTTTTTTTGTCACTATGCTCAAACTTTTCGATACCAACTATATCTAAACATCGGTTTATACCTGCATAGTTCCACTTCTCTTGACCTTTTAGCTTTGATATATCGTTATCAGTTCGCATTACCCATGGAATTTCTAAAGCATCAAGTATTGCTGCATATATTTTAAATGATATTCCATCCACTGAAATTAATGAAACATTCAAATAATCTAGATCAATATTTAAACTTTTAGCCAAGGAATGGTAAAATAAAATTTCGGATGGCCCTTCGATTAAGAAAACACCATTTGAAAAGAATGATTCTGCTGGCAATATACTCATCCGATAGCTCATATCTTCCCAGCCATCTGAAATACCTTTCGAGCATCCTTCACTTGCTGCTACAGTGTGTCCATCCCGGTCAAGCAATCTTATTATTGAGTCTGGCTCGAAGTTTACCGCTATTTGGGGGGAGTGGGATGAAATGATTGTTTGACCTGGAAGTTCAGCTATCAAATAATCAGCTAATTTTCTTTGTTGATGAGGGTGTAGGTGTGCTTCAGGTTCTTCGATAACATAGAAGATAACTTCGTTATCGATATCATGTTCCTTAATACTTTTCGCTTTCCATAATGCTAGTAATATTTGATTGTTTCGTCCGTCTCCTCCAAGCATTACGTTAGAACCATTTGTATTAGCTCCAAGTTGTAGGTTATCAATGAAGTCATTTATTCCAATTGCCCCAGTATCTAACTGTACAGAATATTCGGAGTAATGATGTGCAAGTTTTTTGAGCTCATCGTTAACTTCTTTTGTTGCTCTTTCTACATATATAAGCTGAGATATCTTATCATTAATTGACTGTAAATCTGAACTTATCTCTCCTAACAAATCGTCATCTTCTTCTCTTTCATCAGAGTTCAATGATTGCTGTGCGATTTTTAAGAGTTGTCTTTTTTCTTTGCGAATAAATCTCTCTAAATCTCGCTGTGACTGAATATATTTTAAATTAACGAATTTAAGATAATAGCGAGAATTGATTTCTTGTAAAGACTCTAAAGAATCACCAATAAAAAGTTTGTAGCTGAGATCCGATTTTTGTGCGAAATACTTAATGAACGATTCACCTGAGTCACTGACGTTCCCTTTCAAAATAGAAAGTACTGCATCTTCATTGATATCTTTAAAATGAATAATAATTTCAAACTCTTCACATGACTTTCCATTTTCTAAATGAAAATCAAGTTCATTTGGTTCAATTTCTGAATCTGAGACACTTTTATCTAATAGCATTCTTAGCGAATGCAGCATATTACTTTTGCCAACATCATTAGCTCCGATGATCAGAGTGTTCGAATTAAACTTGATGTATGCATCTTTAAAATTTCTAAAACCTTTAAGTTTCAGAGATGATATTTCCAACTTAAAATCCCTCTTTAAAGTAAAAAAAACCTTTTCATGATGGGGTTTCACGTAAAGTATGCAACTGAATTTTGCTCATTTTTTGCGGTAGATCCATCCAGAACGGTTAATTATCCTAGAATGATGTTCAGACAAGTTATGCTTCTGGCACAAAGTGATAGCAGACCGCAGATGCGCCTCATGACTCATCACCAGGTGTTATTGAAGAGGCGGAGAATATTGGGTACAATCGGGAAAACCTACGTGCGGCTGAGTCCTTTGGCTGTTTTATGATGTCGTGATCGCAGCCAATACATCCTCTGTTGATGGGATGATGAACACAACCTTACGAATAGGATGTAACTGCTGGTGCGATCAAGCACAGGACAGACTGAAGCACATTAAACTGCTTCGTTCTGGCGAATTTTATTTCCAGCTAGCTCTGTCTTCCCAGACGCTACGCAGCATTCCTGTTGTAGGTACTCTTACACTAAACCAGTCATAATTGAACACTGCCTTCTGATCGTCATCAAGTGAACCATCGCCTGTCAGCACAACTTCACTTCCCGGTACACCAGTGCTTTTGTTGACAACAATGCAGTTGATAGGCGGTAAGCCATTTTCAAGGCACAAATTACCCAAGATGCCCAATTGTCTCGAAAGAAACAATCCGGCATTCGGCTCCTCACGTTTCATGCGGGAAGCGACTTCACTGTACGTGATAGGTTGCACCCATCGCGGGCGAGGGTTACTCAGTTTGGAACTTTCGATATGGCTAACGAGAATTAACCATATTTGTTGAGTCTGAACATGAATTCTGTCGCCTTTCACAAAATGTTTTAGCTCGTACAATTTATTCACAATAGCCACCTGTTAGAATTGAACCGATCGTTACATATTGCCTGATGCGTTCAATATTGCACGTATTGTTCTTTATCGCAACATGTTAAGTCCGGCATCTTAAGATGCTCCTCTACAGTTTCTGACACAAAACCGGCCATTCTGGAGGGACATGACTTCCCCTATGAGCGAGAAGGATGTATCCAGAAAGTCGGAAGCCTTTCACCCCAATTTCATTTGTTGACCCAAGCTAACTCTTCGATCAAGTTGACGTGATGAGGATGTATCTTGAATTTCCTCTCAGGACCACTCCGGTATCTGGCCGCACTCGATGCAAGAGACGCCAAGTCAATTTCGGCTTGATTTAACAAGTCCTTCAAGTCTTGCTTGGGAATCTGGTTTTGCACAAGCAGGGGAAGAAGGCTTATGAGTGAACAAGGATTACTGGAGACTAAAACCAATGTTTCCCGTGACGTTGGGTAAGCGGCTTGATCAAGCCACGTGCTGTAATGACCTTCATTCGTGCTCTTTGCTTCGACTGTCCACCGTAGTCGGCGAATGACTAGGTGTTGCTGCATGATTGGCCAGAAGTCGTCACCATAGAAGTCAATACTCAACATCTCAGTGGTAGCCTCCCACAGCGCTTGAAATAGCGCGGCGGATTGCTTAAGTATTTCGGGATTCAGCGTCTCCTGCGCGTTGGTAGTACAGTCCAGAATTCCCAAGCCTACGTCAACCAATATGCGCATTAGTCCTGAAGCATCAGAAGGTTGCCATTCCTTAGAAATTTTATAAATGGGACGGAATTCGAGGATTTCTCTCAGCGCAACGCTAGAGTTCCACATGCTCAACCAGTGACTGGTGAAGGTATCGCTCAATGCGACAGAGTATCCAAGCACTCGGCAAGCATAGTTGTTGGGCTGAGTGGCATGATATTGGCTAACATGACTTCGAAGCGACTTACCTTTGGAAGCGTCCCACTCGGTAGGTGTCAAGTTCCATTCTTTGATGAAAGCACTGACATCCGGTATCGGAAACTTGTCGGGGTAGTTCGAATGTAGCAGTGCCAGCATGGATTGGTAAGCCCATGGCTCCCAAGAAAAATTCAATTGTTCGGAAATGGCTGGTGAATAGGGAAGAGGGAGTTTTTCGGCTAATGCCCATAATATGTCTTGGCTGCTTAGCGGTCGTTTTTTATCCGAATTATTATCAGGGAAGTTAAGGTGTTGGCGAGTTAGCCATGTGCCCCACCGCTTAAAAAGCCCCTCGAAATCGGTTCTTTTAGAGACAGTATCAACAAAACTGGCTTGCAGTGACTTGACGTGCTGCTCTAGCACAGACGGATGATATTCTTCGCCATTGGCTATGTGGAGGATTTTCGCACTTCCATGCCTGAGCAAGCTGGGAAGCAATATGGCACCATTCCATGAGCCATCACTTTTGAAACTCGGTTGAGACCAGAGTGTGAACTGTTCCCACAGTTCGTAGTTACGGTAAAACTCCGGACTGCCGAGTACTCGATTGATCAAGATTAGATTGTTTGTCGAATTCATCCATTTGAACAGTTTATCTGGATCAAGTTTCGCCAGTAATTCAATCCATGGCCAACTGGATTGATCGAACCGACTTTCCCTAGCATGCCCGTACCAAATTTCATCGAGGGTAGTAGGATGGTATGGATCAACCCCATCTTCCTGAAGCAGTTTTTTTTCAGCATCGACGAAATGTTGTTCGGCTAAATCTAAGAGTGCTTCTTTGAAAGAAGCATTTTTCAAAGCTATAACCAGTGCAACTTCCGTCCACAAATGCTCAAGCCACCATGAGTTTCGGACGAGAGCCTTAAAGGCATTATACCGGTTTTCGGTTTCTGAAGAGGCCCATGCCGTTACAATTCCAATCGCCAGGGCAGCCTGAATTTTTGGATCGTCCGACGCATCGAAGTCCTCGTTGGAACCACCTAGGATGGTGGTAAACCTCTTAATAGCATTCTTGGCATCATCCTGAACTAAGAAGTAGTCAATAACAGACGTGATCAATGGATTGGGAGATGAAAAGCTACCTTCTGCAAACTCTTCAATAACTGACTCTGCAATTATGTACGATTTATATCTTTCCGATTCATAAGCGGGCGGCAAGTGCCATTCTTTGTTCATGCCTATTTTTTCCCTTTAATGTTGGCCATCTTCCAAACTGTTTCAAAAAATTGCACGGCATCATGAGCCTCAGCATTCCAGCCTCTACTCACAGCATTTACGTCTCGGTGAAAACCGCCGACAGTTGCGCCAAAATGCCATAATTCGTTATCGATGATAGCAAAGCGATCGTGAAGACAGTCGGCGTCTTTGAGGGTAAATGAGAGCTCTATTGTTATAGGTGGGGAGAGTTTGGAACGGTCTTCTGTTACGACCTGCTTTAAATCCTCGAAAGCTTTCTCGATGTCTTTCTGTAAACTATGATAACCAGTCAAAATCTTTACTGTTTTAATATGTTCTGTGTAAAACCACGCCACAACATGATTTATTCTTCGATTATGGTCGGGCTTCTGACCATCTGCAGAAAATAAGTGCCTGTCAATTATCCACACCTCTCTAGCAGTACTAAGTGCTTTTTCAAACTCCTCGACTAACCGTACATTCGGAGCCTCACGACGAGCAATGATGGCATTGGCGCATGGGAAATGATGACGAGATTCGTCCCGGTAGGGTGCCTCGCAAGGTATAAGTAGCTGCGGAGTAAAATTTGCCTCTACCGCCGGAGTGAGCATACTGACATTATTTTGTGATAGAAGTTTAACCATTATCAATGTCCTGCGCACCCCGCGTTTCCGCATCCTGCGTCCCTTGTGCGTCCGGTTTACCATGAGCCTTAGTCCCACCTTTCGCTTTATGTACTACCTTTGCTTCTTTAGCGTCTGCCATACCACGCCCGCAATACACACATGTCTTCTTAGTCGCCCCTTTCAGGACTTTGAAGTCCTCCAAAGGGATAGAATTGTTAAAAAGGCCCGTGAGGTGGGTGAGTATTTTTTCACCATGGGGTATGCGCATGGTCAGTGTTGGCCGTATACCGATAGAGTTCAAAGAACTGCCGATCATCCATACACGTCCATCGACCGCGATGAATCGATCATGGAACAGACTACTTTCAGTATTGGCGACTTTTATTTCAATGCTGTTTTTGTGGCTGGCATGGAAGATAGTTAGGGTTTGCAGCAATGCCTGCTGTGTGTCCAGTTCCGCCTCACTATCGGCTTCAATACCTGATCCCGCTTCTTTGATCTGTTTGAAGGCATTGTTTGAAGTAAGGATTTGTATCTTGACGTCGTCTCGCTCAATAGCAAATAGGTATTGGGAAATTTGGTTTGCACTGAAGTAGGGATCGGCTATGAAGATGCTTGAGCGAGCATGCTTGAGCTTTTTCCTGATGTGATCGAGTGCCTCCTTGCGCTGGTTAGCTGTAAACCATGTCTGATCATATATTTGGGCGCTGTAATTAAGGAGTCGCTCGTTTTTCGCCTCTAACAAACGCTGGAAGGCGTCTGCTGTGTTTGGTGCTTCACCCAATGTTTGTGAGGACGCTAAGGTTTTTTTTTCGGTAAAGTACTCATTGACTGGACTCTTCTTTCTATCTGTTTCTGGGGAACTAACCTTGACGCGTCGCTCTACTATCTCAGTCCTCATGTTCATTTGTCGTATGAACTGTCGCATGGGCGTTTGCAGCAAGACACCGCGTTCCGTATGTGTGAGGACAATACCAGAGCCGTGGATGGAGGAAGGCCTTTCAATCACAACCAAGCCATCCTCTGGTACAGGAACTGTATCGAAGGAGGTGAGCATCCCTTCTTGTCCTTCCATCGAAGTCAAGCTGAGATTTTTGAGTTTACGGCCTGGGTGAGGCCTCACATGGAAGTACAACAATTCGGAACCGTCCTCTCTAGGGTCAACGAACTGTCGGACAGAATGAACGTCACAATCAGGGACAGCGAGCGCCATCCCACCCAAATATTCAGGATACTCCCTAAAATCGACGTGCATGTGGTGCTCCAAGAATTGAAAGGCTTCCTGGCACTGCTTGCTTTGTCCATCTGTGTCAAGAAAGCTCGGCCATTCCTGGCTGTCTGAAATTCGGCGTGAATACCTGATGATACCAAGATTGCGGAAGGGGAGTGAAGAACGCTCAGATCTCAGCGTAATGTCTTCGCTTTCCATTGGTACACCCAGTACTGGCCATCTTGGAAAGTCGCTTAGCCTGCCACTTGTGAGGGGTTCGCCATCAGAATTAGCCCGGAAACCATGCAGAGGAGTCGGTGTATGAAGCTCTTTGGATTCACTTCGATACCACTTGATGGCCTCTTCTGCTGTCATGACTATACGATCGACCGCAATGGCGCCTTCTTTGTTAAATTTTTTGATGTAAGGCTTGGGAGGTCTTATAGGAGGTTGCCTTCCTGATGCCAGCAACCAGACCGATGCGAACAGCAAACGTAGAGGGGGCCGCTCAGAAGTAGAGCTTGGCGGTACAATCACTGCGACATGAACGACCGCGTGTTCGAAGCCGTCAGTCAATTTACTATAGAGGCTACTGCTTTCGGTACTTTCCATGTATGGCTCGCTATCGGTCAAAGGTGCTGATTTGATATTTTCGATGGACTACCGCTAATAAGGTCACTTAGCCGGATGAACGAAGGTACTTTATGCAGCGGAAAGGGAGAAGGCAGTAACATTTCATTGAGGAATTCCGTCACGACGTCACCCTGGCTACTATCATAGAGGCATTCAGAGGTTTCCGAAAGATGTCGTAGCCGTCGATCACTAGCAGGCAATGACTAGACAGAAAACAGTAGTAAAATAATGGCCGCTCATGGTCGAGGGATGTTTGGGAGAGCATCTGTTTCTGGCACAAAGCAATCGATACAGCCTTTACGCATCGGTTGCATAAATCCAGTCAGCACATTGAGGACATCTCTTCTCTCCATACCAGCTGGTTTCGCACCAACAACATCGCCATTGCCGTATAGTTGTGTTAGCAGGTCGAAGACGCTTTCCTGGAAGTGGTATGGTTTGTCGTGAGGTTTGCTTTGGTACTGTCTGGTGCTTGTTAAATAGACATGTTTTAAGCCGAGCAACATGGCTGATATGCACTGGCAGGTGCACGAACGTTCGTGTTGATGTCAGAGGATCAAACTGAACACCGATCTGCAGTTTGCAGTAAACACAATGCAATGATTCAAAATCAACCTGTTGAACAGATTCTGGTGTAACCCATTCACCATGTACGGTGACGGCGTGAGTGGCTAAGACGAAGTAACTCATCATTAACTCCGGAATAAATGAAAAAAGCCAGCATGGTTAGCTGGCTTTGTGGATAGAAGATGAAGGAAGTATTAGCGTCTGGTACAGCGGGTTAGATTTACCGGCTTCTTTTTGTTCTCTTCCTGTTTTTCAATGAACGTACCTCTCCGCGACCAAAGGTCCTAGCATTTCCAGGGAGAACCAGCCGGGCGCAGGCATCGATTTTAGTGATGTAACTTAGCGCCTGAAGCAACCCCTTGTCTTTACTACTGTCACCGCGTTTCAGTTTGCCGAGGCAGCAGTCCTCATAACGCGCTTTGTTAGCGTTGCAGTTGTAGTAGATGCCTCTACCTTTAGTGATGGTGTTTTTCCAGTATTCACCAAAAGTATGAGCAATCGTGCCATCCTGTTGTGCCTTATTTCCATTTAAGATGAATAGCATGTGGTAATGAAATTTACGCTGTGGCGCATATTCCAGTTTCCACACTGTCCCGAGAACATGGCGAAACAATGGATTCTTTTGCATATTGCGAAACAGTTGCTGACGGTTCTTACGGGCGTCATCAGCTGTGATATCAGCTTTATGCTCATTTGCCCATGATAAATCAACACGGAGAACCAGCAGCCGGGAATGACGCTCCTGCAGGTGTCCGATGTAATTCATCACTCCTTTAAAGTTTTTAACCGAAGCCCGTTGGTACTTTCTGTACGCCTGTTTAAACCCTGCCTGACTCACAGCGGATCGGTAATCCTGTACCAGCTTGTTCAGCATCTCTGCCGTGGTAATGGTATCTGCTCCCACTATTTTCCCGTTATGGATACGGGCATATAAATCAGCGTTGTCAAATAAACGCTGGAATGTCGCAATGCGTGGATTAGCTATTCTTAATTCCATTGCTTCTTGAGGAAGTATATTAAGATAACGGATTGCATCAAGGATGATGGCTGACTCTGCACTCTCTTTATAGCCTGACCGGTTATACAAAATAGTGAAAGGTAACTTACATCTTTTGCTGATAGTTTTAAGGCAACTATCAAGTTGTTCTAATCTGAATCTAAATTCATTGTCATCGGATATGGTGATATAGGGAGTGTTATTCTCAATGTGATATTCAGCATGAGATAACAGGAATGATTCTGGTAAGTTCATAATGTATTTCTCTGAAGCCAGTCAGCCATTGCTGAATGGTAATTTATTAGTGTGTTTATTAGATGCGTGTCTTTGTCTGATGTTCACGATGAATAGTGATATCAGAGATAGTGTCTGTGTGATAACAAAGTGTAAGCGTATGACGCTGCAATGAGGTGGGTATAAAGTGTTTATATGGGGTAGTATTGTTTGGTGATTTAATATGCGTTAAATACAATAATAAATAAACCGACTATATAAATCATATCAAGCCCATGTGCGATAAGGCATGACAGTATAAAAGCATGGTGTGAAGTTAGTGATCATTTTATCACTATCTTTAGTTGCCTTTTATGCTCTTGAGTCATTAATGCGGGCTTCTAACCATTCTTTTACTTCACGTTCAAGCCAACGAGAGCTACGGCCAAATTTAACAGGTTTAGGGAATTTCCCTTCCTGTATCATTTTGTAAAACCACTTATCAGACAGTTCGGTCATTTTAGTAATGAAAACCATATCTACGAATTTATCGTTGTGAATATCAATCATGCTCATGAAAGTCTCCGGAAATGTATCAGGAGGACACCGGGTGGCATCCTTTCATGTCATAGGTCATATATGTACAGCTTTACTTTCTTGACCGAATGTTTTTTGAAAGATGGAATACTTCACATGTATAAAAGAGTACTTCCAATAACCTTAACATACTGTTTATGCTCCTCCGGCAGCGCGCGCTTCATTATCATGGAACTAGTTTTATGGGGGATAGAGTGCTGACCGATTTTAGTATCCTAAAATCTGATATAATCCCAGTAATGAAAGGGTTTTTGAGTGATAAAGACACTACATTTTTAACTATCAAAAACACGATTTTTTTGACTACGTTGATCACTAGCTATTAAAATAGAGAATGGTTAAGTGGAAGTGATGTTCAGAAAGGAGAAAATAATGAGTGGGTCGCTTCACAGTATAATAATTAATAACAAAAGAGATCTGCGACTTTTTCTATGGTACCTCTCTGCTAGAGATATTGCGGTTTTAGTTAATAAACTCTCAGAGGTTAAGGGAATATATAGCGAAAGTGATATTTTTGGGCGAGATGTAAGGATTGCATCCCTTGCAATCAACCAAGCTTTGATACTAATAAAAGACAAGGAAACAAAGAGTGTTTACTCCTTGTCTTTTGATTTTTTCAAGTCACTCCAGTTATCACCCAGTGAGTTTTCATGGATAAAGAAATCTTCTGATGCGTGTTATTTCACATGGCTATATATAAGAAGCATGGTTCATGATTGCAATGCATTACTGCAGCCGGACCTGAAGGTGGTTTCTAAGTTAAGGAATGAAAACTATCCTGCCGGGAAACATGATTTTATGTATAACAAACTACAGCTAACTACTTTTCCGGTAGATAACAAAGAGCGTATAGTCGCGATTGAAGATTTTTTTGATCGGGCTCCTGCGAGCATTCGATCTAAATTAAATTTGATGCATCATATTAGAACTCAATGGGAACATTTTTATCATTTGAGCAAGGAGTTCCCTCTCTCTCCAAGAGATAAGAAAAAATGTGAGTGGGCATGGGATTATATAAAAAAAGACAGAAGTGGAATGAATACAAGGAAAAAAATGCCTGATGGTTCCTTATCCGATATCTTAAATGCCCCTTCCATAACAGAAAAAAATATGCTGTCTATGCTAAGACCATCAGGTAGCTATGAGAAATACATGGCGGTAAAATTCTCTCACATTTTCAACTTCGTGAAAGATGAGCGATTTATTCAGAGATTTAGAAAAGCATGGGAGGTACATGTCTATAGAACCTCAGCTAACGCACGGAAAAAGAAAAACAGGGTGCATATAAGTATAGGTTCTCCAGTATCAGAATCGGCACCAGATGTTTCCCTGGGGATCAATTTGACTGATTACACGGATTCTTATCTTGCAGATGAATTTTGTAAACTTAATACAAATAAGGATTCATTAATTCAATATGATCCTAAAGAAAACGAGTATTCTATTCCAGTTGATTGTAATCAGAAGCGCACAATAGAATCTGAAGTCCTTCAGTCAATTCATCCTCATAACAGAGCACAAGGTAGTTTGTTATCTCAAGAAATAGAAAAAACATCTCAGCACCTTCGTCAAAAATATTCAAAAAAGAAAAAGCCAGCGACTTATAAGGAATTTGAGATGATTAGTCTGAGCTCAATGATGAAAAGGAAGATGACAGAAGGGGATAAGGATTAAGCTATTGATGAACAGAATAGTTGTATTTTTTTTCAAGTCTATATCACCTATCTGAACAACTCCGGTAAAGATATGCCGGGGTTGCTCTAACCAACTGATCTACTTCACCGATCGATACACACTCATGGATAGTTTAAAACTATCAATTAGTCTTTATTGATCGTTGTCGCGATAGATTATAACGATCAATTTCTGAAAACTGATCTGTATTAACGATTATCCGCTGCCTCATTTAATGAATACGATCAGCCTGCTTCCCTTAAAACGGAAGCGGGCTTTTTTGTATTTAAATCATCAAGAAAGGAAGCTAAATGCTCAGAAACTATCATGCAATTCTGGCTGGATTACTGCTGCTTAGCCACAGTGCCATCGCCATACAGGGTGACCAGCAATGGGGTGACTGGTACGGCAACATCAGTGCCATGGAGTTTGAACTCAATACGCAGAATACGGCAGGTGAAGTGCTCACACTGACCTGCACAACCGGAAAGCTGGCTGCTGCTTACAGCGTACCTGCGGAGGATTACCGCGTCTCGTCACAAACAGGGCTTTCTGAACCTGGAGTCAGTATCAATGGTACGAACCATCCTCTGGATGAAACGGCCTTTACTGCGCTAAAAGCGACAAGTGAAAAAGACGTAATAAAAATGACTTCTATGAATGCCCCTATCTCTAAAAAATTCATCGCCAAAGGGCTGAATGATGCGCTGGCTGATGCCACCTGGCAGGACTGTATTAATCATTAATAAACTGAAAGGAAACCTTATGCGTAAACTCGTTATTTTATCTCTCAGCTCCGCAGCACTGTTTATTCCTTTGGTCTCGTCTGCAATGACAATTCACGGCGACATACATCCCGAACGCTATACTTTCTTTCTGACTCAGGAAGGCAGTAATCAACTGAAACAGGCAAATGACCGGATAGCGAAGAACCCGCAGGCTTATACGCTTGATGTGAATCATACCGGCATTCAACCCTTTGACACCGTTCGCTGGGACGGGAAGCCTGTAAAAGCCGTCACCTGCGTCCTGGTAGACGGCGTGATGATGGGACAAAAAGCCACGTGGTCACAATGTAAAGACGAGAGCGGTGCTGAGTATTTCGGCAATAAAGGCTGGCTGGTACGTGATTACGTCGCAAAAGCCTGTCAAGTCGGAAAATCAGATTGTCCTGTTTATCTTGTGCTTCAAACAGATTCTCCAACAATGCGAAGTGATATGGCGAATTTCGTTCCTGCTCCTAAAAACTTTAATGCTTCGACAAGCCTGACGGATGAAATTAAATCTGAAGGTTGCCAGATGGCGGATAACTCCTTTGAACATGCCAAAAGTAGTCAGCGTTGTCGTGCCATTAATACCGTGCGTTTCATCCGCAAACAAAATACCGAAGCGGCATATGAAGCTGATCTCACTACCACGACGGGTGAAGCACTCACAATGTCAGTCGGTTATACCTACGGAAATGCCTCAAGTGAAGAGCCGCACGCTCGTACAATTTCAGTGAGGTACGGAGATATCATTACGGATATTCGCAAACAGGGAAACTGGCTTCCTAATGGCTATAAATAGCTGTTCCATATGGCTTCATGTTCATCACGAATTGTCAGTTCAGGGAGATTGAAATGAAAACAAAAATACATCAGGAATCACCGCAAGTAGCAGACTGCACCTGGCCGCTAGTGCTGAGTGTCGCTGGTGTCACGCTGATGCGTAGCCATTCTGTTGCGGTTAAAGCACTGGGATCCAGTCTCACCACACTGAGTCTGATTCGCATCATTAAAAAACTCGCCACACTTGCCTAATCTCTCTTTCTGAGTGCTCAGAGGATAAAAACAATATGTCTGAAAATACCCAGGGGAAACTCAAAGGACTGAAAGAGAAATTCAGTATGCGGCGAAATGTCTCCTCCACTGATGACCCGGTTGAGCGTGTTGAAGAAAAGGTCAGTGAGCAAATGACGGAAACGCCAGAATCTCGTACTACCCGATATAAGCGATTGCTCGATATTATCGTTATCAACGGCTTGCTGAACATTGCTGAAGATAAACTCAGTGATGATGCGTTTATTGAGTCAGTGTTCAGTAAGGCTTATGAGCTTCTGCCTGTACCAGTCAGACTGGTTGTCAGAAGGGAATGGTGCCTGGGTTATCTCCAGTCACGGAAAGCCCCACTACTGGCGCAACTACAGCTCTACCGGGCCGAAAGGCACGGCTCTGCAGAACCAGTGCCGCCAGCCCTGGAACCCACGTTACCATCAGCGACCTAATCAGACTCATTAATAACAGACAGGGCCATCCTCCGGGGTGGCCTTTTTTATGCCCATTTTCTACAGGAGTTTTTATGACCCGTTTAGCCAGCCGCTTCGGCTCAGTCAATCTTGTTCGCCGCGACCGCCCGTTAACCCGTGACGAACTGGCACACTATGTGCCGAGTATCTTCAGCGAAGATAAACATGAATCCCGCAGTGACAGGTACACCTATATCCCGACTATTTCCCTGCTCGATAACCTACAACGCGAAGGCTTCCAGCCATTCTTTGCCTGCCAGACCCGAGTTCGGGACCAGAGCAAGCGAGAGCACACCAAACACATGCTGCGCCTGCGTCGCGAAGGCCAGATTACTGGCAAACAGGTGCCCGAAATCATCCTCCTTAACAGCCATGACGGCTCCAGTTCATACCAGATGCTACCGGGATTATTTCGTTCAGTTTGTCAGAATGGTTTGATTTGTGGTGAGTCGTTTGGGGAAGTACGCGTGCCGCATAAAGGTAACGTGGTGGAGAAAGTCATTGAAGGGGCTTACGAAGTACTGGGGATATTTGACCGGGTAGAGGAGAAGCGCGATGCCATGCAGTCGCTGATGTTACCACCACCCGCGCAGCAGGCGATGGCGAAAGCAGCATTAACCTATCGCTTTGGTGAAGAGCATCAACCGGTGACGGAATCGCAGATACTTTCCCCGCGTCGCTGGCAGGATGAGAGTAATGACCTGTGGACCACTTACCAGCGTATTCAGGAAAACCTGATTAAAGGTGGGTTGTCAGGGCGAACAACTCAGGGTAAACGCGCTCATACTCGCGCTGTTAAAGGTATCGACGGTGACGTGAAGCTCAATCGCGCTTTGTGGGTGATGGCTGAGAATATGCTGCAACTGGCTTCATGAACCTTTTTACCACTACTTCCTCAGGCCCTATAGGTAACTCGGCAGGGCCTTTTGCTTTAAGGAACACTTATGTCAGCACTCAATTTATCACCAGTATTTCCAGCAAACGAGCAGCGTATTATTCGCCGCGCGCTTCGACTGCTGGAGAAGTATCAGCGTCAACCCAGTGAGCCATTTATCTCCACCAGCGTCACTAAAACCTGGCTGCAACTTCAGATGGCTCACCTGGAGCGTGAGGCCTTCATCGTGATGTATCTCGACAATCAACACTGCCTGCTGGAACGAGAAACATTGTTTACCGGCACGCTCAGTCATACCGAAGTGCATCCACGTGAAGTGGTGAAGTCAGCCCTGAAGCACAATGCAGCTGCTGTAATTCTGGCTCACAACCATCCATCGGGTACGACAGAAATCAGCCAGCAGGATAAACATATCACCCAGCGGATCGTAAAAGCGTTGGCACTGGTGGAAGTGCGAGTGCTGGATCATCTCGTAGTCGGGAACGAAGTGGTTTCTTTTGCCGAGCGTGGTTTGCTTTGAACGGAGATTTTCATGCCATTTACACCATCCCATGAGTGGGGGTTACAAAGCGATATCACCCCTCGCTTTGGAGCCAGATTAGTTCAGGAAGGCAATCGCCTACATTACCTCGCTGACAGAGCCGGTTTGACGGGGAGCTTTAGTCCAGAGCAATTACAGAAACTGGAACAAACTTTCTCTCTGTTTATCGCACAACTGGAAAATATGCTGCGTTCCGGCAAGCTCAATCCTCGTTGGCAACATCAGGTGAAGGTTCACCTTGCCGGATTAACCTGTGTAGCTGATACCCGTGCAAGTTGCGGCTACGTTTACATTTCAATTTATCCAGCCCAGTAACACCTCATCTCTTCTTCTTTTATCAGGACTTCAATCATGCAAATTTCAACTGTACCGGCCACGGTGCCGGTTTCGTCACGTCTGTCGCCCGTTCAGGTCTGGCAGCAACTGTTAACGTATCTTTTAGAGCACCATTACGACCTCACACTTAACGACACACCATTCCATGACGATGCAGCAATCCTGGAGCATATTGAAGCGGGAATAACGCTGGCTGATGCGATAAATTTCCTGATGGAACGCTATGAACTGATACGCACTGACCGTAAAGGGTTCACATGGCAAGAGCAGACGCCATTCCTGACTGCTACCGACATTCTCAGAGCAAGGCGAGCTACCGGATTAATGAATACTTAAATTCTTCGAGCCTAATTCCTGATTTTTACCTCTGAACTTCCCACCTTTTTTATTCATCGCATAATGCGCCTGCCACTTCCGGCAGGCGTGTTTGCTTTTATGGACGATTAACGATGCAAACAGAACCCGACGTGTTAACAGATCACAACGAACTTATCCTTTCGACCAATATCGAACGTGTGGTCACTGGCCGCGATGCCGCACTGAAACAGATATAACAACTTATTCAGCAGCTTGATACCATTTCACGGCTAACTTCAGAAATTGGTGGTGGTACGGCGCAAGACAGGGCGATGAAATCCGGGCACCGCTACGATAGTTGGCTGACTGAAACGGTGGATAAAGCGATGCCTGCCGTCACCTGCAATATAGATCGCAGCATCTGGCGAGACCTGATGCTGAAGTCCGGCATGATGGCCTTGATGGATGCACAGACTCGCGACCATTGGCATAAGAACCTGGAGGAGGGCGATCTTCCTGCTATCAGCGAGGCGAATATCCTCAGCACCTTTGAGCAGTTACATCTGAACAAAATGGACGTTTTTGAACGTGGCATCATCAATGTCTTCAAAGGTCTGTCGTGGGATTATAAAACCAATAGTCCCTGTAGCTTTGGTAAAAAGATCATCGTCAACAATCTGGTTACGCATAACCGCTGGGGATTTAGTCTGAACTGGGGCTGGCGTCGGGATCAACTGGCGGATCTGGAGCGAATGCTGTTTCTGCTGGATGGTAAACACATCCCTGACAACCGGGGTGATATCTCTACCAGATTGATGGAGCATATTCGTGATAATCCGGCTAAGGACGTTTACGAAGATGAGTTCTTCAGCATTCGTTATTTTCAAAAGGGTACTGCGCACTTGACCTTTAAGCGCCAAGAGTTGATTGAGATGATGAACGATATCATCGCTAAAAACTATCCAGGAATGTTAGCTAAACCTAGATGATGTGGCCATTTTAAATAGGCTCTTTGCTGGTAAAAACGGCTTAAAACTGGGAATATAACACTTGATCTAACTCATTGATTTTTAATGTTTGCTAATTGAAATTGATTGAGTATACAAGTGAGTATACAAAGTAATATTAACTAATTTTATATTTATTTAATTCAGTTGTTTAGGTTGATTTGGCGAGTCCGGCCTTCGCACCATTAGTATGTAAATAGACCTCAACTGAGGTCTTTTTTTATGTCTAAAATCCAGTCCCCGCGATAGCTGAATTTTCCCCCCTTTATTCCCTTAAATATAAATTCAGCCAACACCCAGCTACTACGATCATAAGATTCAACACCACAGTGATGGCGAAGTAAGTTTTAAACGGCTGCTTTTGCGTTTTATGCCGAAACAGCTGCTGGCCGAAAATTGCGCCAATCCAGCCACCCACAAAACCAAATAGCAGTAAGGTAAATTCCGGTATTCTGTGTCTGGCTTTACTGGCGGCCCTTTTGTCTACACCGTATAAAGCCAGTGTGAGAAGGTTGATGATTAAAAACCACATCACAAACGGGTGAGGTAAGCATGCACTGCCAATTGCGGCCAATGCCAAAAGAAGATAACTAAACTGCTTAAAATTCATATAATTGCCCGAGTATCTACGCCTTCAGTCTGTACGATGAAATACGCCTTACCGTTCCCGTCAGGGTATCAAAGACTTCTATTTCAGATGTGACTATAACCATGCCCGCTTTTCTCAGTACCGACACATCGGCGGCGATACGCTGAATACTCAGCCAGAAAAGACCATCCAGCGCATTGATCTCCAAGCCGGCGGCCAGGGCTAACCGGAGACGCTCGCGGGGTTCTTTGGTCTGTTTGGCAATTTCCAGATAAGGTGCCGCCGTGGGGCCCGAAGGTTCTACCCGCTGAATGCGGTTTGAAAAGCGATAACGAAACGAGTCAGGGGCTTTGCTGAGATCGGTTGTCAGGCTGTAAACACAACCACGATTCTTGCCGTTAATCGTCACGGATTTCTGGTTAATAGATAGCTCTTCCCGCAGGCGGTCAATTAACTGGGGAGAGCGGATGAGCAACAGACGAAAAGGAAGTTCAAAGCTGGTGACGTAATCGACATTAAGCAGGGCAATTCGCAGGCGTTCTTCACTTCCAGCTTTTTGCTGCAAACATTCCCCGGCGACTTCCGCCCATTGACGGGTAATACGGGGCGACTCCCCGATGTCTGAAAAAACGTACTTTTCGATTTGATAATCAATGCGCTTCACCACAGCATTTCTCTCCGTTGCCCCGTACGCTCGCTGGCCAGTGTAACCACGGAACGTCTCAGCAGAAAGTGCATTATTATCTGATGTGGGGTGCCATCGTCTCCGCCGATAGCCATAAGTGTTACTGCAAAGATTATGAGCTCAGCAAGTGACCTGTTGCTGAGCGACATTTCTCAGGTCTGCCGCCGGTTCATCTCATTACAGCCGGATACGATCTGCTGTGTGATGAAGGTGAGGCGCTGTTAACCGCCAGGCTGAACAGGGCGTTAGTTGCAGCGCCCGGCGCTATCTTGGTGTGATCCACAGCTTCTTCCAGCCTGGAGGCATCAGCCCGGCGGCGCGCAATCTGATGCAGGATATCGCCGTCAACTCAGTACATCGGATAAGCCGTAATCTTTCTGGTTTTCGCCAGACCATTATTGGCCTTCTCACACAATTCAAACAGCGCAGGGATGAGGTGGGCTGAGGCCTTCAAATACCCACTAACCTGCGCGATGCCTTCCGGCGGCAGCGTCTCGCAGTTCTCCAGCCCTTCGCTCAGGCATAGCAATTCCTGGCACAGTCCTTCGGCGGATTCAGTGGCCAGCGCACCGAGATCGTAAAGTTGCGCTTCAGCGAAGTTGCCCAAATCCAGCTCGGCAATGAGTGAGCGGAATACGGTGATGGAGTTGGCGGTAAAAGCGGTGTTGTCTGTATCAGTCATGATGATCATTCCATTGTCAGTGAGTTGAAATCCCATTTCCGGCAGGGATGTTGCCGCTGCGAAGTGACTCTATCCCTGTTGATGCACCAAAGAAATAACCTGTATGTATTTACAGTATTTTGTTGTGAAAAATGGAAGGTATCTCGCAAAATTTGTGTAGGGAGTGAGCTTTACCCAATGTCAGCGCGAACGGGAAGGGGGAAACTATGAATGGAAAGTATGTAGATAAAGCGTCATTAAGCCAGCGCGCCTGCGCTCGCTTGTATTTACAACAATCTGTGATTAATGCGCCAGCGCCTGATTCAGCACTTCCAGCAGTTCACAAAGAATATAGCTCAGCAGGTCTTTCGCCTGCGGATTATCAAGCGTCACAATCGCATAAGACAGTGCACGGCAGTGATCGACGATCTCTTCCAGTTCCAGCGGGGTATTGTCGTAAATGTGACGACAAACTCGACATCACTTTATAAGTTCATCATCTTAAGGATTAATTTTACAGTCAGTGTGATCTAACCATCCAAACTCCAAATGCATTAGTTGTGTGAACCCACGATCGCCTTATACTTCAAACCTATTGATTCAAGTAACGGGTATCGATAGATGATGGACCAAGAGATGTGCGTCGTTCTTGCAGAGAACGATGTTTCGAAGTGGGACGATGAAACTGGGGTTCGATATCATTTCCCCAAAATGTACAGAAGACATATCAAAGCAGGAATGCGTTTTGTGTACTACAAAGGAAAGTTGAAGTCTGAGAATCGGCAATATTCTTCAAAACGTTTATCCGATTCGCCACATTACTTTGGTATTGGGCGCATTAAAGAAATTACACCGGATGAAAATGGTCATCTCTATGCCACTTTGATCGATTTTCAAAAATTCGATCATGCTGTCATCGCCAAGAAGGATGTTGGATATTACGAAAACATCCCAGAACAACAAAAATCAAACTATTGGCGGCCGAGTGTTCGTCCTATTTCCAAAGAGGTCTTCGCAGATATCGCCGTGGCTGCAGCAACATCAGAACCACTTCTGATCATTAGTGATATCAAAAATGAAGATGTTCATATTGAAAAGGAAACTGACGAAGAATCCTTGGTCTCTTATGAGGAAGGGAAGAAATCCTCTAAGTTTGTCACGATTTATGAGAGAGACCAAAATCTAAAAAAACTGGCCAAAAGCCTTCATGGGACTACCTGTTTTGCCTGCGGTTTTAATTTTGGTGATTTTTACGGTGAGTATGCGAAAGACTTTATCCATATTCATCACGTTGTACCGGTATCCGAGTTTGGCGGTTCAAAGAATGTTAATCCTAAAACCGATCTCGTTCCCGTATGTGCCAACTGTCACGGAGTCATTCATCGTAAAAAAGACCGGACACTGACAATCGAAGATCTAAAAATCATGATTGCTACCAATAAATAAACTCTTTGATTAGATTGTTTCAGATGGCTATAAAGCTTCAATAATCCAATCCCCGAAGGTGAAAATAGGCAGAAGAGTAAAGCGTCAGCGCCATGGATGGCGCGGTTCGAGCCATCAGGGATGATTTTACGGCGTCTTTACGATCTGCCTGTTTTCACCGCGGCTGACATCTCTGCGCCTCCGCCCTAAAACATCTCCCCCAAATTCAACTGTCCCATCAGCAACGCATTATCACTGTAGTCCACCGGTACGGCGACGACGGCGGGGCCTTGTACGTCCATGGCGGCGCGCAGGGTGCTTTCCAGCGTGTCGGCGGAGGTGACGGCAAAACCTTTCGCGCCGAAGGCGTCGGCGTAGGCTTTGAAATCTATCGGGCCGAACTGGATGCCGGAGGTGCGTTGGTATTTTTTCTGTTCCTGAATCGCCACCATGTTGTAGGCCTCATCGACCCAGATGATATGCAGCAGATTCACCCCGAGGCGGACGGCGGTTTCCAGCTCCATGCTCGATTGCATAAATCCGCCGTCGCCGGAAACTGACACCACTTTGCGGCCAGGATCGACCAGCGCCGCGCCAATCGCCCACGGCAGGGCGACGCCCATGGTCTGCTGGCCGTTGGAAATCAGCACCTGACGCGCGCGGAAGCTGTAAAGGTAGCGGGCGATCCAGATGTGGAAACTGCCCATATCGACGCAAAGCGTGACGTCGCTGTTGACGATATCCTGCATCGCGCGCACCAGGCGCAGCGGGTGGATCGCAAACTGGTTCAGGCTGCGGCCTTTCTGGTCTAACAGCGCGCGCTGCTGGCGGCGGTCTTCCAGAATATCGATCGACGCCGGGCTGAGATCGATACGCTGGTGAATTTGTTCGGTCAGCAAATCCAGCGTATCGGCGATGTCGCCCACCAGCTCGACGTCCGGCAGATAGTCACTGTCGGTCTCGGCGGGTACCACGTCGATGTGAACCAGCTCGGCGTTGTCGTTACTCCACTGCGCCGGTTCGTACTCGACCGGGCTGTAACCGATGGTGATCACCAGATCGGCGTTGCGCAGCAGGCGGTCACCGGCCTGATTGTTGAACAGACCGACGCGGCCGGCGAAACGGTGGAATGACGCCTGGTCGATAACCCCTGCGGCCTGATAGGTGCTGGTGACCGGCAGATCGCTTTTATGCAGCAACCGGCGGATGGCCTCGGCGTTACGCGGCTGGCTGGCCATCAGGCCGAGCAACAGCACCGGATTTTTGGCCTGCTGCAAAAGGCGCGCGACCTGCAAGATGGCATCGTGCGGCGCGCTGCCCAGTACCGGCGCCTGTGAGGTCAGGAGTTTACCGCTAGCCGGTTCGTTGACGATGTCCATTGGCAGGCTGATGAAGGCCGCACCGGGGCGACCAAACTCGGCGGCGCGAAAGCCGTTTGCCAGCACTTCGGCCAGCGCCGAAGGGGAGGTGACTTCGGCGGAATACTTGGTGACCGGGCGGAACATCGCCACGGTGTCCATGGTCTGGTGAACCTGTTTCACATGATCTGCGCGTTTCACCGCGCCGCCGAGGGCCACCAGCGGATCGCCTTCTGAAGTCGCGGTGGCGACACCGGTGATCAGGTTCGAACAACCGGGGCCGGAGGTGACCAGCGCGACGCCCGCTTTGCCGGTCAGGCGGCCGACGGCTCCGGCCATAAAGGCGGCGTTGGCTTCGTGGCGCACCGGGACCAGCGTGATAGTGGAGTCGAGCAGGGAGTCGAAAACGCGGTCGATTTTGGCGCCGGGAATGCCGAAGACGTGTTTAACGCCCTGCGCTTCAAGCTGTGCGACCACCAGATCTGCACCGCAGTTCCATTCGGTTTTACTGTCTGAATTTTTCATGTTGTCACTCCTTCGCGATGTACGGTGATTAGCTTTCAACAGACTGGATGGCGTCGTTCAAATCGTCCGGGCATAAATTGGCGTGCAGGAAATCGCTGTCCTGCGGGAAGTCGATCAGCAGTTTTTCGACCGAGCCAAACGTCAGCGTGCCGCTCTCGACCTGATAATCCAGCACGTGCCCGCCGCTGCTGCGTTCCTGATTAATAAAGTGTTCGTGATATCCCGCGACGTTGATGCCCTGCATATACGCCGGGGTCAGAAAGCCAATCAGCACGCCCTGACTGTGTTCGATGTGGTAGGTCGGTTGGGCTTCGATGGCTTCGAGCATCGGTTTATAAGGGCGGTGTTGTTCGGGCACTGTGCGGGTCTCGACGCGGCTGAACGTCCCGTCGATGCGCAGCGCGCAGAAAGTGTTCTGGCTGGCGACTACGTTGTCGATCACCTTATGGATCTGCTCGCGGCTGTGCGGGCGATCGATGCGGTATTCATTTGTAGGATTGAAAAATGTCATCACGGCGAACGGCGTTTTTTGATCCGGGCTGGCGCGTCGTGCGGTGCCGTCGCCGCGCAGCTGGAAGATGTTGTTGTTGAACGCAATCAGCTCGCCGTCGAGATGATTAAAGGTGCCGAGACCGAAATCACCGTGTTTGAGCAGATCGGCCATGGTGGTCTCACCTTCGTACACGCCGCTCAGCAGGGCGCTCATCAGCGAAGATTGATAGAGCACGCGCTCAGGATGCTGTTGCTTAAACGCCGTGGCCGTACGGGCGATATCGGCGACGCAGGAACAGGAATCAGAATGGTTTTTCATGCAGAGCTCCGCAGTGGAATGGTTAACTTAGCTAACTAAAGGTTGACGCCATTCCGCCCGGAGTTCCAATATGAGGAGGTGTTCACTTTGAGACGTTTTTGATATGGAACTTCGTCATCTGCGCTATTTTGTCGCGGTGGCAGAGACGGGACACTTCACCCGTGCTGCCGAACAACTGGGCATCTCCCAGCCTCCTCTTAGCCAGCAAATACAGCGGCTTGAACATGAAATCGGAACCCCTTTACTCAAACGCCTGACCCGCGGCGTCGAGCTGACCGAAGCCGGAAAAGTGCTGTACGACGACGCACTGAACATCATCAAACTCACCGATGCCGCCCTCGAGCGTACCCGTGCGGTGGCGCGTGGCATGAACGGCACGCTGCGCATCGGCTTTGCGAACTCGACCGCATTTAACCCGCAAGTATTTGCCCTGCTGCACCGCTTTCGGGATAAATATCCGGGCATGGTGATGGAGCCGCAGGAAAAGGATATGGCCGGGCTGATGACGGCGCTGGGCGAAGGTGTACTCGACGTGGCGTTTATCCGCCTGCCGTGCGAGCGCAGCAAAGCGTTCAGTTTTAAGGTGATGGATATCGAAGAAATGATGGTGGCACTGCCGAAAACACATCCGCTCAGTCAGGGTAAAGATGTCAGGCTGGCAGCGCTGCGGCATGATAATCTGATTACCTTCCCGCGCGACTTATCGCCGGGGCTGTACGATGCCGTCACTCAGGCCTGCGAAGAGGCCGGGTTCTCGCCGCGCTTCGGTCAGCAGTGTCCGCAAATTACGTCCTCGCTGAGCATGGTGGCGACAGGTTTTGGCTACGCGCTGGTGCCTGCTTCATTGAGTAAGATTGATGAGAATAATGTGCGCTGTCTGCCCCTTGCCGGGCAAACACTGACGACGCAAATCGCCCTGGCCTGGCGTCGCACGGATAACTGCAAGGCCGCGCTGCATCTAGTGGGGTTGTTATAAAAGGGGCGAAAAGTGTTTTATCACCCCACATTCATCACATGACGCTATCTATACGACAATAATCACAGACACACGGCGATTCTGCGCGCGGCCTTCCTGTGTTTTATTGCTGGCAACCGGCTGGCTCTGGCCTAATCCACGGGTGTGAATATTGGCGCGTGGCATGCCTGCCTTCGCAAAGGCGTCGGCGACGGTATTGGCGCGGCGTAATGAAAGATCGTTGTTGTAGCTGGCGTCGCCGTAGTTATCGGTATGGCCGTCGAGGTTCACTTTGGTCAGGCCGACGTGCATCAGCTCGTTCGCCAGTTTTTCCACGGTCTGTTCACTTTCAGGTGACAGTCTGGCCTGATTGTTCCCGAACAGTACTTTCGCATCCAGGCCCAGTTCCCAGCCGGAAGCAGTCTGGGTGAAGCCATTTTTTTGCAGCACGGCGATCTGTTCCGGGGTCAGTCCGGCGGGTTTGGTCTGACAGGCGGCCAGCAGTAAAATGCACAGTCCCATCGCGGCGAACTGGTACCAGGTTTTAAACGTTTTATACGGATGCATCGGGGTAAACTCCATTTAGTCTTTCGTCACGACGGTCAGCGGCATACCGGTTGAGACATGCCAGCAACTGCCGGATATTTTTTTCGAGCGGTACATAGCCTCATCGGCCTTTTCCAGTAACTCTTTAGCGCTGTTTGCCTGTGAAGGCGACAGCGCGATACCAATACTCAGTGAAACATCCAGCGTTTTGTTGTTGAGTAATATCACCGGCGTTTTCATGATCTCGACAATGCGTTCGGCAAAGGCCACCGACTCCGCCGTAGAGATCATCGGATCGAGCAGAATGGCGAACTCATCGCCGCCAAGGCGCGCCAGCACGTCGCCTTCACGCAGGATTTTCGACAGCCGTTCGCCAATCACCATCAGTACGCGGTCACCCGCGGCATGGCCCAGCGAGTCGTTAATCTCTTTAAAGTTATCGACATCAATAAACAGCAGCGCCAGTGACAGCGGCGGACGCATCGGATTGAAACACTGATTCAGGGTATCTATAAAGAACGCGCGATTATGCAAACCCGTCAGGCCGTCGTGCAACGCCTTTTTGGTCAGCGAAACGTTCTCGTTTTTCATGTGATTTTCCCAGGCCTCCAGCTCGGTCAGCAGGCTGTTGAAGTCCTGACTGAGCGTGTGCAGCTCGGCAATCGGCGCGGAAGGCACGCGCAAAGTGAACGAACGGTTAGCGCTCACTTCATGCGTCACGCGTGTAATATGGCCGAGTGCGTCGACGATGCCTTTTTGCATCCTTCGGGAGAAATAGAGCGCGACCAGCGCAGTCAGCACCAGACAGCCGAGCAGGCTGAGCACCGTTTCCAGCAGGAAGCCAAGCAGGCTGGTGCCGTTACCGGTGAGCCATACGGTACCTATCACTGAACCGGAGTGGATCACCGGCAGCGTGACCGGATCGGGGAAGGCGAGATGGCCGACGAACTGCCCGAGTTTGTCCCAGTTGCCTTCTACCGGACGCTGCCATTCTGCGAAGGTGTTACCCGCCGGGGTCAGAATTTTAGCCTGCGCGAAATCGCCACGGCCGGCGATAAACACCAGCGAATCGTGCGCGGCGGAGGCGTCGTTGAACACCAGCGCGGCTTCGGTGGTGTAACTGATCGCCCGCGCGGTGAGTTGTAGATTGCTTTCTGCGTGTGAACGCAGTGCCAGCAGTGCCAGCATTGTCAGCAAAAATCCCGCCAGTCCGATCGCCGTCAAAATCACAATCACATGGATGCGGTTCAGCGCAGCGCCCAGCGTCTTGCGCTGGCGTGGCTGTTCTACGTCAGGAACAGGAATATTATTTTCCATGGTCACTCCTTTTCCCTGGCAAGTTGTAATACGGCGGGATTTACCCGCACGCCGCTGCGTGACAGCGTATCCAGATTTAATTTGAATCCGGTATGTTGGGCGGTGATCACCAGACAAAATGCATTGAGCAATGCACAGGCGTCATCCTGTTCTCCAATAGTCAGAACTGCATGGCCGTCCAGCCGCTGATGTAAATCGGCCTGCTGCTCCGGCGTGGTGTTACCCGAGTAAATGGCGTCACACTGCGTCGCCAGCATCGGGCTGTCGAAAGGGTAAGTCATCACGTTGAGCGGCCTGCCGGAGAAGGCACTGCCGTCGGGCGTGAGTTGCGCAGCATATTTCACTGGCGGAATGATGCACAGCCGCAGCGCGGTGGAAGTGGCTTGCCCCGGCGGCCAGCGGGAATAACTGAGGATGCCGTTGACGGTTTGGGCAACGCTCGAATCTGGCGCCATATCATTATAAGTTTGCGCGGCGCTTGGGGTCAGCGGGGCTATCAGCAGAAGCATGAGCATGGCAAAGCCGTACGCAGCCCGAAATAACGAGCGGGTGTGCGTCTTCACTGACAGGCAAAAAGAATGTCGGGCTTTTCCCATTGGCTCGCTCTGCGTTTCATCCGGTTGAAATTGTTTCACCGGCATAAGAATAACTTTATCGGCAATAGTTCTGAAAGCGTCAGTAAAAAATTTTTCCCCTTGTTGCAGCACAAATTTGTGGCGTTTTGTTGACACGGATCCAGGCTCTGCGCGGGAAACTGAAGAAGTATTAATGTAATAAGAATTCGCGCTGTTGTTTTATTGAGCAACGAGTCTCGGGGCGGAAGTGGATAAAAAAACCAACCTGTTTGTATTTCGACCGTTAATTAAATAATAATCACGGGGATAACAATTTATTACTAAAGAATAATGTTACCGGTCTCTCTTTTTCATGAAATTAAATTAGTGAAAATGTTAATGGATTGGAATTTAAAGGAATATTAAGCGGCTATTTTAGGATATTCGTGACCATGATCTCAATCTCAGGCGGTTACCCAGATTTTTATGCTACGGATAGGTATCATGCCCGCATTAATGGTATGTTTTATCCGTCAGGATGGTTTTTTTGATGACGGGTGCAGTGAAAAAACATCAACCATTCTGGGGAATGAAATATTTTATAATTAAGTAATGAGGGATTATGGATAACACAACTATCGGAACGCTGTCTAAACAGTCAGTAAGTTCCTGGCGTAAAACTGACACCATGTGGATGTTAGGTCTGTACGGAACGGCAATTGGTGCAGGGGTTCTATTCTTACCTATTAATGCCGGTATTGGCGGGTTAATACCGTTAATTATTATGGCAATTCTCGCATTCCCAATGACGTTTTTCGCTCACCGCGGATTAACCCGATTTGTTTTATCCGGGAAAAATGCCGGTGAAGATATTACCGAAGTTGTAGAAGAACATTTTGGTATTTCCGCCGGTAAGTTAATTACTCTGCTTTATTTCTTCGCCATTTACCCGATTCTTCTGGTGTATAGCGTCGCGATTACTAACACCGTTGAGAGCTTTATTACTCACCAGATGCACATGACTGCGCCACCTCGCGCCATTCTTTCTCTGGTGCTGTTGCTAGGCTTAATGACGCTGGTGCATTTCGGTCAGGATCTGATCGTCAAAGCGATGAGTATTTTGGTCTTCCCGTTCGTCGCCGTATTAATGGCGCTGGCGCTGTACCTGATCCCAAACTGGAACACCACGGTCTTCGAAAATGTCTCTTTGTCCGGTAACGGCGTAGGGCACGGCATGCTGATGACCTTGTGGCTGGTTATTCCGGTAATGGTGTTCTCCTTCAACCACTCGCCAATTATCTCTTCTTTCGCGGTCGCGAAACGCAAAGAGTACGGCGACGACGCTGAGAAAAAATGCTCACGCATTCTGGCATTTAGCCACATCATGATGGTGCTGACGGTGATGTTCTTCGTCTTCAGCTGCGTCCTGAGCCTGTCTCCGGCAGACCTGATGGAAGCTAAAGCGCAGAACGTTTCTATTCTGTCTTATTTAGCTAACCATTTCTCTAACCCGGTTATTGAATATATCGCACCGTTTATTGCTTTTATCGCGATTACCAAATCTTTCCTCGGCCATTATCTTGGCGCGCGTGAAGGTTTCAACGGCATGGTGATTAAATCGCTGCGCAGCAAAGGGAAAACGATTCCATTACCTAAGCTGAACCGTTATACCGGTATTTTCATGTTAGTCACGGCCTGGGCGGTTGCTACTCTGAATCCAAGTATTCTGGGTATGATTGAAACCCTCGGTGGACCGATTATTGCGATGTTATTATTCCTGATGCCTATGTATGCCATTCGCAAAGTACCGGCGATGAGAAAATACAGCGGCCACATCAGTAATGTCTTCGTGGTAATTATGGGTCTGATTGCTATGTCAGCGATTGTATTCAGCCTGATCGGTTAATTAATAAAATATGTTAATACAGTGAGCGGAAAGAATTCGCTCACTGCTTTCTGCTACCTGTTTCTTATTCTTTCCCGTCATCCTATTCAGACATGGAGTCCACCGTGATCAGCGTCTTCGATATTTTCAAAATTGGTATTGGTCCTTCCAGTTCGCATACTGTTGGCCCGATGAAAGCCGGGAAAATATTTACTGATGAACTTATTTCTCTGGGTCATCTCGCACAGACCACCCGCGTGGTGGTAGACGTTTACGGGTCTTTATCGTTGACCGGTAAAGGTCACCATACCGATCTGGCCATTATTATGGGGCTGGCCGGCAATATGCCGGACGACGTTGATATCGATGCGATCCCGGCGTTTATCCGTCAGGTGGAAACCACCGGACGTCTGATGTTGGGCAAGGGCGCAAAAGAGGTGGATTTCCCGGCCGGTTCCGGCATGAATTTCCACACCAGCAATTTGCCGCTTCACGAAAATGGCATGTCGATCAGTGCCTTTAACGGCGACGAGCTGCTGTACACGCAAACCTATTATTCCATTGGCGGCGGCTTTATCGTCGAAGCCAGTAAATTCGGCCTGCAGGATGAAAATCCGGTAGTGCGTCCGTACCCGTTCCAGTCCGCCAGTGATTTGCAAAAGCATTGCATTGATACCGGCCTCTCGCTCTCGGCGCTGATGCTGCAAAACGAACTGGCGAGCCATTCCCGCGCACAAATCAGCGATCACTTCGCGGCAATCTGGAACGTGATGAGTGAAGGCATTACGCGCGGTATTCACACCGAAGGGCTGCTGCCCGGTCCGATGAAAATCAACCGCCGCGCCGCTGCGCTACGCCGCATTCTGGTGACGCAGGATAAAAATAACGTCGATCCGATGGGCGTCGTGGACTGGATCAACATGTACGCGATGGCGGTGAACGAAGAAAATGCCGCGGGCGGCCGCGTGGTTACCGCACCGACCAACGGCGCTTGCGGGATTATTCCTGCGGTGCTGACCTACTACGATCAGTTTATCCGCCCGATAAGCCCTGATTCATACAGCCGTTTCTTCCTTGCCTCCGGCGCGGTCGGCATTCTGTTTAAAATGAACGCCTCGATTTCCGGCGCAGAAGTCGGTTGTCAGGGCGAAGTTGGCGTCGCCTGTTCGATGGCGGCGGCGGGTCTGACCGAACTGCTGGGCGGCAGCACCGCGCAGGTGTTTATGGCAGCGGAAATCGCTATGGAACATCATCTCGGGCTGACCTGCGATCCGCTGGCCGGACAAGTTCAGGTGCCGTGCATCGAACGCAATGCGATCTCTGCCGTGAAAGCGGTGAACGCCTCGCGCATGGCATTGCGCCGCACCAGCGAACCGCGCGTGTGTCTCGATAAAGTCATCGAAACCATGTACGAAACCGGCAAAGATATGAACTCCAAGTATCGCGAAACGTCCACTGGCGGCCTGGCAATTAAAGTCCTCGCCTGTAACTGATTCTTTCCTCTTCATTTCCGAAAAGGCGGGAAACCGCCTTTCTCGTCTCCTTCCCGATTTTTCTCCTGTGCTATGTTTTGGTTATCAAAAAATTTATGTAGTCCCTCAAAACACCTGGAAAACAGTTAAAAGGAAACGTCCGGCATGTCTAAATTTTTCATGAATGACCGCAAGACTCTGATTAACGATGTTATCGAAGGGGTGATCCTGACCTCTCCCTACAAAAATCTGGCGAAGCTGGACGTCGATCCGGCGATCCGCGTCGTGGTGCGCCGCGACTGGGATAAGAAAAAAGTCGCCTTGATCTCCGGCGGCGGCTCCGGCCACGAACCGGCGCACGTCGGATTCGTCGGCAAAGGAATGCTGACCGCCGCGGTCTGCGGCGAAGTGTTTGCCTCGCCGAGCGTCGATGCAGTGCTGAACGCGATTGTGGCGGTGACCGGTAAAGCGGGCTGTCTGCTGATCGTCAAAAACTACACCGGCGACCGGCTGAATTTCGGGCTGGCGGCGGAGAAAGCCAAAGGCATGGGGTATGACGTCGAACTGGTGATGGTCTCAGACGATATCTCCCTGCCGGACAACAAACAGCCGCGCGGCATCGCCGGTACGGTGCTGGTGCACAAAATCGCCGGCTACGCCGCCGAGCAGGGAAAATCCCTGAAAGAGGTCACCAAAATCGCGCAGCAGGCGATTGATGCCACTGCCAGCATGGGCGTGGCGATGGCCGGTTGCAGCCTGCCGGGCGGCGGCGAAGATGAAGAAGAACAGCGTATCGAATCAGGCCATGTCGAGCTGGGTCTGGGCATTCACGGCGAGCCAGGCGTGTCGAAGATGAAAACCCAGAACAGCAAAAAAGTGGTGGATACGCTGGTCGAAAAGCTTCAGGCACATGTGAAGAAATCCGACAAACTGGCAGTGCTAATCAACAACCTCGGCGGTGTTTCTCCGCTGGAGATGAGCCAGCTGACCAAAGAAGTGGTGCATTCGGCGCTCGGCGGTTCGATCCGTTATCTGATAGGCCCCGCGTCGCTGGTCAGTGCGCTGGATATGAAAGGTTTCTCTCTGTCGGTAATTGCGCTCAAAGGCGGTATTGAAGAAGCGTTGCTGGCAGACGTTGAAGCGTCCGGCTGGCAGCCTCTGGTTAAATTGGAAAAACTGGCGACGAAGAAAGGCAAGAAAATCAGCGAGAAGAAAACCGCTAAAGCCTCTTCGAACGCGCAAGTCAGCAAAATTGTCGAAACTATTACCCAGACACTTTCCGAACTGGAAGATGAGCTGAACAAGCTCGATGCCAAAGTCGGCGACGGCGATACCGGTTCGACCTTTGCCACCGGCGCGCGCGATATTCAGAAACAGAACAAAGCCAAAAAACTGCCGCTCAATAATGTAGCGGATCTGCTTGGCGTGATCGGCGATCGTCTGGCGGTAGTGATGGGCGGATCGAGCGGCGTGCTGATGTCGATCTTCTTTACCGCTGCCGGTAAGAAATTCGAAGAAGGCGAAAAATTGCCGAAAGCGTTGCTGTTTGGTCTTGAACGCATGAAGCACTACGGCGGCGCCGATCTCGGCGATCGTACGATGATCGATGCGCTGCAACCGGCTCTGGAAGCGCTGGGCAAAAAAGATGCCCTGAAAGGCGCGGCCAAAGCAGCAGCCAAAGGCGCGAAAGACACGGCCAGCATGAAGAAAGCCAATGCCGGACGTTCGTCATACCTCAGCAGTGACAGCCTGAAAGGCGTGAAAGATCCGGGCGCCGTGGCGGTCGAAAAAGTCTTCGAGGCACTGGCGAAAAAATAGTGTTCGGATAACAACGCTTTGGTGAATAAACAAAAGGCCTGCGGGGAAACCGGCAGGCCTTTTTTTGTATATGTCGCAGAATTGATCTAAAACAGTTTTAGGTCATTTGCTCGCCCACCACTGAGGCCATACCCGTATAATTTGCGGCCAATTATTTGCCGCCGAACGAAGACCTTTTATGCCAATCAGCCTGATCCAACCCGAACGCACTCTGTTTTCTTACCCGCGTTACTGGGCCGAATGCTACGGTACTGCGCCGTTTTTCCCGATGACCCGCGAAGAAATGGATCAGCTCGGCTGGGACAGCTGTGATGTTATCGTGGTGACCGGTGATGCGTATGTCGATCACCCGAGTTTCGGCATGGCGATCGTTGGCCGCATGCTGGAAGCGCAGGGTTTTCGTGTCGGGATCATCGCGCAGCCGGACTGGAGCAACAAAGACGATTTTATGCGGCTGGGAAAACCGAATCTGTTCTACGGCGTGACCGCAGGAAACATGGATTCTATGATCAACCGCTACACTGCTGACCGCAAACTGCGCCACGACGATGCCTATACGCCAAACAACGTGGGCGGCAAGCGTCCGGATCGCGCCACGTTGGTCTATACGCAGCGCTGCAAAGAGGCGTTCAGCGATGTGCCGGTGCTGCTCGGTGGCATCGAAGCCAGCCTGCGCCGCATCGCGCATTACGATTACTGGTCAGATACCGTTCGCCGCTCGGTGCTGGTGGATTCCAAAGCTGACATGCTGATTTACGGCAACGGCGAGCGTCCGCTGGTGGAAGTCGCGCACCGTCTGGCGGCAGGCGAGGCCATTACCGATATTCACGACGTGCGTAATACCGCCGTGATGCGTAAAACGGCGCTGGTCGGCTGGAGCGGGGTGGATTCCACGCGGCTGGATAAACCGGGTCGCATCGAACCTATCATGAATCCGTACGGTGAAGATTTACTCTGTTCAGAAGGTGAACTGCCCGCGCCAGACGCGCCGCAGCCGGTGACCGTGCGTGCGCCGAAACCCAAGCCGTGGGAGAAAACGTACGTCCTGCTGCCGTCATTTGAAAAAGTGAAGGCCGACAAAGTGCTCTATGCGCACACCTCGCGGATTCTGCATCACGAAACCAACCCTGGCTGTGCGCGGGCATTGATGCAAAAACATGGCGATCGTTACGTGTGGATCAACCCGCCGGCGATCCCGTTATCCACCGAAGAGATGGACGAAGTGTTTGCGCTGCCGTTCCAGCGCGTGCCACATCCGTCTTACGGCAAGGCGACCATTCCGGCGTATGACATGATCCGTTTTTCGATCAATATCATGCGTGGCTGCTATGGCGGCTGTTCGTTTTGCTCGATCACTGAGCATGAAGGGCGGATCATTCAGAGCCGATCCGAAGAGTCGATCGTCCGTGAAATCGAAGAGATCCGCGATAATGTGCCGGGATTTACCGGGGTCATTTCCGATCTCGGCGGGCCGACCGCCAACATGTATATGCTGCGCTGCCAGTCGCCGAAAGCCGAGCAAAGCTGCCGCCGCGCCTCCTGCGTGTATCCGGAAATTTGTACGCACATGGACACCAACCATGAGCCAACCATCAATCTTTACCGCCGTACCCGCAGCCTGAAGGGCATCAAGAAAATCCTGATCGCATCGGGCGTGCGTTACGATCTGGCGGTGGAAGATCCACGCTATATCAAGGAGCTGGCTGAACATCACGTGGGTGGATATCTGAAGATCGCGCCGGAGCATACTGAAACCGGGCCGCTGTCGAAGATGATGAAACCGGGCATGGGCAGCTACGACCGCTTCAAGGAGCTGTTCGACAGCTATTCGAAACAGGCGGGTAAAGAACAGTACCTGATCCCGTATTTTATCTCTGCGCATCCGGGCACGCGCACCGAAGATATGATCAATCTGGCGCTGTGGCTGAAGCAGAACCGCTTCCGCCTTGATCAGGTACAGAATTTTTATCCGTCACCGCTCGCCAGCGCGACCACCATGTATTACAGCGGCAAAAATCCGCTCAACAAAGTGGATTACAAAAGCGAAGACGTCGTAGTGCCGAAGGGCGATCGTCAGCGCCGGTTGCACAAAGCGTTACTGCGTTATCACGATCCGGTGAACTGGCCGGTGATCCGCGAAGCGCTGACAGCCATGGGAATGCGTCGTCTGATCGGCGTTCGCCCGGATTGCCTGGTGCCGCCGGATGGTTTTGATCCGCGATTTGCTCCGCCGCGCTCGGGGATCGCACGGCCTGCGACTACCCGTTTTACGGCGTCGAAAGCACAGAATCCGGGAACGGGAAAAGGGAAACCAGAGGCGTCACGTGCGGGTAAAAAACCGGTCGCAGCCGGGAAACCGGACGCGCAGGGAAAAGGCGCAAATCGAAGCGTTAATCGAGGTAAAAGACCGGTTTAAGATCGCTGCTTATCGGGCTGTTATCGGCATTGGCAGGCATCACGTCTGCCATATGCTTCCACCACTGCTGGCAGATATCCGTTTTCGCCACCGCATCCCATCTCTCTTCTGATTCGATTTCGACATAGCCAAACAGCAAATTACGTTTTTCATCGAGAAAAATACTGTAGTGATGCGCGCCGTGGGCTTTCAGGGTTTCCGCCAGTTCCGGCCAGATCGGAGAATGCCGACGCTGATATTCAGCATGCGCATTCGGGTTGATCTGCATAACGAAGGATTTACGGATCATATTTGCTCCTGGTTGGATTGCTCCTCCCCCTTCGCAGGGGGAGGAGCTAAAGAAATTACATCGCTTTCAAATATAGCTCACGCACTTCTTCCCGCGTTGGTGTTCTTGGATTGCACGGCAGGCACGGGTCGGCCAGCGCTTTATCGAGCCAGTTTTCGATATCCGCTTCCACAATTCCCAGCTCCCTGAAACCGCATGGGATCCCTACGCGTTTAGACAATACACGGATAGCCTCGACCGCCGCGATGCTGGCCTGCGTTTCGCTGATACTTTGCGTATGTACGCCCATCGCGCGGGCAATATCGGCAAAGCGCTGCGGTGCGCACGCACGGTTAAACTCTTCTACCACCGGCAGCAAAATGGCATTGCAAACGCCGTGCGGCAGGTTGTGCGTCGCCCCCGGCTGATGCGCCATCGCGTGAACTAACCCGAGACCAGCGCTGTTAAACGCCATGCCCGCCAGGTATTGTCCCTGCGCCATTTTTTCGCGTGCTTCGATGTCATCACCGTGCTCGACCGCTTTCGGCAGCCATTGGGTGATGGTCGAAATCGCCGCCAGTGCCGTCGGGTCGGTCAGCGGATGTGCACCGACAGAGACATAAGCTTCGATAGCGTGGGTAAGCGCATCCATGCCCGTCGCGGCGGTTACGTCCGCCGGGATCTTGAGCATAATCGACGGATCGTCCACCGCGATATCCGGGATCAGACAGGCGTCGATAATGACTTCTTTCACCTGACGCTGGCTGTCGATGATCACCGCATTGCTGGTGAGTTCGGCGGCTGTCCCGGCGGTCGTGTTGATCGCCACCAGAAAGACGCCCGGCCTGGTGACGTTGCCAACACCGGAATAGCGCGTGACCGGTCCCGGATTGGCGGTCAGAATTTTGATGCCTTTGGCGGTATCAATCGGGCTGCCGCCGCCGAAGGCGATCAGATAATCACAGTGATTTTCGCGATACAGGCGGAAGCCTTCATCGACAATTTCTGAGGTTGGATTGGGAACGACCCCACCGAAGAGCGCGTAAGGTAACCCGACATTTTTGAGTGCGGAGAATAAGCCATCGAGCAGACCGAGTTCGACTAACTGACCGTCGGTGACGATCAGCGCTTTGCCGTGATCTTTGTTCGCCAGCATCGCCACCATATCGTCGATTGCGCCCTGGCCGTGAAGGCTGATTTTAGGAAGTGCCAACATAAAACTCATAAAAATCCCTCTGTGAGTAAATAGAACTGATGTTCTGTGTGGCGATGCTCCAGGGTCTTTGCCAGTTCTTGCTACGGGGAGCATCCTCTGTTCCCCGTGCAGGATTTATATTTTCCGGAGCAGGATCCGCCGGATCAGGCTTTTAATGCCGCTTCGAAAGGCGTGACGTCAAAACGTTTGCCGAGGGCAATCAGTTCATCGGTCTGGATAGTCTGTTTCATGCCGCCCATGGAGATCACTTTAACCAGAATCTCCGCGGATTTTTCGGCGGTATCGATCAGGCCAAAAGCATCGTCGAGCGTCGGGCCGCAGCCGAAGATGCCGTGGAACGCCCACAACACCAGACTGTGATGCTGCATCTGATCGGAGGTCGCCGCGCCGATGCCGTCGGTGCCCGGCACCATCCACGGCACAATGCCGACGCCGTCCGGGAATACCACCAGACATTCGGTGCTGCATTCCCACAGCTTGCGGGTGATCTTGGCGCTGTTGAGTTCCAGCACGTAGGTCAGTGCGATCAGGTTGGTGGCGTGGCAGTGCATGATCACGCGATCCTGACCTTGGGTGACGCGTTTACGCACCGCGTGAGATTGCAGATGTGACGCCAGTTCTGACGTTGGTAATCCGCCGGCGGTCAGCCCCCAGAGGATGTGGTAGCTGGCGCCTTTGTCATCGAGCTGGATAACTGTCAGCGCTTCGGAAGGAGCGAGTTGCACATTGCGAAAGAACTTACCGGAACCGGTCACGATAAAGTATTCGTTTGCCAGATCCGGCGCGTGCTGCGTCAGTTCAACGCGGCGCGGCTGGGCATAAAAATCATTTTTGTATGGGGCCACGTCTTCCGGCAACAGACGCATGCTGACGTTACCGCCGTTGCGCTCATCCCAACCTTTCAGCCACATATCGGTGGTCGCTTTGACCATGCCTTGTACAAACCACGAGCTAAACAATGTTTTCATCTGAACTTTCCTGCAAATAAGGTGAATGCGTTTCGGCGTTGCGATAAGGCATGGATCAGCGTTTTGACAGCACGCTGGTTTCATAATGGCGGACGGCATCCAGCCACTGACCGCCGACCGGCACGTCGTGGCGCTGGCAATACATGTCCCAGACTGCCTGCCACGGCAGCGATTTTTGTTCTTCCAGAAGCGCCAGGCGTGCGGTGTAGTCGCCTTCCACTTCCAGTTTTTTCAGTAAATCAGTCGGCTCAAGCAGGGCTTTGAGCAGCGCTTTTTTCATGTTGCGTGTGCCGATCACCCAGGCGGCGATGCGGTTGATCGAGGCGTCGAAGAAATCCAGCCCGATGTGAACGCGGTCGAACAGGTTATGGCGCACGATTTCGCTGGCGATAGCCTGCGTTTCATCATCGAGCAGCACGACGTGATCGCTGTCCCAGCGCACCGGGCGGCTGACGTGCAGCAACAAACGTGGCACATACAGCATCGCGGCAGAAATTTTGTCGGAGATGACTTCGGTCGGATGGAAATGGCCTGCATCGAGGCACAGTGCGGTGCCACGGCTGGCGGCGTAGCCAAGATAGAATTCATTGGAGCCAACGGTGTAGCTTTCCGAACCGATGCCAAACAGCTTACTTTCGACGGCGTCGATGTGTTCGCTGAGATCAAACTTCTCGGCAATCACTTCATCCAGCGCGCTCATCAGGCGCTGGCGCGGAGCCAGACGGTCGACGGTGACGTCTTTCATGCCGTCCGGCACCCAGATGTTCATCACCGACGGCGTGCCCAGTGCGCGGCCAAACGAAGCGGAGACGCGGCGGCTGGCCTGACAATGTTCGATCCAGAACTGGCGTACTTGCGGATTGGCGCTCGACAGCGTGAATCCGTCGGCGCTCATCGGATGCGAGAAGCACGAAGGGTTGAAATCCAGACCCAACTTGTTCTTCTTCGCCCAGTCTACCCAGCCGGTAAAATGTTTCGGTTCGATTTCATTGCGTGCAACGGGTTTGTCGGATTCAAGATAAATGGCGTGCAGGTTCAGGCGGTTAGGGCCGGGGATCATGGAGATCGCCAGTTCTAAATCGGCGCGCAGCTGCTGCGCATTTCGCGCTTTGCCGGGGTAGTTGCCGGTGGCCTGGATCCCGCCGGTCAGCCCGCCTTCCGGGTTCTCAAATCCCGCGACGTCATCCCCCTGCCAGCAATGAATGGAAACCGGCAGGGTATCGAGTTGTTTGATTGCGGCTTCGGCATCAATGCCCAGCTGCGCAAAGCGTTCTTTAGCAAGCGTCCATGCGTGATCGATTGATGAAGTCATACTGCGAGCTCCTCATTGACGTGACAGAGCGCCTCAAAACGGCGCCAGTGAATAGCGAAATCCGCGTGAATACGGGGAAGATAATGGTGTTGCTCGAAGTTCGTGGCGACGATGCGGCGAAATTCAGCGGTGTCTTTGACAGCACCGAGCGCCATCAACTGGCAGCCGATATTGCCGAGCGTGGAGGCTTCCACCGGCCCGGCGCTGACCTTGACCTGACAGACATCGGCGCACAGCTGATTAAGAAACTGGTTCTGACTTCCGCCGCCGACAATGTGAATGTCTTCCAGCGGCGCGCCCTGCAAATCCGCCAGCTGCAGCGCAATTTTGCGATACAGCATGGCGAGGCTGTCGAAAATGCAGCGTGCCAGTTCGGCCGGTGATTCAGGTACCGCCTCGCCCGCCTGCTGACAGGCTTCGCGAATGGCGCTGACCATCGACGGCGGATTAATAAAGCGGTCTTCGTTCGGGTTGATAAGGTAGGTAAACGGCGGGACGTTCTTCGCCAGCGTGATGAGCGAAGGCAAATCCTGAATGTTCAGTTCGCGGCAAACGCGCTGAAAAAGCCACAATCCCATGATGTTACGCAGCACGCGAAAACTGTCATTGATGCCGCCTTCATTAGTGATGTTGTCGTGTAACGCCTCCGCATGATTGAACGCTTTCGGGCTTTCGATGCCCATCAGCGACCAGGTGCCGGAGCTGAGGTAGGCGCTGTGGGAACTGGTGAGCGGTGCCGCAACGACGGCACTGGCGGTGTCATGCGTGGCGACGCTGAAAACGGGCACGCTGCGCCCGCGCGGGCTGTGCCAGAGGCCGGGAGAGTTGCCTGGCTGAGTGGGTTTTTGCAGCCAGCGGCGCGGAACACCTGCCAGATTCAACAGGTCTTCATCCCAGTCGCCGGTGGTGATATTGAGCATTTGCGTAGTGCTGGCGTTGGTGTATTCCCAGTTGAGCTGGCCGGTAAGGCGAAAGAGAAAATAGTCCGGGATCATCAGCAGATGCGCGGCTTTACTCGCGATTTCAGGTTGTTGTTCGGTCAGCGCCCTCAGCTGATACAGTGTATTAAAAGGCATGAACTGGATGCCGGTTTTCTGGTAAATCACGTGGCGGCCAATCAGCTTTTCCATCCGCGCCATCACACCGTCGGTGCGGCTGTCGCGATACGCCACCGCAGGACCCACCCGCTGGCCTTGTTCATCGAGCAACACGAAATCCACGCCCCAGGTATCAATACCGATGCCGTCGAGGGGAATACCGGAAGCGTCCAGACGGTTTAATCCTTCCAGAATGTGCTTCTCGAGATCATCCAGATCCCACGTATCCTTGCCATCAGTGCGCGTCAGGTTATTCGGGAAACGATGAATTTCTTTCAGCGTCAGCGTGGCCGCTGAATCAGGTTCCTGGCGGGTAAACGTGGCCAGCATGACGCGGCCGCTTGAAGCGCCGAGATCAATAGCGGCAAGATGGTGGGTTCTCATAGCAGCCATTCCTTATTGAATATGCTGCCCAGTGTAGGGGAGGCTTTTCGGGCGCACCTTCCGGTGATTGCCACGGGTTTTAGCGGGATGGCAGCATCAAAAAGGTAGATGCGAGGCAGATCACACTTCAGCTCAAAGCCTTATCGGACCACGCGATGAAAACGCCGGGTAACGCGTAAACGGCCTTTGTGATCTTTGCCGCAGATCCGCATCACAGCGGGGTGAATCTTAAAAAAATGACAGGTTATGCCGTTTTTTACGCTGCGGTTTGAAGGTAAGAACTCCGGGCGCAGGGTAGGGTTGTTTCACGATGAATGATTAATCTCCCAAACCGGAGGCGATAAATGACGTTACTGAAGGGTGATGATTATTTTGCGGCACCCGAGCTGACTGTGACGGTCGAGCGACGTCTTCCGCAAAGCGTATTTCCGGAGCACTACCACGATTTCCACGAAATTATGCTGGTGGAAAGCGGCTCAGGCGTGCACATCTTTAATGACCATCCCTATACACTGACCGCCGGCACCGTCTGTTTTGTGCGTGCCAGCGATCACCACTTGTTTGAAAATGTGGAGAATTTGCGTCTCACCAACGTGTTGTTCCGCTCACCCAAAGCATTCCGGTTTATTCAGGACGTCGGCCATTTTCTGCCACAGGAACATCATTATCAGTCGCAAATTCACTGGCAGCTCAGCCCGCATGTTCTGGCGCAGGTGCTGGAGTGCATCGCGCAGCTGGAAGCACTGCCAGACAGCATTGAGATGGAACATATCGCCACGCGCGAAAGCCTGTTTTTACAGCTGTTGATCCTGCTGTATCAGGACTGTTTCCAGCCACAATTGCGAGACACCTCTGAAAACAAGGTCAATCAACTTTTGCAATGGCTCCAGTCACATTACAGTGAGGAAGTTAACTGGACCGAGGCCGCCGAACGTTTTTCTCTGGCGCTGCGCACCCTGCACCGGCAGATGAAGCATTACACCGGTCTGACGCCGCAGCGGTATCTGAACCGTCTGCGCCTGCTTGAGGCGCGCCGGCGTTTACATCATAGCGATCAAAGTATTACCGATATTGCCTATGCCTGCGGGTTCAGTGACAGTAACCACTTTTCGACGCAGTTCCGTCGGGAATTTTCGGTGTCGCCAAAACTCATGCGTGACCAGTTACGTTAAGCGACACCTCTCGCGGCTCATGGCAATGCGTGCCTGAGCCGCCTCGTTTATTTTGTTGTCAAACGGGTTTGAGATTGCTGCTATGTCGCTGAAATTGAATAAAAATGACTTCTTTCTGACCGGAATGAACTCCGTGGTGGTGGCCGAACGCCATCCGCAGGCGGATTTCCCCAGCCACGATCATGATTTCGACGAGCTGGTGATTGTCTGGCGCGGCAACGGCGTACACATCTGGAATGACATCCCTTATCCCATCACCTGTGGCGACCTGTTTTATATCAACGCCAAAGATCGTCACAGCTATGAGTCCGTCAATATGCTGGCGCTGGATAACGTGCTTTATTGTCGCGAACGTTTCCGGCTGGCCGCAGACTGGGCGCAACTGTTGCCTGGCGAGCACTCTGCGCAGGATCAACGCTACTGGCGGCTGAGCACGCTGGGAATGTCGGTGCTGCGTGACAAGGTCGATGAGTTGGCGAAGGAGTGCATGAAGTCGGAGCCGCTTTCCATACAGCTGAGTGAAGCCCTGCTGATGCAGCTTTCACTTTTGCTGCTGCGTTTTCGTCATCAGCCAGACAGCGGTGTACTGCCCGATGCCCATCAACTGGATTTACTGCTCATGGCGCTGCGGGCGGGGATCGCCGAGCCTTTCCATCTGGAGACGTTTTGTCGCCAGCATCAGCTTAACCCCCGTGCTTTAAGGGCGCTATTTAAGCAGCACACCGGGATGAGCGTGACCCACTACCTGCGTCAGTTGCGGATCTGCCGGGCGATGAGTCTGCTGCGCTATGGCAATATGACCATCAGTGATGTGGCGGCGGAGTGTGGCTTTGATGACAGTAATTACTTCTCGGTGGTATTTAACCGCGCCTGTGGCGTATCACCGCGTGATTACCGGCAACGTTTTACCTCTCAGACAGGTATCGCAAGATAGGACAAGGCACTTTACTAATGGATACGAAATCCTAATGTCGATTTAAAACAATAAATTAGGGCTTGTTGCCTGGGTGCGGGAAAAATAAAAAAGGGGTTTGAAGGAGCAGGGCAGGCCGAATTTTTAATGCTATAGGAATATCTTTACTAAACATTATTTACCGCGGGTCAGGGGGGGGGATAAAACAAGAAAAAGAAAAGTGACTTCTGCCAGTGACTTTAACGGGGATCTTATCTGTTAGTCTTCCCTCTTTTTGTCTGAAATTTGAATGGTTATGCAGGAAATATGAATGCATTACCGTTACTGGAAAATATGAACGAGCTACCAATGTCAGAGGGATAACATTAATAACAATAAACGCATTGTTATTAATGTTACTTTCAGGCCAATTTTTCTTCGCTCAATGTTTGTGATTTTTCAGTTGCTTCCCACGCATAGAATATTTTATTACGGCCACTGTTTTTGGCGTTATACAGCGAAACATCGGCCTGACCTAATGCATGAATAAAGTTACCGTCCTCAAGCGCAGCCAGCCCGGCACTCACCGTGACATGCGTGGAGACTTCAGCATTAAAAAGATGCGGGATATTCAGCGCCAGCACTTTATTCTGAATTCGTTCGGCCATGCGTACGGCGTGTTCCTGTTTCACGTTTGACATCAGCACCAGAAACTCCTCGCCACCGTAGCGTACGACGACATCCCGTGACCGCACGGCGTCGCGGATCGCTGCTGACACCCGCACCAGCGCCTGATCGCCCATGGTGTGGCCGTAGTTGTCGTTATAGGCCTTGAAGTGATCGATATCGAGCAGCATCACGTAATGGCCCGAGGCCTGACTGAACAGCGTCTCCAGCTTGTTTTGCAGCCCGCGCCGGTTGTACAGTCCGGTGAGCGGATCCAGCATGCTGAGATCGCTAAACTTTTCCCGTTCACTGTAGAGATTCGACAGCATCCTGCGGGTGAATTCATCACTGCGGCGCAGCATCAGATGGTGCAACCACAGGCCGATCAGCGGCAGTGAGACGGTGAATAAAATGCGGCCAACGTGCTGAAAATCATCCAAAAACACGACGCACAGCGTCGCTGGTACTGCGTGGAGGCAAAAAGCGAGGAAATTATCTGACAGCGCAATAGCGCTGATAAAGAAAATACTGAGCAAACTGACCAGGAGATAGTTTTTATCCACTTCGCCAATTTCCTGAAACCGTAATGCAATGAGCCATGCCCAAAATAATCCGACAATTATCGAGCATACATTCAGATGGGCTGAGTAATTTTTCTTTGAGAAAAAAGAGAATACTAATCCGGCAAAGCAAAGCACAAAAATAATCACCAGCGGGGCGGGAACCGACGTCGCTTTCTCCGGAGGATAAACCATAGAAAATAGCGCAGTGGCACTATTTAAAAAAAAGAATAACAACATAGCCAGTCGATGTTTGCTTTTTAGCAACTCATCATAGGAATGAGATATCATCAAATTTACTCTATTTTGCGTGTGTTGTTGGTCTGAAAAGATAAAAAATCTTATCGCCCTATGCCGCTATTATTTCTTTGCCGGCAGGCTAATGGTTGTGATACGTAATTATTAGATTTCTATGAATATTGTCGGTCATGAATACTTTTTACGGCCTTAAAATTAGCACTTTTATCTGTAAGTGTCACCTCCACGAGGCAGCGCGCTGTAAATAGGTGGTAAATGAGAAAAAATCCTATATGATATTAGTTCTCATTATCATCATTAGGAGCAGGGTTATGATACCGGCGATTGTCATGGCATGTGGGATCTGGGCGGTTGTGTGGATGCTGGGTAAGCGTCTGACCAGCGGCTGGGGTGTGCTGTTGCCTTGCGCGCTGATGCCATTGCTGGCGATGGCGCATATGACCCTGGATCAGTTACGCGTACTGGTCGTGGTCGCGATGCTGATCACGCTGGGGATGCTGTTCCACCGGACGTTACGCCACTATATGCTTTTGCCTTCATTTATGGCGCTGGCAGGCGGTCTGGCCGCTGTGACGTTGAATTTTAGTCTATAGTGAAATGAGACAAGCAATAAGTGATTGTTATTGAAAAGGAACGAGCGAAATGAAAAACAGAAAACACAACAAAGCCGCAGGGATTTTTTACTTTTTGAAAACGAGAGAGTTAATGCAGGAAGGAAAAGCGGAAGAACAGATTCATGTGGTGCGAAGAGAGGGACTTGAACCCTCACGTCCGTAAGAACACTAACACCTGAAGCTAGCGCGTCTACCAATTCCGCCACCTTCGCACAGATGAATTCTGCTTACTGCTGATTTATATCACCGGTTTGGTGCGAAGGGAGGGACTCGAACCCTCACATCCAAAGGACACTAACACCTGAAGCTAGCGCGTCTACCAATTCCGCCACCATCGCTTACCGTGCCGTGCAATATAAATCTCGTGATTGTATTGGTGCGAAGGGAGGGACTCGAACCCTCACATCCAAAGGACACTAACACCTGAAGCTAGCGCGTCTACCAATTCCGCCACCATCGCGTTCCAATTGATTACTGTGTCGATCCATTCATCAGAATGTCATCAGCAAGTAACACAACCACGGGGGCGAATTCTAGAGATTTTCCCACAGGCGTCAACAGTTATTTCCCCCATTCCGGACGTTTGATGTAAAAAACACCATATCCACGGTGAATAGATCAATGGGTGATATTTTCATCAGGTTAATTGATGGTTTATTCAACAATCTTTCCATGAAGGCCCTTTTGCTCCACAGCACAATCCTGTGCTGAAAACAGCGCGATCAACCAGTCCAGCAGCACGCGGATACGCGGTGCCAGAAAACGGCCAGGCGGGTACATGATGTACAGCGGCATCGGCGGTGGCAGGAGTTCCGGCAGTACTTCAATCAGCGCGCCCAGCGCCAGTTCCTGCTCAACCGCCAGCTTTGACACCTGAATCAACCCAAAGCCTGCTTTCCCCGCCGCGACGTAGGCGTCGGCACCGCTGACAGTCAGTACGCTGTTGAGATGAATTTTTTCCGTCGCACCGTCCGCAATAAATTCGAGATGCGTTTCAGGCCGCTGATGTGCGAAAAAGTAGCCGACGGCGTGATGCGAGCCGAGATCGGCAAGCGTGAGCGGTGTACCGAACTGTGTCAGATACGCCGGAGACGCGCAGGTAATCTGCACTAAGTCGGTCAGGTGGCGGGATTGCAGATTATCGTCTTCCGATGGCCAGGCGCGCACCACGCAGTCCACACCCTGGTCCAGCAGATTGATGGCGTTGTCGTTGGCACTGAGAATAAGGTTTATCTGCGGGTAACGCTGATAAAACGCCTTCAGCGCTGGGATCACCCGTTCGCGCGCCACCGAGTGCGGCATATCAATGCGCACAGTGCCCGAGGGCTGTATTTGATGATGGGCGAACAGTGCATCCGTTTCTTCCAGTGCCGCCAGTAAATGCAGGCAGCGCTGATAATAAATTTTGCCTTCTTCAGTGATTTTCACCTGACGGGTGGTGCGCAAAACCAGGCGGACGCCCAGCCGCTGCTCCAGCCGCTTTAGCGTGGTACTGACCGTGGCGCGAGGCAGAACCAGATCTTCAGCCGCGCGGCTAAAACTTTCCAGCTCGGCGATGCGCACAAAGATTTTCATTGCCTGAAACTGATCCATATTGTCTCCGGGATTGTTCGCGATTGATGAATAGTCTTGCACGTTTTCGCTGATTTATCTTTCCCGGAATAACAATCACACTTCATGGCATTACTTACCCCTTCATGTCATAAGGAAAGTCAGATGAAACAACGTCAGCTTGGAAAAAATGGTCCGATGGTTTCTGCGCTCGGTTTGGGCTGCATGGGCATGAGCGATTTTTACACTACCGGTCTGGATGAGAAAGAGTCACTGGCAACGCTGGAACGTGCGCTGGAGATAGGGGTGACGATGCTCGACACCGCCGACGTATACGGCCCGCACACTAATGAGGAGTTGCTCGGACGTTTTCTGAAAGGGCGGCGCAATAAAGTCTTTTTAGCCACCAAATTTGGCATTGTGCGCGATCCGGCCAATCCCCATGCTCGCGCCACCAACGGTCATCCTGATTATGTCCGCCAGTCGGTTGAAGGCAGCCTGAAGCGTCTGGGCACTGACGTTATCGATCTTTATTATCAGCATCGCCCTGACCCGTCCGTACCGGTGGAAGATACGGTCGGTGCGCTGGCGGATCTGGTACGTGAAGGAAAGATCCGTTACATCGGGCTGAGTGAAGTGTCAGTAAGCACGCTGGAGCGGGCAAATACAGTTCATCCGATCACCGCCCTGCAAACCGAATATTCGCTGTGGTCGCGCGATGTGGAAGCTGAGATCCTTCCCGCATGCGAACGCCTCGGCATTGGTTTTGTGCCTTACAGCCCGCTGGGCCGCGGTTTTCTGACCGGACAAATCCGTTCGGTTGATGATCTGGATGCGGATGATTACCGTCTCGCGAGCCCGCGCTTTCAGGGGGATAACTTTGCGAAAAATTTGCAGCTGGCAGAGAAAATCGGAGAACTGGCGCAGGAAAAAGGGGTGAAACCGTCGCAGCTGGCGCTGGCGTGGGTATTGTCGCGCAGTGAGAACATGGTGCCGATCCCTGGCACCAAACGTCGTCATTATCTTGAGGAAAACATCGCCGCGCTTGATGTCTCCCTGAGTGAAGCCGAAATCGCGGCGATCGAAGCAGTCTTTCCTTTCCGCGTGGCAGCAGGGGATCGCTACAACACAGAAATGATGCGCATCCTCAGTGTCTGATCTACCTGTCCGTTTTATCAGCACAGGCACGTGAACGGCTGATTAACGTCTTTTCTTTTTCGTATCACGCGGTGCGCGACCACGAACGGCTTTGTACACTTTAAAGCGGCCATTCTGTGCCAGCACTTCGTGGCTGCCAAACGCGTCATCGAGCAGTGCGGCATAAGGCAGGAAGGCGTTAGCCACAATGCGCAGTTCACCACCGATGTTCAGATGGCTGATTGCGCCACGGATCAATTGTTCGGACGCATGCAGGCTAGTTTGCAGGCCTTCATGGAACGGTGGATTAGAGATGATCATATCGAAACGGCCATCAATGTCGGAATAGACGTTGCTGGCAATCACTTCGCCGACCAGTTCATTGGCGGCAAGCGTGGCGCGGCTGGCTTCGATAGCGGCTGCGCTCACATCACTGAGCGTGATTTTCATCTTCGGCGAGTACGTTGCCAGCACAGACGCCAGAACGCCGGAACCACAGGCGATATCCAGCACTTTGCCCTTGACTGGCTCTTCAAACGTATTGATCAGCAACAGGCTTCCGCTGTCCAGACCTTCACGGCTGAAGACGCCCGGCAGGGTTTTGATGGTCACTTCCTCGACCATGTACTCATCCCACCAGCCATCAGCATCAAAATCAGGCTGCTTTTCCAGACGGCCATGATACAAACCGCAGCGACGGGCACTGTCGATTTTGCTGACTTCACAAATGCCTTCCAGCGTAGTTTCCGCGCTACGAACGCCGCTGCGGTTTTCGCCGATGACAAAAACGTCGATCCCGACCGGCAGCTGTGACAGCAGGTTGAACAGCTGGAATTTGGCTTCGAGCTTGCTCTTCGGCCAGTAATAAATCAGCACATCGCAAGGGGCAATCAGCCCGGCGTCGGCGAGTAAACCGAACTGCACGTTGTCGCCCAGGGTTTTGCTGAGCATCTGCCAGTGGTGATACATGTTGGTGTGGACGCGGACTTCTTCGGCGTCAATTTCAGCAGGCAAGCTGTCTTGCAGGTCGCCGGCGAACAGGACGCGGCGGCCTTCGAATTCTTCGCTATGGCGCAGTATGACTTCACTGGCCGGAGTTAATGCAGACATCAGGATAAGGCTCCTCAGGGTTTGGCTGGCGATTATAGAGGTTTATTGGCGCATGTTCGATGTGTTTGCTAGCATAGCCGGGCTTTTTAGCTATTCAACGGGCAGGGATCGGGCATGGCATCCAGAAGAGATACGCTGTTACAACAGCTGGGCATTACCCAGTGGACGCTGCGCCGGCCTGCGGTTTTGCAGGGCGAAGTCGCCGTCAGCCTGCCTGCGGACACAAAATTACTGATCGTCGCAGACGTACCGCCCGCTGAAGATGATCCACTGGTGCGCGACGTGTTGCTTAGTCTGGCGCTCACCGGCGGGCAGGTTTACCGCCTGACGCCGGAACAGGTGACGATGTTGCCTGAAGATACCCGCTGCAATGTCTGGCGACTGGGCTTAAGCGAACCGCTGACGCTCGCCGGAACGCAGTTATCCAGCCCGGCTCTGGCCGAGCTTTATCAAGATGCCGGCGCCAAACGCGCGCTCTGGCAGCAGATTTGTGAAAATGAACCCGATTTCTATCCTGACGCCCGCTGATCTTCCCCGCGCATTCCAGATTGAACAGGCCAGTCACGCGTTTCCGTGGACCGAAAACACTCTGGCCAGCAATCAGGGCGAGCGCTATCTGAATCTCAAAATCATGCAGGGCGACGAGATGGCCGGTTTTGCGATCACGCAAATTGTCCTCGACGAAGCCACGCTGTTCAATATCGCCATCGATCCGGCTTTCCAGCGTCAGGGCTTAGGCCGAACGTTGCTGGAAGACATCATCCAACAGCTTGAGAAAAAAGACGTTTTCACGCTCTGGCTTGAAGTGCGTGCTTCCAACACCAAAGCCATCGCGCTGTATGAAAGCCTCGGCTTTAACGAACTCTCCATCCGTCGTAATTACTATCCTGCCGCACAAGGCCGCGAGGACGCCATTATGATGGCGCTGCCGCTGGGATAGCCCAAAAAAACCATTGATTGCCCATCCCGACTAAATCAGTGAAAATAGCTGGCTATAACTTTTATTACCGCTTTGCCTGACGTCCTTCTGACGTGATGTGAAATCCTATGCAGGGCGGACCAACCGCAGAAACGTGAAAAACATGTCTCCAAGTGAATACGCCCTTGAAGTGGCTAAGCGCCGCACATTTGCCATCATCTCTCACCCCGATGCCGGTAAAACGACTATTACTGAAAAAGTCCTGTTATTCGGACACGCTATCCAGACCGCCGGTACGGTAAAAGGCCGTGGCTCAAGCCATCATGCCAAATCCGACTGGATGGAAATGGAAAAACAGCGTGGTATCTCCATCACTACGTCAGTGATGCAGTTCCCGTATAAAGAGTGTCTGGTTAACCTGCTCGATACCCCGGGGCATGAAGACTTCTCCGAAGATACCTACCGTACGCTGACCGCCGTCGACTGCTGTCTGATGGTAATCGACGCCGCGAAAGGGGTCGAAGACCGTACCCGCAAGCTGATGGAAGTTACCCGTCTGCGCGATACGCCGATCCTGACCTTCATGAACAAACTCGATCGTGATATCCGCGATCCGATGGAAGTCATGGATGAAGTCGAACGTGAGCTGAAAATCGCCTGTTCGCCAATTACCTGGCCAATCGGCTGCGGTAAGTTGTTCAAAGGGGTTTATCACCTCTATAAAGACGAAGTGTATCTGTATCAGACCGGTAAAGGTCACACCATTCAGGAAGTGCGCACGGTGAAAGGGTTGAACAATCCTGAGCTGGATGCCGCCGTCGGTGAAGATCTGGCAAAGCAGCTGCGTGAAGAGCTGGAGCTGGTGCAGGGCGCATCGCACGAGTTCGAACACGAAGCTTTCCTTGCGGGTGAACTGACGCCGGTCTTCTTCGGTACTGCGCTGGGTAACTTCGGTGTAGATCACATGCTCGACGGTCTGGTGGACTGGGCGCCTGCCCCGATGCCGCGTAAAACCGACGTGCGCGAAGTGAAAGCCGACGACGAGAAATTCACCGGCTTCGTGTTTAAGATCCAGGCCAACATGGATCCGAAACACCGTGACCGCGTGGCGTTTATGCGCGTGGTGTCCGGTAAATACGAAAAAGGCATGAAGTTGCGTCAGGTACGTACTGGCAAAGACGTGGTGATTTCCGACGCGCTGACCTTTATGGCCGGTGACCGCTCGCACGTCGAAGAGGCGTTCCCCGGCGACATCATTGGTCTGCACAACCACGGTACGATTCAGATCGGGGACACCTTTACCCAGGGTGAGAACATGAAGTTCACCGGCATCCCTAACTTTGCCCCTGAAATGTTCCGTCGTATCCGTCTGCGTGATCCACTGAAACAGAAACAGCTGCTGAAAGGGCTGGTTCAGCTGTCAGAAGAAGGCGCGGTTCAGGTCTTCCGTCCCATCGCCAACAACGATCTGATCGTCGGCGCGGTAGGTGTTCTGCAGTTCGAAGTGGTCGTCGCGCGCCTGAAAAGCGAATACAACGTGGAAGCGATTTACGAATCCGTCAACGTGACAACCGCCCGCTGGGTTGAATGTGACGACGTGAAGAAATTCGAAGAATTCAAACGTAAGAACGAAATCAACCTCGCGCTGGATGGCGGCGATAACTTAGCGTATATCGCCCCGACGATGGTGAACCTGAATCTGGCTTCTGAGCGTTATCCTGAAGTGAAATTCCGCAAGACCCGCGAGCATTAATTTTTTTGCCCGCATAGGTTTTTGATCTGAAGACGGCCACTGTGCCGTCTTTTTTATGCATTTTATCTTATGTTTTGTTACGCCCCTCACATTTCCCGTTGTGCATTTTTTCTCCTTTGTGACCGAAATTCGGCCATATTTCCCGCGAAATCTTAAGACTTGTCTGCATTCGGCCCTGTAATCGCCGATCGCTCTACTCTTTTGGACATTCTTGACTATATTAAATGTGTGTTCACAAAACAGTGGCGTAAAGCACTGCTTAGATGTGACGAAGCAGAGTGTTATATCGAAAGGCGATGAAAAGCCCGAATAAAACGACGTACTCTGCTACAAAGGAAGTAAATACAGCAGCAATACAATTTGTTAGAAGGCGTCACCATAATGTGGCGTACCGGGTTCAAGATTAGGGCCCATAAACTGAAAGGAAGAAATCGATGAAAAACTCTAAATTTGCCTATTCAATGATGGCCGTCGTTCTGGGTACTGCACTGATGAGTGGTAGCGCTCTGGCCGCAACCACAACTGATAGCGCAGGTGCAAAAATCGATAGTTCCATGAAGAAAGTTGATAACTACATGGGCGACAGCGCCATCACAGCAAAAGTGAAAAGTGCACTGGTAGATGATAAAGCCATTAAAAGCACCGACATTTCTGTGACCACCACATCCGGTGTCGTGACCCTGAGCGGCTTCGTAGCCTCACAGGCTGAAGCTGAGCAGGCCGTTGCCGCAGCGACCAAAGTTGAAGGCGTGAAATCTGTCAGTGACAAATTGCACACCAAAGACAAAAGCGAACAAAGCGTGAAAGGCTACGCCGGTGACTCCGCCACGACGGCTTCTGTAAAAGCCAAACTGCTGGCCGACGACATCGTTCCTTCACGTAACGTGAAAGTAGAAACCACGGCGGGCGTTGTACAGCTTTCCGGTGATGTGAAAGACCAGGCACAGTCCGACCGTGCTGAAAGCGTTGCGAAGACCGTTGATGGCGTGAAAAGCGTTAAAAACGACCTGAAAGTCGCACCGTAATTTCGCAGAACGACAGCAGTACATGGCGTCCCGCCGCGGGCAGGGCGCCAGTTTTGAACGACATATTTTGAACAACATATAACGATATAACGTACCTCCTGCACATTGTTCGGGACAGAAGACTCTCGTAACACTTATGAACATTGATTTTGAAAAATAAGCGTTGGTTTTCCCTAACACTTTCATTTTTCCGACTATCTTTATTAGGTAAGTGATGATTTTTATCTCCGGTAATTGCCGGCTAATAAAGTGTCACCAAGACAATGTACACAGAGACTTCAGACCGGAAGTAGGAGTGTCACCTTTTTAAACTGGCAAAGTGAATATATAGGGTAAAGGAGAAGCTTATGTTTCGTTGGGGCATTATTTTTCTAATCATCGCGTTGATCGCGGCGGCACTGGGTTTTGGTGGTTTGGCTGGTACAGCTGCCTGGGCTGCAAAAATCGTATTCGTAGTCGGTATCATTCTGTTCCTGGTCAGCTTGTTTACCGGTCGTAAACGACTCTGACAATAACGTTATGAAGTCATAACGTTAGCAGACATACCGCAGTAAAAATCGCATCGCCCTCTTGTCTGAAGATATTGCTTAATTGCAGTGTGTTCAGATAAGGGGGCGATGCTTTTTTTATGGAATGATGTGTTTGATTAATGAATTCCGTTAACAAGAGGTAACGATTTTATCCTCACATTTTGGTAAGAAACTCACTCAAACCCGGCAGACAAGGTATGCTCAGAATAGAGGCCTGTCCGCTGAGGCTAATTGTGTGAGGACGATGCGTTGGGATACAGAATACCTGTCACGCTGGGGAATATAGAACCGCTGGCGTACAAACCTTACCGGCCGGGCAAGATTGCTCTGGTGTGCGAAGGGGGAGGGCAGAGAGGCATTTTTACCGCCGGTGTGCTGGATGAATTTCAGCGTGCCAATTTTAATCCCTTCGATTTATATCTGGGGACTTCCGCGGGTGCGCAAAACCTTTCGGCCTTCGTATGCGGACAACCCGGCTACGCCCGAAGAGTGATTACCCGCTACACCACCAGCCCTGATTTCTTCAATCCTCTGCGCTTTGTGCGTGGAGGACATCTTATCGATCTCGACTGGCTGGTAGATGAAACCGCGAAAAACATGCCGCTGGCGATGGAAAGCGCGGAGAAGCTGCTGATCGACGGCCGCGAGTTTCTGATGTGCGCCTGCCGCAGTGATGACTACACCGCCAACTATTTTGCGCCAACGCGCGAGAACTGGCTGCCGGTGATCAAAGCCTCGAGTGCCATTCCGGGTTTTTATCGCATGGGCGTCGATCTGGACGGTATCAGCTATCAGGACGGCGGCATCAGCGATGCGATCCCGGTGGAAGAAGCCTACCGTCGGGGCGCGGATACCATTGTGGTGATCCGCACCGTGCCTTCGGCGATGTTCTACACGCCGCAGTGGATGAAGCGCATGGAGCAATGGCTGAGCGAAAGTAGTCTCCAGCAGCTGGTGCGCATGATGCAGCACCACGAAAGCAGCTATCACCGCATTCAGCAATTTATTGAGAATCCACCGGGCGACGTGCGGATTTTCGAAATCTTCCCGCCGAAGCCGCTCGCCAGCCACGCGCTTGGCAGCCGCTTGCCGGCGCTCAACCAGGATTATCATCTGGGACGCCGCTGTGGCCGGTATTTCCTGTCGGCAGCTGCCCACTGGCTGTTGCCGCGTGAAAACGAGCGCCCTTATCCTCAGGTGACGCCGCGCCCGACGCGTCCGCAGCGCGTAGTCGTGCCCGCAAACGAACCGGAACACCAAACGCCGCTGGCCGCCGCAGCCAGCAACGTCGAACAGATTATACTCGATCCGGCCGTGCTCACTGACATGGTGGCCGACGGTGGCGTGGTGCGCCCGGCCGCGTTTTCGGACAACCAGGTGGGAGATCATCGTTCGCCAAACCTTTCTGCTGACATGGATCCTGTGGAGCATTACTCCGCCAGCGAAGGCGATAAGCTGTGAGTTTTCACTTCGTCGATACGCACTGCCATTTTGATTTTCCGCCGTTTGCCGGCGCGGAAACTGAAAGCCTGCGTCTGGCGGAACAGGCCGGAGTACGGGAAATCATCGTTCCCGCCGTGACCGCCGATCGTTTTGACGGCATTCTCGCGCTGGCAAAAAACTTCGCGCCGCTGTACGCCGCGCTGGGCCTGCATCCGTTGTATATCGCGCAGCATAAAGATAACGATCTGGAGCAGCTGGATGCACTGCTTAGCCAGCACTGTCCGCGCGTGGTGGCGGTCGGTGAGATCGGGCTGGATCTGTATATGGAAACGCCGATGTTTGAGCAGCAACAGCGGCTGCTGAAAGCGCAGTTCGCGCTGGCAAAACGTGAGGCGCTGCCGGTGATCCTGCATTCGCGCCGCAGCCACGATCAACTGGCGGCGATGCTGCGTCAGGCGCAACTTCCGGCGACCGGCGTGGTACACGGATTTGCAGGCAGCCTTTCTCAGGCGCAGGCGTTTATCAAACTGGGATTTGCGATTGGCGTCGGCGGTACCATCAGCTATGAACGCGCGCAGAAAACCCGTCAGGTGATGGCGCAATTGCCGCTGTCTTCTTTGCTGCTGGAAACGGATGCGCCGGATATGCCGCTGCAGGGTTTTCAGGGGCAACCCAATCGCCCGGAACGCGCCGCCACGGTGTTTGAGGCGTTGTGCCAGTTACGCAGTGAATCGCCGCAAGAGATTGCCGATGCGCTGCTCACCAATACCCGTCGCGTATTCAATCTTCCTGCCGCGCTGTAAGATGTTCATTCATTTTGTGATTTAAATAACATTTTTTATATTCATCACACTGTTTCTCACGTGGATTTACCGCACGGTAAGAATTCGGTTCTCTTTGAAATGTTATTATTATAACATTACTCACAAGATTACCGGTCGGTGATCCCCGCGTGTTTGCCCGAACTCCCTTTGTCACGAATCGGGTATACACTCTTATATAGGCCGAATACTGAGCATAACGCCGGGTAAATGTGATTTAGATCTCATTTCACTAAGCAACGTTGCAAACGGTTTTCATTTTGTGTGAAATACTGCACACAGGAACCTGATGTGACGTGTTCAAATAGTCACAACGAATTGGCGTTAGCCAATCCAAGCGCGGTGAGAAGGATCTCAGTTGCCGCGTAAGTCGCTAAAGCGCTTACGCACGCTATCTTCAAGGAACCAAGTCCGCTCGCCAACCGTGCAGAATTCTTCTCCGACGTTAACCGCCGAAAGGAATTCATGACTGTATGCTCAGTTCTGGCTGGTCGCTGGAATTGAAAATTGTTGGAGAGTTATATGACCGATTTAACCACCGCAGCACAACGTGCGCTGAACCTGATGGATTTAACCACCCTGAACGAAGACGACACCGATGCAAAAGTGATCGCGCTTTGTCACCAGGCGAAAAGCCCGGCAGGTAACACTGCTGCTGTTTGTATTTATCCTCGTTTTATTCCGATTGCCCGTAAAACCCTGCGCGAGCAAGGCACGCCGGACATCTGCATTGCCACCGTGACCAACTTCCCGCACGGTAATGACGATCTTGAAATAGCCCTGGCCGAAACCCGCGCCGCCATCGCCTACGGCGCTGACGAAGTGGACGTAGTTTTCCCTTACCGCGCATTGATGGCCGGTAACGAGCAGGTCGGTTTTGAGATGGTCAAACAGTGCAAAGAAGCCTGTGCTGCTGCCAACGTATTGCTGAAAGTGATCATCGAAACCGGTGAGCTTAAGCAAGACGCGCTGATCCGCAAAGCCTCTGAAATCGCTATTAAAGCAGGCGCTGACTTCATTAAAACCTCCACCGGTAAAGTGCCGGAAAACGCGACATTGCACAGTGCTGAGCTGATGATGAGCGTGATCGCTGAAATGGGCGTGGGCAAAGACGTGGGTTTCAAACCTGCCGGTGGCGTGAAAACCGCTGAAGATGCTGCGCAGTATCTGGCGCTGGCTGACCGTCTGCTGGGCCGCGAATGGGCTGACGCACGTCACTTCCGTTTTGGTGCCTCCAGCCTGCTGGCAAGCCTGCTGACCACTCTGGGTCACGCCGGCCAGAAAGCCACCAGCAGCTATTGATCACCACGGCACCGCGTTTGCGGTGCGCATCTTTCGGGGCGCTGCCATGCGGCGCCCGCATATTCAGCGTCCAGATTTTGGCGTTCAGCTCAGGCAGGGGGATACCTTGTTTCTCGCACAAGAAATTATTCGTAAAAAACGTGATGGCCATCCTTTAAGTGACGAAGAGATTCGTTTCTTTGTGAACGGTATTCGCGACAGTCAGGTTTCAGAAGGTCAGATTGCTGCACTGGCTATGACTATTTATTTCAACGACATGACCATGAATGAGCGCGTTTCGCTGACCATGGCCATGCGCGATTCAGGTACCGTTCTGAACTGGAAAAGCCTGAACCTGAACGGCCCGATTGTGGATAAACATTCTACCGGCGGCGTGGGTGACGTGACGTCTCTGATGTTAGGCCCGATGGTTGCCGCCTGTGGCGGTTACGTGCCGATGATCTCCGGACGTGGCCTGGGTCATACCGGCGGTACTTTGGATAAACTCGAAGCCATTCCGGGCTTTGATATCTTCCCGGATGACAGCCGCTTCCGTCGCATTATTCAGGACGTCGGCGTAGCCATTATCGGCCAGACCAGCTCGCTGGCTCCGGCAGACAAACGCTTCTATGCGACCCGCGATATCACCGCAACCGTCGATTCTATTCCTCTGATCACTGCATCAATCCTTGCCAAGAAACTGGCCGAAGGTCTGGATGCGCTGGTCATGGACGTCAAAGTGGGTTCCGGTGCATTTATGCCGACCTACCAGCTGTCCGAAGATCTGGCCCAGTCAATTGCCGATGTGGCAAACGGCGCAGGCTGCAAAACCACCGCGCTGCTCACTGACATGAATCAGGTGCTGGCGTCGAGCGCCGGTAACGCAGTCGAAGTGCGCGAAGCCGTGCGCTTCCTGACCGGCGAATACCGCAATCCGCGCCTGCTTGAAGTGACGATGGCGCTGTGCGTGGAAATGCTGCTCTCCGGTGGTCTGGCAACAGACGACGCCGACGCCCGCAGCAAACTGCAGGCGGTGCTGGATAACGGCAAAGCGGCAGAAATCTTTGGCCGCATGATTGCGGCGCAAAAAGGCCCGGCGGACTTCATCGAGAATTACGATCGCTATCTGCCACAGGCCACGCTGAGCAAACCGGTGTTCGCCGAAACCAACGGCATCGTCAGCGCAATGGATACCCGCGCGCTGGGTATGGCGGTGGTGTCACTGGGCGGTGGCCGTCGTCGTGCCAGCGATCCTATCGACTATAGCGTCGGTCTGACCCACATGGCACAGCTTGGCCAGCAGGTCGATACGCGTCAGCCGCTGGCGATGATCCACGCCAACAGCGAAAACGCGTGGCAGCAGGCCGCTGCAGAAGTGCGCGCCGCCATTGTTCTGAGTGACAAAGCGCCGGAAAGCACGCCGGTGGTGTATCGCCGGATCGGCGGTAACGCTTGATTTCAGGCGGTCTCGCCCCCATTTAAGACTGATCAGGTACGCGGCAGTTCCGCGTGACCCAATGCGTAACCATTCGCAGGAGAGCAAAATGAAACGTACATTTATCATGGTGTTAGACTCATTCGGTATCGGTGCCAGTGAAGATGCCGAACGCTTTGGCGATACAGGCTCCGACACACTGGGCCATATTGCGGCTGCCTGTGCGCGTGGCGAAGCCGACAAAGGTCGCAAAGGGCCGCTGAATCTGCCGAACCTGACCCGTCTGGGCCTGGCGAAAGCCGCTGAAGAATCCACCGGTAAAATTCCTGACGGCATGGACGGTGATTCTGAAATCACCGGTGCGTATGCCTACGCCAGCGAATTATCATCCGGTAAAGATACCCCGTCAGGCCACTGGGAAATCGCCGGTGTGCCTGTGCTGTTTGAGTGGGGCTACTTCAGCGATACCACCAACAGCTTCCCGCAGGCGCTGCTGGACAAACTGGTCGAGCGCGCCAATCTGCCGGGCTATCTGGGCAACTGCCATTCCTCCGGTACCGTGGTGCTGGATGATTTAGGCGAAGAACACATGAAAACCGGCAAGCCGATTTTCTACACCTCTGCGGATTCTGTTTTCCAGATCGCCTGTCACGAAGAAACCTTCGGGCTGGATCGTCTGTATGAACTGTGCGAAATCGCCCGTGAAGAACTGACCGAAGGCGGCTACAACATTGGCCGCGTGATCGCCCGTCCGTTCATTGGCGACAAAGCCGGGAACTTCGAGCGTACCGGTAACCGTCACGACTTAGCGGTAGAACCACCGGCACCGACCATCCTTAAAAAGCTGGTCGATGAGAAAAATGGCCACGTGGTATCCGTCGGTAAAATCGCGGATATCTACGCGCAGGTGGGTATCACCAAAAAAGTGAAAGCCACTGGCCTGGACGCGCTGTTTGACGCGACCATCAAAGAAATGAAAGAAGCCGGCGATAAGACCATTGTCTTCACTAACTTCGTTGATTTCGATTCCTCTTACGGCCACCGCCGTGATGTTGCGGGCTACGCTGCGGCACTGGAATTGTTCGACCGTCGTATGCCGGAGTTGCTGGAACTGGTGAAAGAAGATGACATCATCATCTTCACTGCTGACCACGGTTGTGACCCGACATGGCGCGGTACAGATCATACCCGTGAGCACATTCCGGTGTTAATCTACGGCCCGAAAGTGAAACCGGGCTCGCTGGGCCACCGCGAAACCTTCGCGGATATTGGTCAGACGGTCGCGAAATACTTCGACTTGTCACCAATGGACTACGGTAAATCCATGCTGTAAGACTTTTGCATACGCGGCCAGTACATTGAATACTGGCCGCGTTTTTATGATGAATGTGATACCTCGCTGATTAAGGAATAAAAAAATGGCAACTCCACACATTAATGCTGAAATGGGCGACTTTGCTGACGTAGTGCTGATGCCAGGAGATCCGCTGCGTGCCAAGCACATCGCGGAAACCTTCCTGCAGGACGTTAAGCAGGTGAACGACGTGCGTGGCATGTTAGGTTTCACCGGCACTTACAAAGGCCGCAAAATTTCTGTCATGGGCCATGGCATGGGCATTCCTTCCTGCTCAATTTATGCCAAAGAGCTGATTACCGAATTCGGCGTGAAAAAAATTATCCGTGTGGGTTCTTGTGGCGCTGTGCGTGCAGACATCAAACTGCGCGACATCGTGATCGGTATGGGTGCCTGCACCGATTCCAAAGTGAACCGCATGCGTTTCAAAGACCACGACTATGCCGCAATTGCTGATTACGACATGGTGCGTAACGCCGCTGATGCTGCGAAAGCGAAAGGTATTCACGCCCGCGTTGGTAACATCTTCTCCGCAGATCTTTTCTATACACCAGACCCGCAGATGTTCGACGTGATGGAAAAATACGGCATTCTGGGCGTAGAAATGGAAGCCGCCGGTATCTACGGCGTGGCAGCAGAATTCGGTGCGAAAGCGCTGACCATCTGTACCGTTTCCGACCATATCCGTACTCACGAGCAAACTACCGCTGCTGAACGCCAGACGACCTTCAACGACATGGTTGAAATCGCACTGGAATCCGTTCTGTTAGGCGATAAAGAATAAGTTCTGCCGCATTGTTGCAGAGTTAAAAAAACGGGTGCCAGATGGCGCCCGTTTTGCTATGCAATGAGATAGGCATTCTCTGAAGTAACGCGGTCGCTGATTATTTGGATCACTTCGGCTTGCTGCGTTTCAGGCTGCGGTAGGCAGCCTGTGCGGCTTCTTTGGTTTGCGCTTCGGTGGCCGGTTTTGCTGGCGCCACTTCGGCGTCGGGTTCGGTCAGGTTCAGCGTCGGCGGCGGGCCGAAATCGTCAGGTGCTTCTTCTTCAGGCTCATCATCTTCTTTCACCGGTTTACTGGCCGTCAGCAGGAACGGCGACTGCTGCCAGCGTGAACGGCGCCCCTGCAACAGCGTGCGGGCGAGTATAATGCCGACACCCAGCGCGGCGAGCATCATCAGACGCAGCAGGTTAGTGGTGTTATCCACCTGTTTGGATTCTGTCGCCAGCACGTGAGTATCGAGCGTAATGCGCAAAAAACCGCTCGGCCCGCTCTTGTCTTCGATAGGCACCACAATCTGATGGTTGAAGTAGCTGCCCGCGCGTTTGCCGTCGAGGGAAAGACGATCGCGCACCGGCACCTGTTCACCCGCATGGGCGACCAGCGAGCCGTCCGATTCATAAACGCTGGCGTCGAGAATGCGGCTGCCGTCGGTCAGCTGACTCAAAATAGTGGAAATTTGTGCGATATCCGCGCCATCATTGTCGCTGTCCATTAACGGCGCGAGCGAAAATGCCACCTGTTTGGCGAGCGTTTGGGCGAGTTGCTCAACCTGCGTGGAGCGCGCGAGCTGATGCCCCAGGCTGAAGTAGGAAGCGCCTTGCATAAGAATGACCAATAACGCCAGGCTAATCAATACGATAGCAGCGCGGTGCAGGCGAAATTTGAGTTTGGCCTTTGCCATTCCGTTTCCTTGCGTTTTTCGATGACTTTAATGTTGCCAGAAGCGGCAGCGATAAGGTAGCTTGATGCCTTCATTTATCGGCGACGCCCTGCCTTTTCTACCGTTTTTTCATTGTCGTTTTAACAAACCAATCTACCGGAGTAATCATGCCAAACAGTCTGACCTATTGCGATCTTCCCGCGGAGATCCACCAATGGCCGGGACTTCCCCTTTCATTGAGCGGTGATGAAGTGATGCCGCTGGATTACCGGGCAGGACACACCGGGTGGCTTCTGTACGGTAGAAAACTCGATAAAATCAGCATTACGCAGTTCCAGCGCCAGTTAGGGCGCGCTCTGGTGATTGTCAGCGCGTGGGCGGTGGAAGGTTATCAGGTGGTGCGTCTGGCCGGGTCACTGACGGCGGATGCGCAAAAACTGGCGGAATCCTTTGAGTTTGACGTCACGCAGCTCGGTAAAGTGCCTTATCTGCGCACGCCGGGTCTGCTGGTGATGGACATGGATTCTACCGCGATTGAGATTGAATGCATCGACGAAATCGCCAAACTGGCGGGCGTCGGTGAACAGGTGTCAGAGGTGACTGAACGCGCCATGCGCGGCGAGCTGGATTTCTCCGCCAGCCTGCGTCAGCGCGTCGCTACGCTTAAGGACGCCGATGCCAGCATTCTGCAACAGGTACGTGAAACCCTGCCGCTGATGCCGGGCCTGACGGTCATGGTTCAGCGTTTACAGGAAGCGGGCTGGCACGTGGCGATTGCGTCCGGCGGCTTTACTTATTACGCCGAATACCTGCGCGATAAGCTGAATCTGGTGGATGTGGCCGCCAACGAGCTGGAAATTCGCGACGGCAAACTGACCGGCCGCGTGATCGGGCCGATTGTCGATGCGCAATATAAAGCCGACACGCTGCTGAAACTGGCTGAAAAGCTCGAAATCCCGCATGAACAAACGGTGGCGATTGGCGACGGTGCCAACGATCTGAAAATGATGGCCGTCGCGGGCATGGGCATTGCCTATCACGCCAAACCGAAAGTCTACGCACAGGCGGAAGTATGCATCCGTCATGCGGATTTGCTGGGTGTTTTGTGTATTCTTAGCGGCAGTCAGTCCTAGTCAGCAAATACAGAATGTTAATAAACAAAGAGGTAAGTTGTGGCTAAAGCTCCAAAACGTGCATTTGTGTGTAATGAATGTGGCGCAGACTATCCGCGCTGGCAAGGGCAGTGTAGTGCCTGTCAGGCCTGGAACAGCATTACTGAAATCCGTTTGGCGGCTTCTCCGACCGTGGCGCGCAACGAGCGCCTGACCGGTTACGCGGGCGATGCGGGCGTCAGCCGCGTGCAGAAGCTCTCGGACATCAGCCTCGATGAACTTCCGCGTTTTAGCACCGGTTTTAAAGAGTTTGACCGTGTGCTCGGCGGCGGCGTGGTGCCGGGCAGCGCGATTCTGATCGGCGGGAATCCGGGCGCCGGTAAAAGTACCTTGCTGCTGCAAATTCTGTGTCATCTCAGCGAAAATATGAAAACCCTGTACGTCACCGGGGAAGAATCGCTGCAACAGGTCGCGATGCGTGCTCACCGCCTCGGGTTGCCGACGGCTAACATGAACATGCTTTCGGAAACCAGCATCGAGCAAATTTGCGAAATTGCCGATGTTGAAAAACCGAAACTTATGGTCATCGACTCCATTCAGGTGATGCACATGGCGGATATCCAGTCGTCGCCAGGTACCGTGGCGCAGGTGCGTGAAACCGCCGCCTATCTCACCCGATTCGCCAAAACGCGCGGCGTGGCGATCGTGATGGTCGGTCACGTCACTAAAGACGGCTCACTGGCCGGGCCAAAAGTGCTCGAACACTGCATCGACTGTTCGGTACTGCTCGACGGTGATGCTGATTCCCGTTTCCGTACATTACGCAGCCATAAAAACCGTTTTGGCGCAGTGAACGAGCTGGGCGTGTTTGCTATGACTGAACAAGGTTTACGCGAAGTCAGTAACCCTTCCGCTATCTTCCTCAGCCGTGGTGATGAAATCACCTCGGGCAGTTCGGTAATGGTGCTGTGGGAAGGTACGCGGCCCCTGCTGGTCGAAGTGCAGGCGCTGGTCGATCAGTCGATGATGGGCAATCCGCGCCGCGTGGCCGTGGGCCTTGAGCAGAACCGTCTGGCTATCCTGCTGGCCGTTTTGCATCGTCACGGCGGGCTGCAGATGGCGGATCAGGATGTCTTCGTCAACGTGGTCGGCGGTGTGAAAGTCACTGAAACCAGTGCCGATCTGGCGCTGCTACTTTCGCTGGTGTCGAGCCTGCGAGACAGGCCGTTGCCGCACGATCTGGTGGTCTTCGGCGAAGTCGGGCTGTCCGGGGAAATCCGTCCGGTGCCAAGCGGTCAGGAGCGCATTACCGAAGCGGCGAAGCACGGCTTCAAACGCGCGATTGTGCCGCACGCCAACGTGCCGAAAAAAGTGCCTGCCGGAATGCAGGTGTTTGGCGTCAAAAAACTGGCCGATGCGCTGGCGATCCTCGACGATTTGTAACGGTTATCCGGTGTTCTTTCGCCCTGAGTTTGTGCTATTTTTTGTTTAGTAAAGCAAACATAAGGACAGGGTATGTCTCAGTTCGATTATCTGAAAACCGCGATTAAGCAGCAGGGAAGAACATTACAGCAGGTGGCAGAGGCCAGCGGGATGACCAAGGGTTATCTGAGCCAGCTGTTGAATGCAAAGATAAAAAGCCCCAGCGCGCAAAAGCTCGAGGCGCTGCATCGCTTCCTCGACCTTGAGTTTCCCCGGCGCGAAAAAAATATCGGCGTGGTGTTCGGCAAGTTTTATCCGCTGCACACCGGCCACATCTATCTGATCCAGCGCGCCTGTAGTCAGGTTGATGAACTGCACATCATCATGGGCTACGACGAGCCACGCGACCGTGAATTGTTCGAGAACAGTTCGATGTCCCAGCAGCCGACGGTCAGCGATCGCCTGCGCTGGCTGCTGCAAACCTTCAAATACCAGAAAAACATTCATATTCATGCCTTTAACGAAGAGGGCATGGAGCCGTATCCGCACGGCTGGGATGTCTGGGGGCGCGGTATCAAAGAGTTCATGGGCCAGAAAGGCATTGAGCCCAATACCATTTATTCCAGCGAAGAGGCCGATGCGCCGCAGTATCGCGAGCATCTGGGTATTGAAACCGTTTTGATTGACCCGAAACGGTCCTTCATGAACATCAGTGGCCGCCAGATCCGTCACGATCCGTTCCGCTACTGGGATTACATCCCCACCGAAGTGAAGCCGTTCTTTGTGCGCACCGTGGCGGTGCTGGGCGGCGAATCCAGCGGAAAATCCACGTTGATCAATAAGTTAGCCAACATATTCAACACCACCAGTGCCTGGGAATATGGCCGCGATTACGTGTTCTCACACCTCGGCGGTGACGAGATGGCGCTGCAATATTCTGATTACGATAAAATTGCTCTCGGACAGGCACAATATATTGATTTTGCAGTGAAATACGCCAATAAAGTAGCGTTTATCGATACTGATTTCCTGACCACGCAGGCATTCTGTAAAAAGTACGAAGGCCGCGAACATCCTTTCGTGCAGGCGCTGATGGACGAATACAAATTCGATCTGGTTATCCTGCTGGAAAACAATACGCCGTGGGTCGCCGACGGTCTGCGCAGTCTGGGCAGCACCACGGACCGCATGTCTTTCCAGAATTTGTTAATCGACATGCTGAAACAAAACAATGTCGATTACGTTCACGTTGAATCGTCGGATTACGACCAGCGTTTTCTGGAATGTATCGAGCTGGTGCAGAATATGTTGGCCGCCGATACCAGCCGGTTGAACGCGCCGTCTTTGTCCTGACCGTCGTCAGCCAGAAAAATTAAAAAGCGCTGACTCTGCGGAGTCGGCGCTTTTTTTATCACTATCAATTCGGGCTGAACAATCATTCACGACATGAATGATTTTGTGTATTTATATTTTTTATAATTATTAATGAATTCATCTGATTATGTTGGTAAGCAATTTTATTAATTCTGTTTGTAACGCGGATAAATAAAAAAACCAGCTATTTCATGCTGTTGATAAAAAATCATTTATATCCTCATTAATTACGCATTTTATGCGTAAATCCCATTTGCGAAATAAAAATACAGTGACAGCCGTTGAGTTTTATTTGTCAGATTATACTCATTCATTGTGCCTCGCATTCCGGCGGAGGCTTTCTAAGGTGATCCGAATGAATTTATCATTCAAGCCCTGGGGTATTGCAGTGCTTTGCGGTGCGGGTGCTTTTGCGCTGGCCAGCGTGATGTTTACGCAGGGCTGGCTTCCGGCCCGTTCACAGGCAGAAACCACCACGCAGACAGCGCCCCCTGCGCCTGCTGCTACACCCGTGCCCGCAATGACCAATACGCCTCCTGCTTTTACACAGGCTCAGCTCGATCAGTGGGTTGCGCCCGTTGCGCTCTATCCTGACAGCCTGCTTTCACAAGTATTGATGGCTTCGACTTATCCGACCAACGTCATTCAGGCGGTTCAGTGGTCGCGTGACCATCCGCAAAGTCAGGGTGATGCAGCGGTGAGCGCCGTAGCGAATGAGCCGTGGGATCCGAGTGTGAAATCGTTGGTGGCGTTCCCGCAACTGCTGGCGCTGATGGGGGAAGATCCCGCATGGGTACAAAACCTCGGCGACGCCTTTCTGGCGCAGCCTGCCGACGTGATGGATACCGTGCAGAAATTCCGTCAGGTGGCGCAAAAAAGCGGCGCGCTGAAAAGCACTCCGCAGCAGAAAGTGACGGTTAAACCGGCAGCGCAAAACAGCAGTACTACTGTGGTAAAAAGCGCACCGGCGCAGCAAACCATCATTATTGAATCCGCCGATCCGCAGGTGGTTTACGTACCGAGCTACAACCCGAATGTGGTGTATGGCGCCTGGCCGACGCCGGCTTATCCGCCGGTCTATTTGCCGCCGCCTCCGGGGCAGCAGTTTGTGAATGGCGTGGTCTCGGGCATCGGTTTTGGTGTAGGCGTCGCCGCGACCTATGCGATTTTCGGCAGCATTGACTGGGATGACGATCATCATCACGACGACTATGATCACCATGACGATCATCACGATGACGGCCATCATGGCGGGAGACAAAATAATTACGTCAACGTTAACGTCAATAATTACAACCGTATCTCCGGCAATAACACTGCGGTGAATCATGCGGGCTCCGCGAATACTGCAGGCTGGCAGCACAATGCAGCGTTTAACGCCGGTACGCCAACCCGTCCTGCAAACCTGAGCGGTGCCACGCAAAATCGTGCGCTGAACAATGCCGCGCAGCGTAATAATTATCGCGGTTTTGACGGCAGCGCCGTCGGGCGTAACAACGGCGGCGTGCAGAATCAGAATCTCGATCAGCGCCGTCAGCAGGCGGCGTCAGTGATGAACAGCCATCCGGGTTTCGCGCCGGGGCAATCGCATTCATCACCTCGCTCGGTACCTGCCAGCCGGCCTGTATCGGCGTCTGACAGCCATCACGTCTCTGGTCGCCAGTTGCCGCAGCACGATGCGTTATCACATCAGGGGCAGCTTTCCCAGCACACGAATGGCAGCATGATGTCCCAACGTAACGGGAGTCATCCGCAGATGGAGAATTTCCGACAGGGTGGCAACATGACGCGCAGCACGGCGTTCAGCGGGAACTCCAGCCGCGCGCCGTCGTGGCAGCAGCAGCAGGCGCGGGGGGATCAGAGCCGTCGTCAGATGCGCGACTTCCAGCCTGCGAGATCAGCCGGCGGGGAAGGTCATCATTTTCAGCGGCGCTAATTTTGTGAGGAAAGGTAATGAATAAGTTTAGCCGTCTTCTGATTTCTGCCGGTGCGCTGGTGTTTCCTTTGTGCGCCTTTGCCCAGCAGTCCTTCCCGCAGCCGGAGCTGGCCGCTCAGGCACTGGTAAAAGCGGTGAGCGGGCATGACGATGCCGCACTGAAACAATTACTGGGCGATGACTGGCAGGTGTATTTGCCGCAAAAGGATGTCGATCCTGAGGAGGTCGCCCGCTTTCTGCGCGACTGGAATGTCAGCCACAGCATCGTGAAGCAGGGGGACGTGGCGCACCTGAACGTTGGTGCGGAGAACTGGCAGCTGCCGATCCCGATCAGACAAACGGCGCAGGGCTGGTCATTTGATATCGCGGCGGGTGCGGCAGAGATTGCCACGCGAACTATCGGGCGCAATGAGCTTTCCACTATTCAGGCGGTCGCGGCGTATGCCGATGCCCAGCACCAATACCAGCAGGGCACGGGGCAGTACGCGCAAAAGTTTATCAGCACTGACGGGCAGCACGACGGCTTATACTGGCCGGTGAAAGAGGGGGAAGCGCCCAGCCCGCTTGGCCCGGCCTTTGGTAATGATCGGCCGGAGTCTGCTTATCACGGCTATTACTTCCGCATTCTGACCGCGCAGGGCGCGAATGCCAGCGGTGGAGCTTACAGCTATATCGACAACGGTAAGATGACTAAGGGCTTTGCGCTGATCGCCTGGCCGGTGGATTACGGTCACACGGGCATCACCAGTTTTATGATAAACCAGCAGGGCGAGGTGTATCAGCAGGATTTAGGGGCGGACACCGACGCAGCGGCGCGGGCGATAAACGCGTTTGATCCGGATGCGAAATGGCAGAAGGTCGACGACGGAGAATAGCCGTCTGATGCGCAAAAAACAGAAAGCCGCCACGCAAGTGACGGCTTTTTTACTCACAATGGTGTCAGCTTAGAACGCGACGACCACTTTACCCTGCATATGACCGTCGAGCACTTTGGCGTGCGCGGCTTCGATGCTTTCAACGCTCAGGCCGTGAAGGGTATCGCTCAGTGTGGTCTGCACTTTGCCTTCATCCACCAGCGCGGCGACCTGTTTAAGGATCTCGCCCTGCTGCGCGATGTCCGGCGTGTTGAACATGCTGCGGGTGTACATCAGTTCCCAGTGCAGCGCGGCGCTCTTCAGCTTCAGCTTATTCATATCCAGTGGATGTTCGTTCTCCACGATGGTACAGATGTGGCCCATCGGCGCGATCAGATCGGAAATCGCCGCCCAGTGACCGTCGGTATCGTTCAGGCACAGAATGAAATCCACCTGTTTGATGTCATGCTTCGCCAGTTCGCCTTTCAGATCTTTGTAGTTCACGGTCAGATCCGCACCGCGATCCAGACACCATTGTGCTGATTCCGGGCGTGACGCGGTCGCAATGACGTTCACTTTGCTGCGCAGTGACGCGAATGGGATCGCCAGCGATCCGACACCACCGGCACCGCCGATGATCAGCAGGGTTTTGTCTTCTGACGCATTCTGGATGTTCAGATGCTCGAACAGTGCTTCCCACGCGGTCAGCGCGGTCAGAGGCATCGCGGCGGATTCTGCCCAGTTCAGGCTTTTCGGTTTGACCGACACAATGCGCGAGTCGATCAGCTGTTCGGTGGCATTACTGCCGGAGCGGGTGATGTCACCGGCGTACCAGACTTCATCGCCCGCTTTGAAATTTTTGACCGCGCTGCCGACGGCTTTAACGATACCGCTCGCATCCCAGCCGAGCACTTTCGGTGCGTCCAGGCCGCTTTTCTGCACGCCTTTGTGGACTTTGGTATCGACAGGGTTAACCGATACTGCTTTCACTTCTACCAGCAGATCGTGTTCGCCGGCGGCAGGCTGTGGTAACTCGACAGCGATGAAATGCGCCGGGTCTTTCGGGTTTACTGCGATTGCTTTAACAGACATCAGAATTTCTCCGTTTGCTTCTTAGGGTATACAGACAGTCTAGCCCTCCTGCGGCAAGCTGATAAGATGGACAATACCTAACAAAGTGTTCGGCTGAGGTGAACAATCGTGTTTAAACAATTGCAGGACATGGCGCTGTTTGCGCTGGTGGCGGAATGCGGCAGTTTTACCCAGGCGGCGAAACGTGCCGGTTTGCCGAAATCCAGCGTCAGTCAGCGCATCAGCCAGCTGGAAAAATCCCTCGGCCTGCGGCTGCTCAACCGCACCACGCGCCAGCTCAATCTGACCTTCGCCGGTGAACGCTATCTGATTCATTGTCAGGAAATGATGCAGGCCAGCGAACGGGCGGAGCTGGCGATCCGCCGTCTGCGCGATAACCCGAGCGGGCGGTTGCGCATTACCAGCCCGGCGGGACTGGGCGCGACGCTGCTGGCACGGGTAAACGTCGAGTTTCAGAAACGCTATCCCGATGTCTCGCTGGAAGTGTCAGTCTCCGATGCGATGGTCGATCTGGTGCAGGAAGGGTTTGATATCGCACTGCGCACCGGCAAACCGCAAGACTCCTCGCTGATTGGCCGTGAGCTCGGCCACAGTCCGCGCTATCTGCTGGCATCTCCGGCGTATCTGGCGCAGCATCCGGCGCTCGAATCGCCGCCGCAGCTGGCGTCGCATCACTGTATCGCGCACCGTGCCTGGTCGGAGTGGGTGCTGCATCGCGGAGAGACCTATCACCGCTGGCTGTTACCTTCAACGCATACCACCGACAATCTGCTGTATGCGCGGGAATGCGCGCTGGCAGGGGCGGGCATCACGCTGTTACCGGCATTTTTGTGTCATGACGAAGTCGCGAAAGGCATGCTGGTGCGGGTGCTGCCGGAGTGGGAAGCGGAGGGCAACGATTTGTATCTGGTCTATCCGGGGAGGAAACTGAATTCTCCGGCACTGGCCTGTTTTATCGATTTTATGCTGGAGGAGTACGGCTTTGCGAAGAGCTACAATGAGACGCTGGCGGGGTAAACGACAGACATAAAAAAGGCCCGTTTCCGGGCCTTTGCTGAAAAGCATAAGTAAAAAAGATTACTTGATGATTTTCTTGTACTTGATGCGCTTAGGCTCTAACGCTTCGGCACCTAAAGTACGTTTTTTGTATTCTTCGTATTCGGTGAAGTTACCTTCGAAGAATTCGACTTTGCCTTCATCCTGATAATCGAGGATGTGGGTCGCGATGCGGTCGAGGAACCAACGGTCATGGGAAATGACCATGGCGCAGCCCGGGAATTCCAGCAAGGCGTTTTCCAGCGCGCGGAGGGTTTCGATATCAAGGTCGTTGGTCGGTTCATCGAGCAGCAACATGTTACCGCCAACCTGCAGCAGTTTAGCCAGATGCAGACGACCACGCTCACCACCGGACAATTCGCCGACGCGTTTGCCCTGATCAACACCTTTGAAGTTAAAGCGGCCGACGTAGGCGCGGCTTGGCATTTCAGTGGTGCCGATGCGCATGATGTCCTGACCACCGGACACTTCTTCCCACACGGTTTTGCTGTTGTCCATGGAATCACGGAACTGATCGACGGAGGCCAGTTTCACGGTGTCGCCGAGCTCAATGGTGCCGGCGTTCGGGGCTTCCTGACCTGACATCATGCGGAACAGCGTGGATTTACCCGCGCCGTTCGGACCGATAATCCCGACAATCGCGCCTTTTGGTACGGTGAAGGACAAATCGTCGATCAGCACACGGTCGCCGTAAGACTTGCTCAGGTTTTTCACTTCAACGACTTTGTCGCCAAGGCGTGGACCCGGTGGAATAAACAGTTCGTTGGTTTCGTTACGTTTCTGGTATTCGGTGCTGTTCAGCTCTTCAAAGCGTGCCAGACGGGCCTTGCCTTTAGACTGACGGCCTTTCGCGCCCTGACGTACCCACTCCAGCTCTTTCTCGATAGATTTACGACGAGCCGCTTCAGAAGACGCTTCCTGCGCCAGACGTTCATCTTTTTGTTCCAGCCAGCTGGAATAGTTACCTTCCCACGGAATACCTTCACCGCGGTCAAGCTCGAGGATCCATCCGGCGACGTTATCGAGGAAGTAACGGTCATGGGTGATCGCCACAACGGTGCCTTCGAAATCGTGCAGGAAACGTTCCAGCCATGCCACGGATTCAGCATCCAGGTGGTTGGTGGGTTCGTCGAGCAGCAGCATGTCTGGTTTTTCCAGCAGCAGGCGGCACAGTGCCACGCGGCGGCGTTCACCCCCGGAGAGGGTCGCCACTTTCGCGTCCCAGTCGGCCAGACGCAGCGCATCGGCGGCACGTTCCAGCTGGCTGTTCAGGTTGTGTCCGTCGTGCGCCTGAATGATCTCTTCCAGACGACCCTGCTCAGCGGCCAGTTTGTCGAAATCAGCTTCAGGATCGGCGTACAGCGTATAAACCTCATCGAGACGTTTTAACGCGCCGACGACTTCGGAAACGGCTTCTTCCACGGACTCACGCACGGTGTGTTCCATGTTCAGCTGCGGTTCCTGCGGCAGATAGCCGATTTTCAGATCCGGTTGCGGACGCGCTTCACCTTCGATGTCGGTATCAATACCGGCCATGATGCGCAGCAGCGTAGATTTACCTGAACCGTTCAGACCCAGAACACCAATTTTGGCGCCAGGGAAGAAACTCAGGGAGATGTTCTTAAGAATATGACGCTTCGGCGGAACAACTTTGCCGAGGCGGTGCATGGAATATACGTATTGAGCCACGTTGTTTTGAGCCTCTTTCTCTGCGGACCGCGCGTGTGTGCCAGACCAGAGTTCCTGATCCAACGGGCGCTGCGGCGAAATAAGCCAGCCCCGCCTGACTGCGGCATGACTGATAAGGGTTCCGACCGGCAAGTTTAGCGTGTTTCAGTCGTGTTCCCAACCATCAGCTTCACAGTAAGGCGAGAATGTTACCGGAGAAAGAGGGGGCTTAACGTTTTTAACCAACAGGAACCGCGATTTCCCCGGATTCGCTGGCAGGGCGCAGCGGGTGTGGGCGGCCAACAAACATGCCGGAGGTCAGAATGTCAGTGAGTTTAACAACATGATAAATCGCCTGTTTATTCTGCGTTTTGACTTTGCGTTTGATGTTACCTTTGTGCGAGGCCACGGTTTTTTGCTTGATATTCAGATGCTGAGAAATGTTCTGCGTATCCAGTCCTGACATCCACATTTTCAGAATGCTGAACTCGGTGCGGCTCAGGCTGACCGGCGTGAGATCCAACGGCACACCGATTTCTATCGCGCGCGAAATTTGCAGGTTATGGGCGATCAGCTGATAAATCGTGGTGGTGCGGATCGATTTCGACACAATGATCACATTGCGTCGGATTGGCACATAGTTCTGATAGTTGAGGTTATCTTTGGAAATGAACACAAAAAACAGCGTACCGGGATGGGCGTTGATGACAGCTTTAAGCGCCTTTCCCGATCGCACATCAGACATAAAGCAGTCTTCATTTACAAAGATGATTTCAGGTGTCAGTGACTTGCAGGCGGTTTGCAGCTCGTTGATGTCCTTAAGCGAAAGAATATCTTTCTGGTGTTGTCCGTTCAGTTGCAAGAGCGACTGCAATGCCAGCTGTGTGTAATAGCACTTATCTACAATGAGCGATGACATCATGCGTTACCTATTTTTTGGCTCTCTGGGTCTGCCTGAGCAGAAAGAGCTCGTTGTTATGCGACCGGCTGTGAATTTTTGGGGCGTACCCTGAAAATTGCCGGAAAGCGGCAATGCTGAAAAAGCTGTGTGCGGGAATACCCTTGGGCAAAGTAATAAGTCGGGGGCGGGTTGATGTAAATCAGTTGTACGGGCTTTGGGACGTTTTGTGAGAAATTTGAGACAAAATGAGTCTGTGTGACCGTAAGGTTTCAGGAACTGTCATATTTTTGATGAAAAAAACCGGGCTACAGAACATAGCCCGGCAGTTTGTATAAAAGTCAGACTTTCTTGCGGATAAAGCGGTTCACCAGCCATTTCTCTATTTCGACGATAACGAAAATCATCGCCCCGACCACCAGCGTAATGCCCCAGAATTTCAGTGGCATCGGCACGGTGCCGAACAGGCTGTTCATTACCGGCAGGTAAATAATCGCCAGCTGCAACACCAGCAACACGGCGGAGACCACCCACAGACCTTTGTTGACGAACACTTCGCGGGTCAGCGGGAAACGGTCCATTACGCGGCAGTTGAACATGTACACCCACTGCGCGGTGACCAGCGTCTGTAACAGCACGGTGCGGATAAGGTCGCTGCTGTAGCCGCGCGGTTGCATCCAGGCTTCAAGAATAAAGGCGCTGCAGGCAATCAGAATACCGACGAACGCGATACGCCAGACCGAGTACAGGTCGAGAACATGTTGACCCGGCGCGCGCGGACGGCGACGCATCATGCCTTTCTCTGCCGGCTCGAAGGCCAGACCGAAGGAAAGCGTGGTCGAGGTGGCCATGTTCATCCAGAGGATTTGCACCGGCGTCAGCGGGATCACCGCACCGGCCAGAATCGCCAGAATAATCAGCAGACCCTGCGCGAGGTTAGTCGGCAGAATAAACAGGATGGTTTTCTTCAGGTTGTCATAAACACGACGCCCTTCTTTCACTGCGCTGGCGATGGTCGCGAAGTTATCATCGGTCAGCACCATATCAGCCGCTTCTTTGGTGACTTCGGTGCCTTTGATACCCATTGCTATGCCGACATCGGCCTGTTTCAGCGCAGGCGCATCGTTCACACCGTCGCCGGTCATGCCGACAACTTCGCCGGTGTCCTGCAAGGCTTTGACCAGGCGCAGTTTATGCTCAGGGCTGGTGCGGGCGAAGATGTCGTACTGGCTGGCGGCGACCGCCAGTTCTGCGTCGTCCATGTGCTCCAGCTGGTAGCCGGTGATGGAATCGCCGCTGTTGCCGATGCCCAGCATTTTGCCGATTGCCATCGCGGTTTCCTGATGGTCGCCGGTGATCATTTTGACGCGGATCCCTGCCTGCTGGCACTGAGCTATCGCATCAATGGCTTCCGGACGCGGTGGATCCATCATTCCGGCGATACCGGCGAAAATCAGGCCGTCCTGCAAATCGTCGTGGTTTAAATCGCCGTTGATTTCAGGCTCATCTTTGAACGCTGCGGCGACCATGCGCAGGCCCTGACGGGCATAGCGCGCCATTTCCTCTTCCCAGTATTCGCGGCGGAAAGGTTTGATGCCGTCTTCAGTCAGCTCAAATTTTGCCAGCGAGAACAGCACATCCGGTGCGCCGGTCAGGAATAGCTGTTTTTTGCCGTTGATGCGTTGCAGGGTAGACATATATTTGTGCTTGGAATCGAACGGGATTTTGTCCAACGGCTCAATTTTGCCGGTGTTCAGATTCGATTTCGCGGCCAGCACTTTCAGCGCACCGGAAGTTGGCCCGCCGGTGATGCCCCAGTGGCCTTTGTCATCCTGCATCAGCTGGCTGTCGTTACAGATATCCACGGCGGTGATAAAGGTGTTGAGCACCGGCGTGTTGATGACATCGATCTGCTGCTGCGTACCGGCATCCACAATGCGGCCTTTTGGCTGGTAGCTTTCACCTTCGACGTTGTAGACGCGGTCGGCCAGAATCACGGCCTTGACGGTCATTTCATTCATCGTCAGGGTGCCGGTTTTATCCGAGCAGATGACGGTCATAGAGCCGAGGGTTTCGACGGTCGGCAGCTTGCGGATGATGGCGTGATTTCGCGCCATCGACTGGACGCCGAGGGACAGAATAATCGAGATAATTGCCGGTAAACCTTCCGGTACGGAAGCGACCGCCAGACTGATTAGCGACAGTAACAGCTCGCCGAGCGGCATATCACGCAGGATGAAGGCGAAAACAAACAGGAACGCCATCATCAGTAAAATCAGGGCGAAAATGCCTTTACCCAATTTATCGATTTGCTGTAACAGCGGTGTGCGCTGCGGCTTAATCTCAGACATCATCTGGTTGATGTGGCCGAGTTCAGTTTCTTTACCGGTGGCGTAAACCACACCGGATGCGGTACCGCCGCTTATCATTGTGCCGGAGAACAGCAGATTGTGACGGTCGCCAATCATCACTTCGCCGTCAATGACATGGGCGTTTTTGGTGACGACAGTGGATTCACCGGTCAGGATCGCTTCTTCGACCTGCAGGTTGTGGGCGCTGATGATGCGCAGGTCAGCCGGGATTTTGTCCCCCGGACGCAGCTGCACGATATCACCGGGCACCAGCTGGTCTGCATTGATGGTTTGCACTTGTCCGTCGCGCAGGACAACGGCCTGGCTTGAAAGCATATTCTGAATACTTTTCAGTGACTTCTCAGCGCTGTTTTCCTGCAAAAAACCGATTAGCGCGTTGACGACCGCCACACCCAGGATCACAAAGGTATCAACCCAGTGTCCCATCGCGCCGGTGACGACCGCCGCGGCCAGCAGGATATAAATCAGTACATCATTAAAGTGCGCCAGAAAACGCATCAGCGCGCTTTTGGTTTGTTTTTCCGGCAGGGCATTTGGCCCATATTCGTTCAGACGCTGAGTGACGTCCTGCGGGCTCAGACCCTTTTCGTCTGTGCCCAGACGCAGCATGGCTTCTTTACTGCTCAGCTGATACCAGGTTTTGTTTTCTGGCGAAGCTGAAGAGGAGGGACTGGCATTGGTTTTCACAGCAGGTGATGAAGGATTCATAACGTTTTCCATAAGCGATTAAAAGAGTGTCGCGGATTTATTAATTCATCAGAGTAATTACGGAGAATATCTAAGACCGCTTTTACAACATGGGGAGATGATAATTTAATACGTGGAATGGGTTTTGATCTGAGTTAAGAAATACTTTGTTACGTTGGTTTTTAATATTTTAGTCTTTTAAAAACAATAAATTATATGAATTAGGATTATCTGTATTTTTAACTTTTCATTTAACGTTTGTTTAGAAAGTAATTAACTGAGTAAATTAGCGTAAATAAATATAAGGTTTGTCAATGCATCTATTATTATTGTGATAGTAAGGATGCTATCTTTTATCGCGAATAATCCTAAGAATATCTTCATTCACCTGTTAATAATAAGGTCATTATGCAGGCGTACGTAAAAACGTTTTGGGATGTCTGGTAAGCACTCACCGCATGCACCACACTGTGTAAAGTTTGTGATGTCACGGCGGCATTACTTCAATTTTAAAAATGAATCGATTAGCGTAGACGAGGTCTACAGTACGCAGAACAATTTCGACATGAAAATCAGAGCGTCTGTAGCGCCATACCTGTGCAGTCTGCGCAGTAAGAAAGACAACCCGCGAGGATAAAGGTAAGTATGGTCAAGGTGGACAAGTGGTACTCGCTGGCAATGAGCGTGTTGCTGGTAACGGTGTCGGGCGCGGCGAAAGCAGATTCCCTCGACGCGCAGCGTCAGCACTATATGCAGATCAAACAGGCGTGGGACAGCAACCAGATGGACGTCGTCAGTCAGCTGATGCCGACGCTGGAAGACTATCCGCTTTATCCTTATCTGGAATACCGCCAGTTGACGCAAAATTTAGGCGAAGCGACGCCGGCTCAGATCAATGCTTTCGTGAAAGCTAATCCGACATTACCGCCTGCGCGCTCTTTGCCTGCCCGTTTCGTTAACGAGCTGGCGAGCCGTCAGGACTGGAACAGTTTACTCTCCTTCAGCCCGCAGGCACCTAAACCGGTCGCTGCGCGTTGTAACTTCTATTACGCCAAATGGGCGACCGGCGATCAGAAAACCGCCTTCGATGGCGCAAAAGACATCTGGCTCACCGGCACATCGCTGCCGAACGCCTGCGACAAGCTGTTCAGCGTCTGGCAGGGAGCCGGTAACCAAACCGCACTGACCACGTTGCAGCGAATCGGCCTGGCGATGAAAGCCGGGAATACCAATCTGGTGAATTTCCTCGCCAAACAGCTGCCGCCGGACTACCAGACCATGCGCGATGCGCTGCTGGATCTGCAAAATAATCCGAACACCATTGAAAGCTTTGCGCGCAGCGTCGGGCCAACCGATTTTACCCGCAATGCCACCAGCATCACGTTCGCCCGCATCGCCCGTGATGATTCAGAAAATGCACGCTCGATGATCCCGGTGCTGGCCCGTTTGCAGAAAATGAGCGACAGCGACCGTCTGGAACTGGAAGAAGCCGTTGCCTGGCGCTACATGGGGAGCGATGTCACCTCTGAACAGGCGGCATGGCGCGACAACGTGATTCTGCGCAGCCATTCCACCACGCTGGTCGAGCGTCGTATCCGCATGGCGCTGGCCGCAGGCGATCGCCAGGGATTAAGCCAGTGGCTGGATCGTTTGCCGGCTGATGCCTTGCAAGAAGATGAATGGCAGTACTGGCGTGCGTCGGTGATGATCGATAAAGGTCAGAAATCGCAAGGCGAGGCGATGCTGCGAACGTTAATGAAAGGCCGTGGTTTCTACCCGATGGCGGCCGCGCAAAAGCTCAATATTGCGTATCCGATGCAGATTTCTGTAGCCGCTAAACCGGACGCCAGCATCGGCAAACTGCCGGAAGTGGCACGCGTCCGCGAACTGATGTACTGGCAGATGGATAATCTGGCGCGCACCGAGTGGAGTTATCTGGTGAGCAGCCGCAGTGAAACACAGCAGTCGGCACTGGCGCGTTATGCTTTCGAGCAAAAATGGCCGGACCTGAGCGTGCAGGCGACCATCACCGGCAAGCTGTGGGATTATCTGGAAGAGCGTTTCCCGCTGGCGTGGCCGGATGAATTCCGCCGTGCAACCAATGAAAAAGGTATTACCCAAAGCTATGCGATGGCGATTGCCCGTCAGGAAAGTGCGTGGAATCCGAAAGCCCGTTCGCCGGTGGGCGCAGCCGGTCTGATGCAGGTCATGCCTGCTACCGCGCAGCATACGGTGGATATGTTTAGCCTGCAGGGCTATAGCAATCCGGCGCAGCTGCTCGATCCGCAGATGAACATCACCATCGGCACCAGCTATCTGGAATATGTCTATCAGATGTTTGGCCGCAACCGCATTTTGGCCAGCGCTGCCTATAACGCCGGTCCGTCACGCGTGAATACCTGGCTGGGTAACAGCGCGGGCAGAGTGGATTCCGTGGCTTTCATCGAGAGTATCCCTTTCTCTGAAACGCGCCGGTATGTTAAAAATGTGTTGGCATATGATGCGTTTTATCGTTACTTTTTACATCAACCCGCCAAGATTTTGACGGATGCCGAATGGCAGAGGCGTTACTGATCTCCGGTTGTCTATGTTAAGCTGCTGTACTAGTTCAATAGTATGGCAGCCCAACATGACTCAACGACCGCTCAATGACCCTGCTCTTTCCCAACAAGGCAATGAGGACTGGCAGTGCTTTCTGGCACTGCTACAGCAATCTTTTGCTGAAAATTTGCATCAGGATCTGCTGCAACTGCTTCTGACGCCTGACGAGCGTGCGGCGCTGGGCACACGTGTGCGGATTATTCAGGAGTTGATGCGCGGAGAGATGAGCCAGCGGGAGCTGAAAAGCCAGTTGGGTGCAGGGATCGCCACGATCACGCGTGGTTCCAACGGTCTGAAGACCGCACCGGCACCGCTGAAAGCCTGGCTGGGAGAGCAGTTGTTGACGGACAGGTCATCGACAGACAAAACGGACGACTGATGCGTCCGTTTTGAGCTTGAATTTAGTGAGTTTGCGCCCGGATCTGATACACCGAATTATGGAAGGGCGCTAACGCCAGTACCAGTGCCTGATGATAAACACTGGTACGGGTGAGTTTTCCTGCTGTAAACACGCCAATGGCACCGCCTTTGCGTTTCACTTCTGCGATACCCGTCAGCTTTTCCATCTCATCACCCAGTTCACTGCCCTGGTTAATTCCCTGTAAAATGATTTCAGGTAACATCAGGCTGGCTGAACGGGATTCGCCGCGCTGGTGCATGTTTTCAATCACCATCCACGCGAACGTCATATTGTCTTCGATACCGGCTTCCACGCCGACCCAGAAGTCCGCTTCCGGGCGAACCTGACGTGCGCCGATCACGCGGTGACGTGCGCCGGTGCGGGTTTCGTTGCTGCCAATGGGCTGGTTGGGAACACCACTGTCGACGTCAACGCCTTCGATGCGGAATGCCTCAGCGCCGAAAATATCTTCAAAAGCCATGGCGATAGCTTTGATCTTTGCCGGGTTAGTGGTTGCAGCGACAACATGGTACATAGAGTTTTAGCATCCTTTAGCAAATTTCACGCAGTATAACGGAAAACACACATGTTACAGGTATATCTCGTCCGTCATGGCGAAACAGAATGGAACGCAGCGCGCCGTATTCAGGGGCAGTCAGACAGCCCTTTGACGGCAAAAGGTCTTTTTCAGGCCCGTCAGGTGGCGGAGCGTGTGCGCAAAGAAGGGATCACACATGTCATCACCAGTGATTTGGGGCGTACCCGTCACACCGCGCAGATTATCGCTGATGCCTGCGGCTGTGAAGTGATCGAAGAACCGCGCCTGCGCGAGTTGCATATGGGCGTACTCGAAGAGCGCATTCTGGATGGACTGACGGAGCAGGAAGAGGTCTGGCGCAAGCAGATGGTGGACGGTTCGCCAAAAGGACGCATTCCGGAAGGTGAAACCATGACCGAGTTGGCCACGCGTATGCGCGCCGCGCTCGACAGTTGTCTGGAATTACCAGCCGGCAGTAAACCTCTGCTGGTGAGCCACGGGATTGCGCTGGGCAGTCTTATCAGTACGATCCTGGGATTGCCTGCGTATGCTGAACGTCGTCTGCGCCTGCGTAACTGTTCACTGTCACGGGTCGATCATCAGGAAAGCGCCTGGCTGGCGAGTGGCTGGATTGTTGAAACAGCGGGCGATATCTCACATTTGGATCAGCCCGCACTGGACGAGTTACAGCGCTAATACCCGGAGCTATTAGCGGCGGATCGGGATCAGGTAATCACACTCTACTTCGGTCGGCGTCGTGCCCGGTGCGCGGCCGTTCGTGTAGAAGCGTTCGATGTCCTGTCCCTTTCGGCGTGTCAGTTTTAGCGTCGGTAAACAGGTGCTGTACAAGGTCAGAATGAATTCCTGTAAATGCTCAGGCGTGCCGTGGTAATGGAACATGGCATATTCCCCTTCCTGCAACACAATCGGCTGACCTTCTACGTTTTCCGGCAAATGATTCGGTTCCAGCGCCGTGGTGTACATCACTTCCTGTTCATCATCCTTTTCCTGGCTTGGACGAGAATGGTGCAGGCCGTAAAGGATTGGCGGCAGCGTTTTCGCTTCGCCAATGTACTGACGCCAGAAGTGACGGCGCATCTCGTTACGGTACGTGGTAATTTGCTCCAGCGTACAGGCGTAACTCTGTGTCATCCCAATAAGGTGTTGTTCTGGCAGTGAGATATACTCAGGCTGCGGCAGAATAAACGCTCCGAGGCGGATCGGTGGACAAATGCCGAACGAGTGCCAGTCTTCAGCGCGGCGATACAGTGCGGGAGTCTGTGCAAACTGCTTTTTGAAAGCCCGGGTAAACGTTTGTTGCGAGTCAAAACGGTACTGAAGGGCAATATCTAAAATCGGGCGACTGGTCAGGCGCAGTGCGACAGCCGCTTTAGAGAGGCGACGGGCACGGATGTACGCACCGATGGCATTATTAGTGACATCTTTAAACATTCGCTGCAGGTGCCACTTGGAATAGCCAGCCTTAGCGGCGACATTGTCGAGTGACAAAGGCTGGTCTAAATGGGTTTCTAACCAGCTAAGTAGGTCACGAATGATTCCTGCTTGATCCATAGATCGTCCTCGTTGAGCTAAGATAAATGCACAGAATGATGGTCTGCATAATAGCAACTTTTTACTGATAAGACTTCTTAAGAATTTTTTGGCTATCTGTGCTATTTACAGGTGTTACAGAGTATTTCATTCCAAAAGTGTGAATACACACTTTCTGAGTGGGGTTTCTTTAAAAAACAACGTCATGTTCATGACGTGGAGTAACTTAATGAATAAGTGTTGGATTTTTGTTTTTGGGATGTTTGTTTTTTGTTCTGGCACGGCTAATGCTGAGCAAGTGGGATCGGTGGATACGGTCTTCAAACTCTTCGGTCCGGATCACAAAATCGTGGTTGAGGCCTTTGATGATCCTGATATTAAAAATGTAACCTGTTATATCAGCCGCGCAAAAACCGGCGGTATTAAGGGAGGGCTGGGTCTGGCGGAAGATACGTCAGATGCGGCGATTTCCTGTCAGCAGGTTGGGCCTATCGAGTTAAGCGATAAGATTAAGCAGGGCCAGGATAAAGGTACAGTCGTATTTCAGAAACGTACGTCTCTGGTGTTTAAAAAGCTCCAGGTGGTGCGTTTTTATGATGAGAAACGTAACGCGCTTATTTACCTGAGCTATTCCGACAAAGTCGTGGATGGTTCACCGAAAAACGCGCTAAGCGCCGTGCCAATCATTCCGTGGGGTCATCCGGCACCGTAAGTCAGCGTATTTTTGCGGCAAGATAGCGCATAAAAGAAAAGGCCAGCTTTCGCTGGCCTTTTCCGTTGACTCACTGTGCAACAGAACGGTTGGCAACCCTCTGTATGCATCAGCGGGATCAGTCTTCCAGATCACCGCAGAAACGGTAGCCTTCGCCGTGAATGGTGGCGATGATTTCTGGTGTATCAGGCGTCGCTTCGAAGTGTTTACGAATGCGGCGGATCGTCACGTCCACGGTACGGTCATGTGGCTTCAGTTCGCGGCCGGTCATTTTCTTCAGCAGATCGCCACGGGTTTGGATCTTGCCCGGGTTTTCGCAGAAGTGCAGCATGGCGCGGAATTCACTGCGTGGTAACTTGTACTGCTCGCCCTGCGGGCTGACCAGTGAACGGCTGTTGATGTCTAATTCCCAGCCATTGAATTTGTAGCTTTCAACCAGACGACGTTCTTCACCGGCAGTACCCAGGTTCATCGTGCGGGAAAGCAGGTTGCGAGCGCGGATAGTCAGCTCACGCGGGTTGAATGGCTTAGTGATGTAATCATCAGCGCCGATTTCAAGGCCCAGAATTTTATCGACTTCGTTGTCGCGACCGGTCAGGAACATCAGTGCAACGCTGGCTTGTTCACGCAGTTCGCGCGCCAGCAGCAGGCCATTTTTGCCTGGCAGGTTGATGTCCATGATCACCAGATTAATGTCATTTTCGGACAGGATGTGGTGCATTTCTGCGCCGTCATTAGCTTCATGTACCATGTAGCCTTCGGCTTCGAAAATGCTCTTTAACGTATTACGTGTCACTAACTCGTCTTCGACGATCAGAATATGTGGGGTCTGCATGATTGCTACCTAAGATTGCCAACAAATAGAAAATAGGAGTACAGAAGTCCTTGTTATCCCGATGAATTGCGACAGCTTACAGCTATCTCACTCGTTACATGACTAAAGTACGTAAATGCGTTCTCGATGCAATTTCCATCAACGGCAACAACATCGCAAGCTTGGTCAGGGATTCCACTTTCTGCAGTTCCACGTGGTCCTAAAGCGGCGCACATCCTAACCTTATTAACAGCAATATAACAGCGAGTGCCGAAATTACCACCCAACAAAACTACGATTTGTTGACATATATCAAGTTCAATTGTAGCACGGCAACAGAAACGTGAAAAACACTTATAAGAATGCACGCTTGAGTCACATTTCGTCCTTTATTGTACACGATTCAGCAATTGACAAAGTCAGCGCAGATAAATGTAAAAAGCGTCTGAGTCGTTATTATATATCCCCATGAAAAATAATGATTTAAATTTTTACGAACTTTGCTTAACCGCGCCAGCCGGTTTTTTACCTGTCAGCTAAGGTTTTCCGATAAAATGGATGAATATATTAGGTCGGCTGTTAAGTTCTTGTGAATAATATAAGCATTGAACAGGTTTCGGCGCAGGATAAAAATGCATCGCTGAACAACACACGACAATTTCTTTCTCACTCTTTGCGAAGGTACGACATGCAACTTCATATTATTTTGGTTTCCCCTGCGCGCCCTGAAAATGTCGGGGCGGCGGCGCGTGCCATGAAAACCATGGGCTTCGCATCCTTGCGTATTGTTGACAGTGAGGCGCATCTCAAACCGGAAGCCGGCTGGGTCGCGCACGGTTCGCAGGAGATCCTGCAAAATGCTCAGCATTTCGCAACGCTGGCTGACGCGCTGGCCGATATCGATTTCACCGTGGCGACCACCGCCCGCAGCCGCGCACGTTTCCACTACTACTGCACGCCACCCCAGTTGCTGACGCAGTTAGAGGAGAAAAACCACTGGGTGAATCATGCGGCGCTGGTATTCGGGCGTGAAGATTCCGGCCTGACCAACGAAGAACTGGAGCTGGCTGATATTCTGACCGGCGTGCCGATGGTGGCAGATTATCCTTCACTGAATCTTGGGCAGGCGGTGATGGTGTTCTGCTATCAGCTGTCTTCACTGAATCAGGTTGCCGCTGCGCGCCCTGAAAATGCTGAGGCAGGACAGCTCACCGCGTTGCGTGCCAGAGTAGGCCGATTACTGCAAAATGTCGGCGCAGAAGATGACCAAAAACTGGCCGACTGGGTGCAGCAACGCCTCGGACTTTTAGAGCAGCGGGATGCCGCCATGCTGCACACTTTGTTGCATGACATCGAAAAAAAGCTGAACTCATGATGTGAGGGGTTTTTTCTTTCAGGCAGTGTATTCTTCTGCATGGTATGATTACCCCTGTGAATTACGCTGGAATTATTTTTAAATGCAGCGGATTGTTCATTTTGTACCGTCCGTGACTGACGGTACAAAATCAGAAAAAATTTGACTTGCTCTGCCTTATGCTTTAGCTAATAGAGGCAGACAGCGTAAAAACTCTAAGACAGACAGAAAATAAAAATGCGAATCATCAGCCTGAACACAACGATTATTACCACCACCGATACCACAGGTAACGGGGCGGGCTGACGCGTACAGGAAAAAAGAAAAAAAGCCCGCACCTAACCAGTGCGGGCTTTTTTTTTTAACACTTTAAACGACGAGCTTCAGGAGAGAATCAGAAATGCGAGTGTTGAAATTTGGCGGGACCTCAGTAGCAAACGCAGAACGCTTTTTGCGGGTTGCGGACATTATGGAAAGCAATGCGCGTCAGGGACAGGTCGCAACGGTATTATCTGCACCTGCCAAAATTACCAACTCTCTGGTCGCCATGATTGAGCGAACTGTCGCAGGGCAGGACATTCATACCATCATGAGTGATGCAGAAAGCATTTTTGGACAGTTGATCACCGGACTGGCGGAAGCGCAGCCGGGTTTTGATCTGCCAAAAGTGAAAGCCTTTGTTGATCACGAATTCGCACAGCTCAGGCAACTGCTGCATGGCATCGCCCTGCTGGGGCAGTGTCCGGATAGCGTTAACGCCTCTATCATCTGTCGTGGCGAAAAGCTTTCCATCGCCATCATGGAAGCGGTATTCATTGCCAAAGGTTTCGGCGTTACTGTCATCAATCCGGTTGAGAAGCTGCTGGCGCAAGGCCATTACCTTGAATCTACCGTCGATATCAACGAATCTACCCGCCGCATTGCGGCCAGTGCCATCCCGGCTGACCACATTGTGCTGATGGCCGGTTTCACCGCCGGCAACGACAAAGGCGAACTGGTGGTTCTCGGGCGTAACGGCTCCGACTATTCCGCCGCCGTGCTGGCTGCCTGTTTACGTGCAGACTGCTGTGAAATCTGGACTGACGTCGACGGTGTATATACCTGCGACCCGCGCATCGTGCCTGATGCCCGCCTGCTGAAATCGATGTCGTATCAGGAAGCGATGGAGCTGTCGTACTTTGGTGCGAAAGTGCTTCACCCGCGCACCATCCTGCCTATTGCTCAGTTTCAGATCCCTTGCCTTATCAAAAACACCACCAATCCTCAGGCGCCCGGCACGCTGATCGGCAGCGAAAGCCTCGGCGATAACACGCCGGTCAAAGGCATTACTAACCTGAATAATATGGCGATGATCAACGTCTCCGGGCCGGGGATGAAAGGGATGATCGGCATGGCAGCGCGCGTTTTCGCCGTGATGTCCCGCTCCGGGATTTCGGTGGTGCTGATCACGCAGTCTTCTTCTGAATACAGTATCAGCTTCTGCGTACCGCAAAATGAGCTGGAGCGCGCGCGTAAAGCGCTGGAAGACGAATTCTATCTTGAGCTGAAAGACGGCCTGCTGGAGCCGCTGGACGTGATGGAGAAACTGGCGGTCATTTCAGTCGTCGGTGACGGCATGCGCACCCTGCGCGGCATTTCAGCCAAATTTTTCTCCGCACTGGCGCGCGCCAACATCAATATCGTGGCCATTGCCCAGGGCTCTTCCGAGCGTTCGATTTCCGTCGTCGTCAATAATGAAGACGCGACTACCGGCGTACGCGTCAGCCACCAGATGCTGTTTAACACCGATCAGGTCATCGAGGTCTTCCTGATTGGCGTCGGCGGCGTCGGCGGCGCGTTGATCGAACAAATCCGCCGCCAGCAGGCATGGCTAAAAACCAAACATATCGATCTGCGTGTGTGTGGCATCGCCAACTCACGCGCGTTGTTAACCAACGTGCACGGTATTGCACTCGAGAGCTGGCAGGACGAGCTGGCGGCGGCGAAAGAGCCGCTGAATCTGGGCCGCCTGATCCGTCTGGTGAAGGAATATCATCTGCTGAACCCGGTGATCGTGGACTGTACCTCCAGCCAGGAAGTGGCCGATCAGTACGCGGATTTCCTGACTGACGGTTTCCACGTCGTCACGCCGAACAAAAAAGCCAATACCTCGTCGATGAATTATTACTATCAGCTGCGTAAAGCAGCAGATGGATCGCGTCGTAAGTTCTTGTACGACACGAATGTCGGCGCCGGTTTGCCGGTGATCGAGAATCTGCAAAATCTGCTGAACGCCGGTGATGAACTGCTGCGTTTCTCCGGGATCCTCTCCGGTTCACTGTCGTTCATCTTCGGCAAGCTGGACGAAGGGATGTCACTGTCTGCGGCCACCTTACAGGCGCGCGATATGGGCTACACCGAGCCGGATCCGCGTGATGACCTGTCGGGCATGGACGTGGCGCGTAAGCTGCTGATCCTGGCGCGTGAGGCCGGATACGTTCTGGAACTGAGCGACATCGACGTGGAATCCGTTTTACCGCCTTCTTTCAATTCCGAAGGGGATGTGAATACCTTCGTCGCGCGTTTGCCGCAGCTGGATGCGGAATTTGCGAAACGCGTTGCTCAGGCAACCGCTGAAGGCAAAGTGTTGCGCTATGTCGGTGCCATCGAAGAAGGGCGCTGCAAAGTAAAAATCGACGCCGTCGATGGTAATGACCCGCTTTATAAAGTAAAAAATGGTGAGAATGCGCTGGCGTTTTATAGTCGCTATTATCAGCCGTTGCCGTTGGTTCTGCGCGGTTACGGTGCCGGTAATGATGTGACGGCGGCAGGTGTGTTTGCCGATCTTTTGCGAACGCTGTCATGGAAGTTAGGAGTTTAATATGGTTAAGGTGTATGCCCCGGCTTCAATTGGGAACGTCAGCGTCGGTTTCGACGTTCTGGGCGCAGCGGTTTCTCCGGTGGACGGAACGCTGCTCGGCGACTGTGTGTCGGTCGAAGCAGCGACAGAATTCAGCCTGAAAAGCGAAGGCCGGTTTGTCTCCAAACTGCCGGATCGCATGGAAGACAATATCGTTTATCAGTGCTGGCAGCGTTTTTGTCAGGAGATTGGCAAAGACGTGCCGGTAGCGATGACGCTGGAAAAAAACATGCCGATTGGCTCAGGTCTCGGTTCCAGTGCCTGTTCGGTGGTCGCCGGTCTGATGGCGATGAACGAGTTCTGCGGTAAGCCGTTGAGTGAAAACCAGATGCTGGCTCTGATGGGTGAGCTGGAAGGGCGTATTTCCGGCAGCGTACATTTTGATAACGTCGCGCCGTGCTATCTCGGTGGTATCCAGCTGATGCTGGAAGAGCTGGATATTATCAGCCAGAACGTCCCCAGTTTTGACGACTGGCTGTGGGTGATGGCGTATCCGGGGATTAAAGTCTCGACGGCGGAAGCGCGCGCGATTTTACCGGCGCAATATCGCCGTCAGGATTGCATCAGCCACGGACGTTATCTGGCGGGCTTTATTCACGCCTGCCACACGCAGCAACCCTTGCTGGCTGCGAAGCTGATGAAGGACGTGATTGCCGAGCCGTACCGTACCCGTCTGCTGCCGGGCTTTGCACAAGCGCGCAGCGCCGCCGAAGAAATTGGTGCGCTGGCGTGCGGAATTTCCGGTTCCGGCCCGACGCTGTTTGCAGTCTGTAATGACAGCGCAACGGCGAAACGTATGGCTGACTGGTTGCAGACACACTATCTGCAAAATGACGAAGGCTTTGTTCATATTTGTCGTCTTGATACCGCCGGTGCGCGGGTGTTGGGATAACTCGAAAATTTACTGGGATAACAAATGAAACTGTACAACCTGAAGGATCACAACGAGCAGGTCAGCTTTGCTCAGGCCGTTAAACAAGGTTTGGGTAAACAGCAGGGCTTATTCTTCCCGCTGGACTTGCCGGAGTTTGAACTGACCGAAATCGACCGTCTGCTGGAGCTGGATTTCGTGACCCGCAGCAGCCGCATTCTTTCTGCTTTCATCGGCGATGAAATTCCTGAAGACGAGTTACATCAGCGCGTCAAAAATGCGTTTGCGTTCCCCGCGCCGGTCGCCAAAGTGGAAGAAGATATCGCCTGTCTGGAACTGTTCCACGGCCCGACGCTGGCGTTTAAAGATTTCGGTGGCCGCTTCATGGCGCAGATCCTGACCCAGGTGTCAGGCGACCAGCCGGTGACCATTCTCACCGCGACCTCTGGTGATACCGGAGCGGCGGTGGCTCATGCATTCCACGGCATGAAAAATGTGCGCGTGGTGATTCTTTATCCTCGCGGCAAAATCAGCCCGCTGCAGGAAAAACTGTTCTGTACTCTCGGTGGCAACATTCACACCGTGGCGATCGATGGCGATTTCGATGCCTGTCAGGCGCTGGTAAAACAGGCGTTTGATGACGAAGAACTGAAACACGCGCTGAAGCTGAACTCGGCGAACTCCATCAACATCAGCCGTCTGCTGGCGCAGATTTGCTACTACTTTGAAGCGGTTGCCCAACTGCCTCAGGAAGCGCGCAATCAGCTGGTGGTGTCGGTGCCAAGCGGCAACTTTGGCGACCTGACTGCCGGTTTGCTGGCCAAATCCCTCGGCCTGCCAATCAAACGTTTTATCGCAGCCACTAATGCCAATGACACCGTGCCGCGTTTCCTGTCTAACGGGGAATGGGAACCGAAGAAAACCGTCGCAACGCTGTCAAATGCAATGGACGTCAGCCAGCCAAACAACTGGCCGCGCGTGGAAGAACTTTATCGCCGTAAAATCTGGCAGCTGAAAGATCTCGGGTTTGGTGCGGTCAGCGATGACACCACTGAAGACGCGATGCGCGAACTGGCGGACATCGGTTATATTTCTGAACCGCACGCCGCGATAGCTTACCGTGTGCTGCGCGATCAGCTGCAACCGGGTGAATTCGGTCTGTTCATCGGTACCGCACATCCGGCGAAATTCAAAGAAAGCGTGGAGTCGATTCTGGGTCAGGACATCGGTCTGCCGAAAGAACTGGCTGAGCGCGCTGATCTGCCGCTGTTGTCGCATAATCTGCCGGCCGATTTCAGTGAAATGCGTGCTTTCCTGATGGCGCTGCCTGAATAACTAGGCGGTCTTCTAAATGCAAAAACCCTCTTCGCGAGGGTTTTTTTATCTCGGTCAGTTCGCTGAATTAACGTTCAGGGCGGGTAAATACCAGCTCGTTGCCCTGCGAACGCGATTCATCAAACGAATAACCTTCCAGATTGAAATCCTGCAACTGTTGCGGTTTATCAAGACGCTCTTTGATAATGAAGCGGCTCATCAGGCCACGCGCTTTTTTGGCATAGAAGCTGATAACTTTGTATTTGCCGTTTTTTTCATCGAGGAAGACCGGCTTGATGATTTCGCCATCCAGCAGTTTGGGTTTCACGGCTTTGAAGTATTCGTCAGACGCCAGATTCACCAGCACTTTGCTTTTCTGTTCGTTTAAAAGCAGGTTAAGTTTTTCCGTCAGCAGTTCCCCCCAGAAGGCATACAGATTCGCACCCTGCGGATTTTCCAGTCGAATTCCCATTTCCAGACGGTACGGCATCATCAAATCCAGCGGGCGCAGCAGGCCGTATAAGCCGGACAACATACGCAGATGTTTCTGGGCAAAATCGAAATCCTTCTCGCTGAAATCTTCCGCCTGCAAACCGGTATAAACATCACCTTTGAAGGCCAGAAGCGCCTGACGTGCATTCTTTGGCGTGAAATCAGGCTGCCAGTCGTTGAACCTTTCAGCGTTCAAATGTGCGAGTTTATCGCTGATCCCCATCAGAGAAGAGATCTGTGCAGGCGACATTTTGCGCGCCACGGTGATCAGTTCGCTGGATTTATCCAGCAGCTCGGGCTGGGTATAGCGCGTTGTCGCAAGCGGGCTTTCGTAATCGAGCGTTTTGGCAGGAGAAATAATGGTCAGCATAGTGCGTCCGTTTGGTCAGTGACGGTTCAGATTCGGGAAATTTTCGTTGCTCTACTGTAGCAAAAAAGTCACTAAAATGGCGCGCGGGCGAAAATATCAGCGATAGGCATAATCATTTTTGATGCGGTTGTTTGCCCCAGATTCCCGGCTCAAGCTGGCCGCGTAACTCAGGAAAATGGTTCGGATTGAAAACAGGGGTTTTCCCCATACGTTGCTGACGTTCGTAGTCTTTCACAACTTTGACAGCGACGCCCGAAAGCAACAGCAGGGCGGTGAGATTAAGCAGCGCCATCAGTGCCATAAAGATATCCGCCAGCTTCCAGAGAACCTGCAATTCCATCAGGCAGCCCGCGAACACCATCACGATCACTAAAAGTCGGAAAATCAGCAGCTTTCCGGCAGAGGCGATACGTACGAAACCCAGGTTATTTTCCGCATAGGCGTAATTACCTGAGATGGAGGTGAAGGCAAAAGTAAATACCAGCACCGCGAGCACGATATTGCTCCAACCTGACATCGTCGGGGAAATGGCCTGATGCAACAGCGAAATGCTGGAAGGCGTGTCGGGATTATCGAGTGCGCCGGAGGTCAGAATGATCAGCGCCGTCGCCGTGCAGATCACCACGGTATCGATAAATACTGCCAGCATCTGATTAAAACCGAGTGCCGCCGGATGGCTGACTGAAGCCATTGCAGCGGCATTAGGCGAGGAGCCGACACCCGCTTCGCTGGCGAATACGCCGCGCTGCATGCCCTGCGTGATAGCCTGCGTAACCCCAAACGCCAACGCCCCGGAGGCCGCTTCCTGCAAGCCGAACGCGCTTTTGAATACCAGCGCCAGCACCTGTGGCAGTTTTTCCACGTTGTGACCAATCACCCAGACAGCCAGCAGCAAATATCCCAGTGCAATCAGCGGGATTAAGCTGCGTGTCACCCGCGTAATACAACGGATGCCGCCAAAAATCAGCAAGGCCGTCAGCGCGGCGAGTACGAAGGCGGTGGTCAGTGCCGGAGTATGCAACAGATGGAAAGAGGCTTGCGCGATGGCGTTGGCCTGTAAGGCAATGAAAATAAATCCGCAGGAAATCACAATCAGGAAAGAAAACAGAATGCCCATCCAGCGCATTCCCAGCCCTTTTTCCATGTAGTCAGCCGGTCCGCCGCGGAATTTGCCATTGAGTCCGGTCCCCTTATAAATCTGCGCCAACGTATTTTCGATCATTGCCGTCGCCATGCTGAACATCGCGATGACCCACATCCAGAATATTGCGCCGGGGCCACCGAGTGTCACGGCAATTGCGACACCGGTCAGATTCCCCGTACCAATACGCGATGAAAGGCTCAGGCAGAGCGCACTCCAGACGGTGGAACCTCTGTGGTCGGGATGATGTTTGAAAAGCGTGCGGGAAAACATATGGCGGAAGCGGCGAAACTGAATGAAACCGAGGCGAATACTGAGATAAATGCCGGTTCCAAGTAACAGATAAATCAGGATAGAGCTCCAGAGAACGGTATCGAAAAATTCCAGTAGCTCGTTCATGACTTATCCTTGTTTGATTTACCGTTCATCGTTTTATGTCGGGCCCGGGCGTACACCTCGCGCCGGAGGGCTAACATACCTTTTTTAACGGGCAGGGAACATATTCATTTTGGCTAAATTTGTGTGTTTTGGAAGGTGGAAAAATCCATGATGTTCGTAGCCGAGCATGCCGTGATATGCGCCTTGCGCGTGGCTTTTTGCATGTTATCATCAGCCAAAGGCAAGGCATGAAAATGCCTATACGAAAACGTCCAAACGATGAGATATGCCAAAATGACCGATAAACTGACTTCCCTACGCCAAATGACTCAGGTTGTAGCTGACACCGGAGATATCGCGGCAATGAAGTTGTACCAGCCGCAGGATGCGACCACCAACCCGTCACTGATCCTGAGCGCTGCACAAATTCCTGAATACCGTAAACTGATCGACGAAGCAATCGCCTGGGCACGTGACCAGAGCAGCGATCACGCTCAGCAGATCACTGATGCCGCTGACAAGCTGGCAGTGAACATCGGTCTGGAAATTCTGAAACTGATCCCTGGCCGCATTTCGACTGAAGTCGATGCGCGCATGTCTTACGACACCGACGCCAGCATTGCCAAAGCAAAACGCCTGATCAAACTGTATAACGAAGCCGGCATCAGCAACGACCGCATCCTGATCAAACTGGCTTCTACCTGGCAGGGCATCCGCGCGGCGGAGAAACTGGAAAAAGAAGGCATCAACTGTAACCTGACGCTGCTGTTCTCCTTCGCACAGGCTCGTGCGTGTGCTGAAGCGGGCGTCTTCCTGATCTCTCCATTCGTTGGCCGTATTCTTGACTGGTACAAAGCCAATGGCGACAAAAAAGAGTTCGCGCCGAACGAAGATCCGGGCGTTGTGTCTGTAACCGAAATCTACGAATACTACAAACAACACGGCTACGAAACTGTCGTGATGGGCGCAAGCTTCCGTAACATCGGCGAAATCATTGAACTGGCTGGCTGTGACCGTTTGACCATCGCACCTGCACTGCTGAAAGAACTGGCAGAAAGTGAAGGCCCGCTGGAGCGTAAGCTGTCCTTCTCCGGCGAAACCAAAGCGCGTCCTGCGCCACTGACTGAATCTCAGTTCTACTGGGATCACAACCAGGATCCAATGGCTATCGACAAACTGGCTGATGGCATCCGTAAGTTTGCTGTAGACCAGGGCAAACTGGAAAAAATGATTTCTGACCTGCTGTAATCAGCATTCAGTTTTCAGCAAAAGCGGCCCTTGAGCCGCTTTTTTTGTGCCTGAAATCCGGGGCTGCGGTAAAAATTTGTCTGAGTGATAAAACCTGTGTGCCGTTATCGATATACTGAGGACTGATGACGGTAGCTTTTGCCGGGAATAATTCAGGGGAAACAGGACATGGATAAATTGCGAATTGGTCTGGTGTCAGTGTCGGATCGCGCGTCGAACGGTATTTATCAGGATAAGGGGATCCCGGCGCTGGAAGCGTGGCTGGAAAAAGCGCTGATCACGCCGTTTACGCTGGAAAAGAAATTGATCCCTGATGAGCAGCCTTTGATTGAACAGGCTATCAGCGAGCTGGTTGACGAAAGTGGTTGTCATCTGGTGCTGACCACAGGCGGCACCGGCCCGGCGCGCCGTGATGTGACGCCGGACGCCACGCTGGCCATCGCCGACCGCGAGATGCCTGGCTTTGGCGAACAGATGCGTCAGATCAGCCTGCACTTTGTGCCGACGGCGATTTTATCCCGTCAGGTGGGCGTGATCCGCAAACAGGCCTTGATCCTGAATCTGCCGGGCCAGCCGAAATCGATTCAGGAAACGCTGGAAGGCCTGAAAGATGCTGACGGTAAAGTGATTGTGTCCGGGATTTTTGCCAGCGTGCCGTACTGCATTCAGCTGCTGGACGGGCCCTATATAGAAACGCATGACGACGTTGTAGCAGCTTTTCGCCCGAAGAGTGCCCGCCGCGATACAAAAATCTGAATACTGACGGTTTTTGAAAATATGCTGACATAAGATTCAGGCTGACTGGTGTGAAAATTATTTGCCGCTATAGTAATGATTACTTTACATGAGGCGGCAAAACCTTTTTTCAATTCACACTCTGGTGTCACACGGACTCTTATGCAACACGCACAATCGCGCCGGTTGAACCGGCAGGATTTCAAAACGCTGTCCCTCGCTGCGCTGGGCGGCGCCCTCGAATTCTACGACTTCATCATTTTCGTCTTCTTCGCTGCGGTTATCGGCGATCTCTTCTTCCCTGCGGATATGCCTGACTGGTTACGTCAGGTTCAGACGTTTGGGATCTTCGCGGCTGGTTATCTGGCGCGTCCGCTCGGCGGCATTGTCATGGCACACTTTGGCGATTTGGTTGGCCGTAAGCGCATGTTCAGCCTGAGTATTTTACTCATGGCCTTGCCGACGCTGGCGATGGGTTTGCTGCCAACTTATGCTTCTATCGGCATTGCAGCTCCGTTGCTCTTATTGCTGATGCGCGTCTTACAGGGCGCAGCGATTGGTGGGGAAGTGCCGGGGGCGTGGGTCTTTGTGGCCGAACATGTGCCGAGAAACCGCATTGGCTTTGCTTGCGGCACGCTGACCGCCGGACTGACGGCAGGTATTCTGCTCGGTTCTCTGGTGGCAACCGTGCTGAACAGCGCGATGACGCCTGCGGCAATTAGCGATTTTGGCTGGCGTATTCCGTTCTTCCTTGGCGGTATTTTTGGCCTGTTCGCGATGTATTTACGCCGCTGGTTGCAGGATACGCCGATCTTCCTTGAGATGAAAGCGCATAAAACGTTGGCCGATGGACTGCCGCTAAGATCGGTAGTGGTCAATCATAAGAAAGAGATTGTGGTATCGATGCTGATGACCTGGCTGCTATCTGCAGGCATCGTGGTGGTCATTCTCATGACGCCAACCTATCTGCAAAAGCAATTAGGGATTCCGGCTGCGCAGGCGCTGCAGGCCAACAGTCTGGCGACCATCGCGCTGACCTTCGGGTGCATTGCGGCGGGCTGGATCGTCGACCGTCTGGGTGCCAGCAAGACTTTCATCGTTGGTAGTCTGTTCCTCGGCATCTGTAGCTGGTCATTCTATCATTCTGTGGCCGCTGACCCTTCCGTGCTGATGGGCATGTACGCGCTGGTCGGCTTCAGCGTCGGGATCGTCGGTGCGGTGCCTTACGTGCTGGTTCGCGCCTTTCCGGCCGAAGTACGTTTTACGGGGATTTCATTTTCTTACAACGTTGCATACGCCATTTTCGGCGGGCTGACGCCGATTTTTGTCACGCTGATCATGCGCGTGACACCAATGGCACCGGCATATTACGTTCTGGCGCTCTCCGCGATTGGTTTGCTGACCGGCATCTATTTAACCCGCGATCTCAACAGCGAAGCCGCTAAGCCGCCAAAGTTTGACGAGCAGATAACCTCAGGAAACTGATTTTAGTTTCGGCTTACGTAGAAAACAAAAGGCCCCGCATTCGCGAGGCCTTTTTGATCGTGCAGACGTTGATTATGCAGCAGCTACCGCCGCATTGACTGCGTGACCTTTCGGTTCACCAATCGGCAATACGGTTCGGCCATACTGTTCGTTCAACACTTCTGCCATCGCCAGATAAATCGCGCTGGCGCCACAGAAGATGCCTTCGAAACCGGCAAAATGCAGCACGGCGGTATTGCCGGTCATGTTACCAAAGCACAGCAGGGCGAACAAAATTGTCAGGCTGCCGAAAACAACCTGCAAGCCGCGGTTGGCTTTCAGAGTGCCGAAAAACATGAATAAGGTAAAAACGCCCCACAGACCAAGGTAAGCGCCGAGAAAACTTTCACTGCTGGCGTCAGCCACGCCCATGCGTGGCAGCATCAGGATGCCGACCAGACTCAGCCAGAACGCGCCGTAAGAGGTGAAGGCGGTGGTGCCGAAGGTATTCCCTTTTTTGAATTCCATCACGCCAGCCAGAATTTGAATCAGGCCGCCGTAGAAAATGCCCATGCTGACGATAACAGCGGTCAGTGGGAAGAAACCTGCGTTGTGTAAATTCAATAAGATAGTGGTCATACCGAAGCCCATTAACCCGAGCGGGCCTGGATTTGCCAACGTTTTACTCTGCATAGATCCTCTGAATTAGAATATTACGAATAGATAACTGAGGGATATCCGCTTGCGAAATGGGTAAAAATCCCACATATCTTCAGAAGCGCGCGGCATCATAATGAGGTGGCGTCGGGTAAACATTGATCTGGCGTAACAGCAATTGAAGATTTTTTTTCATCTGGCCCCTTGATGCTGCGTTGCATGGCCCCATCTTATTCCCAACCGCAGTTGTTACCGTCGGTAAAGCCGCGATATCGGGCAGTTGAAATCGAACTATTGAAATCGACTATTGAAATAGAAAATCATGCCCGCATATACAGTGACAACATGATCGAATATGAATTTTAAGTGGAGACGTTTAAATGGGTAAAATTATTGGGATCGACCTGGGTACTACCAACTCTTGTGTAGCTATTATGGATGGCACTACCGCACGTGTGCTGGAGAATGCTGAAGGCGACCGCACCACTCCTTCCATCATCGCTTATGCGGCAGATGGTGAGACTTTGGTAGGTTCTCCGGCTAAACGTCAGGCTGTGACTAACCCACAGAACACCTTGTTTGCGATCAAGCGCCTGATTGGCCGTCGCTTCCAGGACGAAGAAGTACAGCGTGACAAAGGCATCATGCCTTACCAGATCGTAGGCTCCGACAACGGCGACGCCTGGATCGACATCAAAGGTCAGAAAATCGCACCTCCGCAGATCTCTGCTGAAGTGTTGAAGAAAATGAAGAAAACCGCTGAAGATTACCTGGGCGAATCGGTAACTGAAGCTGTTATCACCGTACCTGCATACTTCAACGATGCTCAGCGTCAGGCAACGAAAGATGCTGGCCGTATCGCAGGTCTGGAAGTAAAACGTATTATTAACGAACCTACCGCAGCGGCACTGGCTTATGGCCTGGATCGCGAAGTCGGTAACCGCACCATCGCGGTATACGACCTGGGTGGTGGTACTTTCGATATCTCTATTATCGAAATCGACGAAGTTGATGGCGAGAAAACCTTCGAAGTTCTGGCAACCAATGGTGATACTCATCTCGGTGGTGAAGACTTCGATAGCCGCCTGATCAACTACCTGGTTGAAGAGTTTAAGAAAGAACAAGGTATGGATCTGCGTAACGATCCGCTGGCAATGCAACGTCTGAAAGAAGCTGCTGAAAAAGCGAAGATCGAACTGTCTTCTGCTCAGCAAACGGACGTGAATCTGCCGTACATCACTGCGGATGCAACCGGTCCTAAGCACATGAACATCAAAGTGACCCGTGCAAAACTGGAATCTTTGGTTGAAGACCTGGTTAACCGTTGTATCGATCCGCTGAAAGTCGCGCTGAAAGACGCAGGTCTGTCAGTGTCCGATATTCAGGACGTGATCCTGGTCGGTGGTCAGACACGTATGCCAATGGTTCAGAAGAAAGTGGCTGAATTCTTTGGTAAAGAACCACGTAAAGACGTGAACCCGGACGAAGCTGTTGCCATCGGTGCAGCGGTTCAGGGCGGTGTGTTAGCGGGTGATGTGAAAGACGTTCTGTTGCTGGACGTTACCCCGTTGTCACTGGGTATCGAAACCATGGGCAGCGTGATGACTCCACTTATCACCAAAAACACCACGATCCCGACCAAACACAGCCAGGTGTTCTCTACTGCAGAAGACAACCAGTCTGCGGTAACCATCCATGTGTTGCAGGGTGAGCGTAAACGTTCGAGCGATAACAAATCTCTCGGTCAGTTCAATCTGGACGGTATTCAGGCAGCACCGCGCGGTCAGGCACAGATCGAAGTTACCTTCGACCTCGACGCCGACGGTATCCTGCACGTGTCTGCGAAAGACAAGACGACCGGCCGTGAGCAGAAGATCACCATCAAGGCATCTTCTGGTCTGACCGAAGAAGAAATCCAGAAAATGGTTAATGATGCCGAAGCGAATGCTGAGTCTGACCGCAAGTTCGAAGAACTGGTCCAGACCCGCAACCAGGCGGATCATCTGATCCACGGTACCCGTAAGCAACTGGAAGAAGCCGGTGACAAACTGCCAGCTGAAGACAAAACTGCGGTTGAAGAAGCCCTGAAAGCACTGGAAGTTTCTGCTAAAGGTGAAGACAAGGCTGATATCGAAGCGAAAATCCAGGCGCTGGTGCAGGTTTCCGGTAAGCTGATGGAAATGGCTCAGCAGCAGGGTCAGGCTGAAGGCGGCGATAACAGCGCTCAGAAAGATGATGACGTTGTTGACGCTGAATTCGAAGAAGTCAAAGACAAGAAATAATCGCCCTTAAGCGGGCACAGTAAGAGTTCATTACTGAAAACCAGCACGGGCGTCGAGGAAACTCTGCGCCCGTGCACGCATGTTGAGGGTAGGTTAAAGCATGGCGAAGCAAGATTTTTATGAGATTTTAGGCGTATCCAAAACAGCGGATGAGCGTGAAATCAAAAAGGCCTATAAGCGCCTGGCTATGAAGCATCACCCTGACCGTAATCAGGGCGACAAAGCTTCCGAAAGCAAATTCAAAGAAATTAAAGAAGCGTATGAAATTCTGACCGATGCGCAAAAGCGTGCGGCCTACGACCAGTACGGTCATGCAGCCTTTGAACAAGGTGGCATGGGCGGCGGCGGTGGGTACGGCGGTGGCGGCGGTGCAGATTTCAGCGACATCTTTGGTGACGTCTTTGGCGACATCTTTGGCGGCGGTCGCCGTCAGCGTGCGAGCCGGGGGTCAGACCTGCGTTACAACATGGATCTGACACTGGAAGAGGCCGTTCGTGGTGTCACCAAAGAAATCCGCATTCCTACGCTGGATGAATGTGATGTCTGCCACGGCAGCGGCGCGAAAGCGGGCAGCTCTCCGGCCACCTGTCCTACCTGCCACGGTGCGGGCCAGGTTCAGATGCGTCAGGGCTTCTTCACGGTTCAACAAGCGTGTCCGACTTGTCAGGGGCGCGGTAAGGTCATCAAAGATCCTTGCAGCAAATGCCACGGTCATGGCCGCGTAGAGCGCTCAAAAACCCTGTCTGTGAAAATCCCAGCGGGTGTGGATACCGGCGACCGTATTCGTCTTGAAGGTGAAGGTGAAGCGGGTGAGCATGGCGCACCGTCAGGCGATCTGTACGTTCAGGTCCAGGTTAAAGCGCACAAAATCTTTGAGCGTGAAGGTAACAACCTGTACTGCGAAGTGCCGATCAACTTCGCTATGGCTGCTTTGGGAGGGGAAATTGAAGTCCCAACGCTTGATGGCCGAGTTAGCCTGAAAATTCCTGCGGAAACGCAGACCGGCAAAATGTTCCGTATGCGCGGGCGCGGTGTGAAATCCGTCCGTGGCGGCGCACAGGGCGATTTAATGTGCCGCGTTGTGGTTGAAACGCCGGTCAGCCTGAGCGACAAACAGAAGCAGTTGCTGCGTGATCTGGAAGAAAGCTTTGGTGGCGTATCGGGTGAGAAAAATAGCCCGCGTTCCAAAAGCTTCCTGGACGGCGTGAAAAAGTTCTTTGATGATTTGACGCGCTAATCAGTTCCTGACAACAGGCTCTGGCAGTCCAGCAAAATCCCCGGCAGCGGTTCGCTCCGGGGATTTTTTTATGGGAGTTACGGACAAAGCGGTTGCGGGATGAAAACGACTCGTAAAAGCCGAGTTATACTCCAGATATAATCGACTTTTTACGAGTTAATGGGTTGTGTACAATTCGCGCATTCCATTGTGGCAATCCTTTTATCGCCACTGTTTTTCTACAGGAGAGTCAGAATGTCGAATTTAATTCGTCAGTTTTTACGCTTGGAAGCCGCAGGGGGGATCGTACTGATCCTGGCTGCCATCGTGGCATTAATCATGGCCAACAGCCCTTTACAGGGCGCTTATCAGGCATTTTTGGATATTCCGGTCACACTGCGTTTTTCAGAATTGCTGATCGATAAACCACTTTTACTCTGGATTAACGATGGTCTGATGGCGGTATTTTTCCTGATGATCGGTCTCGAAGTGAAGCGTGAGCTGTGCGAAGGGGCGCTGGCGAACCGCGAGCAGGCATTATTCCCAGCCATTGCTGCGGTGGGCGGCATGGTTGTACCAGCCCTTATTTACTTACTGTTCAATGGCGGCGATGAGATTGCCCGTCAGGGCTGGGCTATTCCGGCGGCCACTGACATTGCATTTGCATTGGGCGTGATGGCGCTGTTGGGTTCCCGCGTGCCGACTGGCTTGAAAGTCTTCCTGCTTGCACTGGCGATCATTGACGATCTCGGGGCGATTGTGATCATTGCGCTATTCTATAGCCATGATGTCTCCATGATGGCGTTGGGGCTGTCTGCAGTTTGCATCGCGGCATTGGCATTTATGAACTGGCGCGGGGTGACAAAACTGACACCATACCTGATTGTCGGCGCGGTGTTCTGGGTCTGCGTGCTGAAGTCTGGCGTTCACGCCACGCTCGCCGGTGTGATCCTCGGGTTCCTGATCCCGCTGAATACTAAAGATAAAAAACCGTCACCGGCGCGTCGTCTGGAACACGGTATTCATCCTTATGTCGCGTGGTTTATTTTGCCGGTCTTTGCGTTTGCTAACGCGGGGATCTCTTTAGAGGGCGTTTCTGCTGCCGGTGCTTTCTCCCTGTTACCGATGGGTATCGCTGCCGGATTGCTGTTAGGTAAACCACTGGGCATCATTCTTTTCAGCGGTGTAGCACTAAAATTGGGTGTGACCCGTATGCCATCAGGCATTACCTTTAGCCAGATAGTTGCCGTGTCAGTGTTGTGCGGTATCGGCTTTACGATGTCGATTTTTATCGGCTCACTGGCCTTTGCGACGCGTGATCCTGCACTGCTGACTTACGCAAAAATGGGTATCCTGATGGGCTCTGTTGCTTCTGCCGTATTGGGTTACATATTGCTAAGCCGTGCTTTACCTAAGAAAGCCCTCAAATAGTGATGAACAGGCTGCATGCACGGAGGCATGCAGCCTGATGCAGACTTCATATTTCAGGAGCGGATGAAAACATGCCTCATATTAACTACAACCATTTGTATTATTTTTGGCACGTCTGTAAACAAGGTTCTGTCGTAGGCGCCGCCGAGGCGCTCTATCTGACGCCACAGACCATCACCGGGCAGATTAAATCGCTTGAGGAACGGTTAGGTGGCAAACTTTTCAAACGTCAGGGTCGCGGTCTGGTGCCCTCTGAGTTGGGGCAGTTGGTTTATCGCTACGCCGATAAGATGTTCACCCTCAGCCAGGAAATGCTGGATATCGTTAATTATCGCAAAGAGTCGAGCCTGTTGTTTGACGTTGGCGTGGCCGATGCGCTGTCGAAACGGCTGGTCAGCCGTGTGCTGAAAGCTGCCGTACCGGACAACGCACAAATTCATTTGCGATGTTTTGAATCCACCCACGAAATGCTGCTGGAACAGCTGAGCTTGCATAAGCTGGATATGATTCTGTCGGACTGCCCGGTGGATTCAACGCAGCAGGAGGGGTTGTTCTCAGTCAAGCTGGGTGAGAGTCCGATCAGCTTCTATTGCTGCAACCCGCCAGCGGGTGCCGATTTTCCTGCCTGTCTGGAACAGAGTCCGCTGCTGATCCCCGGGCGTCGTTCGATGCTGGGACGGAAATTGCTGAACTGGTTTAATACGCAGGGATTGAAAGTGAACATTCTCGGTGAGTTCGATGATGCGGCACTGATGAAAGCGTTCGGGATGAACAACGATGCGATATTTGTCGCGCCGGCGATTTACTCTTCTACTGAGTTTAAGGAAGAAAAAATTATTGAAGTGGGGCGCGTGGAGGGCATTTTGGAAGAGTACTACGTGATTTTTGCCGAACGCATGATCCAACATCCTTCGGTTCAGCGGATTTGTCACACTGATTTTTCGGCGCTGTTTGAGCTGTAGTAAAAGCAGAGGCTCAAATTTTAGATATAAAAAAACCGGCGTGAGCCGGTTTTTTTATCAAGCATATCAGCGTAATGCAATTATTGCATTGCGTTGATTTGCGCAGTCAGGTTTGACTTATGACGCGCTGCTTTGTTTTTGTGAATCAGGCCTTTACAAGACTGACGATCCACAATTGGTTGCATTTCGTTAAATGCATTTTGTGCAGCAGCTTTGTCGCCTGCTGCAATAGCCGTGTATACCTTCTTGATAAAGGTACGCATCATTGAACGGCGGCTCGCGTTATGCTTACGACGTTTTTCTGACTGTACGGCGCGTTTCTTAGCTGATTTGATATTAGCCAAGGCCAACTCCCAAATATTTTTCTATTGATGAACAATTCAAAGGCCGAGGAATATGCCTTTTCGGTCTTCTGTTGTCAACGGATTTGTGCAAATAAGCGGCGTTTTAAAGCGTGAACTTTACACGTCGCTTGTTACGTTGTGATGGCGCAGGATTTTAACAGCTTCCGGCATCGGAATACAGTCTTTCGCGAGAAAAATCGACAGGAGAGTGTACAAACTGCCCACGGCGGCCATTAACGCTTTGTTTATGCGAAAAGTCACGCATTCCCTGCTCGAAAGGAAAGATTTTCATCGCCACGCCGCCATTTGAACCGCAATATCTGCCGTATGCAAGAGAGAATGGTGTGATCCTGCGAATCGCTGGTTAACCTTGCGGGCTGTACAAGGTATAATCCGCCGATTTCCATCTTTATGAGTCAGCATTGGATTTGAGCCAGCTATGGAGCTAATTCGCGGAATACACAATATTCGAGCACGCCATCATGGATGTGTGCTGACTATTGGCAATTTTGATGGTGTACACCGAGGCCATCAGGGCCTGATCGAACAGCTGAAGCTGGAAGGTCAACGTCTGGGTCTGCCGGTGATGGTGATGATTTTTGAACCACAGCCGCTGGAACTGTTTGCGGGTGATAAAGCCCCTGCACGCTTAACCAGCCTGCGTGACAAAGCCAAGTATCTGGCCGGGTGCGGCGTAGATTATCTTTTATGTGTGCATTTTGACCCCCGGTTTGCTGCACATATGGCGCAGGCGTTTGTTTCCCAACTGCTGGTCGAAAAGTTGGGCGTTAAATTCCTGACCGTCGGGGATGATTTCCGCTTTGGCGCTGGTCGTCTGGGGGATTTTGAGCTGTTGCAGAAAGCCGGGAAAGAGTATGGCTTTGAAGTGATCAGCACCCAGACCTTCCGCGAAGGCGGAAATCGCATCAGCAGCACCGCTATCCGTGATGCGCTGCGTGACGATGATTTAGCACTGGCCGAAAATTTACTGGGCCATCCGTTCAGTATCTCAGGGCGCGTCGTCCATGGTGATAAGCTGGGACGTACTATTGGTTTCCCAACGGCCAACGTGCCGTTAAAGCGCGTGGTTTCACCGGTTCGCGGCGTGTATGCCGTAGAAGTTCTCGGCCTTGGCCCGGAACCTTTGCCGGGCGTTGCCAATATTGGTATTCGTCCGACGGTCGGTGGCGTGCGCAAGCAGTTGGAAGTTCACCTGCTCGACACCACATTAGATTTATACGGGCGCCACATTGACGTGGTGCTTCGCGCAAAATTGCGCAACGAACAGCGTTTCTCCTCGCTTGATGCGTTAAAGCAACAAATTGCGAACGATGAGGTGACGGCCCGGGAATTTTTCGGGTTAAAGACACCACGCTAAACTTGTACTGACAGGCGTGTCACAACGCCTGGAATCCAGCCGAAAAACGGAACCGAGAATCTATGAGTGACTACAAGAACACCCTGAATTTGCCGGAAACAGGGTTCCCGATGCGTGGCGATCTGGCCAAGCGTGAACCTGACATGCTGAAGAATTGGTATGACCAGGATCTGTACGGGATTATTCGTGCTGCCAAGAAAGGCAAGAAAACCTTTATCTTGCATGACGGCCCTCCGTATGCGAACGGCAGCATTCATATTGGTCACTCAGTAAACAAAATTCTCAAAGACATGATTATCAAGTCCAAAGGACTTGCGGGCTTCGACGCGCCGTATGTTCCGGGCTGGGATTGTCATGGTCTGCCGATTGAACTGAAAGTTGAACAGCTGATTGGTAAGCCGGGCGAGAAAGTCACGGCGGCAGAATTTCGTGAAGCCTGCCGCAAGTATGCCGCTGAACAGGTTGAAGGTCAGAAGAAAGATTTCATCCGTCTGGGCGTGCTCGGTGACTGGGATCATCCGTATCTGACCATGGACTTCAAAACTGAAGCCAACATCATTCGTGCGCTGGGTAAAATCATCGGCAATGGTCATCTGCATAAAGGTGCAAAACCTGTTCACTGGTGTACCGATTGCGGCTCTTCACTGGCTGAAGCCGAAGTTGAATATTACGACAAAGTATCTCCGTCTATCGACGTGACGTTTAATGCGACGGATGCTGCCGCTGTTGCTGCGAAATTTGGTGCCACTGGTTTCAATGGTCCGATTTCTCTGGTCATCTGGACCACCACCCCGTGGACCATGCCGGCTAACCGCGCGATTTCACTTAACGCTGAGTTTTCTTATCAGCTGGTGCAGATTGAAGGTCAGTGCCTGATCCTGGCCACCGATCTGGTTGAAAGCGTGATGAAGCGTGCCGGTATCACTGAGTGGACCGTGTTGGGCGAATGCAAAGGTGCGGATCTTGAACTGCTGCGATTCCAGCATCCATTCCTCGGTTTCGATGTGCCGGCCATCCTTGGTGATCACGTCACTCTCGATGCCGGTACCGGTGCTGTACATACCGCACCTGGTCACGGTCCTGATGACTTTGTCATTGGCCAGAAATACGGTCTGGAAGTCGCAAACCCGGTTGGACCGAACGGCTGCTACTTGCCTGGTACTTACCCGATGCTGGATGGCAAATTCGTCTTTAAAGCTAACGATCTGATCGTTGAACTGCTGCGTGAGAAAGGCGCACTGTTGCACGTTGAGAAAATGAACCACAGCTATCCGTGCTGCTGGCGTCACAAAACGCCGATCATCTTCCGCGCTACGCCACAATGGTTCATCAGCATGGATCAGAAAGGCTTGCGTCAGAAATCTCTGGAAGAGATCAAAGGTGTGCAGTGGATCCCTGACTGGGGTCAGGCGCGTATCGAAAACATGGTCGCTAACCGTCCTGACTGGTGTATTTCCCGTCAGCGTACGTGGGGCGTCCCGATGTCTCTGTTTGTTCATAAAGATACCGAACAGCTTCATCCGCGCAGCCTTGAGCTGATGGAAGAAGTGGCAAAACGCGTTGAAGCCGATGGCATTCAGGCGTGGTGGGATCTGAATCCTGAAGAGATTCTGGGCGCAGACGCTGCCGATTACGTCAAAGTGCCAGATACGCTGGACGTCTGGTTTGACTCCGGTTCTACGCATTCCTCCGTTGTAGACGTGCGTCCTGAGTTCAACGGTCATTCACCGGATCTGTATCTTGAAGGTTCTGACCAGCATCGCGGCTGGTTCATGTCTTCTCTGATGATTTCCACGGCAATGAAAGGCAAAGCGCCTTACAAACAGGTACTGACTCACGGTTTCACCGTCGATGGTCAGGGCCGTAAAATGTCTAAATCCATCGGTAACACCATCGCGCCTCAGGACGTGATGAATAAGCTGGGTGGCGACATTCTGCGTTTGTGGGTGGCATCTACGGATTACACCGGCGAAATCGCCGTGTCCGACGAAATCCTCAAACGTGCTGCCGATTCTTATCGCCGTATCCGTAACACCGCGCGCTTCCTGCTGGCGAACCTGAACGGTTTCGATCCGGCGCTGCACAGCGTGGCCCCGGAAGAAATGGTTGTATTGGATCGCTGGGCAGTTGGCCGCGCGAAAGCCGCCCAAGACGAGATCATTGCTGCGTACGAAGCCTATGATTTCCACGGCGTTGTTCAGCGTCTGATGCAGTTCTGCTCGATCGAAATGGGTTCCTTCTATCTGGATATCATCAAAGATCGCCAGTACACCGCGAAGAGCGACAGCGTTGCGCGCCGCAGCTGCCAGACCGCGCTGTATCACATCTGCGAAGCACTGGTACGCTGGATGGCGCCAATCATGTCCTTCACTGCTGATGAAATCTGGGCTGAACTGCCGGGTAACCGCGAGAAGTTCGTCTTTACCCAAGAGTGGTACGACGGTCTGTTTGGCCTGATCGGTAACGAATCCATGAACGATGCGTTCTGGGATGAGCTGCTGAAAGTGCGTGGCGAAGTGAACAAAGTGATCGAACAGGCGCGTGCTGATAAACGTCTGGGCGGTTCTCTGGAAGCCGCCGTGACCTTATATGCAGACGACGCGCTGGCAACAGATCTGCGTTCTCTGGGCAACGAACTGCGCTTTGTGCTCCTGACTTCCGGTGCGAAAGTTGCCGCGCTGTCTGAAGCGGATGATTCAGCGCAGGCCAGCGAATTGCTGAAAGGCCTGAAAATTGGTCTGGCAAAAGCTGAAGGCGAGAAGTGCCCGCGCTGCTGGCATTTCACCACTGACATCGGCCAGAATGCGGAACACAGCGACATCTGTGGCCGTTGTGTGACTAACATTGCCGGTGACGGCGAAGAGCGTAAGTTTGCATAATGACTAAACCTTTCTGTTCTACCGGACTCCGCTGGCTTTGGCTGGCGGTTCTCGTCGTTATCGTCGATCTCGGCAGTAAGTTTCTGGTCATGGGGCATTTTCAGCTCGGTGAGTCCATGCCGCTGATTCCGTTCTTTAATCTGACCTACGCTCATAACCCGGGCGCAGCGTTCAGTTTCCTGGCGGATAAAGGTGGCTGGCAGCGCTGGTTCTTCACGGCGATTGCGTTGGTTATCGTGGTGGTTCTGCTGGTGCTGATGTACCGCAGCAGTGCAAAGCAGCGTCTGAATAACATTGCATTTGCGATGATCATTGGTGGCGCGCTGGGCAACATGTTTGACCGTATGGTGCACGGCTTCGTGATCGACTTTATCGATTTCTACGTGAACGACTGGCACTACCCGATCTTTAATCTGGCCGACAGCTTTATCTGCGTTGGCGCAGTGCTGGTCGTGCTGGAAGGTTTCCTCGCGAAACCGAACGAAGCGGCGAAGACCAAAGGATAAGAAATATGTCTCAACAGGTGAAACACGACAGCGCCGTGCTGGTACATTTTACGTTGAAGCTTGAAGATGGCTCGACGGCAGAATCTACCCGCGCGAATGGAAAACCTGCGCTGTTTCGCCTCGGCGACGGCAGCCTGTCTGACGCGCTGGAAAATCAGCTGACCGGATTGAGCGTTGGGGATAAGCATGCTTTTACTCTGTCCCCGGAATCGGCTTTCGGTACCAAAAGCCCGGATCTGGTGCAGTTCTTCTCGCGTCGTGATTTCCAGGAAACAGGGGTGCCGGATGTCGGCACCATCATGCTGTTCAGTGGTCGTGACGGTAATGAAATGCCGGGCGTAGTGCGTGAAGTGACAGAAGATTCGATCACTGTTGATTTCAATCATCCGCTGGCGGGACAGTACATCGATTTCGATATCGAAGTGCTGGAAATCGACCCGCAACTGGAGGAGAAACATGCAGATATTGCTGGCTAACCCACGCGGTTTTTGTGCAGGTGTCGATCGCGCCATCAGCATTGTTGAACGTGCGCTTGAGCTGTATGGCGCACCGATTTACGTGCGTCATGAAGTGGTACATAACCGTTATGTGGTTGACAGCCTGCGTCAGCGTGGTGCGATTTTCATCGAGCAAATCAGCGAAGTACCGGACGGCTCAATCTTGATTTTCTCCGCCCACGGGGTTTCCCAGGCGGTTCGGGCGGAAGCGAAAGAACGTGATCTCACTATGCTCTTTGATGCCACTTGTCCGCTGGTGACCAAAGTGCATATGGAAGTCGCGCGTGCCAGCCGTAAAGGCACTGAAGCGATTCTGATTGGTCATGCCGGTCATCCGGAAGTTGAAGGCACCATGGGCCAGTACAGTAATCCGAAAGGCGGCATGTATCTGGTCGAGGCGCCGGAAGATGTGTATAAATTGCAGGTAAAAGACGAAAACAACCTGTGCTTTATGACGCAAACCACGCTTTCGGTGGATGACACGTCGGCCATCATTGATGCGTTGCGCGATCGGTTCCCGAAAATTATCGGGCCGCGTAAAGATGATATTTGCTACGCCACCACTAACCGTCAGGAAGCTGTGCGAACGCTGGCCGATGGCGCGGATGTGGTGCTGGTTGTCGGATCGAAAAACTCCTCCAACTCCAACCGTCTGGCGGAGCTGGCTCAGCGCGTCGGTGTGCCTTCCTATCTGATCGATTCTGCGGCGGATATTCAGGAAAGCTGGCTGAAAGATGCAAAAAGCATCGGCGTCACGGCGGGCGCCTCCGCACCGGATATTCTGGTGCAGGATGTGATAAGCAAGCTGAAAACCTTTGGCGGGATGGATGTGATTAACATCGAAGGGCGCGAAGAGAATATCGTGTTTGAAGTGCCAAAAGAACTGCGTGTGGATGTGAAACAGATCGACTGATTTGTCTCACTTACCGTGCAGAAAATCAAAAACCGGCTCATTCGTGGCCGGTTTTTTTATGGGCGTTCTGGCCGATTTAAGCCTTTTGTAGTTTGAACAAATTCTGTGGCGCACCCACCGTTGACGTTTGTACATGCAGCAGCGCGCCTTCCAGCGCGTGAGGAGCGTCGAGATTTTTACGGGCTGACGTGATGTAGAGTTCGGTCATATCAGGGCCGCCAAAAGTACAGCAACTTGGCTGCGTCACAGGTACCGGCACGGTATCAAGAGTCAGCAATTCACCCTGATTAATTTGCTGGCGTAACAGACATTTCGATCCCCAGCAGGCGGTGATCAGCCACCCATTTTGTGCCAGCGCTGAACCATCCGGAGATTTATCACCGGAAGAAAAGCAAGAGATCTTCTGCGGATTAATACGGCGTGCGTTGGCAGAGTAGAAGCGGTTTTTCTTCGTATCTGCAAACCAGACTTTGCCTTCATACCAGACCAGGGTGTTGGTGATCCCCACGTTATCGAGCATCATTTCAGGTGCATCGGCACCTGCTTCATAGCGATACCACGCGCCGTTATTTTTTTCCTCTTTGATATCCAGCGTGCCAAACCATAGCGAACCGTCCGGCGCGATAGCGGCTTCGTTCGGTCGTGTACCTTCTGCACCAGGATACCCGCACAATGTCTGGCGGCTTTTGTTTTCGTAATCGTACAAATGGATGCCATCCTGAGAGACGAGTAAAAACTGGTTACGTTTCTCCGTCATCAGTACGGCGCTGGTTACGCTCGGCAGGTCGTGGATTTCAGTTTCTTTTGTCTCGGGCCAGTAACGCAAAACGCGCTGAGCAAGAATATCGACCCACAGCAATGATTGCGTGCGCTGGCACCAGACGGGTGTTTCACCCAATTCGGCTCGATAATCGCCAATGGCGGTCACGTCGGACCGGAATAATACGGACATCGTAAAGCGCTCCTTGAAGGATAAGATGTGGTTGCATTCAGTCTAGTCCGGCTTTGCCCGCGTGGGATAGGGGAAAAGGTGTAAAAATAAAGGGCCGGCACGTCAATAAGACGTAAACCGGCCCCTGAAGTTAAGGTTTTTGAAATTTAGAAATCGTATCTCAGGCGAACGAGGTTCATATCACCACGATCATCGGTGGTGGAGCTGAATACGTGTTCGTAATCGACGCGGAAGCCGTAATCCATCTGAACAGACAGACCCAGACCATTATCAATACGCTGATAATTACGGCCAGTGACGTAAGTCATACGGTCGCCCATGAAGTAAGGCTGAACCGTTTTCACTGCGTACTGATTGATTGGGAATGCGTAGCCCAGGAAGTATTCCAGGCCGTAAGCGTCGCCCGCGAAATAGTTATTATCCGTTTTCTTTTTGGTGGTCAGGAAGTTGTTGTAATAACCGCCACCGAAAGAGGCTGTCCAGTTGCCCGGTTTCCAGCTGAGCGCCGTACCGACAATATTCTGGTCGTAATTCGTGGAGCTGTGCTGACCCGGGTTTTTCATTTCTGCGTTGGTATAGTTATACGCAGTACCCCATGTCAGATCTTTAGTGATGTGGTAATCCACACCCACAGAGCCGCCGCCTTTACGTTTATAACGCAGGCCGTCGCCGGTCAGCAGATCGTTATCTGAGAACAGGTAAGAGGCGTAAACATCTGCCGCCCCGAAGGTGTTTTTGTATTTCAGCATTTTACGGGAGCGGTAAGACCCGTCGTAGTCGCCGTTGACCCCGTTACCTGGCGCCTGGCCGAGCATGTCGTAATCCCATATATCGGTTTTAGCGCCGACCACATCGTAGTACACGCTGTTTTGCTGGCCGTAGGTCAGCTGACCGTAGGTTTTGCTTTTCAGGCCGGTGTAGAGCTGGCGACGCGTGGTGTTGTGAGCGCCGTCCGCGTAGTGGTCGTCCCAGCCCATCAGGGCAGGGAAGTTGACGCCCAGTTCGTAGTAGCTGACCCAGCTGATATCATCAAACAGATAATAATCAGTGGAGAAACGGAAGCGGGAGCCGCCGTCGAAGCCATTATTTTTATACGAACCTTTATCTTTATCGCCGGTTTCCATATTCCACTGCGGACGAATACTCCCGCCAATCTGGAAGTTTAAACGGCTCAGGGGATCGTTAGGTTGTGGATCTTGCTTGATCAGCGTGATTTCTGCGTGTGAAGCGAAAGATGCCAGACCAAATAACAGGCCAGCAGTAGCCACCTGAGTGACTTTGTTCAATTTGAAGTTCATGTAATTCCCTTGCCAACACCTTGTTTTGAAATAACTAACAGTGAAATTGGACATGTGTGTTTTTGTATTTTCCCCTTACTCATGACAATCAGGTAAGGGTGAAGACGCGCCTCATGCATCCAGGCTACTTAATTTTTGACCGGTCAGAAATTAAATTTCGCCGGTTAAAATTAGCTGGCTACTTATTATCATATTTATTGATTTAATCAATATGATTTGATGGCATATAATAAAAAATTAATGTTTTAGATCTAAGTTGTAAGCTGATAGCTGCTTTTTTGTCATTCAGGCAGAATGAAATAATGCGTTTGCAGATGTCGCTGACAGATTGTCTTTCATCAGACACCGAATACTGTAAAACTGAATTCTGAGGGAAGGGCGCAAATTCCACTACGCGAACGGTGCCCTGATGTGCGGCTGAATTGATTTCAGACACTTATGCAGAAAAGTGAATCGTTATGCGAACAGGATTTTTGCACGTTTTTACAGCTTTCCCCTCTCTCAGTTCCAGTTTGGCTATTCGGTTAACACAAATCATTTAAGTTGGTAACCTTAAATCAGATGCTTTTTACTGATATTAACCAGCCTGTATCATAATTTTCTAATTATGAGGCAATTTTGCTGGCTACCCGATAACAGGGTGGCTAACCTGATTCTGTTTTACGGCAGAACCCCTATAAAAAGAGAGTATTTATGAGTAACGCTGATATTCGCATGGCCATCGTTGGCGCAGGTGGTCGTATGGGCCGGCAGCTGATCCAGGCCGTTTCTGAAGCCGAAGGCGTGGTGCTTGGCGCGGCATTGGAGCGTCCGGGTTCCACGCTTGTGGGCACCGATGCCGGTGAGCTGGCGGGGATCGGAAATGCAGGCGTCAAAGTGAATGAAGATCTGAACGCTGTAGCGAACGATTTTGATGTACTGATCGATTTCACCCGTCCGGAAGGTACGCTGGCGCATCTGGAATTCTGTCAGAAACACCATAAAGGTATGATTATCGGCACTACGGGCTTCGATGATGCAGGTAAGACCGCGATTAAGCAGGCTTCTGAGGTCATTCCGGTGGTTTTCGCCGCCAATTTCAGCGTGGGCGTGAACGTCGTTCTCAAACTTTTAGAAAAAGCCGCCAAAGTGATGGGCGACTATACCGATATCGAAATTGTGGAAGCCCACCACCGTCATAAAGTAGATGCGCCATCAGGCACTGCGCTGGCGATGGGCGAAGCAATTGCCGGTGCGCTGGGACGCGACCTCAAGGAGTGCGCGGTGTATGCCCGTGAAGGACATACCGGCGAGCGCGATCCAAAAAGTATTGGTTTTGCCACTATCCGTGCCGGCGATATCGTTGGTGAACATACCGCGATGTTTGCTGATATCGGCGAGCGTGTTGAGATTACACACAAGGCTTCCAGCCGCATGACCTTCGCAAATGGCGCTGTTCGTGCAGGAAAGTGGATTTCGTCGCATAAGTCAGGTCTTTATGACATGCGCGACGTGCTTGGGTTAGATGATTTGTAGAAAATGATTTAGATGTGATGTGGTTGTTTTGGTCATAATATTTTGATAAAAGGGCAGTTCCTTGATTGCCCTTCTCTTTTTTATTGAAAAATACGGGTTTAATGCCAATTGGTAATGGTAACTTGTTTTATTTATGGTTTACTGTTTTTTTAACATGCCATGTGAGTGTTTTTTAAACTCATCCGATCTCCCTCACTGACTCTTACCCACTTTTATCACTGATTTTCAGACATCGTCTTCCGCAAACGGTTACTATGCTCACTTAGGCCATGCTTTCGTGGCTGTGACGAAGCCTTTTCACTGAGTTGTGCGAAAAATAGAGAAATAGTGGCGCTTTTGGTAGACAAACCGGACTGCCCTCATTAGAATGCGCGCAATTTGCCGAAAATTGGCTTCCGGAGCGATTTTTGCATTGATTTAGATCGGGTTATCTGAATTAATATGCAAATATTGTGATTTATTATTCTTGGAGGATGCTTTGATAAAGTCAGCGTTATTGGTTCTGGAAGACGGAACCCAATTCCACGGTCGGGCCATCGGGGCAGAAGGTTCGGCAGTGGGGGAAGTGGTCTTCAATACGTCGATGACCGGTTATCAAGAAATCCTCACTGATCCTTCCTATTCCCGCCAGATTGTCACTCTCACTTATCCCCATATCGGTAATGTCGGCACCAATGCCGCAGACGCAGAATCTTCCGCAGTACACGCTCAGGGCCTGGTCATTCGCGACCTTCCTCTTATTGCCAGCAACTACCGCAGTGAAGAAAACCTTTCTGATTACCTCAAACGCAACAACATCGTAGCCATCGCCGACATCGATACCCGCAAGCTGACCCGTCTGTTACGTGAAAAAGGCGCACAGAACGGCTGCATCATCGCGGGCGATTCTCCGGATGCCGAACTGGCGCTGCAAAAAGCCAAAGCGTTCCCGGGCCTGAAAGGGATGGATCTGGCGAAAGAAGTGACGACCGCTGAATCTTACAGCTGGCAGCAAGGCAGCTGGACGCTTGAAGGCGAGCTGCCGGAAGCGAAGAAACAAGACGAACTGCCATTCCACGTGGTGGCTTATGATTACGGCGCAAAACGCAACATCCTGCGTATGCTGGTGGACCGCGGTTGCCGCCTGACGGTAGTTCCGGCGCAAACGCCTGCCGCTGACGTGCTGAAACTCAATCCGGATGGCATCTTCCTGTCTAACGGCCCTGGCGACCCGGAGCCTTGTGACTACGCCATCGCCGCCATCAAAACGTTCCTCGAAACGGATATCCCGGTCTTCGGGATCTGCCTCGGCCATCAGTTACTGGCATTAGCCAGCGGCGCAAAAACGCTGAAAATGAAACTGGGCCACCACGGCGGGAACCATCCGGTTAAAGATATCGACAACAATGTGGTGATGATCACCGCGCAAAACCACGGCTTCGCAGTAGATGAAAACAATCTGCCCGCGACTCTGCGTGTGACTCACAAATCGTTGTTCGACCACACGGTTCAGGGTATCCACCGCACGGACAAACCGGCGTTCAGCTTCCAGGGTCACCCTGAAGCCAGCCCGGGCCCGCACGACGCGGCGCCACTGTTCGATCACTTCATCGAACTGATTAACGCTTTCCGCGCTTCTCACAACAACGCCGCTCTTACAGGCAAATAAATCAGGAGCAAGAAAAAATGCCAAAACGTACAGACATAAAAAGCATCCTGATTCTGGGCGCGGGCCCGATTGTGATCGGCCAGGCTTGTGAATTTGACTACTCGGGTGCACAGGCGTGTAAAGCGCTGCGTGAAGAAGGTTACCGCGTCATTCTGGTGAACTCTAACCCCGCGACCATCATGACCGACCCGGACATGGCTGATGCGACTTATATCGAGCCGATTACCTGGGAAGTGGTACGCAAAATCATCGAAAAAGAGCGCCCGGACGCCGTATTGCCGACCATGGGCGGCCAGACCGCGCTGAACTGTGCGCTGGAACTGGAACGTCAGGGCGTGCTGGAAGAATTCGGCGTGACCATGATCGGCGCGACCGCAGATGCCATTGATAAAGCTGAAGACCGCCGCCGTTTCGACGTGGCGATGAAAAAAATCGGTCTGGACACGGCGCGTTCGGGCATCGCCCATACAATGGAAGAAGCGCTGGCGGTTGCCGCTGACGTCGGCTTCCCGTGCATTATCCGTCCTTCATTTACCATGGGCGGCACCGGTGGCGGTATCGCGTACAACCGCGAAGAGTTTGAAGAGATTTGCGAACGCGGTCTGGATCTTTCCCCAACCAAAGAGCTGCTGATTGATGAGTCGCTGATTGGCTGGAAAGAGTACGAGATGGAAGTGGTGCGTGATAAAAACGACAACTGCATCATCGTCTGCTCTATCGAAAACTTCGATGCAATGGGCATCCACACCGGTGACTCCATTACTGTGGCACCGGCGCAGACCCTGACCGACAAAGAATACCAAATCATGCGTAACGCCTCGATGGCAGTACTGCGTGAAATCGGCGTAGAAACCGGTGGCTCCAACGTCCAGTTCTCAGTGAACCCGAAAAATGGCCGTCTGATTGTTATCGAAATGAACCCACGCGTCTCCCGTTCCTCTGCACTGGCTTCAAAAGCGACTGGCTTCCCGATTGCCAAAGTGGCGGCCAAACTGGCTGTGGGTTATACCCTCGATGAACTGATGAACGACATCACCGGCGGTAAAACGCCTGCGTCGTTTGAACCGTCCATCGACTATGTTGTGACAAAAATTCCTCGCTTCAACTTCGAAAAATTCGCCGGTGCTAACGACCGTCTGACTACGCAGATGAAATCTGTCGGCGAAGTGATGGCGATAGGCCGCACGCAGCAGGAATCCCTGCAAAAAGCGTTACGCGGTCTGGAAGTTGGCGCAAGCGGCTTCGACCCGAAAGTGAATCTGGATGACCCGGAAGCGCTGACCAAAATCCGTCGCGAGCTGAAAGAAGCCGGTGCCGAGCGTATCTGGTACATCGCCGATGCCTTCCGCGCCGGGATGTCCGTTGACGGTATCTTTAACCTGACCAACGTTGACCGCTGGTTCCTGGTGCAGATTGAAGAGCTGGTGAAACTGGAAAACGAAGTGGCCGAAGGCGGCTTCAACATCCTGACCCACGACTATCTGCGCATGCTCAAACGTAAAGGCTTTGCTGACCTGCGTCTGGCGACTCTGGTGGGCGTTTCAGAAAGTGAAGTCCGCAAACTGCGCCACAAATACAATCTGCATCCGGTCTACAAACGCGTGGATACCTGCGCGGCGGAATTCTCTACCGATACCGCCTACATGTACTCCACGTACGAGGAAGAGTGCGAATCCAACCCGACTAACGACAAACCAAAAATCATGGTGCTGGGCGGCGGTCCGAACCGTATCGGTCAGGGGATTGAGTTCGACTATTGCTGCGTGCATGCCTCACTGGCGCTGCGTGAAGACGGTTACGAAACCATCATGGTGAACTGTAACCCGGAAACCGTATCCACCGATTACGACACCTCCGACCGTCTGTACTTCGAATCCGTAACGCTGGAAGACGTGCTGGAAATCGTGCGCATCGAGAAGCCAAAAGGCGTCATCGTGCAGTACGGCGGGCAGACGCCGCTGAAGCTGGCGCGTGAGCTGGAAGCCGCTGGCGTGCCGATTATCGGCACCAGCCCGGACGCGATTGACCGCGCCGAAGACCGCGAGCGTTTTCAGCAGGCGGTTCACCGTCTGGGCCTGAAACAGCCAGCGAACGCCACCGTAGCGACCATCGAACAAGCTGTTGAGAAAGCCAGCGGTCTGGGTTATCCGCTGGTAGTCCGCCCGTCTTATGTTCTGGGTGGCCGCGCGATGGAAATCGTGTATGACGAAATCGACCTGCGCCGTTACTTCCAGAACGCCGTCAGCGTCTCCAACGACGCGCCGGTGCTGCTGGACCGCTTCCTGGATGACGCGATAGAAGTTGACGTCGATGCGATTTGTGACGGTGAGCGCGTACTGATTGGCGGCATCATGGAGCACATCGAACAGGCTGGCGTGCACTCCGGTGACTCCGCATGTTCGCTGCCTTGCTACACGCTGAGCAAAGAAATTCAGGACGTGATGCGTCATCAGGTTGAGAAGCTGGCCTTCGAGCTGAGCGTTCGCGGCCTGATGAACGTCCAGTTCGCGGTGAAGAACAACGAAGTCTACCTGATTGAAGTCAACCCACGCGCCGCGCGTACCGTACCGTTTGTCTCTAAAGCGACCGGTGTACCGCTGGCGAAAGTGGCTGCCCGCGTAATGGCTGGTCAGACGCTGGCGCAGCAGGGCATCACCGAAGAAGTTATTCCGCCTTACTACTCCGTGAAAGAAGTGGTGCTGCCGTTCAACAAATTCCCAGGCGTTGACCCGATTCTGGGGCCGGAAATGCGTTCTACCGGTGAAGTGATGGGCGTTGGCCGCACCTTCGCTGAAGCCTTCGCCAAAGCGCAGCTTGGCAGTAACTCCGGCATGAAGAAAGCGGGGCGCGCGCTGTTGTCAGTGCGTGAAGGCGATAAAGGTCGCGTAGTCGATTTGGCGGCGAAACTGCTTAAACGCGGCTTTGAGCTGGATGCAACCCACGGTACCGCCGTCGTGCTGGGCGAAGCCGGGATAAACCCGCGCCTGGTCAACAAGGTGCATGAAGGCCGTCCACACATTCAGGACCGTATTAAAAACGGTGAGTATGTGTACATCGTCAACACCACGGCTGGCCGTCAGGCGATTGAAGATTCCAAGCTGATCCGTCGCAGCGCTCTGCAATACAAAGTGCATTACGACACCACGCTGAACGGCGGTTTCGCCACAGCGATGGCACTGTCTTCAGACCCGACAGAGCAGGTGATTTCAGTGCAGGAAATGCACGCGAAAATCAAAGGCTAATGGCATAATCGGTAAGCAAAAGGCGCGGCGAAAGCTGCGCCTTTTTCATTTTATGCCTCCGACTTTCACCCGAACGCCGAAAGTTGCGTATGCTGAAGTAAATAAAATAAGACAAGAGACCTGCATGATTTTAATCATTTACGCCCATCCTTATCCGCGCCATTCGCGGGCCAATCAGGGATTACTCGCGGCGGTAAAAGACCTGCCGAACGTAGAAATCCGTTCGCTGTACGATCTTTACCCCGACTTCAACATCGATGTGAATGCCGAACAGAAAGCCGTTGAACGTGCCGATATGGTGGTGTTCCAGCATCCTATCCAATGGTATAGCCTGCCGCCGTTGCTAAAACTTTGGATCGATAAAGTTCTGGAACATGGCTGGGCTTACGGCCATGAAGGCAACGCGCTGAACGGCAAACATTGTTTATGGGCTGTGACCACCGGCGGAAACGAGCATCATTTTGAACTCGGCGATCACCCGAATTTCGACGTGCTGGCGCAGCCTTTACAGGCGACGGCGGTCTACTGCGGCATGCACTGGCAGCCGTATTTTGCAGTGCACAATACGTTTATCTGCGATGAAGTCGCACTGAAAGCGGCGGGCGAAGAATACCGTCGACGCTTAACAGCATGCCTGAGTCTGAAAGAAGGCTGTGCGCCGGAGGTCGAAAATGGACAACCATAATCTGATGATTGAAGGGCTGATTTATCTGGGGTCGGCGGCATTGTTTGTGCCGATCGCGGTACGCCTCGGATTAGGTTCAGTTCTGGGTTATCTCATCGCCGGCTGCATTATTGGCCCGTGGGGACTGAAGCTGGTCTCGGACGCCGAATCGATTCTGACCTTTGCGGAGATTGGCGTGGTGCTGATGTTGTTTGTCATCGGGCTGGAGCTGGATCCTAAACGTCTGTGGACCATGCGCGCTTCGGTCTTTGGCGGTGGCAGTATTCAGATGGTTGGCTGTGGCGTGGTGCTTAGCGCATTCTGCTACTTCCTGGGTCTGGACTGGAAAATCGCCATGTTGATCGGCCTGACGCTGGCGCTGTCTTCTACCGCCATTGCCATGCAGGCGATGAGTGAACGCAGCCTGACCGCAGCGCCAATAGGTCGCAGCGCGTTTGCCGTCCTGCTGTTCCAGGACATTGCGGCGATCCCTTTGGTCGCAATGATCCCCTTGTTGGCGAGTACCGGTGAAGCCACCACGCTGATGAGCTTCGGACTTTCTGCCGCGAAAGTGGCCGGTGCGCTGGTGCTGGTGATCCTGCTCGGACGTTATGTCACACGTCCGCTGCTGCACTTTGTAGCCCGTTCCGGCATGCGTGAAGTGTTCAGCGCCGTGGCGCTATTTCTGGTATTCGGTTTCGGTATTCTGCTGGAAATGGCGGGTATGTCGATGGCAATGGGCGCATTTTTGGCGGGGGTTCTGCTGGCGAGTTCCGAATACCGTCACGCACTGGAAAGCGATATTCAGCCGTTTAAAGGTTTGTTGCTCGGGCTGTTCTTTATCGGCGTCGGTATGTCTATCGACTTTGGCACGCTGGTTCATCAGCCGTTGCTGATTGCCACATTGCTGGTCGGCTTTATGGCGCTGAAAGCTGCCTTGCTGTGGCTGATCGCACCGTGGCTGGGCGTACCAAAAAAACAGCGTGGACTGTTTGCCATTCTCATCGGGCAGGGCAGTGAATTTGCTTTCGTTATTTTCAGCACCGCACAAATGGCCGGGGTGTTGCCGGTTGAATGGGCGAAAGCGCTGACGCTGGCCGTAGCGTTGTCGATGGCGGTTACGCCATTGCTGCTGGTTCTCGCCGCACGTATGGAACGTAATGCGCCGCAAGACGATCGTCCGCAGGACACTATCGATGATGAAAACGCGCAGGTGATCATCGCCGGTTTTGGCCGCTTCGGGCAGATTGCCGGCCGTTTGCTGCTGGCGAATAACGTGCATACCGTGGTGTTGGATCATGACCCGGATCATATCGAAACGCTGCGCAAGTTTGGCACCAAGGTCTTTTACGGCGATGCCACCCGTGTGGATTTGCTGGAATCCGCAGGCGCCGCGCAGGCCAAAGTGTTGATCAACGCTATCGATGATGTCGAAGCCAACCTGCAACTGACCGCGCTGGCGAAAGAGCATTTCCCGAACCTGAGGATTATCGCCCGTGCGCGAGATGTCGATCACTGGTATCAACTGCGTCAGTTAGGCGTCGAAGCGCCGGAGCGTGAGCTGTTCGAAGGTTCTCTGCGCGTTGGCCGTGAAGTACTGGAAACGCTGGGGTTGGATGCTTATGAAGCCCGCGAAAAAGCCGATCTGTTCCGTCGCTACAACCTGAAAATGCTGGAGGCAACGATCGCGAATTACGAAGATACCGAGTTCCGCATCGCCAGTATGCAGCGTGCGAAAGACATGCTGAGTGCGGCCATCGAGCAGGATCAGGAACGTCTGGCCTCAGAGCAACAACAGGGATGGCGTGGCAGTATCGACGGCAAAGCACCGGAGAATGAAGTGATTGAAGCGAAGAGTTAACGAAGGATGAAACCCGAAGCCGGTGCCTGAAATGCACCGGCTTTTTCATGGCTGTAGGTTATCAGCTGAGTGCAACTTTGATGCCTAAACCAATCAACACACCGCCCAGCAGTTTATCGATAATCTTCTGCGCTTTCGCCAGACCGCGACGCACCGGTGCGCTCTGAATGAGGAGAGCCAGTGAAGGCCACCAGACAGTGGAAAGGCCAACGATGATCGAGGCATACCAGAGTTTCTCGCCGATGCTGGAGTCTATCTGCAAGACCTGGGTAAACATCGCCAGGAAAAACAGCGTCGCCTTCGGATTTAGCAAGTTGCACAGATATCCCTGCACAAACGCCGTGCGCAGTTTCACTTGCTGCGGTTCCAGTCCGTCAAGATTCATCTTGCTGTTGCTGCGTGAAAACAGTGCCTGAATACCCACCCAAATCAGATAAGCCGCCCCGACGTATTTCAGCAAATCAAACAGCCACGGGGTGGTGGTGATAACGACAGCCAGACCTGCGACGCAGTAAGACATATGCGTGATCACGCCACAAATTACCCCGAGCGATGTCATCAGTGCCGCAACGCGAGGGTAGCGAGCCGCATTTTTGATCACCAGAAAGAAATCAGGGCCGGGAGAGAGCATGCCGAGGAAGGCGATACTGGCAACAAAAAGGGAGGTTTCAAGCATGAAAGTAACCGTCGTCAATGTTCAGAACAAAATATGGCCGCATGATACGTCAATCTTCACTCCGGCGTATCACACTTATTGGCTTTTTTTACGGGCGGTAACGGTATGCAAGACCCTGTCGTTGAATATCAGGAACGTGAAAGTCCGCAGGCACATTATCAGCGTGAAATTACCCGGCTGTGTATCGAATGTGCCTTGCTGCTGTTACAGCACGGTGCCGAAAGTATGCTGGTGGAGCAACTGCCCGCGCGGCTGGGTATTGCGCTGGGCATGGAACGGGTGGAAAGCTCGATTTCCGCTAATGCCGTGGTGCTCAGCACGCTGTGCGGCGGCTATTGCCTGACCTCGACGCGTAAAAATGTCGATCGAGGGATCAACATGCAGGTAGTGACTGAAGTACAGCATACGGTGATTCTGGCTGAGCATAAGTTGCTCGATAGCGCGCTGGTGGCGAAACGTCTGAGCCATATTAAGCCGCTGCGCTATCCCCGTGGGGTGATGATCCTGATGGTGGCGCTGTCCTGCGGTTGCTTTAGCAAACTCAACGGCGGCGGCTGGGATGCGTTCAGCGTGACATTTTTAGCCAGCGGCGTGGCGATGGCGGTACGCCAGACGCTGACCATCCGCCACATGAATCCGCTGATCAACTTTTGCTGCACCGCTTTTGTCGCAACGTCGATTTCCGGTTTACTCATGCGTCTCGACTTTTTTCATCTGACGTCGAACGTGGCGATGGCCGCCAGCGTGTTGCTGCTGGTGCCCGGTTTTCCACTGATTAATGCGGTGGCAGACATGTTCAAAGGCCACGTGAATACCGGACTGGCGCGCTGGGCGATGGCCAGTCTGCTGACGCTGGCGACCTGCATCGGCGTAGTAATGGCCATGGCGTTGTGGGGATTACGGGGGTGGTCATGAGTCTTTTGTGGGCACTGATTCAGGATATGTTACTGGCCGCCGTACCGGCGCTGGGTTTTGCGATGGTGTTCAATGTCCCGCCTCGGGCGTTGCGCTACTGTGCGCTGCTCGGCGCGCTGGGGCACGGCTCCCGTATGCTGATGATGCACGGCGGGATAAACATTGAGTGGGCTTCTTTGCTGGCGGCTATACTCATTGGCATCATAGGGATCCGCTGGTCGCGATGGCTGCTGGCGCACCCTAAAGTTTTCACAGTGGCGGCCGTTATCCCCATGTTCCCCGGCATTTCTGCGTATACGGCGATGATTTCGATGGTGGAGATTTCGCACCTCGGCTACAGCGAGGCGCTGATGTCTACGATGGTCACCAATTTCCTGAAGGCCAGTTTTATCGTCGGGGCATTATCGATTGGATTATCTTTGCCGGGGCTGTGGCTGTATCGCAAACGTCCCGGTGTGTAAGTCTGTTAAGAGTACGCTTATATCTTTGTAAAGCGTGAGTCTCCCTATCGACGGCTGATAGGGCTTTCCGTATAGTGGCAGCTCTTTTTTCGGGTCACGGTTTTATTCCTTTTCTACACAGGGTTTCACAATGATTATTAGCCTGATCGCCGCACTGGCGACCGATCGCGTTATTGGCATGGAAAACGCTATGCCTTGGCATTTACCCGGTGATCTGGCCTGGTTTAAGCGTAATACGCTCAATAAACCCGTCATCATGGGTCGTAAAACGTTTGAGTCGATAGGGCGCCCTTTACCTGGCCGACTGAATATTGTCATCAGCTCTAAACCTGGCGAGCACGAAGGCGTGACCTGGGTGACGTCTGTTGATGCAGCTCTGGCCGCGGCCGGTGGTGTGGAAGAAGTGATGGTGATGGGCGGAGGCCGTGTGTATGAGCAGTTCCTGCCGAAGGCCAACCGCTTATATCTCACTCATATCGATGCCGAAGTGGAAGGGGACACGCATTTCCCTGACTACGAGCCAGATGACTGGGAAAGTACCTTTAGTGAATTCCACGACGCTGACGAGCAGAACTCACACGGCTACTGCTTCGAGATCCTTGACCGCCGCGCCTGATTTAAGAGCGGCACTCAGCAAAAAGGCACCTCTTCGAAGGTGCCTTTTGTTTTTAAGCGCAGTAAGAGCCTGATTATTCGGCTTTTGGAACGACGGCTTTCTCTTTTTCAGGACGGCGATGTGAAGGTTCGGTGAAATAGGTTTTGTCTTCCCAACGCAGCATCGTCATATCACCGCCCCAGCAGCAACCTGTGTCCAGCGCATAAATTCCTTCCGGCGCACCTTTGCCTTCCAGCGAAGCCCAATGGCCGAATGCAATACTGTATCCGGCTTTCTGCAACGGCCCCGGAATATTAAACCAAGGCTTGAGCGGCTTAGGCGCGTTTTCAGGCGTGTCCTTGCAGATCATATCCAGCTGGCCGTTCGGGAAGCAGTAACGCATACGGGTAAACGCATTGGTGCTAAAACGCAGACGCGCCAGACCCGTGAGTTCCGGATGCCAGTTGTTCGGCATATCGCCGTACATCGCGTCGAGGAACAGCGGGTAAGTGTCGCTGCGCAGAACGGCTTCCACTTCACGCGCACACATCTGTGCGGTCTCCAGATCCCACTGCGGAGTAATGCCGGCGTGGGCCATCACCAGTTTCAGCTCTTCATCCACCTGCAGAACCGGCTGACGTCGCAACCAGTTGATCAACTCATCGGCGTCTTCGGCCTCAAGCAGCGGCGTAATACGGTCTTTCGGTTTGTTAAAGCTGATGCCCGCAAAAACCGCCAGCAAATGCAGATCGTGGTTACCGAGCACCATGCGTACAGAATCGCCCAGACCACTGACAAAACGCAGAACTTCGAGGGATGACGGGCCACGGGCGACTAAATCGCCAGTCAGCCAGAGACAATCATTTTGCGGATTAAAATCCACCTGCGCCAATAGCGCCTTGAGTTCATCGATGCAGCCGTGAACATCACCAATAAGGTATGTCGACATAGGGGATTAATTTATCAGTGTAGGGATGGCGAGGCGGAAGACCGGGACAGGCACACGGAAGATTTCACCGTCTTGTGCGACCATTTCATAATGGCCTTCCATGGTACCAAGTGGCGTTTCTAAAACAGCACCGCTGGTGTAGTGAAATTCACTGCCGGGCAGGATCAATGGTTGTTCGCCAATAACCCCTTCGCCCTGTACTTCCGTTTGCTGACCGTTACTGTTGGTGATCAGCCAGTAACGGCGCAGGAGCTGCACATTAAAACGCCCCAGATTGCGGATGGTGATGGTGTAAGCGAAGACGAAACGCTCTTCTTCCGGTATCGACTGAGACTCAATGTAGACACTTTGCACCTGAACACAAACGCGGGGCGAATTAAGCATATCGCTACTCCTGAGGTTCTGTTGTTTTCGGTCGGGTAGATAACCAGTTAGCCAGTTTACAGAATTGCTCAACAGAAATATTTTCAGCACGCATCGACAGATCCAGACCCAAGGCGCTCATCTGTTCTGGTGTGAACAAGTGACCCAGGCTGTTACGGATTGTCTTGCGACGCTGGTTAAACGCATCGGTTGTCAGACGACTCAGAATGCGGATATCTGAAACCGGATACGGGATCACGTCGTGTGGAATCAAACGCACGACGGCAGAATCGACTTTTGGTGCCGGTGTGAAGGATTCTGGCGGAACTTCCAGAACCGGGATCACGTTACAGTAATACTGTGCCATAACGGTTAAACGACCATACGCCTTGCTGTTCGGCCCTGCCACCAGACGGTTTACCACTTCCTTTTGCAACATGAAGTGCATGTCTTTGATGGCATTAGTATAGGTGAACAGATGGAACATCAACGGGGTAGAGATGTTATACGGCAGGTTGCCGAAGACGCGCAGCGGCTGGCCGAGTTCTTCTGACAGTTCCGCGAAATTGATTTTCATGGCATCAGACTGAATGACGCGTAATTTGCCCTGAAACTTAGGATTGCTCTCCAGACGTGCGGCCAAATCTCGGTCAATTTCGATAACCGTCATGCTGTCCAGACGTGAAGCGACAGGTGCCGTCAACGCTGCCAGACCGGGCCCGATTTCGACCACCGCTTGCCCTGGCATTGGGTGAATAGCCGACACGATGCTATCAATCACAAATTGATCGGTTAAAAAGTTCTGGCCGAAACGTTTACGGGCAAAGTGCCCCTGGTGGACTCTACTATTCATTGTTTTTATTTATCAGTTTGTTGTGGATCAAAAGTATTGATTGCCATACGAATGGCGAGATTTATTGCTGTCCTGAAACTGCCCGCATCGGCGGTGCCGGTGGCGGCGAGTTCAAGCGCGGTACCGTGATCAACCGAGGTCCGGATAAAAGGCAGGCCAAGCGTGATATTCACTGCGCGGCCGAATCCCTGATATTTTAGCACCGGAAGGCCCTGATCGTGATACATGGATAAAACAGCATCAGCGTGTTGTAAATATTTCGGCTGAAAAAGGGTATCTGCGGGCAGCGGACCGATGAGATTCATTCCCTGCTGGCGCAGTTCCTCCAGTGCAGGAATGATCGTGTCGATCTCTTCGTGCCCCATATGACCGCCTTCTCCGGCATGCGGATTCAAGCCGCACACGTAAATCTGCGGTTCACCGATGCCGAATTTGGTTTTCAGGTCATGATGAAGAATGGTGATCACTTCATGCAGGCTTTGACGGGTAATGGCACCCGGCACGGCCAGCAAAGGTAAATGCGTGGTCGCCAGTGCGACGCGCAGTTCCTCCGTCGCCAGCATCATCACCACACGATCGCAGTGGCTGCGATCGGCAAAGAATTCGGTATGACCGATAAACGGAATGCCAGCATCATTGATGATGCTCTTTTGCACCGGGCCAGTGATCAGCGCAGCAAATTCGCCGCTGATTGCGCCGTCACAGGCTCTGGCGAGCGTTTCCACCACGTATGCGCTGTTCGCGACGTCAAGCCTGCCCGCTGTTACTGGCGCGGCGGTTTTCACCGGCAATACGGTCAACGTACCTGCAGCCTGAGGCTGTGCAGGCCGTCCCTGTTCATAGTCGCGTAACTGAATCGTCAGACCCAGTATCTCTGCACGCTCAAGCAGCAGGGCCGGATCGGCACATACCACCAACTCAACAGGCCATGCCTGCTGAGCCAGCGCCAGTACCAGATCCGGCCCAACCCCGGCAGGCTCGCCGGGGGTGATGACCACAGATTTTGTCACGGAAGTATTATTTACCATTACCATCCATAATTTTCACATACGCTTCAGCACGTTGTTCCTGCATCCACGTCTGTGCTTCTTCCGCAAACTTACGGTTGAACAGCATGCGGTAAGCGCGTTCTTTCTGTGCAGCATCGGTTTTATCGACCTGACGGGTATCGAGCAGTTCGATCAGATGCCAGCCAAAAGCAGAGTGCACTGGTGCGCTCATCTGGCCTTTTTTCAGGTTCATCAGCGCATCGCGGAACGCCGGATCATACATGTCCGGAGACGCCCAGCCTAAGTCACCACCCTGAAGGGCAGAACCCGGATCCTGAGAAATTTGTTTAGCTTCGTCAGCAAACGTCGCTTTACCGCTTTTAATATCAGTAGCAACTTCTTCCAGTTTCGCCTTAGCCTGTGCGTCGGTCATCACGACAGAAGGTTTCAGCAGGATGTGACGTGCATGGACTTCGGTGACGGAGACCGTTTTGTTATCACCACGGATATCGTTCACTTTCAGAATATGAAAACCCACACCTGAACGGATTGGACCGATAATCTGGCCTTTCTGTGCGGTACTGAGCGCCTGAGCAAACAGGGAAGGAAGTTCCTGCAATTTGCCCCAGCCCATGTTGCCGCCTTTCAACGCCTGTGAGTCAGCTGAATAGGTGATAGCCAGTTTGCCGAAATCAGCACCATTGTTCAGATCGGAGACAATTTTCTTCGCCTGTTCTTCTGCAGCATCAACCTGATCCTGCGACGGATTTTCTGGCAGTGACAACAGGATATGGCTGAGATTGAACTCAGCGCTGCCGCCATTTTGTGCCGCAACCTGTTTGGACAGCTGATCCACTTCCTGAGGCAGGATAGTGACGCGACGACGGACTTCGCCGTTACGCACTTCACTTATCAGCATTTCTTTACGGATCTGGGCACGATAAGTGCTGTAATTCAGACCGTCGTACGCCAGACGGCTACGCAACTGATCTACGCTGATGTTGTTCTGCTGAGCAATACCGGCAATGGCTTTATCCACGTCCTGATCGGTCAGCGTGATGCCCATTTTCGACGCCATCTGAAGCTGGATCTGGTCCATGATCAAACGATCAAGGATCTGGTGGCGTAAGGTCGCATCATCAGGCAGCTGTTGTTTAGCCTGGCCTGCTTGCTGTTTAACCGACTGCATTAAACTATCGACGTCACTTTGTAACACGACACCGTTGTTCACAACGGCGGCGACTTTATCAACTTCCTGAGGGGCTGCAAACGCAGTGCTGGCACAAAGCGTCACGCCGAGGAGAAGTGTTCTCCAGTTCTTCATACTTTTTCCATTTGTCTAATCCGCAAAGCGGGTTTCAAGTTCACTGAGTTAAACGTGTCGTCTGGCTTAGAAAGCGCGTTGATAAGGCAGTATGCCGGTGGCCAACATTTCTTTCGTTCCAAGGGTTTGATTGTTTCCCAGGCCTCTAAGTTCAATGTTGAAACCAATCTTATTGTCATACTTACTTTCTGACTTAACGGTGTCGTAGTTGGTGATCTTACGTTCGTAGCCGACGTTGATAGCCCAGCAACAGGTGTTGTATTGCAGGCCGATTAACTGGTCTGCGGGTTGCTGTGCTTTGGTATCGTAATAGTAAGCACCGACAATCGCCCAGCGATCGGCGATGGGCCAGCTGGCGATACCACCGACCTGAGAAATCCCGTCCTGATAGCCTGCATTTTTCACATTAGGCAACGTAGCCTGAATATATTCCGGGCTGGCATAACGGTAGCTCAACTGAACCATTCTTTCTGAGTCAGCTTTGTACTCAAGGACGGCATCACCAACGGCCAGCGAATCCAGACGAGTGTCATACTGCACGCCGCCACGAACACCCCAGAAATTGTTGATTTTATAGTAGGTATCACCTGCCCAGACCAGGCTACCGGTATCGTCGTTTTTATCCAGTGCGCTGTTCTGGTCGCCGGTACGCGGTGGCTGGAAGTAATAAATCTGACCCGCAGACGCATTGAAGCGTTCTACCAGGCCTTCATCATAAATACGTGTCGTTAAACCACTTGCCACCTGATTAGCTGAAGCAATACGGTCGAGTCCACTGTAGCTCTTATCACGGAACAGGCCGGTGTAGTCGGACTGTAACAGTGTGGAGTCATAGACGTTGATTGAGCTTTGATTACGATAAGGGATGTAAAGATACTGTACACGCGGCTCCAGCGTTTGCGTGTAATCACTGTTCCAGTCCATGTTGCGGTCAAAGACCATTTTGCCGTCGCTTTTAAACTCAGGCATAACACGATTTACCGACGAACGCAGTTTAGTATCCTGATTAGCATCGTAATAATTATCCGAAATAGTCTGCTGATAGTGGGTCGCCATCAGTTTTACTTCATTATCGAGACTTCCCCAGCGGTTGCTCAGCGGCAGGCTGATGGTTGGTTCGATATGAGTACGGACGGCTTCCGGGTTATCCGGGTTTACGCTGGTAAACTTCGCGGCCTGGCCATAAATATGCAGGTCGAAAGGCCCCACATCATTTTTGTAATAATTGACATCTAGCTGTGGCTGGGCACGGTAAGCATTGGTGTTGCCGTAATCGGAGAATACCTGGAACTGTTTACTGGCAAGCGTCGCGTTCCAGTTTTCATTGAAATAGCCGACGCTGAATTTTTGCGTCGCATAGCCGTCTGTACTTGAACCGTATTTCGAATCGAAATCGGTGAAGTAGTACGGGTCGCTAACTTTGGTGTAGTCGACGTTGAAACGCCATACCTGATCGTAAACACCTGAATGCACCCAGTAGTACATCCAGCGTTTAGTCTTGTCGCTGATACGGTTTTCATCTGCGACGTACTGGTCATCAATTTTCTTATCATTACCGAGGTAGTCAAACTCCATCAAACCTGCACCGGCGACGGTCAGATAGCGGAATTCGTTCTGCAATTGCAGACCACGGTTACTCATATAGTTTGGCGTGATGGTGGCATCGTAGTTAGGCGCAATGTTCCAGTAGAAAGGAACGGTGGCACCGAAACCGTTATTGCTGCTGTATTTCGCGTTCGGGATAAGGAAACCAGAACGGCGGCGGTCGCCGATAGGCAACTGCATATACGGGCTGTAGAACACCGGCACCGGGCCGATGTGGAAGCGCGCATTCCAGATTTCTGCCACTTCCTCCTGGCGATCCTGAATCACTTCAGAACCTACAACGCTCCAGCTGTTATCGCCAGGCAGACAGGTGGTGAACGTGCCGTTGTCCATGATGGTGTAGCGGTTATTATCACGCTGCTTCATCTTGTCGGCGTCACCCCGTCCCTGACGGCCTACCATCTGGTACGTTCCGTCCTGAACATCGGTATCTTTGGTGGTCAGGTTCGCAAAGCCCTTTGGTCCGTTCAGCTTGATTTGGTTATCGTTATAACGCACGTTGCCGGTCGCTGTGGCGGTACGGGTCGGTGTGGGCTGATTAGGATTAGCGATTTGATTGAGCTGAACCTGATCGGCATCCAGCGTACTGTTGCCCTGTACGACGTTAACGTTTCCGCTAAACAGTGCATTATCAGGGTAGTTGCCGGTTGCCTTATCGGCATTGATGGTCACAGGCAGTGAGTTAGGATCACCCTGCACCAGAGGTTTGTCATAGGTCGGAACGCCGAGCATACATTGTGCAGCAAGGTCGGCCATTGCGCCGTGACTGTACAATGCCGACCAGATTGTGGCGGCCAGCATTGTGGGTAAGCGTGTATTCAGACGTCTGTTTTTCATACGTAAAATGGTGTTCCGTCATCAGAGGCATCATGCCGGCAAACGGTCAGAGACTATCTCACTCATCATGGTTGCGCTAGTGTTAAATCCCACCTGTTACGTTGCCGCCGTTAGGCACAACGATAAATGCCGGTTATGATAAAGCAATTTTTAAGCGACGGCATGGCGAATTGAGGAGTATATGCAGTATTGGGGAAAACTGCTCGGACTTATCCTTGGCTATATGTCAGGGACAGGCTTCTGGGGGATTGTATCAGGGTTGTTGATTGGGCATATGTTTGACACCGCGCGCGCTGCAAAACGCCGCGGTTATTTCACCGATCAACAGACACGTCAAACCATCTTCTTCCGCACCACATTTGAGGTGATGGGGAATCTGACTAAATCGAAAGGCAGGGTTACTGAGGCCGATATCCAGATAGCCAGCCTCTATATGGAACGTATGCAGTTACACGGCGAGCAGCGCAATGCCGCGCAGCGCGCCTTTCGCGACGGTAAAGAATCCAATTATCCGTTGCGGGAGAAAATGCGGGAATTACGCAGTGCGTGTTTTGGTCGTTTCGACCTGATACGGACTTTTCTGGAAATTCAAATCCAGGCTGCCTATGCCGATGGTTCGTTGCACCCCAATGAACGGGAAGTGCTGTATGTGATCGCCGAAGAGCTCGGTATTTCGCGCATGCAGTTCGATCAGTTCCTGCGCATGATGGAAGGCGGCCAGCAGTTCGGCGGCGGTCAGCAGGGCGGCCGGTCTTACGGTGGTGGTTATCAGCAGGCACAACAAGGCCCGACGCTGGCCGATGCCTGCAAAGTCCTGGGCGTGAAGGCTACAGACGATGCAACCACCATCAAGCGTGCTTACCGTAAGCTGATGAGCGAACACCATCCGGATAAACTGGTGGCGAAGGGTTTACCGCCAGAAATGATGGAAATGGCGAAGGAAAAGGCGCAGTCGATTCAGGCGGCGTATGACCTTATCAAGCGTGAGAAAGGGTTTAAGTAGGATTTTCTGACCGGAACGTAATGCAAAAAGGCGCTGAATTCAGCGCCTTTTTTACATTCAGGGACTAAATTCTTCCCTTAAAAATCCGGTTCGCAGTTAAACACCAGTGGCGCATCAGTAATCGGATGATAAAAAGACAGCTCCTGCGCGTGCAGTTGCAGGCGGGGGGAGGCGGCCAGTGCGTCGGGATGCGCATAGAACTTATCACCGAGGATAGGATGCCCGAGTGCCAGCAGATGAACGCGCAGCTGATGCGAACGTCCGGTGATCGGCCGCAGTTTGACGCGTGTTGTACCGTCATCATCCCACGACATCACTTCGTATTGCGTCAGCGCCTTTTTGCCAGTCTCGTGACACACCTTTTGCTTCGGTCTGTTCGGATAATCGCAGATCAGCGGCAAATCAATGATGCCGTAATCGTCTTCCATCTTTCCCCAGACGCGCGCGATGTACACTTTTTTGGTTTCGCGTTCCCGGAACTGACGCTTGAGCTCGCGCTCGGCGTCTTTGGTCAGCGCGACGACAATCACGCCGCTGGTCGACATATCCAGACGATGCACCGATTCCGCGACCGGAAACGCCTGCTGAATGCGGGTCATCAGGCTGTCCTGATGCTCCGCTAATTTCCCCGGCACGGACAGCAGACCGCTTGGCTTATTAACCACCATGATGTGTTCATCCTGAAAAATCACCTGCAACCAGGGATCGGTCGGTGGATTGTAGTTTTCCAGCGGCCGGGTGTTCGAAGGGACAGGGATGTTCGGTTGATGTTCGCTCATAGCGGTTTCAGTCTGTGTCAGCGTTAAAAGGAGGAAAGAGGGATGCAGGCCGGCTGCATCCCGTCAGGCTTACTGGTGGCTGACCACCACCAGGCGGATCGCATCCAGACGCCAGCTGGCATCGTTCAGATTCGCCAGCACTTGCTTACGGTTAGAGTCTACCGCGTCCAGCTCATCATCACGAATGTTCGGATTCACTTCTTTCAGCGCTTTCAGTCGGGCGAGTTCCTGCGTCAGTTGCTCGTCGGCTTCTACTTTAGCGGCTTCAATCAGTACACGCGCCTGCTCGGCAATCTGCGGTTCAGCCTGTTGCAACATGGTATGTACATCCTGCTGCACGGCATTCACCAGCTTGCTGGAGTTATGACGGTTGATGGCATTCAGCTGGCGGTTAAAGCTTTCAAACTCGACCTGAGCCGCCAGATTGGTGCCTTTGCTGTCCATCAACATGCGAACCGGCGTCGGCGGCAGGAAGCGGGTCAGCTGCAGGTGTTTCGGTGCCTGACATTCCACCACGTAAATCAGCTCCGCCAGCATAGTGCCCACCGGCAGCGCTTTGTTTTTCAGGATCGAAACCGCACAGCTGCCGGTATCACCGGAGAGGATCAGATCCAAACCGTTGCGCACGATCGGATGTTCCCAGCTGATGAACTGCGCATCTTCGCGCGACAACGCCTGTTCGCGATCGAACGTCACGGTGCAGCCATCTTCCGGCAGACCCGGGAAATCAGGCACCAGCATATGATCGGAAGGTGTCAGTACGATCAGGTTATCGCTGCGATCTTCCTGATTGATGCCGACGATATCGAACAGATTTAGCGCGAAGTTAACCAGATTTACGTCGTTATCCTGCTCGCCGATTTCCTGCGCCAGCTGCTGCGCACGCTCGCCGCCGTTGGAATGCATCTCCAGCAGACGGTCACGGCCATTTTCCAGCTTCTCTTTCAGCGCATCGTGCTCAGCGCGGCATTCGAGAATAAATGTATCCAGTCCCCCCTGCTCGGCAGGCGTGGCGAGGAAAGCTATCAGCTGTTCATAAGCGCTGTCATAAATGGTGCGGCCGGTCGGGCAGGTGTGCTCGAACGCATCCAGACCTTCGTGGAACCAGCGAACCAGCACCGACTGCGCGGTCTGCTCGAGGTAAGGCACCATAATGTCGATGTTGTTTTGCTGGCCGATACGATCCAGACGTCCGATACGCTGTTCCAGCAGATCCGGGTTGAACGGCAGATCGAACATCACCATTTTGCTGGCAAACTGGAAGTTACGGCCTTCGGAGCCGATTTCAGAACACAGCAGAACCTGCGCGCCATCTTCCTGAGAAGCGAAGTACGCGGCGGCGCGGTCACGTTCAATGATCGACAAACCTTCATGGAACACAGCGGCGCGGATCGCTTCACGCTCACGCAGAACCTGCTCCAGTTGCAGCGCGGTGGCGGCTTTGGCACAGATAACCAGCACTTTCTCGTCGCGGTTGGCGGTCAGATAGCCGAGCAGCCATTCCACGCGCGGGTCGAAGTTCCACCACGTCGCGTTCTCGCCTTCGAATTCCTGATAAATCTGCTCCGGATACAGCATGTCGTGCGCACGTGCTTCGGCGGATTTTTTCGCGCCCATGATGCCCGAGACTTTAATTGCGGTCTGATACTGCGTCGGCAGCGGCAGTTTTACCGCGTGCAGATGACGATCCGGGAAGCCTTTCACGCCGTTACGGGTGTTACGGAACAGCACGCGGCTGGTGCCATGACGGTCCATCAGCATGGAGACCAGTTGTTTGGCAGCAGCCTCGTCGCCCTGATTGGCGGCGGTCAGCAGAGCATCGGTATCGGCATTGCCGACGCTTGCACCCAGTAGCGCCAGCGCTTGTGGCGTCAGCGGTTCTTTATTGAGCAGCAGCGTGACGGCATCGGCGACCGGCTGATACTGCTGCTGTTCCTCGATGAATTCTTCGTAATCGTGGAAACGATCCGGATCGAGTAAACGCAGGCGCGCAAAGTGGCTCTCCTGCCCGAGCTGTTCCGGCGTTGCGGTCAGCAACAGCACGCTTGGTATTTGTTGGGAAAGCTGTTCAATCACCTGATATTCGCGGCTTGGTGCGTCTTCGCTCCAGACCAGATGGTGCGCTTCATCGACCACCAGCATGTCCCATGATGCGTCGGACAGCTGCTCCAGACGAGATTTGTTGCGGCGCACGAAGTCCAGCGAACAGATAACCAGCTGTTCGGTTTCAAACGGGTTGGTCGCTTCGTGAACAGATTCCGCGTAGCGATCGTCATCAAACAGGGAGAAGCGCAGGTTGAAGCGGCGCAGCATCTCGACCAGCCACTGGTGTTGCAGCGTTTCCGGCACCACGATCAGCACGCGTTCGGCGCGGCCTGACAGCAGTTGCTGATGGATTATCATCCCCGCTTCGATGGTTTTACCCAGACCCACTTCATCGGCCAGTAAAACACGCGGCGCATGACGCTGACCGACTTCATAAGCGATGTGTAACTGATGCGGGATCAGGCTGGCGCGCATGCCGCGCAGGCCGCCGAACTCCAGACGAAACTGTTCGCGCTGATATTTGCGGGCACGAAAGCGCAGGGCGAAACGATCCATGCGGTCGATCTGGCCGGCGAAGAGGCGATCCTGCGGCTTGCTGAAGGTCAGTTTGCTGTCGAGCAGCACTTCGCGCATGGCGACGCCGGTTTCTTCGGTATCAAGGCGGGTGCCGATATAGGTCAACAGACCTTTATCTTCAATGACTTCTTCGACTTGCAGCTGCCAGCCTTCGTGGCAGCTGATGGTATCACCGGTATTGAACATCACGCGGGTGATCGGGGAATCATTTCGGGCATACAAACGGTTTTCACCGGTGGCGGGGAAAAGCAAAGTCACCATGCGCACATCTATTGCAACCACGGTGCCTAATCCTAATTCGCTTTCCGTATCGCTTATCCAGCGTTGACCCAATGTAAACGGCATAATCTCTCTCTGTGTTGTGTGTTCCAGATGTGGCAACTGCGACGTCAACTGCGCAATGCTTGCTATGCCTCTGATAACGCGCGGGCAATAGTCTTCTTTCCCCGCAAGAATGCGCGGAGTGTTTCACTGTGTGAGGATGATTCAGAAATGGGAAAGGGCGCTATGGTAATGGAAGGTAAGCGATTCGTCACCTGCGAATCACCGGACCTGCGCCAACTTTTGTTTAAAACAGTCCCATCTGACCTGTAATAAGTGTAGCAAAATCGTCGTGCAGGAAAGGCAAAATGCCGTCAGCGACCGGCTCCAGCTGGCGTTCAATGTAGTGATCATAATCGATAGGAGAAAGGCGGTTCTCCAGCGGTTCCGGCCCGGACGTGGTCATCACATAGCTTATCCAGCCACCGTTCTGGTACTGCTTCGCCCGCCCGTGTAGCGCGTTGTATTCGTCGGCTAACCGCGCCGCGCGAACGTGCGGCGGCACGTTTTTCTCATAGTCGCTGAGCTTACGGCGCAGGCGTTTGCGATAGACCAGTTTATCATCAAACTCACCATTCAGCGTGCTGGCCACGTAGTCACGGACATAATCCTGATAAGGCTGACGATGGAAAATCCGCTGATAGAGTTCCTGCTGAAAGAGCTGCGCGAGCGGTGTCCAGTCTGTGCGCACGGTTTCCAGACCTTTATAGACGATGTGCTCGCCGTCGGCGTCTTTCACCAGCCCGGCGTAGCGTTTTTTACTGCCCGTTTCCGAACCGCGAATGGTCGGCATCAGAAAGCGCTGGTAGTGTGTTTCAAACTCCAGTTCCAGCGCGCTTTCCAGCCCGTATTGCTGCTGTAAATGATCTTTCCACCAGGCGTTTACCCGTTCAACCAGATGACGTCCAATCACGTCTGCCTCTTCCTGACTGTGCGCTTTATTCAGCCAGACGAAGGTGGAATCGGTATCGCCGTAAATCACCTGATGGCCTTCGGCCTCAATCAGTTCGCGGGTCTGACGCATGATATCGTGGCCGCGCAGCGTAATTGACGATGCCAGACGCGGATCAAAGAACCGGCAACCGCTCGACCCGAGCACGCCGTAAAAGGCATTCATGATGATCTTCAGCGCCTGAGACAGCGGTTTATTTTTCTGCTGTTTAGCGGCTTCACGCCCTTGCCAGATCTGACGGACGATCTCCGGCAGGCAATGCTTTTCGCGCGAGAATCGCGCGTTGCGGTAGCCAGGCACCGAGTGTTCATCGTCTGGTTGCGCCAGCCCGGCGACCAGCCCGACCGGGTCGATCAGGAAGGTGCGGATAATCGACGGGTACAGGCTTTTATAATCGAGCACCAGCACCGAGTCGTACAAACCGGGGCGCGAATCCATCACAAATCCGCCGGGACTCATTTCGCCCTCCAGCTCGCCCAGATTGGGCGCGACATAACCGGCGCGGTGCATACGTGGTAAATAAAGATGAGTGAATGCCGCCACCGAACCGCCGCTGCGATCGACCGCCAGACCGGTGACTGAGGCACGTTCCAGCAGGAACGGCATCAGCTCCGTTTTAGCAAAAATACGGGTGACCAGTTCGCAGTCTTTCAGGTTATAACGGGCCAGCGCAGGTTTATCTTCACGAAATCGCTGTTCGATTTCTGCCAGCCGCTGATAAGGGCTGTCGCTGGATTTCCCCTCGCCCAGCAAACTTTGCGACACGAATTCGAGGCTAAATGAATTGAAGTTCCAGAATGCGGACTTCAGGGCTTCGATGCCGTCGATGATCAGCCGTCCGGCGGCGGCGGCAAAAAAGTGCCCTTGTTTGAAACCATGCTCACGCCATTCCAGCTCGCCGCCGTCGCGACCAAACCGCAACGGGATCTTGTAACGCTCCGCGTGTTTTTGCAGTACGCGCAGATCAAACTGCACCACGTTCCAGCCGATGATGGCGTCCGGATCGTACCGTTCCAGCCATTCATTTAGCTTTTGCAGCAGCTGCGGGCGGCTGTCGACGTATTCCAGATGAAAATCGAACTGACTGTCCGGGTCGCCGTTTGGCGGCCCGAGCATATAGACGTGGCGCTGCCCGCAGCCTTCCAGCCCGATGCAGTAGAGCTCGCCGTTACCGCTGGTTTCGATATCCAGCGAACAGAGCTTCATCGGCGGGCGGTAGCCTTCGGCAGGCTTCATTTTTGTATCGAGCAGCAGATTGCCCGGCCCCGTTTTCCCGCTGAACCAGACCGGCGCGGTGATATAACGCTCCATCAGAAAACGTTCCGGCGGGCGGATATCTGCTTCATAAACCTGAACGCCGGCTTCTTTCAGCAGCTTTTCGATACGCATCAGCTGGCGATGCTGCGGGCAATAAAGGCCGAGAACGGGCCGCGAATGGAAATCCTGCATCGGCAATGCGCGCAAGCTGATATTTTTTTCATCGGCCAGAATTCGTTCGGCCTGAGCCTTTTGTTCCGCCGGAATAAACGCCACGGACTCCTGCAACGGCAGGCGAACTTTTTGCGCCCCCTCGTCCGTCGCCAGCCACAATTCCACCTCGGTACCACGCTGTGTGTCGCGCCAGTGGCGGGTTAGCACAAAACCCTGACGCGGTGCGGCATCAGCGGGGGCAGAAGAGGAACGTGCGGTTGGGGAGTTAATAAGCGCCTCGAAACGACAGGGATAAACAGAAGATCACTAAAAACAGAGTATGGTTATTTATACAGTCTTTGTCCATGACTTAGGGCTCAGCCAAATACGCATACAATTACGCGGTTGACTGTAAAAGTTCATGCGCTGACAATTCAGCCGCTTAATGTTTTGACTACAATGAGAATGCAAAAAACTCACATTTGTCTCATTTATCTGCGCAATTCGCGTAACTGAATACTGGGAATTTATGGAAGCCTATCTACAACATCTGGTCGCTCAGTCGGTGGGCTTTGCTTTAATTATCGTCGCTGTCGTGGCATTTTTCGAATCGCTGGCGTTGGTCGGGCTGATCCTGCCCGGCACGGTGATGATGGCCACGCTCGGAACGCTGATCGGCAGCGGTCAGGTCGGCCTGTACGAAGCCTGGCTGGCGGCCGGACTCGGCTGTTTCCTCGGCGACTGGGCATCTTATTTTATCGGACGTGGATTCAAAGAACCGCTGCACCGCTGGCGTTTCCTTCAGCGCTATCAGTCCTTACTGGATAAAACCGGTTACGCCCTCGATCGCCACAGTTTTGCCACGGTGATTTTAGGGCGCTTTATCGGCCCGACGCGCCCGCTGGTGCCGCTGGTCGCCGGTATGCTTAATCTGCCGCCGTATAAGTTTGCGCCGCCGAATATTGTCGGCTGTATCACCTGGCCGCCGGTGTATTTCCTGCCGGGGATCCTGGCGGGTGTCGCCATCGACATCCCCGCCAGCCATAACAGCGGCGTATTCAAATGGATGCTGTTTATCAGTGTGATGCTGATCTGGCTCACTGCCTGGCTGGCGTGGCGCTGGTTCCGCGCCGGTAAGGGCTCGCCGGACATGATGACCAAATGGTTGCCGCTGACGCGATTAAAAGTGGTGTGCGTGCTGAGCGTGGTGGCGACGGTGGTCAGCATTGTGATGCTCAGCAAGCAGCCGATGATGCCGGTTTACGGCCATCTGTTGTGGAAAGTGATCACCCGCTGATCGGGCTGATGCCTAACACTTTGGCTTCCGGCGCACTGCCGTCCACCAGCGCCTGTGTCGGCCCGTCGTAGAAAATTCTGCCATCGACCACCAGCAGCGTGCGCGGAGCAATCCGCGCCGCGTCATCCAAATTATGCGACACCATCAGCAGCGTCAGATTACGCTGCCCGCAGACCTTATCCAGTAAGTTCAGCATTTCACTGCGCAGCGCCGGATCGAGCGCCGAGAAAGGTTCGTCGAGCAGCAAAATTGGCTGGCTGCGCAACAGACAGCGCGCCAGCGCCACCCGCTGTCGCTGACCGCCGGAAAGCTGCGAAGGCAGACGATCCAGACAATCGCTCAGCCCGACCTGTCGGGCAATCTCCTCCAAATCCCGCTTTTGCTGCGCGCTGAGTTTTAGCCCCGGATGTAACCCCAGCCCCATGTTCTGACGCACGGTCAAATGCGAGAACAGATTGTTCTCCTGAAACAGCATCGACACCGGACGTCTGGCCGGCGGTGTCACGCTGTGATCGTCGCCGTTGAGCAAGATCTGTCCGCTCACTGGCGCGAGAAAACCGGCAACCAGGCTCAGCATGGTACTTTTCCCCGCACCGCTCGGGCCGAGGATTGCCACGCGTTCGCCCGAGCCGATGCGTAAATCAAAGCGCATCGGCAGATGCTCGTACAGATAAGTCAGTTTATTCAGCGTCAGCATGGCGGCCCGGCAGTTTCTCGATCAGGGTAAATAACAGGAAGCACAGCAGCAGTAATAACAGTGCGGTTACCGCGCCGTCCTGACTGCGGTAGGAACCGATCTGCTGATACAAATAAAACGGCAGCGTGCGAAAATTCTCGTTGCCGAACAACGCGATCACGCCGAAATCCCCCAGTGACAGCACGCAGGCAAACGCCAGCGCCTGGGAAATAGGGCGTTTCAGCGCACCCAGTTCCACCCGGCGCAGCCGCTGCCAGCCGTGCATATTCAGCGAAAGGCACAGCGGGTTGTAGCGTTCGGCCACGTCGCGCATCGGGTTATCCAGCACTTTTAACGCATAAGGCACCGCCATCAGCGCATTGGTGAGGATCACCAGCGGCCAGGGCGATTGCGGTAAACCGGTCGTATCGCCGAGCAGCAGGAAAAATCCGGTCGCCAGCACGATGCCCGGCATCGCGAGGATCAGCATACCGCTGAGATCCATCGCCTGTGCCCAGCCGTTAAGCTTGCGCAAACGCAGTTCGCGGCTGCTCCACAGCAACATCATGGTCAGCAGTACACAAAGCAATCCGCTGCCCAGTGCAATCCGCACTGACGTCCACAACGCCTGCCAGAGCGCGGCCTGTTGCAGAACGCTGACGGCGGCGCGATTCACACCGTCAAAAATGACTGCCAGCAGCGGCGGCAGGATCAGCAGCAGGGCAAGGCCGATCAGCACGCCGTCGGCGAGGCGGCGCGGCAGGGAATCATCAGGATTACGCCAGCGCTGAGCGTGCGTTTGTCCGACCGGCAGCGCCTGACTGAGTTTCTGGCTCAGCAACACCAGCGCCAGACAGCAGAACAGCTGGATCAGCGCCAGCGTGGCGGCACGTCCTAAATCGTAGTCATAACTGAGCGCCTGATAAATAGCCAGTTCAATAGTGGTCGCCTGCGGCCCTCCGCCGAGAGACAGCACGGTGGCGAAGCTGGCAAAGCACAGCATGAAGATCAGCGCCGCGGCAGGGAAAATCTGGCGGCGCAGGGCGGGCCATTCGACAAAGCGGAACTGCTGCCACGCGTTCATTCCCAGTTGCGCCGCGAGCTGGCGTTGTTCGACGGCGATATTCTCCAGCGCCTGCAACAACAGGCGGGTGGCGAGCGGCAGATTGAAGAAAATATGCGCCAGCAAAATGCCCTGTAAGCCGTAGGGCGAAAAATGATAATCCACACCGAGCCAGCCGCACAGCTGCGCCAGCCAGCCTTGTCTGCCGTAGACGCTGAGAATACCAAACACGGCCACCAGCACTGGCAGCACCAGCGTCATGGCACATAAACGAAGTAGTAACTGACGGCCGGGAAAACGACGGCGGAACAGCGCCCGCGCCAGAAAAATCGCGGGCAGCACCGAGCAGAGCGCCGAAAGCAGCGCCTGCCAGAAGGTAAAACGGATCACATGCCAGAGATAGGGATCCTGCCAGAGCGAGGCGCCACTCATCTGCGGCGCATGACGCCACAGAGAGCCAAGTGCCAGCGCAGCCACCAGCAACATCGCCAGCGAGGCCACCGCGCCTGGCCACAGCCAGCGCGGGATCAACGGCTGACGGCGTTCTGCCATGCCTGGATCCATTCTGTGCGGTGAGTAGCGACATCCTGCGCGCTGTATTGCAGGGATTTCGCCGGCACCTTCAGTTGATTAAAGGCGTCAGGCAGCGGTGTGGCGATCACCGGATACATCCAGTTACCGGTCGGGATCACTTTCTGGAAATCGTCGGTAGTGACGAATTTCATAAACTGTTCAGCCAGCTTCGGTTGCTTGCTGTTTGCCAGCTGGCCCGCCACTTCCACCTGCATGTAATGACCTTCGGTGAAATTGGCCGCCGCGTAGTTATCCTTCTTTTCTTCGACAATGTGATAGGCCGGAGAGGTGGTGTAACTCAGTACCAGATCGCTTTCACCCTTGAGGAATAAGCCGTAGGCCTCGCTCCAGCCTTTAGTGACGGTGACGGTTTTCTTCGCCAGCTTCTGCCATTCTTGCGGCGCTTTATCGCCATAGACTTTTTGCATCCACAGCATCAGGCCCAGACCCGGCGTGCTGGTGCGCGGATCTTCGTAGATCACTTTCCAGTTCTGATCGCTGTTGATCAGCTCATCAAGACTTTTCGGCGGATTTTTTAGTTTGTTTTTGTCGTAGACGAATGCGAAATAGCCGTAGTCGTAAGGCACAAATGTGCTGTTATCCCAGCCGCCGGGCACGGTCAGTTTGGCATCGGTTTTCGGTGCCTGGGCGAAAAGCCCCGTTTGCTCTGCGGCCTGTAGCAGATTGTTATCCAGACCGAGCACCACGTCCGCTTTGCTATTTTTGCCTTCCATCCGCAGACGGTTGAGCAACGACACACCGTCTTCCAGCGCGACGTATTTCAGTTCGCAGCCGCATTGGGCTTCAAAGGCTTTTTTGATAGCAGGGCCGGGGCCCCAGTCGGCAGAAAATGAGTCGTAGGTATAAACCGTCAGGACCGGTTTGGCCGCGAAGGCTGGGGCAGACAGTAACAGCAGGCAGGGCAGTAATTTTTTCAACTTTGCGCTCCAAAAAAATAAAGGGGCAAAGGATTTTGAGTGAGCGAGGCACAGTCTCAAATCCCTCCGCCGGTATCAACCGGATCAGGTTCGACGGGTGTAAATCTCAGCCAAACTTGCTCACGGCGTTTACATCGCTGCTTTAACAAGTTGGGCACCCCGTTGAGAACGGATGTCATTCTAGAGATTAACGCGGCAATGCGATAGTCCGATTAACTGTCAGGGGGCGCAAACCAGGCGGATTTAAAGTCGAACCAGCCAAGGGTGTTCATGCGCACGCCGCGCATACTGCGTTGCCCTTGCAGAACTAACCAGTGATGGAACAGCGGATGAATGTGATGGCTGCCGACCTGTTTCTGGCTCCATTCGGCCATGGAGAATTTGCCCGCGTGCCATAACGCGGCGTCCTCGCTCATGTCATTGCTAAAACAGTACGCGGCTAACGGCAGCTCGAAGAATGTCGCGAACAGAGAGAATTCCAGCGGCAGGGTGAAGTTGGCGCTGCCGAGCCACACATCGCTTTTCACCTCGCCGCGATGCCAGACGGCGTAATCCACAATCTGAATAATCAGTTCGATACCTTCCGCCGCCAGCAGCGGACGCAGTGCGTTGCAGATCGCGTGATGCTCCGAATGCTCGCTGTAAAACGTCAGCGTAATGTGTGTCAGACCCTGGGGTTTTATCGGGCGCGCCTGCGAATCTTTATGATGCCAGCGTGGCAACAGGCCGTAGGCCGGCGACCAGTAGCGCTGGTAAATCGGTTCTGCGGCGTTAAGTAATGCAATCGGGCTGAGCAGTTCGCAGAGCCATTCGCGGATGTCATCCTGCTGGCCGACCGGCGAACGCTGATCGAACAGCAAGAAATAGCAGCCTTCCTCCAGACGGCTTTCCAGCTCGCTTTTACCGGATTCATCTGCCTGTAACTGCACGCCGGAATGGACCAGATCTTCAGTCAGCTCCGGGAGTACCCAGATATTCACTTCATCTATCAGCGCGCGGAAACCGAAATACTCGTCAAACGCGCGGATACGCAGCTGCGTTTTCTGATTGCGCACCACAGCGTAAGGGCCGGTGCCGACCGGATGGCGGGCAAAGTTGGGCAGAGACTGCCATTCTTGCGGCAGGATCATGGCGTGAACATTGCCAAACAGCCATGGCAGCCAGCGGTCGGGAGTCAGCAGATAGATATCGATCACATTGGGTGTGGGCGAGGAAACTGACGCGAGATTGCTAAATAACCGGTGATTCTGTTGCAGGCGGATAAATGTGGCGATGATATCCGCCATCTCCAGTTCACGGCCATGATGGAAATGGATCGCCGGACGCAGATAAAACCGCCAGTGGAGCGGTGTGATTTCCTGCCAGTGGTGGGCCAGATCGGCTTCTACTTCCCCTTTTTCCTCATTTATGCGCGTCAGACCGCTGAAGATTTGCCGGGCGATGTGTGTTTCAGAACGGCGCAACATGGTGCCGGGCAACAGGTTAAACAGCGGACGATAATACAGCACGCGTAGAATGTGTTTGCCCTGACGGAAACTGCGGCCTAACTGTGACAGCAGCATCTGGCGCACCTGCGTTTTATCCCCCACCAGTTGCACCAGTTGTTCTATTTTATCTTGCTCGAGAAGCTCTTCGGCGCGCTGCTGCTGGAGCGCCAGCCCGGTATACAGAAAGGTCAGTCTGGAGCGTTTGCCGCGTCCGGCTTCGGCATTCCACGTCAGCCAGCCCAGTTCCTGCATGGCGCTAAGCAACGAACGCATGTGCCGCCGTGAGCAGCTCAGGATCCCGGACAGCGCCTGCAAGGTCGTTTCGGTTTCTTCGCCGTGACAGAACTGCCACAACCGGATGAACTGCTGTTGTAAGCGCGGTGAGGTCATAAAAGAGGAACTCCATGGGCGATCTTCATCAATTTATCTTTCCTCATATTACTCCGATACTGTTTCTCAACGAAAGCCTGTTGTGAACACCCGGAGGTCATCATGAAATGCACTTTGAATGCCCGTTTTTATCAGCGTTATTTCTCCGCTATCAGCAGCGCTGCCATTCAACGCAATGCGGCAAAAAATCATGCTGACTGGCTATCCTGGGTGCCGGTGGATTACCGGATGGATATTCTTTCGAGGCTGACCCAGTGGGATATGGAGTCGCTGAGTGAGGAGCAATATCGTCAGCGGATCTGACCTTCTGCCCGCAGGCACGACCAAATTCGATTTTCTGAGTAATGGTGTAATTTCACCAGCCAGTGGGGTAACTCACTGGTTTTTTTATATCCATTTTTCAGAACCGCTCGAAACCCCTTAAAACTTAGCTACACTGGGGGTCTTGTTTGTAAGACATTCATTTCTCAGGGACGACGTCATGCCGAAACCTCGTATTAATGCCATTTATGTCACCTTTCTGGTGGTGTCCTTACTGTGTGGTATCGCAGGCGCGTTACAGGCGCCGACGCTCAGCCTGTTTCTGACCAATGAAGTGAAAGTTCGCCCGTTGTGGGTCGGTTTCTTTTATACCGTCAACGCCATCGCCGGGATTGCGATCAGTTTCCTGCTGGCGAACCGTTCTGATAACAAAGGTGACCGCCGCAAGCTGCTGATCTTCTGCTGCCTGATGGCCATCGGGAACAGTCTGGTGTTTGCGTTCAGCCGCGACTATCTGGTGCTGATCACCGTCGGTGTATTGCTGGCAGCGATCGGGAATGCCTCAATGCCGCAGCTGTTTGCGCTGGCGCGTGAACATGCGGATCGTTCGTCGAGCGAAGTGGTGATGTTCAGCTCGATGATGCGTGCGATGCTCTCGCTGGCGTGGGTTCTCGGCCCGCCGCTTTCTTTCATGCTGGCGCTTAATTACGGGTTTACGCCGATGTATCTGAGCGCCGCCGTGGTGTTTGTCGGCAGTATCCTGATGATTGTCTTCTTCCTGCCGTCTGTGCCGCGCGTCGAGCAGCCGGTGGATGAAAAAGTGGTGCCGGTCAGCGCGTGGCGCAATAAAGATGTGCGTTTGCTGTTCTTCGCATCCTTACTGATGTGGACCTGCAATATCATGTACGTGATTGATATGCCGCTTTATATCACCAGCGATCTGGGCTTGCCGGAAGGGCTGGCGGGCTTGCTGATGGGGACGGCGGCAGGGCTGGAAATTCCGGCGATGTTGCTCGCGGGTTATCTGGTCAAACGTACCGGTAAACGCAAGCTGATGCTATATGCGGTGGCGAGCGGGGTGGTTTTCTACGCCGGACTGGTTTTGTTCCAGTTCAAAGCCGCGCTGATGATCCTGCAGCTGTTTAACGCGATTTTCATCGGCATCGTGGCGGGTATCGGGATGCTCTATTTTCAGGACCTGATGCCGGGTCGTGCGGGTTCTGCGACGACGTTGTTCACCAACAGCATTTCCACTGGCGTTATCTGCGCGGGTTTATTGCAGGGCTTTATCGTCGAAAGCTTCGGGCATTATCCGGTGTACTGGGTAGCGACGGCGCTGGCGATTATCGCACTAGGCCTGATGTATAAAGTCAAAGACGTCTGAATGAGATGAAAAGAAAAACCCGCGAAAGTCGCGGGTTTTTTTGCTACCGGGGACGCAATCAGTTCATAAAGACAGGCTGATTCTTCTCGTAAGCGGAGATATTTTCTTCGTGTTGCAGCGTCAGACCGATGCTGTCCAGACCGTTAATCATGCAGTGACGGCGGAAGCTGTCGATCACAAACGGATAGCTTTTATCACCGGCTTTGACCGTCTGCGCTTCGAGATCCACTTCAAAGGTGATGCCTTCATTGTCTTTTACCAGCGCGAACAGCTCATCAATTTCTGCATCACTCAGGGTGATGGGCAGCAACTGGTTGTTGAACGAGTTACCGTAAAAGATATCGGCAAAGCTTGGTGCGATCACCGCGTGGAAACCGTAGTCGGTCAGCGCCCACGGCGCATGTTCACGAGAAGAACCGCAGCCAAAGTTTTCACGCGCCAGTAAAATGCTCGCGCCTTTATAGCGCGGCTGATTCAGCACGAAATCCGGGTTAGGCACCTGACCGGCGTCGTCCAGAAAACGCCAGTCGTTAAACAGGTGTTGACCGAAACCGGTGCGGGTCACTTTCTGCAAAAACTGTTTCGGAATGATGGCATCGGTATCGACGTTAGCGGCATCCAGCGGAACCACCAGACCAATGTGTTGGGTAAATTTAGCCATGGTGTTTTCCTCAGTTCAGTTCACGAATATCAGCGAAACGGCCAGTCACCGCCGCCGCCGCCGCCATTGCCGGGCTGACCAGATGCGTGCGTCCGCCACGGCCCTGACGGCCTTCGAAGTTACGGTTACTGGTGGAGGCGCAACGTTCGCCCGGTTCCAGACGATCGTTGTTCATCGCCAGACACATGGAGCAGCCAGGCAGACGCCATTCGAAACCAGCTTCAATGAAGATCTTATCCAGACCTTCTTCTTCGGCCTGCGCTTTTACCGGGCCAGAGCCGGGAACCACAATCGCCTGTACACCGGTCGCGACTTTGCGACCTTTGGCGACGGCGGCGGCCGCGCGTAAATCTTCGATACGTGAGTTGGTACAGGAACCGATAAACACTTTATCGATCGCCACGTCGGTCAGTTTAATGCCCGGTTGCAAATCCATATACGCCAGCGCTTTTTCAGCGGAGGCACGTTCTACCGGATCGGCAAAAGAGGACGGATTTGGGATCGTCTGATTCACGCCCATGACCTGACCAGGGTTCGTACCCCAGGTGACCTGCGGTGCGATGTCAGCCGCGTCCAGCGTCACGACGCTGTCAAATTTGGCATCCGCATCGGTTTTCAGGGTTTTCCAGTACTCGACGGCGGCGTCCCAGTGTTGATCTTTCGGCGCGAACTGGCGGCCTTTCAGATACGCAAAGGTGGTGTCGTCGGGCGCGACCAGACCGGCCTTGGCACCCATTTCAATCGCCATGTTGCACAGGGTCATACGACCTTCCATGCTCAGCGCTTCGATGGCTTTACCGCAGAACTCGACAACGTGACCGGTACCGCCGGCGCTGCCGGTTTTACCGATGATCGCCAGCACGATATCTTTGGCGGTGATACCGGCAGGCGCGTCGCCGGTCACTTCGATTTTCATGGTTTTAGCGCGACCCTGTTTCAGGGTTTGCGTTGCCAGCACGTGTTCCACTTCCGATGTGCCGATACCGAAAGCCAGTGAACCGAACGCACCGTGCGTCGCCGTATGGGAATCGCCGCAAACGATGGTCATGCCCGGCAGGGTCATTCCCTGCTCAGGGCCGATCACGTGAACGATGCCCTGGAAAGGGTGGTTCAGGTCATACAGTTGTACGCCGAATTCCGCGCAGTTCTTGATCAGTTCCTGCATCTGAATGCGCGCCATTTCGCCGCTGGCATTGATGTCTTTGGTTTGCGTGGAGACGTTGTGATCCATCGTCGCGAAGGTTTTTCCCGGCTGACGTACCGGACGCCCCATCGCGCGCAGGCCGTCAAACGCCTGCGGAGAGGTCACTTCGTGCACCAGGTGGCGGTCGATGTACAACAGCGGCGTTTCGTTTTGCACTTCGTAAACGACGTGCGCGTCATACAATTTTTGGTACAGCGTCTTCGCCATGTTATGCCCCTTCTTTCACAAAGCGGGCAATGATATCGCCCATTTCACTGGTGCCCAGCGCCTGCTGACCGTTAGCCAAATCACCGGTGCGGTGGCCTGCTTCCAGCGCTTTATTCACTGCCTGCTCGATGGCGTTAGCGGCTTCATCAGCCCCCAGGCTATAACGCAGTAACAGCGCGGCAGACAAGATCTGGGCAATTGGGTTGGCGATGTTTTTACCGGCGATATCCGGTGCGGAGCCGCCCGCTGGTTCGAACAAACCAAATGCCTGCTCGTTCATGCTCGCCGAAGGCAACATACCCATGGAGCCGGTTATCATCGCGCATTCGTCTGACAGAATGTCGCCGAACAGGTTGGAGCACAGCAGTACGTCAAACTGCGATGGATCTTTAATCAGCTGCATGGTCGCGTTGTCGATGTAAATGTGGCTCAGGCTGACGTCCGGGTAATCCTTCGCAATTTCGTTTACCACTTCACGCCACATAATGGACGTTTGCAATACGTTGGCTTTATCGATGGACGTCACAATGCTGCGGCGTTTGCGCGCTGATTCAAAGGCGATGCGGGCAATACGTTCGATCTCAAAGCGGTAATATACCTCGGTATCGAAGGCTTTCTCATGCTGCCCCTGGCCTTCGCGGCCTTTCGGCTGGCCGAAGTAAATGCCGCCGGTCAGTTCGCGGACGCACAGAATGTCGAAGCCTTTGGCGGCGATGTCGGCACGCAGCGGGCAGAATTCTTCCAGACCCTGATACAGACGGGCAGGGCGCAGGTTGCTGAACAATTTGAAGTGCTTACGCAGCGGCAGTAATGCGCCGCGCTCAGGCTGATCGTTAGGCGGCAGGTGTTCCCATTTCGGGCCGCCCACCGAGCCAAACAGGATGGCATCGGCTTGTTCGCAACCGGCAACGGTCGCTGGCGGCAACGGGCTGCCGTGTTTGTCGATAGCTGCGCCACCGACGTCGTATTCGCTGGTGCTGATTTTCAGGCCAAAACGCGCACGTACTGCGTCCAGAACCTTGTATGCCTGGGCCATAACTTCCGGGCCAATTCCGTCTCCGGGTAAGACGGCAATATGATGGGTCTTGCTCATGATCACACCGTTTCCTGATTATTTTGAATGTTGTTGTGTTGCTGAACTTCGTGCTGCAAACGTTGTTTTTCGATCTCAACTTGTTTGCTGCGCCAGATATTATTCAGTACGTGCACCATCGCTTTGGCGGAAGATTCGACGATGTCCGTCGCCAGGCCCACGCCGTGGAAGCGGCGACCATTAAAGGAGACGACCACGTCGACCTGTCCCAGTGCATCACGCCCCTGACCTTTGGCGCTCAACTGATATTTCACCAGCTCGATTTGATAGCCAGTGATGCGGTTAATCGCCTGATAGACGGCATCAACAGGGCCATTGCCGGTAGCGGCTTCGGTAATGATCTCATCACCACAGGCCAGATTCACCGAGGCGGTGGCGGTTATCTTAGAACCGGACTGCACGCTGAAGTTGTCCAGTCGGTAAAACTCTGGCTCTTCTTGCTGCTTATTAATGAACACCAGTGCTTCTAAATCGTAGTCGAAAACCTGACCTTTTTTGTCAGCCAGCTTCAGGAACGCGGCATACAGATGATCCATGTTGTAATCGGATTCTTTGTAGCCCATTTCTTCCATACGATGCTTCACGGCGGCACGGCCGGAGCGGGATGTCAGGTTCAACTGGATCTGGTTCAGACCAATGGATTCCGGGGTCATGATTTCGTAGTTTTCGCGATTTTTCAGCACGCCGTCCTGATGGATACCGGAAGAGTGCGCGAAGGCGTTGGAGCCGACAATCGCTTTGTTGCCGGGGATCGGCATGTTGGTTATCTGGCTGACAATCTGGCTGGTGCGATAGATTTCTTTGTGATTGATATTGGTGTGGACGTTCATGTAATCCGAACGGGTCCGGATCGCCATGATGACTTCTTCCAGTGCGGTATTCCCGGCACGTTCGCCAATACCGTTCAGCGTGCCTTCTACCTGACGCGCACCGGCCTGAATCGCCGCGATAGAGTTACCGACCGCCATGCCCAGATCGTCGTGGCAGTGTACGGAAATAATCGCTTTATCAATGTTCGGCACGCGTTCATACAAGTTAGTAATGATTCCGCCGAACTGAACCGGCGTGGTGTAACCGACAGTATCAGGAATATTGATGGTGGTCGCACCGGCTTTGATCGCAGCTTCGACGACACGGCACAGATTATCCAGCGGCGTTCGGCCCGCATCTTCGCAGGAGAATTCGACGTCATCCGTATAGTTACGGGCACGTTTCACCGAGTGAACCGCCATCTCCAGAACCTGATCAAACGAACGCTTCAGTTTGGATTCAATATGCAGAGTCGAGGTGGCCAGGAAAACGTGGATACGGAAGGCTTCGGCAACGCGTAATGCTTCTGCGGCGGCGTCGATGTCACCATCTACGCAGCGTGCCAGACCGCAAACGCGGCTGTTTTTAATCTGGCGCGCGATAGTTTGTACAGATTCGAAATCACCCGGAGAAGAAACCGGGAAGCCGACTTCCATCACGTCAACGCCCATCCTTTCCAGCGCCATTGCAATTTGAATCTTCTCTTTAACACTCAGGCTGGCTTGTAACGCCTGTTCACCGTCACGCAGCGTGGTATCGAAAATAATGACTTGCTCGCTCATGGGTTTTTCCTTGTCTGCTCTATTTTTCGCGCCCTGCGGGAGATAAAAAAAAACCCGCGCATCGGCGCGGGTTTATTGTCTGTGGAAGTTGAATCAGTTCTGATTTTCGCCCACTGGCATACCGCGCAAATTTTTTGCGTTGAGTAGTAGGCCAAGGAGACGGGTAATCATGAACATGTATTTTCAGCTTCTCATATATAGGGTAGTTAAAACGGATATCGTTCAAACAGTGCTTAAAGTGATACGGGAATGTGTGTGCTATGTCAACCTTCAGTGCGTGGAAAAGGCGGTAATTTTTACAAATGAAAAACAATCTCATTTAGCATAAAACACTATCTGTAAGAATGTGTTTGGAGGAAAGAATTTCTCAGCCGTTACAAAGATTTCCTTGGGTGAAAACAGTACAAAACTGGACTGCACAGGAAGGTGGTGGTGAAATAATTATTCTAATTCAGTTAGTTAGATAATATTTACTGCTGCTTAACTTATTATTCATTTTTTGCATGTTGTTTCGGTAATTATTTTATTGTCTTATATCATCAGTTTTTAGAAGGGAAATGAAATATATATTTTGCTTTCTGATTATTCGAAACAGTACTTAGGTCCTTTTCAAATAATAAAAATATGAAATGGCACGCATTTTTTGTCGGCTGTTATTTATTGGTCTGATATGACTGTGCCGCATTTTGTTTAAATAAATCAATTAAAGATAATCATTATTCTTCAAGGCTGATGATCTTTAATGGGGATAACCATGTCTGACATCATTACCGAAAACGCTGCTAAACCTGCTGAGTTTGAAACGCATCTGCGTAATGTCGATCTTAATTTATTGACTGTCTTCGATGCCGTCATGCAATTACAAAATATTACCCGTGCAGCCAATATGCTGGGCATGTCTCAGCCCGCCGTCAGTAATGCTGTAGCCCGTTTGAAAATCATGTTCAATGATGATTTATTTGTTCGCTACGGTCGGGGCATCCAACCGACAATGCGTGCCCGGCAGTTGTTCGGCCCTGTCCGTCAGGCACTTCAGTTGATCATGAATGAATTGCCCGGCGCAGGTTTCGATCCCAGTGTCAGCATGCGCCAGTTTAATGTCGCGATTTGCAGCCCGCTGGATAAACGCCTGACATCTCAAGTTCTTCACGCCGTTGATACCCTGGCCAGCAGCGTCAGTATTAAATTACAGACTATCGTTAATGATAATATTGAACATCAGCTGCGCTACCAAAATATCGAATTTATGATCAGCTACCGTAAATTTGAACGGCCTGATTTCTGTAACGAACCCTTATTTAATGACGAACTGGTGTTGGTTGCGGCACAAAATCATCCCCGGATTAGCCCTTATATGTCCGACGAGAAATACCTGCGCGAAAAACATGCTGTCATGATGATTGACCGCTTCTATTCTTTCAGTGCGCCTTATTATGATGATCCTGAACTGCAATCTTTAATCGCCTATCAGGGAACAGATCTTTACAGCGTCATGGAAGTCGTGTCGAAAACCGAGATGGTGGCGCTGGTTCCCCGCTGGTTAGCGCAGGCTAATACCGGCATCCTAAATTTATCTGTCATTCCATTACCGTGGATGAAAAATCAGCTGACCTGTTATCTGTCATGGCATGAGTCTTCCAGTAAAGATCGCGGGAATATGTGGATGAAATCTTTATTAAGCCAGTGCGTACTGACGCTCTGACCCTAAAACGAACATCGTATTTACTTTGGTGTGCGCTGAAGTAAATATGCCTGGTTATGATTTATTTTGAAGTTTTTTATCCTGCGTGCTTTTTCGCCTCGTTAAAGCTACGCGGGTTTTTTTTCTCCCGCCATTGACTCATTCTGAGCCGCCGTTTTGCTTCCCCTAACGCTCTATAATTTCATTTCGCCCCGCAATATTTGTGGGTAGACTGCGTTAAATCTTTGTAACAGAGCAATACAGTTAGCCGCCTCCTGGCGAGCTGTGCTGAACGCCGGTATAGACGCTCAATGAATCCAACCTTAAATGATTACCATCTGATCGCCCGTTTTCGCCAACAGGTCACTCTTCGCGCTGACCAAATCGCCTTTCGTGAATGGTCACCCGCTGTTCAAACCTCACTGACCTGGCGTGAGTTAGGGGCGAAAGTCGATGCTTTATCGACTCTCCTTTTACGGGAGCGCGTGGAGGTTCAGGAGAGGATTGCAATCTGCGGGAATAATTCGATCGCCTGGGCAACGGCGGATCTGGCAATTTTGCAACTGCGTGCGGTAACCGTACCGGTCTATGCCACGAACACGCCCGCACAATCAGCGTATGTGCTTAATGATGCGGATATCCGCATTTTATTTGTGGTCGGCCAAAAGCAGTACGACGCGGCGATTGCATTGCGCGAACTCTGCCCGCAGCTACAACATATTCTGGTGCTAGATGATGATGTCGATTTACAGGGCGTGCAGATAGCCCGACATGTGTCTAATATCACCGTGCCGGACGCTGCGTTAACCGCCGAACGCGAAGCGCGCCTCAGCGCCTGCGATCTCAACGACTTATTCACGCTGATTTATACTTCGGGCACCACCGGGGAAGCGAAAGGCGTAATGCTCGACTACCGCAGTATGGCGACACAGCTGAAACAGCATGAAAAACGCCTGACGATTTCTGATCGGGATATCTCCCTGTGCTTCCTGCCGCTGGCGCATGTCTTCGAACGGGCGTGGAGTTTCTTTGTGATGCATTGCGGTGCGCAGAACGTCTTTCTGCGCGATACCGATTTAGTGAGGGATGCGTTACAGGCGGTGAAACCTACCGTCATGTGCGCCGTGCCGCGTTTCTATGAAAAAGTGTTCAGTGCGATCCACGATAAAGTCGCCCGCGCGGGAACGGTGAAAAAGTGGCTGTTCCACTGGGCAGTGGCGCAGGGTAAAGAGAAATTTCTGACTGAGCGGCGTGGCGAACGTAATCCCTTCTGGCTTTCACCGGCATATTTTCTGGCGGACAAGCTGGTGCTCAAAAAGCTGCGCGGTTTGCTCGGCGGCAACTTACGTTTTCTGCCAGCAGCTGGCGCGAGCCTGGATGACAATGTGATTCTGTTTTTTGAATCCCTCGGTTTGCATATCAAATACGGTTATGGTTTGACGGAAACTTGCGCCACCGTCACCTGCTGGGAAGAGAAAAATTTCCGCTTTGGCTCAGTCGGCACGGCGTTGCCGGAAATCGAGGTGCGTATCGGTGACGAAAATGAAATTCAGGTACGCGGACCAACACTGCTGCGCGGTTACTTCAATAAACCGGAAGAAACAGCGGCCAGTTTCACTGCGGATGGCTGGTTTAAAACCGGCGATGCGGGGAAGATGGATGCAGAAGGCAACGTGTTTATCACCGAACGACTGAAAGATCTGATGAAAACTTCAGGCGGTAAATATATCGCGCCGCAGCGGATCGAAGGCACGCTGGTGCAGGATCGCTACATTGAACAGGTGGCGGTGATCGCCGATGAGCGTCACTTTGTTTCTGCGCTGATCGTACCGGATTTCGATGTGCTCAACATGTACGCACAGGCGCATCATATCGATTACTTCAACCGCAGCGGTCTGGTCAAAAATGAACAGATTCTGTCGCTGTTTGCCCATCAGTTACGCGAAATTCAGCACGATCTGGCAGACTTTGAGCAGGTGAAAAAATTCGCGCTACTGATCAAACCTTTCACTATGGAATCCGGCGAACTGACGCCGACGCTCAAGCTGCGTCGTAAGATTATTTTCAGCCGCTACAAAAAGGAAATCGACGAACTCTACGGCGAATGACGCCGCGCCTTTGTCTTTCTCCCAACACCGGCGAATACCTGTTCGCCGGTTCCCTGATCATTTTTATGTCAGCATCAGACATAATTTAATCCTGTAATTTTTCCCGCCTTCCTGATATTTCTGACAGGTTGCCGTGCGCAGGCAGTGTTTTGTCCCGGACGGGCGATTGATGGCAGCGTGTCGCAATATACGAAATCTGTCATCCCTATTTTGGCGTTTGCCTGACCCAAATTCTCACGCTAAGGTACTGAGTTGAGTTAGCAACGCCAATAAGAACAGCAGGGTTTTCATCCGCTCTGCGTAAAGGCCTAAAATTCAGCGATTTAACTTTGGATTGCTGCTTGATAGAACAGCTTGCTGAAATAAAAAGTCATCCTATAGAAGAAATAAAAAGCCTGGAGGCAAAACCATGGAGATGTTGTCAGGAGCCGAGATGGTCGTTCGATCGTTAATCGATCAGGGCGTGAAGCAGTTATTCGGTTATCCCGGCGGAGCGGTGTTGGATATCTATGATGCCCTGCACACGGTCGGCGGGATTGATCATGTGCTGGTGAGACATGAACAGGCCGCTGTTCATATGGCTGACGGTTATGCGCGTGCCACGGGCGAAGTGGGCGTGGTGCTGGTGACGTCCGGTCCCGGTGCAACCAATGCGATCACCGGTATTGCGACAGCTTATATGGATTCCATTCCGCTGGTGGTGCTATCCGGCCAGGTACACAGTTCACTGATCGGTTATGACGCGTTCCAGGAATGCGACATGGTGGGGATCTCCCGTCCGGTGGTGAAACACAGTTTTCTGGTAAAACGCGCGGAAGATATTCCTACCGTGCTGAAAAAAGCTTTCTATCTGGCGTCCACGGGCCGTCCGGGCCCGGTGGTGGTCGATTTGCCAAAAGACGTGGTGAATCCGCAAATCAAATTACCTTACGCTTACCCTGAACAGGTTGCGATGCGGTCGTATAACCCGACGGTGCAGGGGCATCGCGGCCAGATTAAACGCGCATTGCAGACGTTGCTTGCCGCGAAAAAACCGGTGCTGTACGTCGGTGGTGGGGCGATCAACTCTGAGTGTCACGCAGAAATTCTGGAACTGGCAGAAAAACTGAATCTGCCGGTAACCACCTCCCTGATGGGGCTGGGCGCGTTCCCGGGCACACATCGTCAGAGTCTGGGTATGCTCGGCATGCATGGTACCTACGAAGCCAACATGGTGATGCACAACGCCGATCTGATTTTCGGCGTGGGCGTGCGTTTCGACGACCGTACCACCAATAATCTGGCGAAGTACTGCCCGAATGCCACTGTGATGCATATCGATATCGACCCGACGTCGATCTCCAAAACCGTCAGTGCTGATATTCCTATTGTCGGTGATGCGAAGCAGACACTGGTTCAGATGCTTGAATTGCTGGCGCAGAGTGACGACAAACAGGAATTTGATGCGCTGCGCGACTGGTGGACAAGTATTGAAAACTGGCGTGCGCGTCAATGCCTCAGCTACGACAAAAACAGCGGCAAGATCAAACCGCAGGCCGTTATCGAAACGCTGCATCGCCTGACCAAAGGTGACGCCTACGTGACGTCGGACGTCGGTCAGCATCAGATGTTCGCCGCACTTTATTATCAATTTGATAAGCCACGTCGCTGGATAAACTCCGGTGGCCTCGGCACGATGGGCTTCGGTCTGCCTGCCGCGCTGGGTGTGAAACTCGGTCTGCCGGACGAAACGGTAATTTGTGTCACCGGTGACGGCAGCATCCAGATGAACATTCAGGAGCTGTCGACCGCGCTGCAATACGGTTTACCCGTCATTGTGATCAACCTGAATAACGGTTATCTCGGTATGGTGAAACAGTGGCAGGACATGATTTATTCCGGTCGCCATTCGCAATCCTACATGGAATCGCTGCCTGACTTCGTCAAACTGGCGGAAGCTTATGGTCACGTTGGCATTGCTATCCGCACGCCGGATGAGCTGGAAAGCAAACTGATTCAGGCACTGGAACAGAAAAACCGTCTGGTATTTGTGGATATCAGCATTGATGAAACAGAACACGTTTACCCGATGCACATCCGTGGCGGTGCGATGGACGAAATGTGGTTAAGCAAAACGGAGAGGACCTGATCATGCGCCGGATTTTATCAGTATTACTGGAAAACGAATCGGGCGCGTTGTCCCGCGTAGTCGGCCTGTTCTCTCAGCGTGGCTACAACATCGAAAGCCTCACCGTTGCGCCGACCGATGATCCCACATTGTCGCGTATGACGATCCAGACCGTAGGCGATGCCAAGGTGCTCGAGCAGATCGAAAAGCAGCTGCATAAGCTGGTCGACGTGCTGCGCGTCACTGAACTGGTGCAGGGCGCTCACGTTGAGCGCGAAATCATGCTGGTGAAGGTTCAGGCTTCTGGCTATGGCCGGGAAGAGGTAAAACGTTCAACTGAAATCTTCCGTGGGCAGATTGTGGATGTTACGGCGACGCTTTACACCGTTCAGCTTGCGGGCACCAGCGACAAGCTCGACGCCTTCTTAGCCAGCATTCGTGATGTGGCTGAAATTGTCGAAGTGGCACGCTCCGGCGTGGTCGGTGTTTCGCGCGGCGACAAGATCATGCGCTAAAGCCTAAAAAATCAGCAGGATGTAAAATTTATCTGCATTGTTAAAGCTCAACTTTTTAGTTGGGCTTTCTTTTTTGCGGCCCAGGTGAAGCGATTCGGTAAAACACCTTGCCCGGCAGGGGCTTCTGGGGTTAGATAAAGCATTATCTTTCTTAAGGGGTTATCTCAGTGAAGCTGGATGAGATCGCGAGGTTAGCGGGCGTTTCGCGTACGACGGCCAGTTATGTGATTAACGGCAAAGCGAAGCAGTATCGTGTCAGCGATAAGACAGTCGAAAAAGTCATGGCTGTCGTGAAGGAACATAACTATCACCCGAATGCGGTGGCTGCGGGTTTACGCGCCGGCCGGACCCGTTCTATTGGTCTGGTGATCCCCGATCTGGAAAATACCAGTTATACCAAGATTGCCAATTTTCTCGAGCGTCAGGCACGCCAGCGTGGCTATCAGCTGCTGATTGCCTGTTCGGAAGATCAGCCTGACAACGAAATGCGCTGCATCGAGCATCTGCTGCAACGTCAGGTTGATGCGATCATCATTTCCACGTCTTTACCGCCGGAACATCCTTTTTATCAGCGCTGGGCCAATGATGATTTCCCCATCATTGCGCTGGATCGTGCGCTCGACCCTGAGCATTTCATCAGCGTTGTCGGTGCCGATCAGGAAGATGCTCTGATGCTGGCGCAGGAATTGCGAACGTTTCCTGCTGAATCGGTATTGTATCTCGGTGCATTGCCTGAATTATCGGTCAGCTTCCTGCGTGAGCAGGGCTTTCACGAGGCCTGGGCTGAAGATTCACGTCAGCCGCAGTATCTTTATGCCAATGCGTATGACCGCGAATCAGCGGCGGTGGTGTTTGCCCAGTGGCTGAAGCACAATCCGATGCCACAGGCACTTTTCACCACCTCGTTTCAGTTGTTACAGGGCGTCATGGACGTCACGCTGAAAACGGAAGGGCGTTTGCCTGTCGATCTGGTGATTGCTACCTTTGGGGATAACGAGCTTCTCGACTTCCTCGAGTGTCCGGTTCTGGCGGTCGCTCAGCGTCATCGTGACGTTGCCGAACGTGTGCTGGAGCTGGTACTGGCGTGCCTGGATGAGCCGAAAAAACCAAAAGCAGGCCTGACCCGTATTCGCCGCAACCTCTTCCGTCGTGGCCGGTTGAGCCGCAAGTAATCCTGACGGGTATTCTATTGAGTGCCCGTGATTCCCTCGCACAAACACACTTATCTATCCTCTCTTGCCCAATAGCTCACAACGCGTTAAAAAATTCCATGCGGGGAAAGTGGTTAATTTAGGAACATTCCCAGAGCGTTGAATTATTAACAAATGTTTTCGCCTTACAGTTACCGATATAAATCTGTTTATTGATATCTAAAATACGTTAATGCTGTCTGCAAAAGTGCTGTAGAATTCCCCGCTTAATTTCTCCGGGTATGCAGTTGTCTCGCGATTCGTGGTTTTTAAACGCCCTGAAAGGCTTGTGCCATGCGGGATGGCTCACAAAATGATGATGATTTAGCCGTGATAGCCAAAAAAAAATCGGAAATGATTTTTCTTATGGCAAAGAGAACAAGAAACGAGAGTCAGATAACAGAAGAATATAAATAGTTAAATAATATTCAGTTTGGTTTTTTTTTAAACGAAATTATTAACCCTCCGAAATTTCTTCAACTAATCATGACGTTATTTTCTATTTCACCTCTAAAATACCTCACCGCGTTACGTCGGGCTTTCATGTCCCCGCGTAAATATTGCCAAACCGCCTCCGCTCTGGCTTGACAAGGTTTTAAAACCATCCGTAAACTCTTTTAAGTGGGAATTTGTGGAGGAAAGTGGTGATTAGGGTCATAGAGGGGTAGATCGGTCATGTTTCGTGGCGCGACGATGGTTAACCTCGACAGCAAAGGGCGACTTGCCGTACCCACCCGTTACCGGGATTTGCTGAGCGAAGAATCGCAAGGTCAAATGGTGTGCACCATAGACCTCCATCACCCATGTCTCCTCCTTTACACCCTTCCCGAGTGGGAAATTATTGAACGTAAATTGTCCCGTCTGTCGAGCATGAACCCCGTTGAGCGCCGTATTCAGCGCCTGTTGCTGGGACATGCAAGTGAATGTCAGATGGATAACGCCGGGCGTCTGCTGATTGCCAACACTCTGCGTCAGCACGCCGGGCTCGCAAAAGAAGTGATGCTGGTTGGGCAGTTCAACAAGTTTGAATTGTGGGATGAACAGACCTGGTATCAACAAGTTAAGGAAGACATAGACGCTGAAAAATCGTCTCAGGAACCACTCTCTGACCGATTACAGGACTTGTCATTATAAGCATGGTTGAAAACTACAAACACACTTCCGTCTTGCTGGATGAAGCCGTCAACGGCCTGAACATCCGCCAGGACGGCATTTACATAGACGGAACCTTTGGCCGCGGTGGCCACTCACGTCTGATTTTGTCACAGCTGGGCCCACAAGGTCGCCTGCTGGCGATTGACCGCGATCCGCAGGCAATTAAAGCCGCAGAATCTATTGATGACGCGCGTTTTTCTATCGTTCACGGACCTTTCTCCGATCTCGCTGACTATGTTCGCGAGCGCGGTCTGGAAGGCAAGATCGACGGCGTATTACTGGATTTAGGCGTTTCCTCACCGCAGCTTGATGATGCGGAACGGGGTTTCTCCTTTATGCGTGACGGGCCTCTGGATATGCGCATGGATCCGACGCGTGGTTACTCAGCGGCTGAATGGCTGATGAAAGCGGAAGAAGAAGACATCATCTGGGTATTGAAAACGTTCGGTGAAGAGCGTTTTGCGAAACGCATTGCACGCGCGATTGTCGAGCGTAACCGCGAATTACCCATGACGCGGACCAAAGAACTGGCTGATTTGATAGCGAATGCCTCGCCGTTTCGTGAGAAGCATAAGCATCCGGCGACACGCAGCTTCCAGGCGATTCGTATCTACATCAACAGTGAGCTGGAAGAAATCGAACGTGCGCTGGACGGCGCGCTGGAAATTCTGGCACCGGCAGGGCGTTTATCCGTCATCAGCTTCCACTCACTGGAAGACCGCATCGTGAAACGCTTTATCCGTCAGCACAGCCGTGGCGCGCAAGTGCCTGCCGGGATCCCGATGACGGAAGCGCAGATCGCTGAACTTGGCGGACGCTCATTAAAATCAGTGGGAAAAATGATGCCTTCCGATGCGGAAGTGTCAGAAAACCCGCGGGCACGCAGTTCAGTCCTGCGTTTTGCTGAGAGAACGGCATCGTGATTGGCAATGAACGTCACGGTTTGGTGGGGGTTATTGCCAGCGACATTTTGCGCAATGGCAAGGTCCCGATGATTTTGCTGATTGCCGTTTTGATCAGCGCCATCTTCGTGGTCACCACTGCGCACCGTACGCGTTTACTGACAGCACAGCGCGAACAGTTAGTACTGGAAAGGGATGCGCTGGACATCGAGTGGCGCAACCTGATCCTCGAAGAGAATGCCCTCGGTGATCACAGCCGGGTAGAACGCATCGCAACGGAGAAATTGCAGATGCAACATGTTGATCCATCTCAAGAAACTATTGTGGTTCAGCCTTAAAATGCGCACGGAGGATACAGGCAGCTAATGAAAGCAACACGCACCGCGAAGTTAAAGCGTCCCGAAGATCAAGCCAGCTTTATCAGCTGGCGTTTTGCGTTGTTGTGCGCCTGTATTTTACTGGCCTTGCTGGGGCTGATGTTGCGGGTGGCTTATCTTCAGGTGATAAACCCCGATAAGCTGGTGAAAGAAGGGGACTTACGTTCCCTGCGCGTTCAAACCATTCCGACATCCCGCGGGATGATCACCGACCGCTCGGGGCGGCCTCTGGCCGTCAGCGTGCCTGTGAATGCAATTTGGGCCGATCCGAAAGAAATTACCGATCGCGGCGGCATCACGCTCGATACCAAGTGGAAAGCGCTCGCCGACGCCCTCAACATGCCACTCGATCAGCTTTCTGCCCGCATCAACGCCAATCCCAAAGGCCGCTTCGTTTATCTCGCCCGTCAGATCAACCCCTCCGTTGGCGAATACATTCGCAAACTTAAACTGCCGGGGATTTCCCTGCGTCAGGAGTCCCGTCGTTACTATCCGGCCGGACAGGTGACATCGCACGTCATTGGCGTCACTAACATCGATGGCGAAGGTATTGAAGGCGTTGAGAAAAGCTTTGACCGCTGGCTGACCGGGAAACCGGGCGAACGCACCATCCGTAAAGACCGCTTCGGGCGCGTCATTGAAGACATTTCCTCCGTTGACAGCCAGGCTGCGCACAATCTGGCGCTAAGCATCGACGAACGTTTGCAGGCACTGGTGTATCGCGAACTGAACAACGCCGTGGCATTTAACAAAGCCGAATCCGGCACTGCGGTACTGGTCGATGTGCAAACCGGTGAAGTGCTGGCGATGGCCAACAGCCCGTCTTATAACCCAAATAATATGCCGAACACCCCGAAAGACGTGATGCGTAACCGCGCCATCACCGACATCTTCGAGCCGGGTTCCACCGTCAAACCGATGGTAGTGATGACGGCGCTGAAAAATGGTGTCGTGCGCGAGAACAGTGTGCTGAACACCGTGCCGTATCGAATCAACGGTCACGAGATTAAAGATGTGGCCCGTTACGCGGAGCTGTCCGTGACGGGTATCTTGCAGAAGTCGAGTAACGTCGGTGTTTCACGACTGGCGTTATCGATGCCGTCCGCAGAGCTGGTAGATACTTACTCGCGATTCGGATTGGGAAAACCGACCAATTTGGGACTGGTTGGAGAAAGCAGTGGCTTATACCCTAAAAAACAACGGTGGTCTGACATAGAGAGGGCCACCTTCTCTTTCGGCTACGGGCTAATGGTGACACCTCTCCAGCTAGCGCGAGTCTACGCAACGATTGGCAGCATGGGCATTTATCGTCCGCTGTCGATAACCAAAGTTGATCCGCCTGTCTCTGGCGAACGTATTTTCCCGGAACCGATTGTCCGCACCGTCGTGCATATGATGGAAAGCGTCGCACTGCCCGGCGGTGGTGGCGTGAAGGCGGCGATCAAGGGTTACCGCATCGCGATTAAAACCGGTACCGCGAAGAAAGTCGGTCCCGATGGTAAGTATGTGAACAAATACATTGCCTACACCGCAGGCGTTGCACCGGCAAGCAATCCAAGATTTGCGCTGGTGGTGGTTATCAACGATCCGCAGGCAGGGAAGTATTACGGTGGGGCCGTTTCCGCACCTGTGTTCGGCGCGATCATGGGCGGCGTATTGCGCACCATGAACATCGAACCGGATGCGCTGACTGCCGACGAAAATGCAGACATAGTGAATAATCAAAAAGAGGCTTCAGGTGGCAGATCGTAATTTGCGCGACCTATTAGCGCCCTGGGTGAGTGATGCCCCGGCGGTAGCGCTAAAAGACATGATTTTAGACAGCCGCGTGGCGGCTGCCGGAGATCTGTTCGTCGCGATTTCAGGCCATACCAGCGATGGGCGTCGTTTTATTCCCCAGGCAATTGCCCAGGGTGTCGCTGCCGTTGTGGCCGAAGCAAAAGGTGAACAAGAGCATGGAACGGTTAGCCAGATGCATGGCGTGCCGGTGATTTACCTCGAAAATCTTAGTGTTTTGCTGTCCGAACTGGCAGGACGTTTCTATCATCAGCCGGCTCAGGCCTTACGTCTGATCGGCGTGACCGGCACCAACGGCAAAACCACGACCACGCAGCTGCTGGCGCAGTGGAGTCAGTTGCTGGGTGAAACCAGCGCCGTGATGGGCACCGTGGGTAATGGTTTGCTCGATAAAGTGGTACCGGCGGAAAATACCACCGGGTCTGCGGTACAGGTTCAGCATATTCTGGCGGATTTAGTACAGCAGGGCGCCACCTTCGCCGCGATGGAAGTTTCCTCGCACGGGCTGGTTCAGCACCGCGTCGCTGCGCTGCCGTTTGCCGCTGCGGCTTTCACCAACCTCAGTCGTGATCATCTGGATTATCACGGCGATATGCAAAGCTACGAAGATGCCAAATGGCAACTCTTCTCTTCGCATCAGGTTGGCCAAAAAATTATTAATGTTGACGATGAAGTCGGGTTGCGCTGGCTGGCGAAAACCCCCGACGCTATCGCCGTCACCATGGAAGACAACATCCCGGCAGGCTGGAAAGGCCGCTGGCTGGCGGCGCGCAGCGTGAATTATCACGACAACGGCGCGACCGTGAATATCGATTCAAGCTGGGGCGAAGGGCTGCTGGAAAGCCGTCTGATGGGCGCGTTCAACGTCAGTAATCTGCTGGTGGCGCTGGCGACCTTGCTTTCACAAGATTATCCGCTGGCGCAGTTGCTGGCGGTGAGTTCACAACTGCAACCGGTATGCGGCCGCATGGAAGTGTTCAATGCGCCGGGCAAACCGACCGCCGTGGTGGATTACGCTCATACGCCTGACGCGCTGGAAAAAGCGCTGGCGGCGGCGCGTCTGCACTGTCGTGGCACGCTGTGGTGTGTGTTTGGCTGCGGCGGCGATCGCGACAAAGGCAAACGTCCTCTGATGGGCGGCATTGCGGAACAGTACGCCGATCGCGTGATCGTGACGGATGACAACCCGCGCAGCGAAGAGCCCCGCGCTATTGTCGCCGATATCCTTGCCGGGCTGCTGGATGCTGGCCGGGCGCAGGAAATTCATGGCCGCGCAGAGGCAGTAACCATCGCGATTATGCAGGCAACTGAAGATGACGTTGTGCTGATCGCAGGTAAAGGCCACGAGGATTACCAACTGGTAGGCAATCAGCGTCTCGACTATTCCGATCGCGTAACGGTTGCCCGTTTGCTGGGGGTGATCGCATGATCCGCGTTTCTCTGCAAACGTTGGCGGCGGCGCTCAATGCTGAACTTATCGGCAGCGATACCCAAATCGACAGTGTTACGACCGATACCCGTCAGATCACGCCGGGCTGTTTGTTCATCGCCCTGAAAGGCGAAAAATTTGATGCGCACGACTTTGCGGCCGATGCCGTTAAAGCCGGTTCAGGGGCTTTACTGGTAAGTAAGCGCTTACCGGTGGAGATCCCACAACTCCTGGTGGCTGACACCCGTATCGCGCTCGGCCAGCTCGGCGGCTGGGTGCGTCAGCAGGTTCCTGCCCGCGTGGTCGGCCTGACCGGCTCCTCCGGTAAAACGTCCGTGAAAGAGATGACCGCAGCGATCTTACGCGAGTGCGGCAATGTGCTCTACACCGCTGGCAACTTCAATAACGACATCGGCGTACCGCTGACGTTGCTGCGCCTGACCGCAGAACATGACTTTGCCGTCATCGAAATGGGCGCTAACCATCCGGGCGAAATCGCTTATACCACTGCACTGGCCAGGCCTGAAACGGCGCTGGTCAATAATCTGTCTGCCGCTCACCTTGAAGGTTTCGGTTCACTGGCCGGTGTTGCGCAGGCCAAGGGCGAAATTTTTGAAGGCTTGCCCGAAAACGGTACGGCGATTGTTAACGCAGAGAGCAACGACTGGCCGAACTGGCAGCGCAAACTCGACGGCAAAACCGTCTGGCGGTTCTCTTCGACAAAAAATTCTGCGCAGCAGAGTGACGGCAGTGATTTCTTCGCAACAGACGTCAAAATCAGCCCGCTTAATACCGGGTTTACCCTGCATTCTCCTCAAGGCAGCATAGATGTATCGCTGCCTGTGCCGGGGCGTCACAACATTGCTAACGCGATGGCTGCGGCCGCGCTGGCGCTGTCGATTGGCGCTTCGCTCGAAAATGTTCGCGCTGGTCTGACGACCCTGCAATCGGTTAAAGGCCGCTTGTTCCCGATCGCACTCTGCGAAGGTAAAACGCTGCTCGATGACAGCTACAACGCTAACGTGGGCTCGATGACAGCCGCCGCGCAAGTGCTGGCAGAAATGCCGGGCTACCGCGTGATGGCCGTTGGCGACATGGCGGAACTGGGTGCACAAAGCGAAGCGTGTCATCGCGAGGTGGGCGAAGCGATTCGTGCAGCGGGGATCGACAAAGTTTTCAGTATTGGTCACGACAGCCGCATCATCAGTGATGTCAGCGGGTGTGGTGAGCATTTAGCGGATAAGGCAGCCCTGACGGCCCGCCTGACGAGCTTACTGTCTGAACATGCGGTAATTACCGTTTTAATTAAAGGTTCACGTAGTGCCGCAATGGAGCAGGTAGTACGCGCGTTACAGGAGAATGCAACATGTTAGTTTGGCTGGCCGAACACTTGGTCAAATATTATTCCGGCTTCAACGTCTTTTCCTATCTGACGTTTCGCGCCATCGTCAGCCTGCTGACTGCATTGTTCCTGTCACTGTGGATTGGTCCACGGATGATTGCCCGTCTGCAAAAAATGTCATTCGGTCAGGTTGTGCGTAACGACGGCCCGGAATCACATTTCAGCAAACGTGGTACGCCAACCATGGGGGGGCTGATGATTCTGGCCTCTATCACCATTTCGGTGCTGATGTGGGCGTATCCGTCTAACCCGTACGTCTGGTGTGTCCTGTTCGTGTTGATCGGCTACGGCATCGTCGGTTTCATTGATGATTACCGCAAAGTTGTGCGCAAAGACACCAAGGGCCTCATCGCCCGCTGGAAATACTTCTGGCAGTCCGTGATAGCACTGGCTGCCGCTTTCACTATGTACGCCATCGGTAAAGACACGCCAGCGACAGAGCTGGTGGTGCCGTTCTTTAAAGACATCATGCCGCAGCTTGGCCTGCTGTACATCCTGCTGAGCTACTTCGTGATTGTGGGTACCAGTAACGCCGTCAACCTGACCGATGGTCTGGACGGGTTGGCGATTATGCCCACAGTATTCGTTGCCGGTGGCTTTGCGCTGGTGGCCTGGGCGACCGGTAACATGAATTTCGCCAGCTACCTGCACATCCCTTATCTGCGTCACGCTGGGGAACTGGTGATCGTGTGTACCGCGATTGTCGGTGCCGGGCTCGGATTCCTGTGGTTCAACACCTATCCGGCACAGGTCTTCATGGGTGACGTCGGCTCTCTGGCCTTGGGCGGCGCGCTGGGTACCATCGCCGTACTACTGCGCCAGGAGTTCTTACTGGTGATTATGGGCGGTGTATTCGTGGTCGAAACACTGTCGGTTATCTTGCAAGTCGGGTCCTTTAAGTTACGTGGGCAGCGCATCTTCCGTATGGCGCCAATCCATCATCACTACGAACTTAAAGGCTGGCCGGAACCGCGCGTCATTGTGCGCTTCTGGATTATTTCGCTGATGCTGGTGCTGATCGGCCTTGCAACGCTGAAGGTACGGTAACTATGGCTGACTATCAGGGTAAAAAAGTCGTCATCATCGGGTTGGGGCTGACCGGCCTCTCTTGTGTTGATTTCTTTGTGGCACGTGGCGTGACGCCGCGTGTTATGGATACCCGCGTCAGCCTGTCAGGACTGGACAAGCTTGCGGATAATATTGAGCGTCATCTCGGTTCACTCAATGAAGAGTGGCTGCTGGATGCGGATCTGATCGTTGCCAGTCCGGGTATCGCACTGGCATCGCCTGCGCTGAGCGCCGCTGCTGAAGCGGGTGTGGAAATTGTCGGCGATATCGAACTGTTCTGCCGTGAAACCCAGACGCCGATTGTGGCAATCACTGGTTCAAACGGTAAAAGCACAGTGACCATGCTGGTCGGTGAAATGGCGAAAGCCGCCGGATGGCGTGTTGGCGTGGGCGGGAATATCGGTCTGCCAGTACTTAATATGTTGGATCACGAATACGATCTGTTCGTGCTCGAACTCTCGAGCTTCCAGCTGGAAACAACGGAAAGTCTGCAAGCTGCTGCGGCCACCATTCTGAACGTGACCGAGGACCACATGGATCGCTATCCGTTTGGCCTTCAACAGTACCGTGCGGCCAAGTTAAAAGTGTATGAGAACGCCTCGCTTTGCGTGGTGAATGCTGATGATGCACTGACCATGCCGGTACGCGGGGCTGATAAGCGTTGTGTGAGCTTTGGGGTGGATGTGGGGGATTATCACCTGACCCGCCAGCAGGATGATATCTGGCTGCGAGTGCGCGGTGAGAAAGTCCTGAATACCAATGAGATGCCGCTGACCGGCCGTCACAACTATACCAATGCGCTGGCGGCTTTGGCGCTGGCGGATGCTGTCGGTGTTCCTCATGCTTCCAGCCTGAAAGCGCTGACCACCTTTACCGGACTGGCGCATCGTTTCCAGATAGCCTGGCAGCACAACGGCGTGCGCTGGATTAACGATTCCAAGGCGACCAACGTCGGCAGCACCGAAGCGGCACTGAACGGTCTGCACGTTGAGGGCACGGTGCATCTGTTACTGGGCGGCGACGGCAAATCGGCCGATTTCTCGCCGCTGACGCGTTATTTGCAGGGCGAGAAACTCCGCGTTTACTGTTTTGGCCGTGACGGGGCTGAACTGGCAGAGCTACGCCCGGAAGTTTCTTCTCTGTTTGAAACAATGGAGCAGGCGATGCGTGAAATCAGTTCGCATCTGGCTTCCGGCGACATGGTGCTGCTGTCTCCTGCGTGTGCGAGTCTCGATCAGTTCCGCAGTTTTGAACACCGTGGTGATGTCTTCACTGCGCTGGCGAAGGAGCTTGGCTGATGCGGATCCGTATGCCGGGGCTGGGGCTCGTCAGAAAATTTAACGACTGGGTGATGGGTGCCAGGGAAAACGACACCGTCACGCTGGTGTTGTATGACCGTACGCTGCTGTGGTTGACCTTTGGTCTGGCGATTGTTGGTTTTGTGATGGTGACATCGGCCTCGATGCCGATTGGTCAGCGTCTGGCGGATGACCCCTTCCTGTTCGCCAAGCGTGATGCGATTTATCTCGCGCTGGCCTTCGGAATGTCGCTGGTGACACTGCGTGTGCCGATGGCGGTGTGGCAGAAATACAGCAACGTATTGCTTTTGCTCTCAGTGGTGATGCTGTTGGTGGTGTTGGTGGTCGGCAGCTCGGTCAACGGGGCATCGCGCTGGATTTCCTTCGGCCCGCTGCGTATTCAGCCCGCCGAGTTTTCCAAATTGTCGCTGTTTTGCTACCTCGCCAGCTATCTGGTGCGCAAAGTGGATGAAGTCCGCAGTAATTTCTGGGGCTTCTGTAAGCCGATGGGCGTGATGGTCGTGCTTGCAGTGTTACTGCTGGCGCAGCCAGACCTCGGTACGGTGGTTGTACTGTTTATCACCACGCTGGCGATGCTGTTTCTGGCGGGGGCAAAAATGTGGCAGTTCCTGGCTATTATCGGCTCCGGTGCCTTTGCGGTTGTACTGCTGATTATCGCCGAACCCTACCGTATGCGCCGCGTAACTTCCTTCTGGAATCCGTGGGCAGATCCGTTCGGCAGCGGTTACCAGTTAACCCAGTCGCTGATGGCTTTTGGTCGCGGTGAATTCTGGGGACAGGGGTTAGGTAACTCTGTGCAAAAGCTGGAGTATTTACCGGAAGCGCATACCGATTTTATCTTCTCCATTTTAGGCGAGGAACTGGGGTATTTCGGTGTGGTTTTAGCCCTGTTGATGGTATTCTTCGTCGCTTTTCGCGCGATGTCCATTGGACGTCGTGCATTAGAGCTCGATCAGCGATTTTCCGGCTTTTTGGCCTGCTCAATTGGCGTGTGGTTTAGCTTCCAGGCGTTGGTTAACGTTGGGGCCGCAGCGGGGATGTTGCCGACCAAAGGTTTGACCTTGCCGCTCATCAGTTACGGTGGTTCGAGCCTGATCATTATGTCGACGGCAATCGTGTTATTGCTGCGAGTGGATTTTGAAACGCGGCTGGCAAAAGCCCAGGCGTTTGTAAGGAGTGCCCGATGAGTGGCAATACCCGGCGTTTAATGGTGATGGCAGGCGGTACCGGTGGGCACGTTTTCCCCGGGCTGGCCGTGGCACATCATCTGATGGATCAAGGCTGGGAAGTTCGCTGGCTGGGTACCGCAGATCGTATGGAAGCCGACCTGGTTCCTAAAAACGGCATTGAGATTGATTTCATTAAAATCTCAGGATTACGTGGGAAAGGTCTGAAAGCGCAACTCACTGCCCCGATTCACATATATCATGCGTGGCGCCAGGCAAAAGCCATCATGAAGCGTTTCCAGCCTGATGTGGTGTTAGGCATGGGTGGGTACGTTTCTGGCCCCGGCGGCTTAGCAGCATGGTCACTGGGCATTCCGGTGGTGTTGCATGAGCAAAATGGCATTGCCGGGATGACTAACCGGGGTTTGTCGCACATTGCCAAAAAAGTATTGCAAGCGTTTCCCGGCGCATTCCCGAATGCCGACGTGGTGGGTAACCCGGTGCGTACCGATGTGCTGGCGCTCGAATTGCCGGAAACTCGTCTGGCCGGGCGTGAAGGCCCCATCCGCGTTCTGGTCATTGGCGGAAGTCAGGGCGCGCGGGTACTGAACCAAAGCATGCCGGACGTGGCGGCGCTGATGGGCGATAAAATCACGCTGTGGCATCAGGTGGGCAAAGGTGCGCTGGAGTCTGTCAATCAGGCTTATGAAAAAGTCGGTCAGACGCAGCATAAAGTGACCGAATTTATTGATGACATGGCGCAGGCATATGCCTGGGCGGATGTGGTGGTGTGTCGTTCCGGTGCGTTAACGGTCAGTGAAATTGCTGCCGCCGGTTTACCGGCGATATTCGTACCTTTCCAGCATAAAGATCGCCAACAGTACTGGAATGCGTTGCCGCTGGAAAAAGCCGGTGCCGCGAAGATTATTGAGCAGAAAGATTTTAGCGCTGCTGCAGTGGCCGATTTGATGGCCGGATGGGACAGAACCCATCTTATGGAAATGGCACGTGCTGCACGCGCAGCTGCCATTCCTGATGCGACAGAGCGTGTGGCCGCCGAAGTGGTTGCCGCCAGTAAAAAATGAAATTGAACGGGCCGTGCAATGCAGGGTCCCAGCCGTAAGAAACGGATTAATCAGTAACCTGAAATAGTGAATAAAAACGTGAATACACAACAATTGGCGAAACTGCGTACCTTCGTGCCCGAGATGCATCGTGTCCGGCACATTCACTTTGTTGGCATCGGTGGTGCCGGCATGGGTGGTATCGCCGAAGTGTTGGCAAATGAAGGCTATCAGATCAGTGGTTCTGACCTGGCACCTAATGCTGTGACGCAGCAACTGACGGCGCTGGGCGCGAAGATTTATTTCAATCACCGCCCTGAGAACGTGCTGGATGCCAGCGTAGTGGTTGTTTCAACGGCGATCTCTTCCGATAACCCGGAAATCGTTGCCGCACGCGAAGCGCGGATACCTGTGATACGCCGCGCGGAAATGCTCGCCGAACTGATGCGTTTTCGTCACGGAATCGCCGTGGCAGGTACGCACGGTAAAACTACGACCACAGCTATGGTCACCAGTATTTATGCTGAGGCCGGACTGGATCCGACCTTTGTGAACGGTGGATTGGTGAAAGCTGCAGGCACGCACGCACGTCTGGGCTCAAGCCGCTTCCTGATTGCTGAAGCAGACGAAAGTGACGCGTCCTTCCTGCATCTGCAACCAATGGTGGCTATTGTCACTAATATCGAAGCCGACCACATGGACACGTATCAGGGCGATTTTGAAAACCTGAAACAAACGTTTGTGAATTTCCTGCATAACCTGCCGTTCTACGGACGCGCAGTGATGTGCATCGATGATCCGGTGATCAGGGAACTGCTCCCACGCGTTGGTCGTCATATCACTACCTACGGCTTTAGCGAAGACGCAGACGTGATGATCGAGAGCTACCGGCAGGAGGGCGCGCAAGGGCACTTCACTCTGCGTCGTCACGACCTGCCGCAGATCACAGTGACGCTGAACGCACCGGGCCGTCATAACGCCCTGAATGCAGCCGCTGCGGTTGCGGTCGCGACCGATGAAGGGATCTGCGACGACGCGATTTTGCGGGCGCTGGAAGGCTTCCAGGGCACCGGGCGTCGTTTCGATTTCCTCGGTGAATTCGCACTGGAGAATGTGAACGGCAAATCCGGCAGCGCCATGCTGGTTGATGACTACGGTCACCATCCGACAGAAGTGGACGCCACTGTAAAAGCGGCACGCGCGGGCTGGGCGAATAAACGTCTGGTGATGATTTTCCAGCCGCACCGCTACACGCGCACCCGCGATTTGTACGATGATTTCGCCAACGTGTTGTCACAGGTCGATGTACTGATCATGCTTGATGTTTACCCGGCTGGCGAAGCGCCGATTCCGGGCGCAGACAGTCGCTCGTTGTGCCGCACCATTCGTGCACGTGGCAAGCTGGATCCGATTCTGGTTTCTGATATTGACGCTGTGCCTGAAAGTCTGGCGCAGATCCTCGAAGGGGATGATTTAGTCCTGGTTCAGGGCGCTGGTACCATCGGCAAAGTGGCCCGCAAATTGGCTGATCAAAAGTTGCAGCCAGTAAAGAAAGGTGAAGAACATCATGTCTGAGAAAGTAGCAGTTTTATTTGGTGGTACTTCCGCAGAGCGCGATGTGTCATTACAGTCCGGTGCTGCCGTGCTGGCAGGCTTACGTGAGTCTGGCGTGGATGCTCACGGCATTGATACTAAAACAGCTAACGTTGCGCTGCTTAAAGAGCAGGGCTTTAGTAAAGTCTTTATTGCGTTGCACGGTCGCGGTGGTGAAGACGGCACGATGCAGGGCATGCTCGAGCAAATCGGCCTGCCGTATACCGGCAGCGGCGTGATGGCTTCCGCCCTGACCATGGACAAATTTCGCACCAAACTGGTGTGGCAGGCGCTGGGTTTGCCGGTTGCCCCATTCGTGGCGTTGCATCGTTCACAAATTGAAGAAGCAGGGCAGGGTGCTCTGGCAGCAAAAATCGCGGAGTTGGGTTTACCGGTGATCGTCAAGCCAAGTCGCGAAGGCTCCAGCGTTGGCATGAGCAAAGTGACAACCGAACAAGAGTTGTTACCAGCCCTGCAGGAAGGTTTCCGCCATGACGATAACGTCCTGGTGGAAAAATGGCTGAGCGGCCCGGAATACACCGTCGCTATCGTGGGTGAACAGGTGATGCCTTCAATTCGCATCCAGCCTGCCGGGACGTTTTATGACTATCAGGCAAAATATCTGTCTGATGAAACACAGTATTTCTGCCCAAGTGGTTTAAGTCAGGCGCAGGAAGACGCGTTGTCCGCTCTGGCATTACAGGCTTATCAGGCGCTCGATTGCAGCGGCTGGGGACGCGTTGATGTCATGCAGGATGGCGACGGTAGCTTTAATCTGCTGGAAGCCAATACGTCGCCGGGCATGACCAGCCACAGTCTGGTGCCGATGGCGGCGAAAAATGCCGGGCTGAGTTTCCCGCAATTGGTTTTCCGTATTCTGGAACTGGCTGACTGATATGTCTCAAGCCGCCCTGAATACCCGAGAGCGAGAGACGGCCGAGAGCAATAACGGCGGCCGTCGCAGTAATGGCGGCCAGCTGGCAGGGATCGTGTTTCTGCTGTTGGTCGCAGGCACCATCTTATGGAGTGCATGGGCCGTTGTTGTCTGGATGCAGGATGCAAACCGGCTGCCGTTATCGCAGCTGGTGGTGACCGGCGAGCGCCATTACACCACTAACGACGATATTCGTCAGGCGATCCTGTCCTTAGGGGCGCCGGGCACGTTCATGACGCAGGATGTGAATATCATCCAGCAACAGATTGAGCGTTTGCCGTGGATTAAACAGGCCAGCGTACGCAAGCAATGGCCGAACGAACTGAAGATACATCTGGTGGAGTATGTGCCGGTTGCACACTGGAATGATTTGCATATGGTCGATGCCGACGGCAAGTCATTCAGCATACCCGCCGAGCGAGTAGTGAATCAGAAAATGCCGTTGCTCTATGGTCCGGAAGGCAGCGAACAGGATGTTTTGCAAGGCTATCAAACGATGAGTCAGGCGCTGGCCGCCGGCAAGTTCACGTTGAAAGCCGTGGCAATGAGTGCTCGTCACTCGTGGCAGTTAACTCTGGATAATGATGTTCGGCTGGAATTGGGGAGAGATGACCGGATGGGGCGCTTACAACGTTTTATTGAACTTTATCCGAGATTCCAGCAACAGGCCGACGCCGATAAAAAACGCATCACTTATGTCGATTTACGTTATGACAGCGGTGCGTCAGTCGGTTGGGCGCCGGAGTTTATTGACCAGCAAAACAGTAATCAGCAACAGAATCAGGCACAGGCTAAACAACAATGATCAAGTCGACGGACAGAAAACTGGTAGTTGGGCTGGAAATCGGTACTGCAAAAGTCGCCGCATTGGTGGGTGAAGTCCTGCCCGATGGCATGGTCAATATTATCGGCGTGGGCAGTTGCCCATCCCGTGGCATGGACAAGGGTGGCGTTAACGATCTGGAATCGGTGGTGAAATGCGTTCAGCGCGCCATCGATCAGGCCGAACTGATGGCTGATTGTCAGATTTCCTCTGTTTACCTCGCTTTATCTGGTAAACATATCAGTTGTCAGAATGAAATAGGGATGGTTCCTATTTCAGAAGAGGAAGTGACGCAGGAAGATGTAGAGAACGTTGTGCATACCGCTAAGTCGGTGCGCGTGCGTGATGAGCATCGGGTGCTTCACGTTATTCCTCAGGAATATGCCATCGATTATCAGGAAGGCATTAAAAATCCGGTGGGGTTATCCGGCGTGCGTATGCAGGCTAAAGTTCACCTGATCACCTGCCATAACGATATGGCGAAGAACATTGTCAAAGCGGTTGAACGATGCGGTCTGAAAGTTGACCAACTGATTTTCGCCGGTCTGGCCGCCAGTTATGCCGTTCTGACCGAAGATGAACGTGAATTAGGTGTCTGTGTCGTCGATATTGGTGGCGGAACCATGGATATCGCTGTTTATACCGGTGGCGCACTGCGTCATACTAAGGTTATCCCTTATGCAGGGAATGTGGTCACCAGCGATATCGCTTATGCGTTTGGTACACCACCGACTGATGCCGAAGCCATTAAGGTTCGCCATGGTTGCGCATTAGGGTCGATTGTCGGCAAAGACGAAAATGTCGAAGTGCCGAGCGTGGGCGGACGTCCGCCGCGCAGTCTGCAACGGCAGACACTGGCTGAAGTCATCGAGCCTCGTTATACAGAATTGCTAAATCTTGTGAATGACGAAATTTTGCAATTGCAGGAGCAGTTACGTCAGCAGGGCGTAAAACATCATCTGGCCGCAGGTATCGTATTGACAGGCGGCGCAGCACAAATTGATGGTCTGGCAGCTTGTGCGCAACGGGTATTCCATACTCAGGTGCGTATCGGGCAACCTCTGAACATCACCGGGCTGACAGATTATGCGCAGGAACCTTACTACTCAACTGCTGTAGGGCTGCTGCACTATGGTAAAGAGTCTCACCTGAGCGGTGAGGCCGAAGTGGAAAAACGCGCCTCAGTGGGCAACTGGTTCAAACGAATCAATAGCTGGCTGAGAAAAGAGTTTTAATGTTTTAACAACGGGATCATGCTTTCAAGTATTTCGATCCCGACGCGACAGGCACAAAACGGAGAGAAACTATGTTTGAACCTATGGAACTGACCAACGATGCGGTGATTAAAGTCATCGGCGTCGGCGGTGGCGGCGGTAACGCTGTCGAACACATGGTGCGTGAGCGCATCGAAGGTGTTGAATTCTTTGCCGTTAACACCGACGCTCAGGCGTTGCGTAAAACGGCAGTAGGCCAGACTATTCAGATCGGTAGCGGTATTACCAAAGGTCTGGGTGCTGGTGCGAACCCGGAAGTGGGTCGCAATTCTGCAGAAGAAGATCGTGAAGCCCTGCGTGCTGCGCTCGAAGGTGCTGATATGGTCTTTATCGCAGCGGGCATGGGCGGCGGTACCGGTACCGGTGCAGCGCCAGTGGTTGCTGAAGTCGCTAAAGATTTAGGTATTCTGACCGTCGCTGTCGTGACTAAGCCATTCAATTTTGAAGGCAAAAAACGCATGGCATTCGCGGAGCAGGGTATCGCTGAGCTGTCCAAACACGTGGACTCCCTGATCACTATCCCGAACGACAAACTGTTGAAAGTTCTGGGTCGCGGTATTTCCCTGCTGGACGCCTTCGGTGCGGCCAACGACGTGCTGAAAGGCGCGGTACAGGGTATTGCAGAGCTGATCACCCGTCCGGGTCTGATGAACGTTGACTTCGCCGACGTGCGCACCGTGATGTCCGAAATGGGTTATGCCATGATGGGCTCCGGCGTGGCTTGTGGTGAAGACCGTGCAGAAGAAGCGGCTGAAATGGCGATCTCCAGCCCGCTGCTGGAAGATATCGACCTGTCAGGTGCTCGCGGCGTTCTGGTCAACATTACTGCCGGCTTTGACTTGCGTCTGGATGAATTCGAAACCGTGGGTAACACCATCCGTGCTTTCGCTTCTGACAACGCAACCGTGGTTATCGGTACTTCTCTTGACCCGGAAATGAATGACGAACTGCGCGTAACAGTCGTGGCAACCGGCATTGGCATGGACAAACGTCCTGAGATCACTTTGGTGACCAATAAGCCAGCCAGCCAGCCTGTTATGGATCATCGTTACCAGCAGCACGGGATGTCTCCGTTGCCGCAGGAAACGAAGCCAGCTGCCAAAGTGGTTAACGATCAAAGCGCGCAATCCAATAAAGAGCCCGACTATCTGGACATCCCAGCCTTCCTGCGTAAGCAGGCAGACTAGTCCGAATTGTAGGATCTCCGCTCTTTGTGCTAAACTGTCCCGCCAACCTTAATGTACTATGAAAAGGTTGGTAGGATAGATGGATAACATTGCGAGATAAAAACGATGATCAAACAACGTACATTAAAACGTATCGTTCAGGCGACGGGCGTCGGTTTACATACCGGCAAGAAAGTCACCCTGACTCTGCGTCCTGCACCGGCCAATACCGGGGTCATCTATCGTCGCACTGACTTGAATCCACCGGTCGATTTCCCGGCAGATGCCAAATCCGTGCGTGATACCATGCTCTGTACTTGCCTGGTTAATGAGCATGACGTACGTATTTCTACGGTAGAGCACCTTAATGCGGCCCTCGCAGGCTTAGGCATCGATAACATTGTTATCGAAGTCGATGCGCCTGAAGTGCCAATTATGGATGGTAGTGCTGCACCTTTCGTCTATCTGTTGATGGATGCAGGGATTGAAGAGCTGAACTGCGCGAAGAAATTCCTGCGCATCAAACAGACTGTGCGTGTTGAAGACGGTGACAAGTGGGCCGAGTTTAAACCTTTCAATGGTTTCTCTCTGGACTTCACTATCGACTTTAAGCACCCGGCGATTGATTCCAGCTCACAGCGCTACAAAATGAATTTCTCTGCAGAAGCATTTGTTCGCCAAATCAGCCGCGCACGCACATTTGGTTTTATGCGTGATATCGAGTACCTGCAGTCACGTGGTTTGTGCCTGGGTGGCAGCTTTGATTGTGCGATTGTTGTGGATGATTACCGCGTACTTAACGAAGATGGCCTGCGTTTTGAAGATGAGTTCGTTCGTCACAAAATGTTAGATGCTATCGGCGATCTGTTCATGTGTGGACATAACATCATTGGTGCGTTTACCGCATACAAGTCTGGCCATGCATTGAACAACAAGTTACTGCAAGCGGTATTGGCGCAGCAGGAAGCCTGGGAACTTGTTACCTTCCAGGATGAAGCTGAAGTGCCATTGGCTTTTAAAGCCCCTTCTACAGTATTGGCATAATCAGTACAGATATTACGGTTTTACTTATTACGACTGGTTGTTCTGGCACTCTCTCCGGCCAGGTCAGCCAGTCGTTCTAATGCCTTCCTTAATTTTTCCGGGCTACGGCTCGCCAGTCCTCTCAATTCATCCGCACTCTGTGAACTCAAATGCCTGACTGGCATCGACTCTGCTGCGATCGCTTTATTTTTCTCAGCAATCTGCGAAGCATTTTCCATTTTAGCCATCAACGAAGGATTAATCCTGATGTCGATTGATGACAATGATGGTAGAATTTGCGCTCGAAGTGCGGAGAGTAATGCCGGTTGTTCATAGCGTAATCGCATCATCCAGCTGGCATTAGCGATTTCCAGCACTAAAACTCCCTGTCGATAATTACCGACGCGACACCATGGTTGCATGGGCGACGGTAACAGACCCTTCACTGCGCGGTTGAGTTTTAATAACGCCGCAGCGCGCTGTTGTACATTCCGCAGCGGGCTTTGTTCCGTTGAAGAGGCGTCATCGAACAGGATATCTAATAATTGTGGGCGACTATCGCGCATGATGGGCTCCGGCGGATTGTAAACGTGTGATTGGTATTCTAAATCGTTGGCGACAATTTGGCAGAAAGTATTTTTGGCCGCATCTCCTGTTGGGGATGGTCGCGGCGAGCCTTGGCGTGTCGACGAATCTCTCACAAACGGAACTGGCCGCAGTTCCTAATACGTCTTCAAGTCTAAACCGTCTAAACATTGGCAATACCGGGCTAAGTAATCTCGCCTTACTTCAGGCGCATCGTCGCCCGTCTTTCGGTGTGGATTACTGGCAGCAGCATGCGCTACGCACGGTAATCCGTCACCTTTCTTTTGCTCTGGCACCGCAGGTCGTTTATACCGCCGCGCCGGAAGTGGTCGCTGAAGAAGCCGAGCCGCTGCACGTTCAGCAGATGGCTTTGCTGGTGACCCTGAATGCCTTACTGACCCATGAATCCAAACCTCCGGTGATCATTCGTCGGACGCAGCAGCCGTTGCTGACCACCTCCTCTTCGCATCAAACCGGCCTGTGGCTGGCACAGGTGCAAGGCATTCGTGCCGGCCCGGTCACCCTGATTTAACACTCGTATTTAAGTAATTTATCTATAAATCAATAAATTAGGGTCGTGTTTGACGACCTCAAAGAGATATTAAGCATCATGTTAATCAAATTATTGACCAAAGTTTTTGGTAGCCGTAACGATCGTACATTGCGCCGTATGCGCAAAGTGGTTGAGCTCATCAACCGTATGGAACCTGAAGTTCAGAAGCTGACAGACGATCAGCTGAGAGCCAAAACTGATGAATTCCGTGCACGCCTGGCGAAAGGCGAAGTGCTGGAAATGTTGATCCCTGAAGCCTTTGCTGTGGTACGTGAATCCAGCAAACGTGTATTCGGTATGCGTCACTTCGACGTGCAACTGCTCGGTGGTATGGTGCTCAATGAGCGTTGTATCGCAGAAATGCGTACTGGTGAAGGTAAAACCCTGACGGCAACGCTGCCGGCTTATTTGAACGCGCTGAGCGGCAAAGGCGTTCACGTCGTGACCGTCAATGACTACTTAGCCCAGCGTGACGCCGAAAATAACCGTCCATTGTTTGAATTCCTGGGCCTGAGCATCGGGATTAACTTACCGGGCATGCCTTCCCCTGCCAAGCGCGCAGCTTACGCAGCGGACATCACTTATGGTACGAACAACGAATACGGTTTTGACTACCTGCGTGACAACATGGCGTTTAGCCCTGAAGAACGTGTACAGCGTAAACTTCACTACGCGCTGGTGGATGAGGTCGACTCCATCCTTATCGATGAAGCTCGTACTCCGCTGATCATCTCCGGTCCGGCCGAAGACAGCTCAGAAATGTACACCCGCGTAGACAAACTGATCCCTAAACTGATTCGTCAGGAAAAAGAGGATTCAGATTCCTTCCAGGGCGAAGGCCACTTCTCCGTGGATGAGAAAGCACGTCAGGTTCACCTGACGGAACGCGGTCTGGTGCTGATTGAAGAAATGCTGGTAGAAGCGGGCATCATGGAAGAGGGCGAATCCCTGTATTCCCCGACTAACATCATGCTGATGCACCACGTAACTGCTGCGCTGCGTGCGCACGTGCTGTTCACCCGCGATGTCGATTACATCGTGAAAGACGGTGAAGTTATTATCGTCGATGAGCACACTGGCCGTACGATGCAGGGCCGCCGCTGGTCTGATGGTTTGCATCAGGCAGTGGAAGCGAAAGAAGGTGTGGATATTCAAAACGAAAACCAGACGCTGGCTTCCATCACTTTCCAGAACTACTTCCGTCTGTACGAAAAACTGGCCGGTATGACCGGTACCGCAGATACCGAAGCATTCGAATTCAGCTCCATTTATAAGCTTGATACCATTGTTGTGCCAACGAACCGCCCTATGGTGCGTAAAGATATGGCAGACCTGGTTTATATGACTGAAATGGAAAAGATTGGCGCAATCATTGAAGACATTCGTAATTGTACTGCCAACGGCCAGCCGGTTCTGGTGGGTACGATCTCGATTGAGAAATCAGAAGTCGTCTCCAACGAACTGACCAAAGCGGGTATCGCGCACAGCGTACTGAACGCCAAATTCCACGCCAAAGAAGCGGAAATCGTTTCTCAGGCAGGTCAGCCAAGTGCGGTAACTATCGCAACCAACATGGCAGGTCGTGGTACCGATATCGTGTTGGGCGGCAGCTGGCAGGTTGAAGTTGAGAATCTGGGCGAAGAAGCCACCGACGAGAAAATCGCAGAAATCAAAGCAGCGTGGCAGATTCGTCATGATGCGGTGCTGGCCTCAGGTGGTTTGCACATCATTGGTACCGAGCGTCATGAATCACGTCGTATCGATAACCAGCTGCGCGGCCGTGCGGGTCGTCAGGGTGACGCCGGTTCTTCACGCTTCTACCTGTCAATGGAAGATGCCCTGATGCGTATCTTCGCGTCCGATCGCGTTTCCGGCATGATGCGTAAACTGGGTATGAAACCGGGCGAAGCGATTGAGCACCCTTGGGTGACCAAGGCAATTGCCAATGCACAGCGTAAAGTTGAAAGCCGTAACTTCGATATCCGTAAGCAGTTGCTGGAATACGATGATGTGGCAAGCGATCAGCGTCGTGCGATCTACAGCCAGCGTAATGAACTGCTGGATGTCTCTGACGTGAGCGAAACCATCGCCAGCATTCGTGAAGACGTGTTCAAAACTACCATCGACAGCTACATTCCGCCTCAGTCATTGGAAGAAATGTGGGATGTTGAAGGTCTGGAACAGCGTCTGAAGGCCGATTTTGAGCTTGAAATGCCGATTGCAGAGTGGCTTGATAAAGAGCCAGAGCTGCATGAAGAAACTCTGCGCGAACGGATTATGGAACTTGCGAAAGAATCTTACGCCCGTAAAGAAGAAGTGGTTGGCGCTGAAATGATGCGTAACTTCGAGAAAGGCGTGATGCTGCAAACCCTCGATTCCTTGTGGAAAGAGCATCTGGCGGCGATGGATTATCTGCGCCAGGGTATCCATTTACGCGGTTACGCGCAGAAAGATCCAAAGCAGGAATACAAACGCGAGTCCTTCGCCATGTTTGCTGCAATGCTTGAATCACTGAAATACGAAGTCGTCAGCGTGCTGAGCAAAGTGCAGGTTCGTATGCCTGAAGAAGTGGAAGCGATGGAGCTTCAGCGTCGTGAAGAGGCCGAGCGTCTGGCGCGTCAGCAACAACTGAGCCATCAGGATCAGCTGGAAGTTGAAGTGGAAGAGGCAGCACGTCTTGCTTCTTCGGGCGAGCGTAAAGTCGGGCGCAACGATCTTTGCCCGTGCGGTTCCGGTAAAAAATACAAACAATGCCATGGCCGCCTGCAAAAGTAAGATATCAGGCTAAGTCATCGTGTTAATCTTAAAGGCGGCTAATCACCGCCTTTATTTTTTGTCTTAAAAGTACGGTTCAGTACAGGAATTTCAGTCAGGGGAAAGGTGAATACTGTGACGCTTAAGCAACTGAATATCTCAGTCGGCATCATCCGTAATGCGCAGAAAGAAATTTTTATTACTCAGCGTGATGCTTCATCACACATGGCAGGTTTTTGGGAGTTTCCCGGCGGCAAGATCGAATCGGGGGAGACGCCTGAACAGGCAGTGATCCGCGAATTACAAGAAGAAGTCGGGATCGAGGCTACATCTCTGGTATTGCTCGATACTCTTGAGCACCGCTTTCCTGACCGTATCATTAGGCTGCACTTCTTTATGGTGGAAGGCTGGAAGGGCGAGCCGTATGGTAAAGAAGGCCAGCCGAAACGCTGGATTGCACAGTCGCAGCTAAATGAAGCAGAGTTTCCGCTGGCCAATGAAGCGATCGTCCGGGCGCTGAAAAATAATCAGTTCTGATAGACGTTAAATTCCGCGTACGAAAAAGGGGCCGAAGCCCCTAATGCCGATCGTTTAAGGATCAGTTGACCGATCCAGTGGCTCGTGTAAAAAGGGTTCATGCTCAACATGGACCCTTTTTAAATGGAACTTTCAC
>NZ_JBXAVQ010000008.1:0-208298 GCF_057290995.1 Rahnella sp. 1L-D-7-B-C2 | reverse complement strand
TACCAGATGATCAAGATGGCGTTCAGCCTGAAGGGAGATTATCTGCCTTATCAGCTGAGTTTTAGCGGTGCAGTGTCAGAGATATTACGGTTGTTAATCGGGCTGCCGTGGGCATCAGCGGGAGCGATCCCTGGTCATCTGAAGCATTTTTACAGCAACGCAGCGATGCTAAAACTGCCCTCGAGGCGCGAGCGGGAATATACAAGGGAAGTGAGAGAAAAAAGGTCGAAATATCCCTTAAAAAACAATGCCGGTCACCTTAAGTGACCGGCATTAGCCGAAGCCCCTTTCTGTTATCTCTTCTCGTGCATGCTTCGCGTGTTAAATCTCTTCTTCGCTCCAGTCATCCAGATCGTTAATATCCCCTTTGCTGGGAATACGTTTCTCTTCATCGGCCCATTCGCCGAGGTCGATCAGCTGACAGCGTTTACAGCAGAAAGGACGGTAAGGACTTTGCTCGCCCCACACCACCGTTTTGCCACAGGTCGGGCAATTTACTTCAATAATTTCGGGATCCATTTGCAACTCCTAGCAGCAGGCAAGATCAAAATTCAGTCGCGCGGGAACCACGCCATGTTCGCTGTCGAGGGGTAAAAAGCGAATGGCATAACGGGTTTTGTGCCCGGACACTTGCGGGTAAAGCAAATTTTCCATCGACAGGCGTAATCGTAACAGATCCGCGCCTTCAGCATTGTCCTGGAAAAAACCGTTAAGGCTGATTTGATTGCGGAAAACGCCTGACTGGCGGATCAAATCTAATACCATCGTGAGCGAATTGTTCAGCGGAGCCAACGTTTCCAGCCAGTTTTGTACTTCGCTATCCCTCTGAGATTGTGCCAGATGCAGCCAGATATGCAGCGTCGGTAGGTCAAAGCTGCAACAGCCGCCCGGAATGCTGAGACGCTGACGTACCAGCGCGATCATGCGATCTTCTTTCAGCGCCTGACCAATACGCGGGGCTTTCATCAGCACGCCTGCACACTGCTTCAGCTCAGTGCGTAACCCTTCAATGCGGGCCAAATCGACGCCGGGGACATCCTGCCACTGGGATAATTTTTGTTGCTGACGCTCAAGCTCTTTCAGCAAATCGGTGCGGACTTCACCGCGTTCTAACACATCCAGTAAGTCGGATGCCGTGCGAAAGAACAGCAGGGCGGAAGAAATAGCAGTGACCTGTGCATTGGCATGCAGCTGCTGTAACAGAAATTCAATGCGCAACCAGGTACGCATTTTTTCATTTAACGGATGTTCAAAAAGAACCGTGGCTGCTGCTTCACTCATGCTGGGCAATATCCTGTCTGTTTTCCCCTTGATAATTCGACGAATTATTCATGGAGATACTGATGCCGCCAATTTTAAATAGCGGCTATGTAATTGGGCAACACGCGGTTCAATCGTTTCAGGACCGCCGCTGTTATCAATGATGTCATCCGCGCAGGCCAGCCGTTTTTTACGGCTTACCTGCGAGGCAATAATATTTTCAGCCTGCTCGCGGCTGACGCCGTCGCGCTGCATCGTGCGCGAAAGCTGAGTGAGTGGATCAACGTCGACCACCAGTATGCGATTGGCCTGCGCCTGCAATCCATTTTCAATTAATAACGGTACGACCCAGAGCGCGTACGGCGTATGCGCCTGCGCGATAAGGCGCTGCGTTTGGGCATGGATAAGCGGATGCAGCAATTTGTTAACCCATTCTTTTTCAACGGGGTTGCTGAATATACATTCTCTCAAAACGGCGCGGTTAAGCGAGCCGTCAGCGAGAAGAATATTGTGACCAAAATGGCTGCTCAGCGCATCCAGCGCGGGTTCGCCAGGGGCAACGACCTGACGGGCAATAATATCAGCATCGACAATGCTTACGCCGTGGCGTGCAAAGCTCTCAGCAACGGTGCTTTTCCCGCTACCTATGCCTCCGGTCAATGCAACGATATAGGTCATACGGATGCTCTGATAAAATTAGTTTGGTAAATGATAAAGAGATTATGAGTAAGTGCAAGCCGCTCTCGTGTTGGTTTCGGGCTCAAAAAATTATTCAGCGGCACAATCTAAAGTCTGTGACGCTCGTAGTAAAAGCCATCTTGCCGTTGTCATTTTCCTGTGTATGATAAAACCACTGGAAAGGGTGTCTAATTTTCGCTGTACGCCCTAGCGATCCGTCGCCAAACCAGGACAAACCCGTCATGCGCATTGAAGAAGATTTGAAATTAGGTTTTAAAGACGTACTTATCCGCCCTAAACGTTCCACCCTCAAAAGCCGTTCCGAAGTAGAACTGGAGCGCACCTTCACATTCAAACACTCCGCAATCAGCTGGTCAGGCACACCTATTATTGCCGCCAATATGGATACCGTGGGGACATTCCGCATGGCGACGGTGCTGGCATCTTTCGGCATGCTGACGGCAGTGCATAAACATTATACCGTTGAACAATGGCAGGCTTTCATCGCTTCTGCGGATGAATCTGTACTGCGCAATGTGATGGTTTCCACCGGGACATCTGAAGCAGATTTTGTCAAAACGCTGCAAATTCTCGCCATGTCACCATTGCTGAAATTTGTGTGTCTTGATGTTGCTAACGGCTATTCGGAACACTTTGTCGATTTCCTGCAACGCGTACGCGAAGCCTGCCCTGACAAAGTCATCTGTGCTGGTAATGTAGTCACCGGTGAAATGGTCGAGGAGCTGATCCTCTCCGGTGCAGACATTGTCAAAGTCGGCATTGGACCAGGTTCGGTCTGTACTACCCGCGTTAAAACCGGTGTCGGTTATCCGCAGCTTTCTGCTGTGATCGAATGCGCTGATGCCGCACATGGTTTGGGCGGACAGATTGTCAGCGACGGCGGTTGTGCAGTGCCGGGCGATGTTGCTAAAGCTTTCGGCGGCGGCGCAGACTTCGTGATGCTCGGCGGAATGCTGGCAGCGCATGAAGAGTGTGAAGGTACGATCGTCGAAGAGAATGGTGAAAAATTCATGCTTTTTTACGGCATGAGTTCCGAATCTGCGATGAAACGTCATGTCGGTGGTGTGGCTGAATATCGTGCAGCGGAAGGTAAAACCGTGAAGTTGCCTTTGCGAGGCCCGGTTGAAAACACTGTTCGCGATATCCTTGGCGGTCTGCGTTCTGCTTGCACTTATGTGGGTGCCGATCGTCTGAAAGAGCTGACAAAACGCACCACCTTTATCCGCGTTGCAGAGCAGGAAAACCGTCTGTTCGGCGGTAAATAACTCCTTAAAGACAAGAATGTCACCCACGCCATAAAGGCATCTGTAACGGCGAAACAGGTTTTCGCCGTTTTCATTTCCAATGAAAGTCCCGTTTACAGGACGCTTCATCCCATCACCGAACCCAACTGGAAGATAGGCAGATACATGGCGATCACTAACCCACCAACAATTACGCCCATTACTGCCATCAGAATCGGTTCAATCGTTTGTGACAATGTGTCCGCCAGCGAATTTGCCTTTTCGTTATGCAGATGAGCCAGTTTCAGCAGCAACTCATCCAGTGAACCTGACTCCTCCCCGATTTTTATCAGTTGCTGACACAGCGAAGGAAACAGCGGCGACTGCACAAAGGCCTTATGCAAAGGTGTGCCTTGCATAATTTGCTCACGGATCTGGCTAAGCGCGCTCTGAAAATGCAAATTTGACAGGGAGGACGCCGCGGCCTCCAGCCCGGAAATCAGCGTCATTCCTGCCTGTTGAGTCATCGCCAGCGTCTGAAATATCTGGCTGAGGCAACTGTCGGTAACCAGCCGTGAGGTTATCGGAAACCTTAGCAGCAGCATTTGCTCCCGCTGCTTCCAGCGCTTTTGTGGATGTAGTTTGCGTAAATAGGCAAAGCAACCAAGAGATACACCCCCCGTCAACCACGGACCGGTACTGATCAGGACATCCGATGTACTGACCAGCATGCGCGTGAACCACGGCAGCTTGGCATCAAAGGAGGCATAGATTTTGGCAAACTCCGGCAGAACCAGGGTCAGCATCAGTAAGGTCACTACCGTGGCTATTACACTGACAATCAGCGGATAGCGCAGGGCTTTTTTCACTTTGTCTCTTAGTTGTGCCTGCTGTTCCTGCTGTGCGGCCAGCTGTAAACAGCAGCGATCCATCTGACCGGTGAGTTCACCGATGGCAATAATTTGCCGGTAGATATCCGGGAACACATCAGGATACGCATTCAGCATTGCTGATAAAGGCTTCCCTTCACGAACTCCTTTAGCGATATTTTGCAAAACGCATTGCCACGCCATTTTCGGATGCTCATTTGCTAGCAACATAAGGCTATTGACCAGCGGCAGTCCGGCCTGTAGCAGCGTGGCAAGTTGCCTGACCATCGCAACGCGTTCTGGATTTTTCCAGTAGCCCCGGTTCAGACGTTGCCTCATCTGAATCTTCAGCGGTTGTAAACTGGCTGCAAAGAGCTGCTGATAAAGGCCATCTTTGCTGGTCTCTATGCTGTTGCCTTGCTGAATGTTTCCCTGGATGTCGATGGCCTGCCAGTGATACAGGCACCCTCTTTGGGAAAGCGCAGGCATTTCACTCATGCATCGGTTTCCTCGCCGGTGACGCGATAGAGTTCTTCAAGCGAAGTGATCCCTTGCTCAACCAGCAACATTCCTGCTTCCTGCAGCGTGATTTGCCCCTGTTCGCGGGCAATTTTACTCAGCTCATTCACCGTGGCTTCTGCAACCAGTGCCTGCTGCAAGCGTGGTGTGATGCTTAGCGTTTCATAAATGCCTGTGCGTCCGTAATAGCCGGAAAAGCACTGATGACATCCGGCAGCCAGCCAAAGTGCAGTCTGGGCACCACGCCCGTTTTCACCTTTGCCGACAAACCCCATGTGCGCCTTACGGCAGTGCGGACAGAGTTTTCGCACCAGTCGCTGAGCAATAACCAGCCGCAGGCTGGCGGCAATATGAAAGCCTTCAATACCCATCTGCCGCAGCCGGGTCAGGGTTTCACAGGTGGAATTGGTGTGTAACGTTGAAAGCACCAGATGCCCGGTTTGTGCGGCTTTGACGGCGATTTCTGCCGTTTCCTTATCACGTATCTCGCCGACCATAATCACATCCGGATCCTGGCGCAGCAATGCGCGCAGCACACTGGCAAAGTTGAGATCAGTTTTGCTGTTGATCTGCGTCTGATTGATACCGCTGACTGGAATTTCGATCGGATCCTCCACGCTGCAAATATTGCGGGAGATGGCATTAAGATGCCGTAATCCACTGTAAAGCGTAACGGTTTTACCGCTGCCGGTCGGGCCGGTGACCAGAATCAGCCCCTGCGGGTGTTTCAGTGCGGCTTTGAAATACTCGAGATCGCGCAGTGTCAGCCCCAGTTGCGACATCGCCAGATCCTGCTGGGTCATATGCAGGATCCGCAGCACGATTTTTTCACCATGCAATGTTGGCAGGGAGGAGACGCGCATTGAGTAGCGCTGGTTTTGTAGCATCACTGACAGCTGTCCGTCCTGTGGTAAGCGGCGTTCTGCAACGTTCAACTGCCCCATGATTTTCAGCCGCGCACAAACACCCGCAGCCAATGAAAACTCAGGGCCGGGAATTTCCTGTAACACGCCGTCAATTCGAACGCGGACACGGAAGCTGTGCTCGTAAGGCTCGAAGTGAACATCCGAAGCCCGACGGGTGATGGCCTGTCTGAGGATCTGGTTGAGAACATTAATTACCGGCGCATCACTCTGGTCGTTAAGCTCATTTTCCTCAGAACTGCCTGAAGCCGGACGTGACTCACTTTTTGCAGGTTCTTCTTGAGGATCAGCGCTGCTTTTTTCCATTACCTGTTCGAGTCTTGCTTGTGGCCAGCGTTCAAGCTGAACTTTCAGCCCGCTGGCAAAGCGTAGGACGTTACTGAGCGTATCGGTATCGGGTTCAGCCTCATGGCAGGCCACGCGCAGCGTCTGATCGTCGCGATGTAAAATCACTGCTTTGTAGCGCTGGCAAAGTGCCTCCAGTGAAGCTTCGCTTTGCTGCTTTTCGTTCTCTACCAGTGAAACCGGTTTTAGTGGCATGTCACTCATTTCGGCGCTCCTGAGGTGTCAAAACGGAAGACGCTTTCGCAAGCTTCAACCATCGAAGTGTTAGCTGAATTGGTGCAGGTGCGGCTCCAGAGAATGCCACCAGCCTGATTGTCGAAGGTAGGGGTCATCACAACGCTCAGACCAGAGAGTGCCTGCTGACCGGTAAGCGTGATGATCCCCGCGTTGACCTGAGTCTTGCTGACGTAACGACTGGTGGCGGATGCTGGGATCCCCTGACTGCCGGCATTGCAGGCGGTCAGGGCACCGGCATCAATTACGCAAAGCTCGACGCCGGTTTTGTAGGGCACCATGGTTTGCAGCATGTCGGTCAGAGCCGCTTTCTGAATATAACTTTGGTAGGCAGGAATGCCGATGGCGCTGAGGATCGCAATAATCGCGATCACCACCATCAGTTCTATGAGGGTAAATCCTTGTTGCCGTTGCATGGCGTTCTCCGTTTCGTGTAACTGCATGGATGTTGCTCAGCCAGCAAACTAAACGGAGAAAAAATCGGATTCCAGCACCATTGTCGGATTCTCCACGACGTCTTCCGGGATAAATATGCAAGCCAACACAGCAGGCAAAAAATTTGCGCGATGTCTCGCAATTATGCTCAGGAGGTCAAAAAGAGAGTTGGCAAGGTTTGATGAGAATGAGAGGGTAATGCGGCAAGTTCGAAAGCGTCCGAGGAAGTCGTATTGCCCCCGGAAAGGATTTCAGAGGGCAATAGCGGAACGGCTAATTAGTTGAAACGCATGGAGAGATCCATTGCACGGACATGCTTAGTCAGCGCACCGACAGAAATATAATCCACGCCGGTTTCAGCGAATTCACGCAGTGTTTTTTCAGTGACATTGCCAGAGACTTCCAGCAATGCGCGGCCAGCTGTAAGGGCTACACCTTGGCGCATCATCGGCACAGTGAAGTTATCCAGCATGATGATGTCCGCACCTGCATCCAGTGCCTGCTGAAGTTCATCGAGTGATTCAACTTCGACTTCAACCGGGACATCCGCGTGGATCCACAATGCACGTTCAACTGCCGCTTTGATCGAGCCACAGGCAATAATGTGGTTTTCTTTGATGAGGAAAGCATCAGCAAGGCCAAGACGGTGATTGCTGCCGCCACCGCACAATACGGCATATTTTAATGCTGTGCGCAGGCCGGGCAGGGTTTTTCGGGTATCCAGCAGCTGGGTTTTGGTGCCTGCGAGGCGTTTCACATAGTGATTCACTTCGGTGGCCACGCCAGATAAGGTCTGGACAAAATTCAGCGCCGTGCGTTCGCCGGTCAGCAGCATGCGCGCAGAGCCTGAAAGTTCACATAATGTCTGGTTTTCAGAAACTGAATCGCCATCTTTGACATGCCATTTAACGGTGATTTTGTCTCCCGCCAGTTGGGTGAAGACTTCATCCAGCCAGCGTTGACCACAGAAAATTCCGGCTTCACGAGTAATCACAGTTGCGCTGGCATCTTTGTCCTGCGGCAACAGTTGGGCGGTTAAGTCATTGTCGGCATTGGCTTCGCCGCCGAGGTCTTCACCCAGCGCCTGAGTCACAAGTAAGGGAATATCGCTCTCGATACGTTCGAGCAACTGTGCGCGGCGACTTTCAGGGCTGTAGCTGCGGGTAGACATACAAATACTCCGAAATGGCGGATAAGAAGGACAAAAAAACATGCTACCCTGTTGCTGCGATAAGTACCACTCAGGCACATCATTGAGGTCATTGATGCACTTAGAACATGGCTGGATTGCCGAGGCCCGGCAGGTTGTTTCTCCCCATTCCGATCTCCGTCCTGACGACGAAATCCCCTCACTGCTGGTGATCCATAACATCAGTTTGCCGCCCGGAAAATTCGGTGGCCCGTATATTGATCAGTTATTTACCGGCACGTTGAACCCGCAGGACGATCCTTATTTTGAAGGAATTCATCAGCTGCGGGTCGCCGCGCACTGCCTGATCCGGCGTGACGGTGAAATCGTCCAATACGTGCCTTTCGATAAACGCGCCTGGCATGCAGGTGTTTCCAGCTGGCAGGGGCGTGAGCGCTGTAATGATTTTTCCATCGGTATTGAGATGGAAGGCACTGACTTTGAGCCTTTCACAAAAGCGCAATATCGCAGCCTGGCGGCCGTTACTGAGTTGTTAATTAAGCACTATCCGATTAGTCTTGATGCCATTACCGGACACAGTGACATCGCGCCGGGGCGCAAAACGGATCCCGGCCCTGCGTTTGAATGGGCATTTTATCGCAAGCTGCTAACACCTTCCGCAGGGCACAATGCTTCTGCTGACTCGTGAATGAACGCGGGTTCAGGTTTATGTTTTTAGCGTGTGATGTGTTGAGAGAGAGTGACAATCGATGACGTTATTTACTTTATTGCTGGTGTTGGCTTGGGAGCGCTTGTTCAAACTGGGTGAACACTGGCAGTTGGATCATCGGTTCGAGGTGATTTTCAGCCGCGGACGACAGACTTCTCTGGTGAAAACGCTGGCGATCGCCGTGGTCTGGATGGCGGTGATTTGGGTGATCCTACGCGCGGTTCAGGGCTTGTTTTTCGGCGTACCTTCGCTGATTTTGTGGGTGATTATCTGTCTGTTCTGCATTGGCGCAGGTGTTAAGCGTAAGCATTATCGCGGCTATCTGAAATCAGCCCGTCAGGGCGATTCCGATGCCACGAAAGAGATGGCAGAAGAGCTGGCGCTGATCCACGGTTTGCCAACAGATTGCACCGAAGAAGCCCGTCTGCGCGAGCTGCAAAATGCGCTGTTGTGGATTAACTTCCGTTATTACCTCGGGCCTCTTTTCTGGTTCGTGGTGCTTGGCCCTTACGGCCCGGTTGCGCTGGGTGGTTACGCCGCGCTGCGTGGTTATCAGACCTGGCTCGCGCGCCATACGACGCCGCTCAAACGCGCGCAGTCCGGCGTGGACAGTTTGCTGCACATTCTTGATTGGATCCCGGTGCGTCTGGCCGGTGTGGCATATGCGCTGCTCGGGCACGGCGAAAAAGCATTACCGGCATGGTTTGCCTCGCTTGGAGACATTCATTCTTCGCAATATCACGTGCTGACCCGTCTGGCGCAGTTCTCACTGGCGCGCGATCCGCATATGGATCCGGTGCAGACGCCGCGCGCTGCCGTCGGGCTGGCGCGTAAAGTCACCATGATTATTCTGGTCGTGGTGGCGCTGCTGACGATTTATGGTGCGCTGATTTAACGCCACTGTTTCGCTGCCTCAGCGTCATCTCTGAACTAATAAAAAAAAGTCCGGCTCATTCACATGGCCGGGCTTTTTATTGCCTTCTCTTAACGGCTTTTCTGAAGCGTTATACCTGTTTTTGCAGGGTCAGCGGGCGGTTATCGGCGGCGGGTTCGCCGAAGTCCGGCTGCCCGTTGTCGTCCCAGCGAATGTTTTTAATCCGGGTATGACGGTTCGGGTCATACAAAGGATCGCCTTCAATTTCGGTGTAATTTCGCGCGTGATAAACCAGTACATCGTCACCCTCTTCGTTGCGGGTAAAGCTGTTGTGGCCGGGGCCAAATTGTTTATTCTGCGTGTGAGTGGTGAATACCGGATGCAGAGATTTATGCCACGAAGACGCATCCAGCAGATTGCTGTGCGCATCAGCGGTGAGCAACCCGATACAGTAATTCTCATCGGTAGCGCTGGCGGAATAGGTGATGAAAATCTTATCGCCATGAGTTATCACCGCAGGTCCTTCGTTCACCCAAAAGCCGATAATTTCCCAGTCCAGTTCAGGTTTACTGAGCATCACCGGCGGCGATTTTAGCGTCCACGGATTTTCCATTTCGGCAATGTACAGATTGGAGTTGCCGCGGATAGCCGGGTCTTTCTGCGCCCACAGGTAATAGCTTTTTCCCTGATGCTCGAAATGCGTGGCATCAAGTGAAAAACTGTCGATCGGTGTTTGGACCTGCCCCTTTTCGATCCATTTTCCCCTTAGCGGATCGGCATCTTCACACACCAGCGCATACATACGGTGCTGAAACAGTCCGTCCTTAATCTCCTGCGACGGCGCGGCAGCGTAGTAAATCACCCATTTTCCGTCGATGAAATGCAGCTCCGGTGCCCAGATAAGTGCGCTCATCGGGCCGCTGTCGGGTTTGTGCCAGACGATTTTTACCGGCGTATCAGCAAGACCGGTCAGCGTTTTTGAGCGGCGGATTTCCAGCCGGTCATATTCCGGCACCGAGGCGATAAAATAATAATACCCATCGTTGTCCAGCCAGATATGCGGATCAGCACGTTGTTCGATGAGCGGGTTTGGGTAATTACTCATGTTTTAGCTCCTTGCTGTGAAGCGGGAGGGTGCCCGCGTCAGGTGCATTTTTCGTGTCGTGGTATTCATTCAGCTCGCGGTAATTGCGGCGGCGGATTTCCAGATCTGACTGGATGGTGCGCATCATTTCCCGGTCGACTTTCAGTAAGCGTACAACGCCTGCGGTGATGAGATAGCCAATGCCGGGGATAACCGTGAATAACAATACAATCCCGTTGATGGCGTGATCACTCTGGCGCGCCGCGCCGGCGTCGTAGCCATAGCCAGAAAGCAGGAAGCCAACCATTGCCCCTGCCACGGCGAGACCGCATTTCAGGAAGAACAGATTACCGGAGAAGCTGATGCCGGTGATGCGTTTGCCGGTTTTCCATTCGCCGTAGTCATCCACGTCGGCCATTAATGACCAGTGCAGCGGAGAAGGAAGCTGATGCATGATGTTCAGGACGAAGTAGGCGACCAGAATCAGCGTCGTGGCATGCGGATCAAGGAAATAGAAGCCGCAGGAGAAAATGGTCAGGATAATGTTGGCCCAGAAGAACACTTTAAGTTTACAGAATTTATCGGTCAGCGGCTTCGCCAGCGCGCTGCCAATCATCATGCCCACCACGCCGAGGCTGATGAACATGCTGGCGAACGAGGTAGATTTCTCCATCACCCAGGTGACGTAATACATCGTTGCCGCCATACGGATAAAGCCCGGGCAGACGTTGCAGAAGGTCAGCAGCAGAATGCGCACCCACTGGTCGTTTTTCCAGATGTCTTTCAGGTCAGATTTCAGCGCATGTTTAGACGGCACCGCAGGCTGGATACGTTCTTTCACGAAGCTGAAACAGAACAGGAACATGAACAGCGCAATGATCGCCATCACGCCCATCGACATCTGGTAGCCCTTGGCTTTGTCCGCACCGCCAAACCAGTCGGCCATTGGCAGTAATGTAGAAGACAAGATCAGCGTCGCGATCCCCACCATAAAGAAGCGATAAGACTGGCAGGCGACACGTTCGTGCGGATCCGCTGTGATAACGCCGCCCAGCGAGCAGTAAGGGATGTTAATAGCCGTGTAGGTTAGTGACATCAGGAAGTAGGTGACAAAGGCATAGATAACCTTGCTGTTGTAGGTCCACTCCGGCGTCGTGAACATCAGCACGCTGAACAGGACGTAAGGCACCGATATCCATAACAAATAGGGGCGGAACCGACCCCAGCGGGTAGTCGTACGGTCGGCAATCGCGCCCATGATCGGGTCAGTGACGGCGTCGATCACACGCACCGACAGCAGTAATACACCGACCAGCGCCGGGGCAAGGCCGAAAACGTCGGTATAAAAGTAATTAAGAAACAGCATGATGGCGCCGCCAATCATGTTGCATCCCGCGTCCCCCATGCCGTACGCCACTTTCTCTTTGAATGACAGCGCGCCTTCCTTCATGGATGTTCTCTCCGGCTATTGGTTAAAAAGAGTGATGTTACGAAACTGTTTGTTAGTAAAGAGTATTGGCGCGGTAGGGGCTGAGGAGTCAGGAGGTAAGAGTCATGAAGATGGACGTTTTAGTCATGCTGGGCAAAGTGTGACCCAGATAACAAAGCGCCCCGGCCAGGAAATCGGACCGGGGCGCTTAAGAGTTTAAGCCTTTAACAACTCTGACTTAATTTCAGGCTTTAACGGACTTTCCGCTTTGCTGATTTTTGACCCAGTACCCGAGGCCCAGAATCACCAGCCAGACAGGGATAAGCCATACGGAAATGGCCATGCCTGGTGTGATCGCCATAATCACCAGAATCGCTGCCATGAACAGCAAGCAAATATAGTTACCCACCGGATACAGCAACGCCTTGAACTTGGTATCGATCCCTTCGCGGCGCATCGCCTGACGGAATTTCATGTGCGCGAGGCTTATCATCGCCCAGTTGATGACCAGTGCAGAAACCACCAGCGCCATCAGCAGCCCGAAAGCTTCGCCCGGCATCAGATAGTTAATCAGTACACAGAGCGCCGTAGTGGCCGCAGAGACCATAATAGAGGCGACCGGCACACCACGTTTGTCGACATTCAGCAGTGCTTTTGGTGCATTACCTTGCTGAGCCAGACCAAACAGCATACGGCTGTTGCAGTACACGCAGCTGTTATAGACCGACAGTGCAGCAGTCAGGATCACCACGTTGAGGGCGTTTGCCACCAGCGCATCACCCAGATCATGGAAGATCAGAACGAACGGGCTGGTGTCCGGCCCTACGCGGGTCCACGGCATCAGGGAAAGCAAGACAGCCAGTGAGCCCACATAGAAAATCAGGATACGGTAAATAACCTGATTGGTGGCTTTAGGAATGCTTATCTCCGGGTTATCGGCTTCTGCGGCGGTGATACCCACCAGCTCCAGCCCCCCAAATGAGAACATGATGATAGCCATCATCATTACCAGCCCGGTCATGCCATGGGGCAGGAAGCCACCTTGCTCCCAGAGGTTACGTACTGTCGCCTGCGGACCAGCAGTGTCGCTGAACAGCAACCAGCCCCCGAAGAGGATCATGGCCACTACCGCGACGACCTTGATGATTGCAAACCAGAACTCCATCTCACCAAAGACTTTAACGTTGGTCAGGTTGATGGCGTTGATCAGCACGAAGAACACAGCCGCAGAAGCCCAGGTTGGGATCTCCGGATACCAGAATTGAATATATTTACCGACGGCGGTCAGCTCTGCCATTGCCACCAGCACGTACAGCACCCAGTAGTTCCAGCCAGAAGCAAAACCGGCAAAGCCACCCCAGTATTTATAGGCGAAATGGCTGAAAGAACCGGCGACCGGCTCTGCAACGACCATTTCCCCGAGCTGGCGCATAATCAAGAATGCGATAAACCCGGCAATAGCGTAGCCAAGAATAATCCCCGGCCCCGCAGACTGAATAACGGAGGCGCTGCCCAGAAACAGGCCTGTTCCGACTGCCCCACCTAACGCGATTAACTGAATGTGGCGGTTTTTCAGACCGCGCTTCAGCTCATCGCCATGTTGTTTATCAACCATTTACCTGTCCTCTGTCATTGGGGCAAAACCCATAGCATTCTGCGTGTTAGAAAGAATGTAAGGCGATAATTACACTTTTTGTATTTAATTATTTACGGCTGGATTGTGCCTAAAAATCAGCATCATCTACCGTTCGGGCAAGAATAGTGTTATGCGAAAAAGTTTGCACCTGATTTATGCATCATCTGCATAACAAATAACCGAATTAACGGTAAATTTGCTCAGGATCGTAAAAATGTGATCTAAAGCGTGGAAAAAAAGGAGAATGCTAAAAAGTTGTTAAATTGTGCGAGGTCGACGCATTTACTGGGTAGCCATATGGACACAAGGTGAATACTTTGTTACTTTACGGCCACGTTTTTTAAATTGGTATTACCAATTGACTCCGGCAACTTACAGAGTCGCTACTCGCAGAGAACAGCACAGATATGGCTTACAGCAAAATCCGCCAGCCTAAGTTATCCGATGTGATCGAGCAGCAACTTGAGTTCCTGATCCTCGAAGGCACTTTGAGACCCGGGGAAAAGCTTCCGCCAGAACGTGAACTGGCCAAACAGTTTGATGTTTCACGACCTTCTCTCAGAGAGGCGATCCAAAGCCTGGAAGGGAAGGGACTGCTCCTGCGTCGTCAGGGTGGTGGCACTTTCGTGCAAAGTAATTTGTGGCAAAGCGTGAGTGATCCGCTGGCCGAGTTACTGGCTGACCATCCTGAATCACAATTCGATCTCCTTGAAACACGCCATGCCCTTGAAGGGATTGCTGCCTATTACGCTGCACTCAGAGGCACAGAGGAAGATTTAGCGCGCATTCGTGATTGTCACGTGGGCATTCAGACCGCACAAGACAGCGGGGATCTGGATGCAGAAGCCGATGCGGTTATGCAGTATCAGGTCGCTGTAACAGAAGCAGCCCATAATGTGGTGTTGCTGCATCTGGTTCGCTGTATGGGACCGATGCTTGAGAAGAACGTACGACAGAACTTTGAATTGCTCTACTCACGCCGGGAAATGCTGGCAACGGTAAGCAACCACCGCGCCAGTATTTTCGAGGCGATTGTTGCACGTGAACCAGAAATGGCGCGCGCTGCATCTCACCGTCACCTGGCGTTCATTGAAGAAGTTTTGCTGGATCTCAGCAGGGAACACACCCGGCGGGATCGGTCACTACGACGGCTCCAGCAACGGAAAGATGAAAGTTAACCTTCGGGATTAATTTTTAGAGCCTTCACTTGGGGGCTCACGGCAACTACATGACGGGCCTGTCTTCGTGCGTTTTATTGAGAACGAAGAGCTTTGCGAAAGAGCGCAGGAAGACAGGCTCCAGATAAACCAACGTATTAGATACAGATAAGGAAAAGCACCATGTCAGAACGTGTAAATAATGACGTGGATCCGATCGAAACTCGCGACTGGCTACAAGCGATCGAATCGGTCATCCGTGAAGAGGGTGTTGAGCGTGCGCAGTTCCTGATTGATCAGGTTCTGAGTGAAGCACGTAAAGGCGGCGTGAGCGTCGCAGCTGGCGCGGCCAGCCGTAATTATGTCAACACCATCGCTGTTGAAGACGAACCTGAGTATCCGGGTAACCTGGAGCTGGAACGCAACATTCGTACCGCAATCCGCTGGAATGCGATCATGACCGTTCTGCGTGCGTCGAAGAAAGATCTGGATCTGGGCGGCCATATGTCATCCTTCCAGTCTTCCGCAGCGGTTTACGAAGTGTGCTTCAACCACTTCTTCCGTGCTCGCAACGAGAAAGATGGCGGCGATCTGGTGTACTTCCAGGGCCATATCTCTCCGGGCGTGTACGCGCGTGCTTTCCTTGAAGGCCGCCTGACCGAAGACCAGATGAACAATTTCCGTCAGGAAGTTCACGGTAAAGGTCTGTCATCTTATCCGCACCCTAAACTGATGCCTGAATTCTGGCAGTTCCCGACCGTATCAATGGGTCTGGGTCCAATCGGTGCTATCTATCAGGCTAAGTTCCTGAAATACCTTGATCATCGTGGTCTGAAAGACACCAAAGAGCAGCGCGTTTATGCGTTCCTGGGTGACGGTGAAATGGACGAACCAGAATCCAAAGGTGCGATCACTATCGCGACCCGCGAGAAACTGGACAACCTGTGCTTCATCATCAACTGTAACTTACAGCGTCTTGATGGCCCGGTGACCGGCAACGGCAAAATCATCAACGAACTGGAAGGCATCTTTGCAGGCGCCGGCTGGAACGTGATCAAAGTGATTTGGGGCAACCGTTGGGACGAACTGCTGCGTAAAGATACCAGCGGCAAACTGATCCAGCTGATGAACGAAACCGTGGACGGCGACTACCAGACCTTCAAGTCCCGCGACGGTAAATACGTTCGTGAACACTTCTTCGGCCGTTACCCGGAAACCGCTGCGCTGGTCAAAGACATGACCGACGACGAGATCTGGGCGCTGAACCGTGGTGGTCATGATCCGAAGAAAGTCTTTGCAGCACTGAACAAAGCACAGAACACCAAAGGTCAGCCGACCGTTATCCTTGCGCATACCATCAAAGGTTATGGCATGGGCGAAGCGGCCGAAGGCAAGAACATTGCTCACCAGGTGAAGAAAATGAACATGGATGGCGTGCGCTATATCCGTGATCGTTTCAGCGTGCCAGTGACCGATGAAAATCTGGAAAAACTGCCGTACATCACTCTGGAAAAAGACTCTGCAGAATACAAATACCTGCATGAGCGTCGTGCTGCGCTGAAAGGCTACCTGCCGACCCGTCTGCCAAACTTCACGCAGAAGCTGGAAATGCCGAAACTGGAAGACTTCTCACAACTGCTGGAAGAGCAGAAGAAAGAGATCTCTACCACCATCGCCTTTGTCCGTGCCCTGAACGTGATGCTGAAAAACGACTCCATCAAAGACCGTCTGGTTCCAATCATCGCCGATGAAGCGCGTACTTTCGGTATGGAAGGTCTGTTCCGTCAGATTGGTATTTACAGCCCGAACGGCCAGCAGTACACCCCGCAGGACCGTGAGCAGGTTGCTTACTATAAAGAAGACGAGAAAGGTCAGATCCTGCAGGAAGGCATCAACGAACTGGGCGCCGCATCTTCATGGCTTGCCGCAGCGACGTCTTACAGCACCAACGATCTGCCAATGATCCCGTTCTACATCTACTACTCCATGTTCGGTTTCCAGCGTATCGGCGACCTGTGCTGGGCAGCGGGTGACCAACAGGCACGTGGCTTCCTGGTCGGTGGTACTTCAGGTCGTACAACATTAAACGGCGAAGGTTTGCAGCACGAAGATGGTCACAGCCATATTCAGTCTCTGACTATCCCGAACTGTATTTCTTACGATCCGGCGTATGCCTACGAAGTGGCAGTCATCATGCATGACGGTCTGGTGCGTATGTACGGCGAAGCACAAGAAAACATCTATTACTACATCACTACACTGAACGAAAACTACCACATGCCAGCCATGCCAGAAGGCGCGGAAGAAGGCATCCGTAAAGGTATCTACAAGTTAGAAACCGTGGAAGGTAGCAAAGGTAAAGTGCAGCTGATGAGCTCCGGTTCTATCCTGCGTCACGTACGTGAAGCGGCTCAGATCCTGGCGAAAGACTACGGCGTCGGTTCTGACGTGTACAGCGTGACCTCATTCACCGAACTGGCCCGTGACGGTCAGGACTGTGAACGCTGGAACATGCTGCATCCGACTGAAACCCCACGCGTACCTTACGTGGCTCAGGTAATGAACGATGCACCGGTTGTTGCTTCAACCGACTACATGAAGCTGTTCGCCGAGCAGATCCGTAACTTCGTTCCTGCCAGCGATTTCCGCGTACTGGGCACTGACGGCTTCGGTCGTTCTGACAGCCGCGAAAACCTGCGTCACCACTTCGAAATTGATGCGTCTTACGTTGTGGTTGCTGCGCTGGGCGAACTGGCCAAACGTGGCGAGATCGATGTGAAAGTAGTGGCTGAGGCCATTACCAAGTTCGGCATCGATGCTGACAAAGTTAACCCGCGTCTGGCATAAGAGGTAAAGACAGATGGCTATTGAAATTAACGTACCGGACATCGGTGCAGATGCAGTGGAAGTCACCGAAATTATGGTGAAGGTGGGCGATACCGTTTCCGTTGAACAATCGCTGATCACCGTTGAAGGCGATAAAGCTTCTATGGAAGTGCCTTCTCCACAAGCTGGCGTGGTGAAAGAGATCAAAGTTGCGGTCGGCGATACCGTCGAAACCGGCAAACTGATTATGATCTTCGAAGCCGCTGACGGAGCTGCTGATGCAGCTCCTGCGAAACAGGAAGCGAAAGCTGAAGCAGAAGAGAAACCTGCTGCTGCACCTGCGTCGAGCGCAAGCAAAGAAGTGAACGTGCCAGATATCGGTGGTGACGAAGTTGAAGTTACCGAGATTATGGTGAAAGTGGGCGATAAGGTTGAAGCTGAGCAATCGCTGATCACCGTAGAAGGCGACAAAGCCTCTATGGAAGTCCCTGCACCGTTCGCGGGTACCGTAAAAGAAATCAAAATCGCTGCGGGCGACAAAGTCAGCACCGGCTCTTTGATCATGGTCTTCGAAGTGGCCGGTTCCGGTTCTGCCGCACCAGCCAAAGAAGAAGCGAAGTCAGAAGCGGCCCCGGCAGCTCCTGCGGCCTCCGGCAGCAAAGAAGTGAACGTGCCTGATATCGGCGGCGACGAAGTTGAAGTCACTGAAATCATGGTTAAAGTAGGCGACAAAGTAACGGCTGAACAGTCGATTATCACCGTGGAAGGCGACAAAGCCTCCATGGAAGTCCCTGCGCCGTTCGCCGGTACTGTGAAAGAAATCAAAATCGCTGCGGGCGACAAAGTCAGCACCGGCTCTTTGATCATGGTCTTCGAAGTAGAAGGCGCTGCGCCTGCTGCTCCGGCGGCGAAGAAAGAAGAAGCGGCTGCCCCTGCGAAACAAGAACAGAAAGCCGCCGCACCGGCTGCTCCAGCCGCCAGCAAAGGCGACTTCGCTGAGAATGACGCTTACGTTCACGCCACGCCGGTTATCCGTCGTCTGGCTCGTGAATTCGGCGTTAACCTGGCGAAAGTGAAAGGCACAGGCCGTAAGGGTCGTATCCTGCGCGAAGACGTTCAGGCATACGTGAAAGACGCGGTTAAACGCGCTGAAGCTGCACCGGCTGCTGCCACTGGCGGCGGTATTCCGGGCATGCTGCCTTGGCCGAAAGTCGACTTCAGCAAGTTTGGTGAAATCGAAGAAGTGGAACTGGGTCGTATCCAGAAAATCTCTGGTGCCAACCTGAGCCGTAACTGGGTAATGATCCCGCACGTTACGCACTTCGACAAAACCGATATCACCGAGCTGGAAGCGTTCCGTAAACAGCAGAATGATGAAGCGGCTAAACGCAAGCTGGATGTGAAATTCACGCCAGTGGTGTTCATCATGAAAGCGGTTGCGGCTGCGCTTGAGCAGATGCCACGTTTCAATAGTTCTCTGTCCGAAGATGGTCAGAAACTGACGCTGAAAAAATACATCAACGTCGGTGTTGCGGTCGATACGCCTAACGGTCTGGTTGTTCCGGTCTTCAAAGACGTGAACAAGAAAGGCATCGCTGAGCTGTCCCGTGAACTGATGGCAATCTCCAAGAAAGCGCGTGATGGTAAACTGACTGCCGGCGAAATGCAGGGCGGTTGTTTCACGATCTCCAGCCTTGGCGGTATCGGGACGACCCACTTTGCGCCAATCGTTAATGCGCCGGAAGTGGCTATCCTTGGTGTCTCCAAGTCCGCGATGGAGCCTGTCTGGAACGGTAAAGAGTTCGTACCGCGTCTGATGATGCCAATGTCGCTCTCCTTCGACCACCGTGTGATTGACGGTGCCGATGGTGCGCGCTTTATCACCATCATCAACAACGTACTGTCAGACATTCGCCGTCTGGTGATGTAAGCGAAAAGCCGGCCAAACGGCCGGCTTTTTTCTGATAATCTCATCATGTTGTTTGGGATTATCCTGCGCTAAACACGAATCGTATGCCGTTTGTTGTTTCAAATTTGTTAACAATTTTGTAAACTGCGGGCGGATAGAACGACCCGGTGGATGATGGGCGTTGCGACATAAAAATGACGTCAGACCCGCCGGACATAAATTAAGAGGTCATGATGAGTACTGAAATTAAAACTCAGGTCGTCGTACTTGGGGCGGGCCCTGCAGGTTACTCTGCTGCTTTCCGTTGCGCTGATTTAGGTCTTGAAACTGTTCTGGTTGAGCGTTATGCCACTCTCGGCGGCGTGTGCCTGAACGTTGGCTGTATCCCTTCTAAAGCTCTGCTGCACGTTGCAAAAGTGATTTCCGAAGCGAAAGCTCTGGCAGAACACGGCATCGTTTTCGGTGAGCCGAAAACTGACATCGACAAAGTGCGTGTCTGGAAAGAAAAAGTCATCAACCAGCTGACCGGTGGTCTGGCGGGCATGGCGAAAGGCCGTAAAGTCAAAGTCGTGAACGGCTTGGGCAAATTTACTGGCGCGAATACTCTGGTTGTTGAAGGCGAGAATGGTCCAACGACTATCACTTTCGACAATGCGATCATTGCGGCGGGTTCCCGTCCAATCAAACTGCCATTCATTCCTCATGATGATCCACGCGTGTGGGATTCCACCGACGCACTGGAACTGAAAACTGTCCCTGAGCGTCTGCTCGTTATGGGCGGTGGCATCATCGGTCTGGAAATGGGTACCGTTTACCACGCGCTGGGTTCACAGATCGACGTGGTAGAAATGTTTGATCAGGTGATCCCTGCCGCTGATAAAGACGTGGTGAAAGTCTTCACCAAGAAAATCAGCAAGCAGTTTAACCTGATGCTGGAAACCAAAGTGACAGCGGTAGAAGCCAAAGAAGACGGCATCTATGTCACGATGGAAGGCAAGAAAGCTCCGGCAGAACCACAGCGTTATGACGCAGTGCTGGTCGCGATTGGCCGTGTACCAAACGGTAAACTGCTGGAAGCAGGCGCGGCGGGCATTGAAGTTGACGACCGTGGCTTCATCCACGTCGACAAACAAATGCGCACCAACGTGCCACACATCTTTGCTATCGGCGACATCGTCGGCCAGCCAATGCTGGCACACAAAGGTGTTCACGAAGGCCACGTGGCTGCCGAAGTCATCTCTGGCAAGAAACACTACTTCGATCCGAAAGTCATTCCATCGATCGCCTACACTGAGCCAGAAGTTGCCTGGGTTGGCCTGACCGAGAAAGAAGCGAAAGAAAAAGGCATTAGCTACGAAACAGCCACCTTCCCGTGGGCAGCTTCAGGCCGTGCTATCGCTTCCGATTGTGCAGACGGTATGACCAAACTGATCTTCGACAAAGAAACTCACCGTGTCATCGGTGGTGCGATTGTCGGTACCAACGGCGGCGAGCTGCTGGGCGAAATCGGTCTGGCAATCGAAATGGGTTGTGATGCAGAAGATATCGCGCTGACCATCCATGCTCACCCGACTCTGCATGAGTCCGTGGGTCTGGCAGCAGAAATCTACGAAGGTAGCATCACTGACCTGCCGAACCCGAAAGCCAAGAAGAAATAATTCTGGTTTAAAGGTTTAAGAAGCGGCGCCGAGAGGGGCCGCTTTTTTTTGTGCTTTTTTCACGATGAATCCTCTGTAAAGCCCCTTTAATCCCTTGTTAAGCTAGGCCTATTATGCTGTTGTAATGCGCGGCCAGAAGGAAGGCAGTCGATCCGTCTGTGCTCAACGATTCAGCAAAGATTTAATGTTGCTTTTATGTGAACGAATTAACAAGCAGGCAAAATCCTGCTATGCTGCCCCGGCGCTAAAGGGCACTGTGCTCAGGTTCAGGATGTGTCGTAAACCGACCAAGAAACAATCATACCCGCAGTGTCCCCGATTCATCAGACAGCCTGAATTCCCCTGTCCCTACAGGCAAGACGCGATGCTGATGATGGAAGCCAGGCATAATAAATGACAATGAGAGCGAGGAGAAAGTCGTGCTAGAAGAATACCGTAAGCACGTAGCCGAGCGTGCTGCAGAGGGCATCGTCCCTAAGCCACTTGATGCTTCACAGATGGCAGCGTTGGTTGAGTCCCTGAAGAATCCGCCACAAGGCGAAGAAGATACTCTGTTAGACCTGCTGATTAACCGTGTTCCACCCGGCGTCGACGAAGCCGCCTATGTTAAAGCCGGATTCCTGGCTGCCGTCGCCAAAGGCGAAACTACCTCCCCGTTGGTCACCCCTGAAAAAGCTGTCGAACTGCTGGGCACCATGCAGGGCGGCTACAATATTCATCCGCTGATCGATGCGCTGGATAGCGAAACGCTGGCGCCTATCGCCGCCAAAGCGCTGTCTCATACGCTGCTGATGTTCGATAACTTCTATGATGTCGAAGAGAAAGCGCACGCAGGCAACGAACACGCCAAAAAAATCCTTCAGTCGTGGGCGGATGCCGAATGGTATCTGTCACGTCCGAAACTGGCAGAAAAAATCACCGTGACCGTTTTCAAAGTCACCGGTGAAACTAACACTGACGATCTGTCACCTGCACCGGATGCCTGGTCCCGTCCAGATATTCCTTTGCATGCGCTGGCGATGCTGAAAAACGAACGCGAAGGCATTGTGCCTGACGCGCCGGGCACCATCGGCCCTATCAAACAGATCGACGAACTCAACAAGAAAGGGTTCCCGCTGGCTTACGTCGGCGACGTGGTCGGTACCGGCTCTTCGCGTAAATCAGCCACTAACTCCGTGCTCTGGTACATGGGGGATGATATTCCGCACGTGCCAAACAAACGCGGCGGTGGTGTGGTTCTGGGCGGAAAAATCGCGCCAATCTTCTTCAATACAATGGAAGATGCCGGTGCACTGCCGATCGAAGTGGACGTGTCTGACCTGAACATGGGCGATGTGATCGACATCTTCCCGTATCTTGGCGAAGTGCGTAACCACGACACCGGCGCAGTTATTGCGACGTTCGAACTGAAAACTGACGTACTGCTGGACGAAGTTCGCGCCGGTGGCCGTATTCCGCTGATCATTGGCCGTGGTTTAACCACCAAAGCCCGTGAATCACTGAAGTTGCCTCAGAGCGACGTGTTCCGCATTGCCAAACCGGTCGCGGCCAGCAACAAAGGCTTCTCGCTGGCGCAGAAAATGGTAGGCCGCGCCTGTGGCGTTGCCGGTATTCGTCCGAACGAATATTGCGAACCAAAAATGACCTCCGTCGGTTCTCAGGACACCACCGGTCCAATGACTCGTGATGAACTGAAAGACCTGGCTTGTCTGGGGTTCTCTGCGGATCTGGTGATGCAGTCATTCTGTCATACCGCGGCGTATCCAAAGCCGGTTGACGTGACTACCCACCATACGCTGCCTGATTTCATTATGAATCGCGGCGGCGTTTCGCTGCGCCCTGGTGACGGTATCATCCACTCATGGCTGAACCGTATGCTGCTGCCTGATACCGTCGGTACCGGCGGTGACTCCCATACCCGTTTCCCCATCGGGATTTCCTTCCCTGCGGGTTCCGGTCTGGTGGCGTTTGCTGCAGCAACCGGCGTGATGCCTCTCGACATGCCGGAATCCGTTCTGGTGCGTTTCAAAGGCAAAATGCAGCCGGGGATCACCCTGCGTGATCTGGTGCATGCGATCCCTTACTACGCGATCAAAGAAGGCCATCTGACCGTTGAGAAGAAGGGTAAGAAAAACCTCTTCTCAGGCCGTATCCTGGAAATCGAAGGCTTACCAGAGCTGAAAGTAGAACAGGCATTTGAACTGGCGGATGCGTCCGCAGAACGTTCAGCGGCCGGTTGTACGATCAAACTGGATCAGGCACCGATCAAAGAATACCTGAGCTCTAACATCGTGCTGCTGAAGTGGATGATCTCTGAAGGTTACGGCGATCGTCGTACCATTGAGCGCCGCATCAAAGGCATGGAAGAGTGGCTGGCGAACCCAACGCTGCTCGAAGCGGATGCCGACGCCGAGTACGCTGCGGTGATCGAAATCGATCTGGCCGAAATCAAAGAGCCGATTCTTTGTGCGCCAAACGATCCGGACGATGCGCGTCTGCTGTCTTCTGTACAGAACAGCAAAATCGACGAAGTCTTTATCGGTTCGTGTATGACTAACATCGGTCATTTCCGCGCGGCAGGTAAACTGCTCGACAGCCATAAAGGCGCGTTGCCAACCCGTCTGTGGGTTGCGCCACCGACCAAAATGGATGCGGCGCAGCTGACGGAAGAGGGCTATTACAGCGTATTCGGTAAGAGCGGTGCTCGCGTTGAGATCCCAGGCTGTTCACTGTGCATGGGTAACCAGGCGCGCGTGGCCGACGGTTCTACCGTGGTATCCACCTCAACCCGTAACTTCCCGAACCGTCTGGGTAATGGCGCTAACGTCTATCTGGCCTCCGCGGAGCTGGCGGCGATTGCTTCCCTGCTCGGTCGTTTGCCAACCCCGGAAGAGTATCTGGGTTACATGGCTGAAGTGGATAAGACAGCGGTGGACACTTACCGTTATCTGAACTTCGACAAGCTGAGTGAATATACCGACAAAGCTGACGGCGTGATCTTCCAAACCGCAGTCTAAATCGTTATATTTGCGCCAGTGTTGAAAGGGAGCCTCGGCTCCCTTTTTTATTTTCATTTTCCAGAGGGCTGAATCATGGACTACGACTTTTTGCGCGACATCACCGGAGAGGTCAAAGTGCGGTTCTCGATGGGCCACGAGGTAATTGGTCACTGGCTGAATGAGGAAGTGAAGGGCGATCTCAGCGTGCTGGATAAGGTCGAAGCGGCGCTGGTTGAGCTTAAAGGCAGCGAGCGTGAAACGCAGATGATCGGCCACGAATATACGCTGCTGTTAGCCGACGATGAAGTCATGGTTCGCACCAATCAGCTGGATTTCGACGGCGATGAGATTGAAGAAGGCATGAGCTACTACGACGAAGAAAGTCTGGCGTTTTGCGGCGTCGAGGACTTTCTGCAAGTCCTCGAAAAGTACCGTTCTTTCATTACCACCTATCGCTAAAACGCTATTTTCCCCGCGAGGCGGTCCAGCACAACAACGAACCGCCGACCACCATCAGCACGCCCGGCCAGAAACTGGCGCCCGGCAGCGTGTGCAGCCATAATCCGGCGATCAAAATCGATGACAGTGGCGTGAAATACGACAGTGCCGCCACCAGCGTGGCATTGCCTTTTTTCATCGCCAGATCCCAGCACTGATAGGAAATCGCCGTCACCGCACCCATCGCCAGCAGTTCGAGGATCGCTGGTAATGTCAGGCTGATCCGGTTGGAGGAATACGTGAAGTAAAGCACCCACAGCACCGCGCCGGTGGCCAGCAGGAATAACGGCAGCGCGCCTTTGCCTTTGCACAAGACCCGCACCAGATTGGAATACAACGCCCACGACACCGCAGCACCCAGTGCCAGACTATAGGCCATCGGATTACCCCTAACGTTGCGTATGAGTTGATGAATATCCAGCCCGTGACCGCCGCTGATCGCCCACAGCACACCGGCAAACGCCAGAATAACCCCCGGCCAGATCCACCCGCGTACGCGTAATTTCAGCAGCGGCACCGCAAACAACAGCGTCAGGCTTGGCCACAGATAGTTGATCAACCCCAGTTCCAGCGTCTGCTGACGGGTATGCGCCAGGCCGATGGCCAGTGAAAACGCCACCATATAGAAGATGAACAACAGTCCGCAGACAATCAGATAGGCAGCCGATTCGCCTCGCAGGGAAGGTTTTCCGCCGACCATCCAGACCATGATCCCGCTGACGGTATAAATAGAGGCGGCCGCGCCGAAGGGGCCGAGCGATTCAGACAGGCTGCGGGTGAGCGCGACGCTCATGCTCCACAGTAAAATGGCGACGACGCCAAAGAGCGTTGCAAAACGATCCATTAAAAGGGTATGCCTCTGAAAAAGGAGGCCTTAAAGATAAGCGATTGTTGCGGTGGAAGAAACCGCAACAATCATCTTGAGAGAGACTTTCAGAAGAGTCATCAGAAATAGAAACCGACTTCCAGACCCAATGTTGAAGTGGTGGTCGCAGGCTGGTAATAGCCAACGTTGCGTCCGTTCAGATCACCCTGTTTCTCATCTGACTTGCCGTATTTCTGGTGCACATAGCTGGCTTTGACGAACACATCTTTGTTGATGTTCCACGTCAGGCTAGTGAAAGGCGAGAGCTTTGATTTCGGCTCCAACCAGACATCACCCTGATTGCTGTGCGTCCAGGTTTTGATCGGGTACAGCACACCGCCTTCGACACTCAGACGTGAATCAGCGGTCATCTGCCAGTTCGCTCCCAGCGCGGTTTTCGCGTAAGGCTGCAACGACACTTCCAGCGCCGTGTAATCCCGCGTGCGGTTCTGCGATGCGATATAAACATCGTCGGAGCGAATGTTACGCAACCACACCTGCCCGCCGAGCGTGCCTTTCATATCGAAAGACACGCTGTCTGACGCGCGATAACGGTAGCCGCGCGTCAAATCGGCGTTATAACCGGTGTAGTAGGTTTTCCCTTTCAGCGTGCCGTTCGGCACATTGGCCTGATCGTCAAGGGTGCTGCCTTTATAATTGACGATCCCAAACATTACGCTCATGTCCCAGGCTTTTAATAAGCCGTCCGGTGCATCGAGATAATTATTGGATCCGAAATTTACGCGCAGGCGAGGGCCATGTTCAGCAACATATTTACCGTCCATATTATCGACGGATTCGTCCCACTTATAATATTCAGCACCATAACTGACATAGTGCCGCATCCCTTCAGTATTGCTGCCTAACAAACTTTCCCCGGCCCGGGAAACCCCGGAAACCAATAAAGAACTCGTGACCAGCAGGCTGGATACGGTCTTTAATTTACTCATTGTCATTTTTTATTTCTGCTTGCAGGTGGATGGAGCTGGTTGCTTAGTAAGCAATACGGCGATGCTAAAGGCTGCAGGGGCAGAGATAAAGGGATTTGTCTGTTTTTAAGAAAATAGCGATCTTTTGATCGGTATTAACTCAAATTAATGAATGAATATAAATATAATTTGATTTATAGGCTGCGTGTCATATTGATAATTTGGTTTATTGCATAGATCCTTTGTCGATTAATTTGACTTAAAATAGAATTTAATTACTGTTTATATATTAATTTGTCTTAAGGAGTGTAGCCGGTTTTTATACCAGCGTGGTTATTTTACTTAAGTAATGCTTATCGGGTTTTATAGCCTGATCGCAATTTCTAAGATTATTACGATAAAAAAAGGCCGGGCATCCGCAGATGTCCGGCCTTTCTCATTGTGCGTCTGTCACACCGCAGGCAGATTCCGACCGTAATAGATTTCCTGCATTTCTTTGTACAGCAAATCAGTGATCTCTTTGCGTTCCTGCACGCTCAGCTCTTCCGGTTTGGCATTGAACAGATAGTGCTTTAGATCGAATTCCTTCAGCAACATCTTGGTATGGAAGATATTTTCCTGATACACGTTCACGTCCATCATGTCGTACAGCGCTTTCATATCCTGAGACATGAAGTTTTGGATCGAGTTGATGGAGTGGTCGATGTAGTGCTTCACGCCATTGACGTCACGGGTGAAACCACGGACGCGGTAATCAATGGTGACGATGTCAGATTCAAGCTGATGGATCAGGTAGTTCAACGCTTTCAGCGGAGAAATCACGCCGCAGGTTGAGACCTCAATATCGGCGCGGAAGGTGCACAGGCCGCCTTCGGGATGGCTTTCCGGATAGGTGTGCACGCAGATGTGGCTTTTATCCAGGTGCGCGACCACGGAGTTTGGCAGCGGGCCGGGATGTTCGGTGGTGTCCACGTCGCGCGGATCGACCGGCTCTTCGCTCACTAAAATCGTGACGCTCGCGCCCTGTGGTTCGTAATCCTGACGCGCAACGTTAAGGACATTCGCACCGATGATCGAACAGGTTTCGGTGAGGATCTCGGTTAACCGGTTGGCGTTATATTCTTTGTCAATGTAGGCAATGTAGCCGTCACGATCGTCTGCGGTTTTGGCGTAGCAGATATCGTAGATACAAAAACTCAGGCTTTTGGTCAGGTTGTTGAAGCCATGCAGTTTCAGTTTTTGCAATTTAGTTCACCCCCTTATGGATACCGTATCAGCGCGCAGCTGACAGGGCATTCAGTAAATACTGCGGCAGGGCAAAGCTGCCGTGATGGATAGCCGGATTGTAATAGCGGCAGGTGATGCCTGCGGCGTCGAAACGCGCCTGCAAGGTCTGGCTGTCGATCTGGCGATATTCCGGGCTGTTGGTCGCCCAGGCGAAGGTCATGATGCCGCCGTAATAGGTCGGGATCGCAGCCTGATAGAAACTGACGTCGCTGAAATAGTGGCTCAGCTTAGTGTGACTGTTGACCGCTTCATCCTGCTGGAGGAAGCAGACGCCGTTCTGCGCCACAAAAATGCCACCCGGCTTCAGACAGCGGGCACAGCCTTCGTAAAAGGCCGAGGTGAACAGGCTTTCTCCGGGACCGATCGGATCGGTACAGTCGGAGATGATCACATCGAACGTGTCACTGGTCTGATTGACGAAGTTCACGCCGTCGTCGATTACCAGATTGAACCGGGCATCGTCATAGGCACCGGCGCTGTGGTTCGGCAGATACTGACGGCAAAATTCCACTACGCCCGCATCGATCTCCACCATGGTGATCGCTTCCACACCCTGGTGACGGCACACTTCGCGCAGCATTCCGCCGTCGCCGCCGCCGATGATCAACACCTTTTTGGCGTTGCCGTGCGAGAGTAACGGCACGTGAGTCAGCATTTCATGATAGATAAATTCATCACGTTCGGTAGTTTGCACCACGCCGTCGAGCGCCATCACGCGACCGAGCGCGGCGTTCTCGAAAATCACCAGATCCTGATGATCGGTTTTATCACGGTATATTTCTTTTTCGACGCTGAAATACTGGCCGAAATTGGCGTGCAGCGTCTCATACCATATTTCTTTGGGTGACGAGTTCTGGGACATTGGGCACTTCTCCTGAGCCTTCGCAGCCATAAAAATGGGCGCACATGATAGCTAACTCTGCCCGGGCTTGCACGGCGGGATTTCAGGCAGGGGAACGTGAGTCCAGTGTAGTCCAGTCAGGGAAAGCAGGGAGGAAAGGGGAGAAATGAACAGGCTCCGGCATCAGAATGACGGAGCGCAAGACAGAAATCAGTTGGTGTAGGCCAGCAGGCTCAGCGAATCCCGCGCCAGCGATTTACATTTGGTCGGCTTCGGTACGGCAATGCCGCTCAGATCGCGATAGCTGTCTTCGCCCATCGCCTGCATATTGAAGCTGCTGTAATTGCTCAGATCCCAGCGGTTTTGCTGAGCAAAAAAGACGATCGCACGTTTGATCTGAGTATTCGGCAGCTGTTCGTAGCCGCAGTTATTTTTCAGAAAGACAAAAACGGCGGTCAGATCCGCGAGATCTTCTGCTTCTGATTCACTTAACGCCTGACTGGCGGAGGAGAAACCGAGCAGCGACAGTAACAGCAAACACAGTGTGGTTCTTTTCATGGGCGTGTTCTTGTTCTTTTAGATAGAAAGAAAATGAGAAAGACTCGGCTCAAGCACAATTAAAATGACGTTACCATATTAGCACAAAGGGGCACCAAATTTTTTCTGCTGCGCCAGTCACTTGACCTTCCCCCAGGGGCAGGGTTTAGGCTGGGGCACAATTATGGCAATTTTCCGATCATAAGGACTGAACATGAACCGTCGCGATTTCGTAAAGTGGACGACCCTGGTGGGCGCCGCCAGTACGCTTCCCGGCTGGAGCCGCTTCGCGCTGGCTGACAGCCGCCCGGCACTGCCGATCCCCGCGTTACTGGAACCGGATGCCCGCAGCGCCATCCAGCTGACGTTACAGCGCGGTCAGAGTCAGTTTTTACCGGGTGTCACTACCGAGACATGGGGCGTGAATGGCAATCTTCTCGGCCCGGCGCTGCGCATCCGCCGTGGTGAAGCCGTCAACGTGACGGTCAACAACCGACTGAGCGTACCGAGCACCGTTCACTGGCACGGGCTGGAAATTCCCGGCGACATCGACGGCGGCCCGCAAGGATTGATCGCCCCCGGCCAGAGTCGCAAACTGCGTTTTCAGCTCGATCAGCCGGCCTCGACCTGCTGGTTCCACCCGCATCCGCATCAGACCAGCGGTTATCAGGTGGCGATGGGGCTGGCCGGCATGGTGCTTATCGAAGATGAAGCCAGCGATATGCTTCAGCTTCCCAAACGCTGGGGCGTGGATGACATTCCGGTGATTTTGCAGGATAAGCGCCTCAACGACGCCGGACAGATCGACTACCAGATGGATGTGATGACCGCCGCCGTCGGCTGGTTCGGGCAACATATGCTGACCAACGGCGCGATTTATCCGCAGCACGGTATCTCACGCGGCTGGCTGCGCCTGCGTCTGCTCAACGGTTGCAACGCGCGCTCCCTGCATCTCGCCACCAGCGATGGCCGCCAGATGTACGTTATCGCCAGCGACGGCGGTTTTCTCGCCGAGCCGGTAAAAGTGACGGAGCTGCCGATGCTGATGGGCGAACGATTTGAAGTTATGATCGAATGCACCGACGGCAAAGCGTTTGATCTGGTCACGCTGCCCGTGAAACAGATGGGGATGACGCTGGCGCCGTTCGACAAGCCTTTGCCGGTGCTGCGCATCCAGCCGACGCTGACGCAAAGTGGCGGCACGTTGCCGGATTCGCTGATGACATTACCGGAGCTGGTGTCCACCGATAACCTGCCGACCCGCTGGTTGCAACTGATGATGGATCCACAGCTCGATCAGCAGGGCATGGCTGCACTGATGGCGAAATATGGTCACAGCGCGATGGCCGGAATGAGTATGGATCACGGCGGCGGCGAGATGGCCGCGATGCCGGGAATGGCCGAGTCCGGTCACGACGCTCACGGCAGTATGGCCGGTATGGACATGAGTAAATCCTCCGGCAAATACGATTTTATGCAGGGCAATAAAATCAACGGCAAAGCCTATGACATGAACGTGCCAGCGTTCGATGTCAAACAAGGACAGTACGAGAAATGGACGATTTCGGGCGAAGGCGACATGATGCTCCACCCGTTCCATATCCACGGCACGCAGTTCCGTATTCTTTCTGAAAACGGTCAGCCGGTTGCGGCACACCGTCAGGGCTGGAAAGACATTGTGCGCGTCGAAGGTGCCCGCAGCGAAGTGCTGGTGCGCTTTGACCATCTGGCGGATAAGGATCACGCGTACATGGCGCATTGTCATTTACTCGAGCACGAAGACACCGGAATGATGCTTGGATTTACGGTTTCTGCATAAAATCCGAATTGCCCCGACCCGCCGCGTTACCCATCGGCGGGTTCTTTGATATAATCCTTTCCGCTTCAAGGTCGCCGTTTTGCTTAAAAACGGCGATAAATATTCTTAAATCAGGTGGTTAGTCTTTATATGAAACATCGCGTAGACGTCATGATTTCCGAGCAGGAAGTCAAAACCCGAATTGCCGAGTTAGGCCGTGAAATCACCGCGCACTACCGCGACAGCGGCAGCGAAATGGTGCTGGTTGGGCTGCTGCGCGGTTCCTTTATGTTTATGGCTGACTTGTGCCGCGCCGTTGATGTGCCGCACGAAGTTGACTTCATGACTGCCTCCAGCTACGGCAACGGCATGTCCACCACCCGTGACGTTAAAATCCTGAAAGACCTCGACGAAGACATTCGCGGCAAAGACGTGCTGATCGTTGAAGACATCATCGATTCCGGCAACACGCTGAGCAAAGTGCGCGAACTCCTGCAACTGCGCGGCCCGAAATCTCTGGCGATCTGTACGCTGCTGGATAAACCCGAGCGTCGCGAAGTAGAAGTGAAAGTGGAATATGTCGGTTTCGCCATCCCTGACGAATTCGTCGTCGGTTACGGCATCGACTACGCCCAGCGCTACCGCCATCTGCCGTACGTCGGTAAAGTGGTGATGCTGGAGGAATAGTTTTCACTTCCAGCGGTGTTATCCAGACTGAAAATTTAAGCCCCGTTCATTCGGGGTTTTTTCTTTTTACCTTATCTAATAAGTTGTACGTTTCTCATTACAGTGATTAGGTTAGGGGCGGTATATCATCACTCCTATGAGAACTAATTCATTTATTTAATAAATGTTAATTTCATATATTAAATTTCTATGTTTAATTCCCACGGTGACTTCGCATATTAAATATCTATATTAAACGATAAATTTATCACTGAAGGTGTTATATGAAGCGTAACCAATTTAGAGTCACACGGCCAGCCTCCACGTCCCTTAATACCCCTCCGGCTCCACCTGTCGGGCAGACTTTTTTTCCTCCTAAAATTCAAAATGCTATTAATGCTCATCTGACCCCGGAATGTACCGCTGAAGGGGCGAGACTCCATCGTCATTTGCATACGGCACACGACTACATAGCCATGCGCCAGCAACCCGATCTCGAGATTACACAGGGTGACAGAGCCGTCATTCAAATCTTAATAGACAGTGAGAATACCCGGCAGCCGGAACTCCAATTATCTTATTATCCTTCGCTTACCGCGTTCGCATTCTGGCTGGAGTCCAACAAAAATAGGCGTAAACAACATGTTCGTGCGCTTGTTGCTTCCGCAGAAGACCGGCATCACCATTTCTATGTTGACTGTTATTTTACTGAGCCCGGACAATATAGTTCTCTTATTTTCATTGAAAGCGCACGCATTATACATCCGGCACAACAATTCGTTCTGAGTAAGTTTCAAGATATCCTGTATACAAAACAGGTTGAGAACTTCAGAATCGCGGTAATTGATGCACAGGTACAGTGCAGCCCGGCTGATTGCGTAATATTTTGTTTGTCGTTTGCATTAAAAAGCCTCAAGCATAAATACGCGTTTAATAATATGCACCAACAACACTGTACCCATAATTATCTGCATCCACATTTTGATCATATCTCCTCAATGGATTTTTACGTCTATCCTATTTTTCCAGGATCACTCCTGCCAGCCGATTTTATAAGACATACCCATTCTCGGAGTGCTTACCAAAATATCTTTGAAAAATTGCCACCCATTGAACGCGAGGAGGCTACGAGTCGGTTAAATTCGCTGTATCAGGACCGTATTACCGCACACGGGAAGACACAATATCTAGTTTCTATCGAGCACAAACGGCTCCAGCTTTTGCGACGGGCGTTGATTCAAATGGGCGCGATCAGTCTTCCCTAAAAACAGGCATTAAAAAAGGCACATTTTTGTGCCTTTTCTTTTTTGAATTTCTGTAGAGTGGTGCGGCTTGTTACTGCGGATTACCGTTGAGCAAGGCGGAGACGCCCTGACGGTAACGCTGTTCCAGGGTTTCGCGGCTGGTAGCGTCAACTTCGAGGTTGCGCAGTCGTCCGTCCTGAATGCCGTATACCCAGCCGTGCAGCGTAACCTTCTGGCCGCGTTTCCAGGCTGATTGCATCACGGTGGAGTGACCAAGGTTATACACCTGCTCAACCACGTTCAGTTCGCAGAGTTTATCGAGGCGTTGGTTCGGGGAGAGTTCGCCCAGCAGGGAGCTGTGTTTGTACCAGATGTCACGGATATGCAACAGCCAGTTATTAATCAGCCCCAGTTCCGGGTTTTCAACCGCCGCCTGAACACCGCCACAACCGTAGTGACCGCAAATAATCACGTGTTCCACTTCCAGCACGTCGATAGCATATTGCACCACAGACAGGCAGTTCAGGTCGGTGTGGATGACCAGATTGGCGACGTTACGGTGAACGAAGAGTTCGCCGGGCTCAAGACCTGTCAGCTGTTCTGCCGGAACGCGACTGTCGGAGCAGCCGATCCACAGGTAGCGCGGTTTTTGAGATTGGGAGAGTCGTTCGAAGAAACCAGGATCTACGTCGATCATGGTCTTGGACCAGTTGGCGTTATTACTGATGAGCTTTTCTATATCATTCATTGAGGTTAATAGCCTGTAACGTGCCAACAGCGATGGGGTAATATAGGGCAATGCTCCGTAATTTAAAACTGATTCGACATCTCATTTTGACTCACTCCTACTACAAGATTTTTACAACAAGGTATGCCCCTTTATGAATTATGCATTGGAACTGGAAAAGTTAACCAAAACTTACGCCGGTGGTGTGCAGGCTTTGCGTGGTATCGATCTGCGCGTCGAAGCCGGTGATTTCTATGCACTGCTCGGGCCAAACGGCGCGGGGAAATCCACGACCATTGGCATCATCAGCTCGCTGGTCAACAAAACGGCGGGTAAGGTACGGGTGTTCGGGTATGACATCGATAAAGACATCGTCAACGCCAAACGCCAGCTCGGTCTGGTGCCGCAGGAATTTAACTTCAACCCGTTTGAAACGGTGATGCAGGTCGTTGTTAATCAGGCCGGATATTACGGTGTGCCGCGTCCGCTGGCGCTGCAACGCGCGGAGAAATACCTGACGCAGCTTGATCTGTGGGGCAAACGCAACGAGCGTTCGCGTATGCTCTCCGGCGGGATGAAGCGTCGTCTGATGATCGCCCGTGCGCTGATGCATGAGCCAAAACTGCTGATCCTCGACGAACCGACAGCCGGTGTGGATATCGAACTGCGCCGCTCCATGTGGGGCTTCCTCAAAGAACTGAACGCGCAGGGCACAACCATCATTCTGACCACGCACTATCTGGAAGAAGCCGAGATGCTTTGCCGCAACATCGGCATCATTCAGGGCGGCCAGTTGGTGGAAAACACCAGCATGAAAGCGCTGCTGTCGAAGCTGAAATCCGAAACGTTCATTCTGGATCTGGGGGCAAAAAGTCCGCTGCCGGTACTTGAAGGTTATCGCAGTCAGCTGACAGACACCTCAACGCTGGAAGTGGAGGTGATGCGCGAGCAGGGGCTTAACTCCCTGTTCAGCCAGCTGAGCAAGCAGGGTGTGCAGGTATTGAGTATGCGTAACAAAGCGAACCGTCTGGAAGAGCTGTTTGTCACGCTGGTGAACGGCAGCGAGGAAAAGAAATAATGTCGCAACTGTATTGGGTGGCTCTGAAAAGTATCTGGCTGAAAGAGATTAACCGGTTTGGACGTATCTGGATCCAGACGCTGGTTCCGCCGGTGATCACCATGACGCTGTATTTTATCATCTTTGGGAATCTCATCGGCTCGCAGATCGGCAGCATGCATGGCTTTACCTACATGCAGTTTATCGTACCGGGACTGATCATGATGGCGGTGATCACCAACTCCTACGCCAACGTGGCGTCGTCGTTTTTCAGCGCCAAATTCCAGCGCAACATTGAAGAGCTGCTGGTGGCACCGGTGCCAACGCACGTGGTGATCGCCGGTTATGTCGGCGGTGGCGTGGCGCGTGGGATCTGCGTGGGGATTTTGGTCACCGCGATTTCACTGTTCTTCGTGCCACTGGTGATCCACTCCTGGTGGATCATTGCGCTGACGCTGCTTTTGACCGCGATCCTGTTCTCCCTGGGTGGCCTGCTGAATGCGGTATTCGCGACCACGTTCGATGACATCAGCCTGATCCCGACCTTCGTGCTGACTCCGCTGACCTATCTGGGCGGCGTGTTCTACTCGCTGTCGCTGCTGCCGCCGATCTGGCAGGCCGTCTCCAAGCTGAACCCGATCGTGTATATGATCAGCGGCTTCCGCTACGGTTTTTTAGGGATTTCGGATGTGCCGCTGGTGTTTACCATGAGTGTGCTGGTGGCGTTTATCGCGGTGTTTTATCTGCTGGCGTGGTATTTGATCGAGCGCGGGCGCGGTTTACGAAGTTAATTTTTAATGGTGTGAAGCAATAAAAAACGGGGCAATTCATGCCCCGTTTTTTATGACTTTTTGAAAAGCGAAAAGCTTACGCCACCTGAACCGGCACGGCTTTCGCGGTGCGCTTCAGCTGGTTTTGACCTTCAAAATAGGCCACTTTCGGCTGGTGCTGACGGGCGTCTGCATCAGACATCTGCACGTAAGAGCAGATGATCAGCAAATCGCCGACGCAGGCACAGCGCGCTGCCGCACCGTTGACCGAAATAATACGCGAACCGCGTTCTGCCGCGATGGCGTAAGTAGAGAAACGCTGACCGTTATCAACGTTATAAATATCAATCGCTTCGTATTCCAGAATGCCTGACGCGTCGAGAAAATCCTGATCGATGGCGCAGGAACCTTCATAGTGCAAATCTGCCTGAGTCACGTGAACCCGGTGCAGTTTGCCTTGCAGCATAGTGCGAATCATTGCTTCTACCCTTACTGACGTAAAAAGTCTGAGAACCTGCCGGTCCGGATAATAAAAATCTGAATTCCGGCCGGCCAACATCTTTGCCCATTTGACCCGCGCTGTCTACTGCGTCAGATCAACCAGTTGGTTATCAATCAGGCGTGCTTTGCCGAGCCATGCAGCCATCAGGATCACCGCCGACGTACTGTCTACCGACAAGTTCTGCAAGGTTTTGGCGTCACGGACAAACAGCTCGTCCGGCGTAAAGCCCGCCTCGCGCAACTGTTGCGCGGTTTCCTGCAACATCTCGTCGATGTGGCGCTCGCCCTGGCTGAGACGTTCTGCCAGCGCGTTCATTATTTTATAAAGCTGCGGCGCGGTTTTGCGCTCGTCGCTGGTCAGGTAACCGTTGCGTGAGCTCAGCGCCAGACCGTCTTTTGCACGCACAGTCGGCACGCCGACAATCTCGATATCGTAACCCATGTCTTCCACCATGGTGCGCAGCAGCGCCAGTTGCTGGAAGTCTTTCTGGCCAAAACAGGCCACGTGCGGTTGTACCAGATTAAACAGCTTGCTGACGATGGTCGAGACGCCGCGAAAATGCCCAGGACGGCTCGCACCTTCCAGAATGGTGGAAATCACCGGCACATCGACCTGCGTCTGCGTGCTCAGGCCCTTCGGATACACTTCCGCCGGTGACGGTGCGAAGACCAGATCCACACCGCGTTTGTTTAGCTTCTCGCAGTCTTCCTGCAAAGTGCGCGGATAACGCTCAAGATCGTCCGGGCGTTCAAACTGCATCGGATTGACGAAAATACTGACAACCACGACGTCGCCACGCGCTTTGGCTTCATCCACCAGCGTCATATGGCCTTCGTGCAGGTTGCCCATGGTCGGTACCAGCGCGATACGTTTATTGTTCTGGCGAAAATCACGAATTTCGCGACGCAGCAGCGCCACGCTGTCGATTATCAACACGGATATTGTCCCCGATTATTTGAAAGAGTGTTCTTCGCCCGGATACACGCCCTGCGCGACCTGATCGACGTAAAGACGTACCGCGCCGCGAATATCACCAGCTTCGCTGAGGAAGTCTTTGGCGAATTTCGGCGTATGGCCACCGGTAATACCGAACGCGTCGTGCATCACCAGAATCTGGCCGTCAGTGACGTTACCGGCACCGATGCCGATCACCGGGATGCTCAGCTCTTCGGTCACGCGGCGCGCCAGTTCGACCGGCACACACTCCAGTACCAGCAGCTGCGCACCGGCTTCTTCCAGCATCAGCGCATCTTTGATCAGCTGATTGGCCGCCACTTCGTCGCGCCCCTGAACTTTGTATCCGCCGAAAATGTTCACTGACTGCGGCGTCAGCCCCAGATGGCCGCACACCGGCACGGCGCGCTCGGTCAGCATTCTGACCGTATCACATAACCAGCTGCCGCCTTCCAGTTTGACCATGTTACCGCCGGCGCGCATCAGCACAGCGGCGCTCTCGAAGGCCTGCTCCGGCGTGGCGTAACTCATAAATGGCAGGTCAGCCAGCAACAGCGCATGAGGTGCACCACGGCGCACGCAGCGGGTATGGTAAGCGATCTCTTCCACCGTCACCGGCAGCGTGGAATCCTGACCCTGAACGACCATGCCCAGAGAATCACCAATCAGCATGACGTTAATACCCTGTTCGGCAAACAGCTGCGCGAAACTGGCGTCATAAGCGGTAATGGTCGCAAATTTATGTTTTTCCTGCTTCCATTGGCGAAGCTGGCTCAGCGTGGTTGGTTTCATGAACACTTTCCTTTGAATAATTCATCGGATGAATATGATGTCAGTATTCTACTGTAAGCGCTCACAGGCAGACAGCAAAGATCTGCGATCGCCGTCTTAAGAAGTCGCTAAGATGCTTGGCCTATAATGGATAAAAACGGAGGGAACCATGCGAATTCTGTTAGTTGAAGACGACCAAATGATTGGCGACGGCATTAAGGCCGGGCTGACAAAACTGGGCTTTACGATTGACTGGTTTACCGACGGATTGACCGGTAAAGCGGCGCTCGACAGCGCGCCGTATGACGCGGTGATCCTCGATTTAAGCCTGCCCGGCATGGACGGTATGCAGCTGCTGCGCGAATGGCGACAGGCCGGGCGCGATACGCCGGTGCTGATTCTGACCGCGCGGGATGCGCTGGAGCAGCGCGTCGGCGGGTTGCAGGCCGGTGCCGATGACTATCTGTGCAAGCCGTTTGCGCTGGTTGAAGTGGCGGCGCGTTTGCAGGCGCTTAACCGCCGCCGTCACGGCGTGATCACGCCCAAAGTCACCCATGGCGGGATCGAATTTGATCCCGCCGCGCGCAGCGTGATGCTTAACGGCGAATCCGTCACGCTGACGCCGCGCGAAGTCGCGGTACTCGAACTTTTCCTCAACAACAAAGGCCGCGTACTGGCCCGCACGCTGATTCAGGAAAAACTCTACAGCTGGGATGAAGACGTCAGCAGCAACGCCGTCGAAGTGCACATCCATCATCTGCGCAGCAAACTTGGCAAAGGCTTTATCCGCACCGTTCACGGCGTCGGTTATACGCTGGGTGACGCGCAGTCAGGAGAACCCGCGTGAAGGAGCTGAAAAACCTCAGTCTGCGGGTGCGGCTGATCCTGATTTTTTCCCTGCTGGCGCTGCTGATCTGGCTGATTGCCAGCGGCGTGGCGTGGCATCAGACCCGTAAACACATCAACGAAGTGTTCGACACGCAGCAGATGCTGTTCGCTAAAAGGCTTGCTGCCACCGGTCTGGGCGAGCGTCTGAATGAACAGAAAAATACTGAACTGCCGGATACCAAAAAGTGGGTGCATAAAGGTTCGCGTGGTCATACCGATGACGATGCACTGACGTTCGCCATCTTTAACCGGCAGGGCGATATGTTGCTCAATGACGGCGAGAAGGGCAGGCATATCCGCTTCGATCACGATACCCAGGGCTTTAAAGATGTGGAGCTGAAGGGCGATGACGATCTCTGGCGCATGGTCTGGCTGACGTCGCCGGACGAGCAATATCGTGTGGCAGTGGGTCAGGAATACGATTACCGCAATGACATGGCGTGGGGGCTGGTCAGCGGTCAGCTGACGCCGTGGCTGGCTTCTTTGCCGGTGCTGTTGCTGGCGCTGATTGTGATGGTGACGCTCGAACTGCGCCCGCTGCGCCGCGTGGCCGAAGGCTTGCGGCAACGTTCGCCGGAAGACGCCACGCCGATTGATACCCACAAACTGCCCGGCGAAGTGCTGCCGCTGGCGGATGCGCTGAATTCTTTGTTTACGCGAACCGGCGAAATGTTGGTGCGCGAGCGCCGTTTTACCTCCGATGCGGCGCATGAGTTGCGCAGCCCGCTCGCGGCGCTGCGGGTGCAGACTGAAGTGGTACAGCTTTCCGGTGACGACGCCCAAATGCGCGAACATGCGCTGGAAAACCTGACTACCAGTATCGATCGTGCCACGCGTCTGGTGGATCAGCTGCTGACGCTGTCACGGCTGGAAAGTTTTGCCGAACCGGAAACGCTTGAAATCATCGACTGGCCGACGCTGGTGGCGCAAAGCCTGGCGGAACAGGATTATCGCGCGCACAACAAAGGCATCGAACTGCGTTTTGAACATCAGGGGACGCCGCCGGATCTGCGCGGGCAGTCGCTGTTGTTATCGCTGATGGTGCGCAATTTACTCGATAACGCCATCCGCTATTCCGCTAGCGGAACGCACATTACGGTGACGCTGGACCAGCAGGGATTAACCGTCGCCGATCAGGGGCCGGGTATCACGGAAGAACATCTGGCGAGGCTGGGCGAACGCTTTTACCGGCCACCGGGGCAGGAGCAAACGGGTAGCGGGCTGGGAATTTCGATCGTGCAAAGGATCGCGCAGTTACATCAGCTCAACGTCGTTTACAGGAACAGGGCAGAGGGCGGGCTGGATGTGCGGGTAAGTCGCTAAGCGACTTACCATTTAGTCAGGCCATTCAGGGGAACGCGGGCGAGCACGCTTTGCAATGTTTCGCCATCCGGGAACACCAGATCCGGGGCCAGATCGGCCAGCGGATAAAGCATAAATTCCCGGTTTTTCATGTCGTAATGCGGGACGATCAGACGCTCAGTGTTGATCACCTGATCGCCATAAATCAGCATATCGAGATCTAACGTCCTTGGCCCCCAGCGCTCAGCTTTACGCACGCGCCCCTGATTCTGTTCAATCGCCTGGGTGGCGTCGAGCAATTGTTCAGGGGGAAGCAGGGTATCTAACGCAACGACGGCGTTCAGATAATCCGGTTGATCCTGTGGCCCCAGCGGTTTACTGCGGTAAAAGGGGGAAGCGGCCACAAAACGGGTGCGCGGCACATGGGCCAGCGCCTCCAGTGCGAGATTTACCTGCTCAAGCGGACGGGCAAGATTGCTGCCCAGAGCGAGGTAAACGCGGATCATTGACCGCTTTCCTTACGCGGAGCCCGTTTGCGCGGACGACGTGTGCGGGCACGGCGCGCAGGCACCGCATCTTCACCCAAGGTGCCGAGCATGGTCTTTTGGGACGCCGGTGTCGCTTCCTGGAATTCGCTCCACCATTCGGTCAGGCTTTGCAGTTCGCGATGCTGTTCGACTTCGGCACGCAGTGCCAGCAAATCAAAGGCGGCGCGGAACTTAGGATGTTCCATCAGCTTGTGCGCGCGTTTACCCTGGCGGCGTGAAAGACGCAGCTGCAAGGCCCAGATATCACGCACCAGCGTGGTAATACGTTTAGGAATGGCCAGCGTACGGCACTGCTCGTCGAGCACGTCGTTCATCGCCAGAGAGAAGGCGTCGTAATACGTCAGCCCCCCTTCCTGCGCCAGTTTCTGCGCATGCTCAATCACCGGATACCACAGCATTGCCGCGAACAGGAACGCCGGATTGACGCGCTGATCGTTTTGCAAACGGTGATCGGTGTTTTTCAGCACCTGCAACAGGATGTGTTCCATCGGGCTGTCGCCGGCTTCAGTAAACTGGCGGGCAATCAGCGGGAACAACGGCTGGAACAGCTGGTATTCACACAGTTTCTTATATGTCGCGTAACCGTAACCGGCCTGCAACAGTTTCAGAGATTCTTCAAACAGACGCGCCGGCGGGATTTCCTGCAACAGCGTGGCCAGACGTGGGATCGGCTCGGCGGTTTCCGGGCTGATTTTCATGTCCAGTTTGGCAGCGAAACGCACGGCGCGCAGCATACGCACCGGATCTTCGCGGTAGCGAGTTTCCGGGTCACCGATCAGGCGGATAATGCCGTTTTGCAGGTCACGCAGACCGCCGGTGTAATCGCGCACGGTAAAGTCAGCAACGCCGTAGTACAGGCTGTTGATGGTGAAATCGCGGCGCTGGGCGTCGTCTTCAATGCTGCCGAAAATGTTATCGCGCAGCAGCATGCCGTTCTGAGCCTGCTGGGACACGTTTTTATCGTCGGTTTCTTCGTACTGTTCGTGATGTCCGCGGAAGGTGGCGACTTCAATGATTTCCGGGCCAAACATGACGTGCGCCAGACGGAAGCGGCGGCCGACCAGACGGCAGTTGCGGAACAGTTTACGTACCTGATCCGGCGTGGCGTTGGTGGTGATATCGAAATCTTTCGGTTTTTTGTCCAGCAGTAAATCGCGCACACCGCCGCCGACCAGGAAGGCTTCGAAGCCTGACTTATTCAGGCGATATAAAACTTTCAGCGCATTTTCGCTGATATCACGACGGGAAATGTTGTGCTCGTCACGCGGAACAATGGTGATCGCACGGGTTTCTCCGGCATAGTCAAATGACGGGCGGGGTTTCTGTACGTGTTCGACAGAGGCGCGTTGTTCACTGCGCTCACCGCGCTGATCGTTGCGTTCGCCGCGAGGCTGATAAGGCGTGGAGCGGCGATTGTTATTGTTACGGCGCTCGCCCCGGTTCGCGTTGTCTTCCCGACGGCCGCGGTTTTCACGGCGTTGCTCGTTGTCACGACGTTCAGGATTTTTTGCCTTCACATTGCCTTCAGCCACGGGTGAAGGATCACGACGTGGAGTCTCTTCGCGATTCACTTCTCCATGAAGGGCGGCGTCGTCATGAACAGCCTTTTCTTCACGAATGACTTTATCTTCACGAACTAGCACCTTACGGCAAAAATTGGCTACTCGGGTAAAAATGGTACACCTCGATAGTGACTGAAAAATGGCGTGACGCAAAAACAGCGGCTAATCATAGCTCACGACAAGCTCTTTGAGAATGCCGATGTGCTTTTAAGCGTTCTCACGCGGGATATCTGCTGGCGTCCAATGCGTTACTGCCCAGCGTAATAATAAAGGCAAAGTGTAATCCTGCCAGTTTTCCGGCAGCGTTTGCCCTAAAAAATTCAGTGCGTTAATGATTACCGGACGGGGATCGCCTTCCGGCAGCGCGGGCGCGTGATTCTGCTTAGAAAGCTTATCGCCGTTTTCATTTACCGCCAGCGGCAAATGCAGATAACCGGGCTGCGGATAGTTCAGATGCTGATATAACGAAATCTGCCGCACCGTCGGCGCGATCAAATCCGCACCGCGAACGATGTGATTTACGCCCTGAAAATGGTCATCGACCACTACCGCCAGATTGTAGGCAAACAGCCCGTCGCGGCGGCGGATAATAAAATCTTCTTCGGCGAGTGCGGGATTAGCCTGCAAATGCCCCTGAAAATCATCGTCAAAACTGTACAGCGGTAAAGTCTGGTGCAGACGAATGGCGGCATTTTCAGCGCCAAGACCGAGCGTGCGGCAATGGCCGTCATAGACGCCGCCGGTTTGGGCGATACGCTGACGGGTGCAGGTGCAGTAATAACTTTTATGCTGCTGATACAAATCGTCCAGCGCGGCACGATGCGCGTCGTGGCGCTGAGATTGCCAGAGTACGTCGCCGTCCCACTCCAGCCCGTAGCGTTCCAGCGTCGCCAGTATCCGGTTAGCAGAGCCGGGGATTTCGCGCGGCGGATCGATATCGTCGATACGCACCAGCCATTGACCGTTTTGCGCGCGGGCATGCAGATAACTGCCGAGTGCGGCAATCAGCGAACCAAAATGGAGGTCACCGGAAGGTGATGGGGCGAAGCGGCCAATGTAGGGTATCTGGGACATAAGAATGGGGAACAGCTTTATAAAGGGAACGCGGTGCATGACGCACCGCGTGGAACCCGGGACTTAGCCAGCCATCTGCTTTTCGCGGATTTCTGCCAGGGTTTTACAGTCAATACACAAATCAGCGGTCGGACGTGCTTCAAGACGGCGGATGCCGATCTCAACGCCACAGGAATCGCAGTAACCGAAATCCTCGTCTTCCACTTTTTTCAGTGTTTTTTCAATCTTTTTGATGAGCTTACGTTCGCGATCGCGGTTGCGCAGTTCAAGGCTGAACTCTTCTTCCTGAGCGGCACGGTCAACCGGATCAGGGAAGTTCGCAGCTTCATCCTGCATGTGCGATACGGTACGGTCTACTTCATCCCTGAGCTGATTGCGCCATGCTTCAAGTATCTTTTTGAAGTGAGCCAGCTGAGCGTCGTTCATGTACTCTTCGCCCGGCTTCTCTTGATACGGCTGCACCCCAGCGATAGCGAGAATGCTCAAGGACGACGTCTTACGGGTTTGGCCTTCTTGCATGATGCTTCTCCTACATAACACGCACTATGTTCATCCACCTGTCAGATTGCAGATTTGCTGCAAACAAAGGGCTTCGAACATTTCGATCCCCAAAGGGGGAAAAAATCAGGCCGCTATAAATAACAGAAGGCAACGAGGTTAGCAATTATTCCTGACAGGTGCTTGACAAGGCTGTGAGGAAAAGCGTATTCGCGACCTGTTTTTTATGCTGCCGACGGCTGATAACAGGGTTTATCCGTTTGTTATTTCGTGACCAGCGGTAATCGTTCTGCGAGGCGGATACCCTCAGCAGAAAGTGCAGCACCGTAGCACATCACTTCTACACCATTACTCTCAACGTGTTTCAGTAATTCTGAGTAACGCGGATCAATATGGTGTGCAGCGGACACGCTTTCAATGCCTGAATGTAAAACAGCGAAGAAAAGTACCGCTCGCTGCCCCTGTTCTGCCATCGACTGTAACTCGCGCAGATGCTTCTGACCGCGCAGTGTGACTGCATCCGGAAAAAATCCCTGACCCTCGTGCAGCAACGTGACAGATTTCACTTCAATATAGCAGTCAGGTTGGTTTTCTGCCTGTAACATCAAGTCTATACGGCTATTTTCCGCGCCGTATTTTACTTCTGAAGTCAGTTTACTGTAACCGGATAATTCTTGGATCCGCCCCTGCGTGATGGCTTCGCGCACCAGCTGGTTGGCGCGCAGCGTGTTGACGCAGATCCAATGATGCTGCTGTGTTTCGGTCAGTTCCCAGCTGTGAGCGTATTTGCGTTTCAGGTTATCGGAGGTGGAATACCAGACGGTATCCCCCGGCGTGGCGCAGCCGGTCATCGCACCGGTATTAGCGCAGTGCAGTGTGAGTTCGCGGCCATCGGGCGTGATGACGTCAGCGAGAAATCGTTTGTAACGTTTTATCAGCGTGGCAGGTTGAAGCGCAGGCTCGAAGTGCATGACAGTTTCCGGTGAAAGTGAATTAAAGGGCAGAGGCATCAACCAATGGCCAGGTGCGCAGGCAGCGATAGCGCGTATGCCCTCGTTCATAGGTGGATTCATACAGGCTAAATTCATCGGCCTCCAACAGCCAGTCCGGCGTGGCAGGCGGAATAGCGACCGGGCGAGTAGCGTTACGGTACAGCGAGACGTGCGGATGAAACGGTAATGCGCTTTGATAGCAACCGTTGCGCGCCGCGTGGGAGCGCAGCACCGACGCCAGCTGTAACAGCGCATTGGGCGCACGTTTTGTGCCGAGCCACACCACGCCGGAACCCGGCCAGTGGCCGATATCATCGAGGTGCAGGCTGAATTTTTGCGCCTGAATACGCCCGGCGACGCGAATCAGCGCGTCGGCCTTCAGCTCGCTGATTTCGCCTAAAAATGCCAGTGTGATATGCAGATTTGCCGCCGCTACAGGGCGGCCGGTATCCTCCGGAAAACACTCTGCACGCCACTTTATTACCTGCTTTTGCAGCGTTGCGGGCAGTGATAAAGCGAAAAATAAGCGGCGTTCGGCAGACATAGGCATTCCTGTGGCGTTCATTCCTGATCATCCCTGGCAGCATGCCGGATGTGGGGCTAAATGCTACAATGCCCGCCGTTTAAAGTTAACTCTCATGGAGAATTCATTGTCTTCTTTGCCGGTCAGCGCCGTACTCGAACCGCTTTTAGCCGCTCTGCAACAGGCCCCGCAGGTGCTTTTACTTGCGCCCACCGGTGCTGGGAAATCCACCTGGTTGCCGTTGCAGTTACTGAAACAGGCGAATTTGCCGGGCAAGATTCTTTTGCTGGAACCGCGTCGTCTGGCGGCGAAAAACGTCGCTTACCGCCTGGCGCAGCAATTGGGCGAAGTGCCGGGGCAAACCGTCGGCTATCGTATGCGCGCCGAAAGCAAAACCAGCGCGGCGACGCGTCTTGAGGTCGTGACCGAAGGCATTCTCACCCGCATGGTGCAGGCTGACCCTGAACTGACCGGCGTGTCGCTGGTGATCCTTGATGAATTTCATGAGCGTAGTTTACAGGCCGATCTGGCGCTGGCATTGCTGCTCGATGTGCAGAACGCGCTGCGTGATGATTTAAAACTACTGATCATGTCCGCGACGCTCGATAATTTGCGGCTCTCGCCGTTGCTGCCGGATGCGCCGGTGATCACCTCAGAAGGTCGCAGTTTTCCGGTAGATCGCCAGTATCTTTCCCTCGCCACGCATGAACGTCTCGACGACGGCGTGGCGCGTGCGGTCAGCCGCCTGATGAGTGAACATCACGGCTCGATGCTGCTGTTTTTGCCGGGCGTGGCCGAAATTACCCGCGTACAAAATTTACTGACCGGCAGGCTGGCGGATGACGTCGATCTCTGCCCGCTGTACGGCGCACTGTCGCTCGATCAGCAGCAGAAAGCCATTCAGCCATCACCAGCCGGACGCCGTAAAATCGTGCTGGCCACCAACATCGCCGAAACCAGTCTGACCATCGAAGGCATCCGGCTGGTGGTGGACAGCGGACTGGAACGCAGCGCGCAGTTTGATCCGCGTAGCGGCCTGACGCGGCTGGTGACGCAGCGCATCAGTCAGGCGTCGATGACCCAGCGTGCCGGACGCGCAGGGCGTCTCGAGCCGGGGTTGTGCTGGCATCTGTTCAGCAAAGAGCAGGCGGAGCGCGCCAGCGCACAGGCCGAAGCCGAAATTCTGCAAAGCGATCTCAGCGGCTTCTGGCTGGAGCTTTTGCAGTGGGGATGTCAGGACGTCACACAGCTCCAGTGGCTGGACACGCCGCCCGTGGCCGCGCTGTCCGCCGCCAGACATCTGTTACATCAGCTTGGCGCAACGGATGCACAGGGCAGGCTGACGTCCGCAGGCCAGCGCATGGCGCAGCTCGGGTGCGATCCGCGTCTGGCGGCCATGCTGATTTCTGCCGCAGCGCAAAGCCCGGACGCACTCGCCACTGCCGCTTTGCTGGCCGCGATGCTCGAAGAGCCGCCGCGCGGCGGACTGCCAGATATTGATTACTGGTTCAGCCGCCCGCAGGGCAACTGGCTGCGGCGGGCAAAACAGCTGGCGCAGCGAACCGGCGGAAAAACCGGCAATGCGGACGCCTCGCTGGCACCCTGGCTGCTGGCGCGGGCGTTCAGCGACCGCATCGCCCAGCGGCGCGGTGAAGATGGACGTTATCTGCTGGCGAACGGTCTGGGTGCGTCTTTGCCGCAGGACGACGGGCTGACCCGCGCTCTGTGGCTGGTCGCGCCGCAATTATTACAGGGCAACAACAGCCCTGATGCCCGCATTCTGCTGGCGATCTCGCTGGATATCACCCAACTGCCCGCACGCCTGCCTGACGTGGTCAAAGAACAGACTGCCGTCGAGTGGGACGAAGAAAAAGGCACACTGCGCGCATGGCGGCGCTGGCAGATCGGACGGCTGGTGCTGAAGGCCAATCCGCTGGTGAAGCCCGATGACGAAGAGCTGCAACAGGCGCTGATCGACTGGATCCGCACCCAGGGATTATCGGCGCTTAACTGGTCGGTGGCGGCGGAGCAGCTGCGATTGCGGCTGATCTGCGCCGCGAAATGGATGCCGGAAGTCCGGTGGCCTGCAATGGACGATCAGTCCCTGCTCGACGGGCTGGAAAACTGGTTGCTGCCTTCGCTGAAAGGCGTGCGCTCGTTAAAATCTCTGCAACAGGTCGATCTGCACGAAGCCTTGTTACGCCTGCCAGACTGGCAGCAGCGGCAGCGTCTGGACAGCGCATTACCGACTCATTACACCGTCCCGACTGGCAGTCGTCTGCCGATCCGCTATCATGCTGACCAGCCACCTGCGCTTTCGGTGCGTATGCAGGAGATGTTCGGCGAACAGCGCAGCCCGACGATTGCTGAAGGACGGGTGAATGTAGTGCTGGAACTTCTGTCACCGGCGCAGCGCCCGTTGCAGATCACCGCCGATCTGGCGGCGTTCTGGCAGGGGTCGTACCGCGAAGTGCAGAAAGAGATGAAAGGCCGCTATCCGAAACATCCGTGGCCGGACAATCCGGCAGAGGCGTTGCCCACGCGACGCACCAAAAAGTATTCAGCACCCTGATGAAATGTGTAGAAAAAAAACAATTTTTCAGACATTTCTTCTGGGCGAAACTCAGGGCGGGGCACATTGTAAGCGCCTTGCGGCCACGATTTCAGGCCACTTTCCGTATCTGTTTGAAATCCTTTTAAATTGTTATACAAAAAATAGTTATACAAATATGAAAATGACTCAGCAAAGCAGAATCATTATGACGAACACAGCAGCAAGTTGGGAGATTCACTGATGTCTGGCGATGATCGCGAGCCGATTGGCCGTAAAGGTAAACCTGCCGGGCGCAAGCCTTCTCCGGGGCGCCCTGTCCGCCGTAACCGTCGGGATGACGATTACGATGATTATGAAGAAGAAATGGATGATGACGTTGAGGATGACGATGATTACGAAGAAGAGCGGGAGTCGCGCATGAGCCGCAAAGCCGCGCCGCGCAAGGCGAAAAAAGGCGGTAAGGGCGGTAAGAAAAGCTTCAAGCGTCGTCTGTTCTGGCTACTGGTCAAACTGTTTGTCGTCTTCCTGATCCTGCTGGGGATTTACGCGGTCTATCTCAACCGTGAAATTCACAGCCGCATTGACGGTGGGAAAGTCTGGCAACTGCCGGCAGCGGTGTATGGCCGTCAGGTGAACCTCGAGCCGGATATGGCGATCAGCAAAGCCGAAATGGTCGGCCTGCTGGAAGGTACACAGTATCGCGAAGTAACGCGCATCACCCGTCCGGGCGAATTTACGGTTCATGCTAATTACATCGATATGCTGCGCCGTCCGTTTGATTTCCCGGAAGGCAAAGAAGGGCAGGTGAACGCCCGTCTGACATTTGACGGGAACAGCCTGTCAGAAATCAAAAATCTGGATAATCAGCATGATTTCGGGCTGTTCCGCCTCGATCCGCGTCTGATCACCATGTTGCAGGCATCCAACGCCAACGGCGAACAACGTCTGTTCGTGCCGCGCGCCGGATTCCCTGACTTGCTGGTTGATACGCTGCTGGCGACCGAAGACCGTCATTTCTATGAACACGATGGGATCAACTTCTACTCGATTGGCCGTGCGGTACTGGCGAACCTGACTGCCGGTCATGCGGTGCAGGGCGGTTCGACGCTCACGCAGCAGCTGGTCAAAAACCTGTTCCTGACCAATGAACGTTCACTGAGCCGTAAAGCGCGCGAAGCCGTGATGGCCGTGCTGCTGGATGCCGATTACAGCAAGGATCGCATTCTCGAGCTGTATCTGAACGAAGTGTATCTCGGGCAGAGTGGCTCCGATCAGATCCGTGGTTTCCCGCTGGCGAGCCTGTACTACTTTGGCCGTCCGGTAAACGAACTGAGTCTGGATCAGCAGGCATTGCTGGTCGGCATGGTGAAAGGCGCGTCGCTGTATAACCCGTGGCGCAACCCGAACATGGCATTGCAGCGCCGTAATCTGGTGCTGCGTTTACTGGTCGATCAGAAAGTTATCGATCAGGAACTGTATGACATGCTCAGCGCGCGTCCGCTCGGCGTCCAGCCGAAAGGCGGCGTGATTTCACCTCAGCCAGCGTTTATGCAGATGGTGCGTCAGGAGCTGCAGGCCAAGCTCGGCGACAAAGTGCAGGACATGTCCGGGGTGAAAATCTTCACCACGCTGGATCCGATTTCACAGGATGCGGCGGAAAAAGCGGTCGAAGAGGGCATTCCGTTACTGCGTAAGAAAAGCGGCCTGAATGACATCGAAACTGCGATGGTGATCGTTGACCGTTATACCGGCGAAGTGCGCGGCATGGTCGGCGGGGCGGAAACGCAGTTTGCCGGTTTCAACCGTGCGATGCAGGCACGTCGTCAGGTCGGTTCTCTGGCTAAACCGGCAACCTATCTGACCGCGCTGTCTCAGCCAGACAAATACCGCCTGAATACGATCCTTGCCGATCAGCCGCTGAACCTGAAGCTGGCGAATGGCCAGATCTGGTCACCGAAAAACGATGATCATCAGTTCCGTGGTCAGGTTCTGCTGGTGGATGCGCTGGCGCGTTCCATGAACGTACCGACGGTAAACCTCGGGATGGCGGTAGGCCTTGATAACATCACTAAAACGCTGATTAATTTGGGGATCCCGAAAGAATCTCTCAACCAGACGCCGTCGATGCTGCTCGGTGCGATTGCGCTGACGCCGATGGAAGTGGCGCAGGAATACCAAACCATTGCCAGCGGCGGTAACAAAGCGCCACTGTCGGCGGTGCGTTCGGTGATTGCTGAAGACGGAACCGTGCTGTATCAGAGCTTCCCGCAGGCGATCCGCGTGATCCCGGCGCAGGCGGCCTATCTGACGCTGTATGCGATGCAACAGGTTGTGCAGGAAGGGACCTCGCGCGCGCTGGCGAACAAGTTCCCGAAACTGCATCTGGCGGCGAAAACCGGGACCTCGAACGAACTGCGTGACAGCTGGTTCGCCGGTATCGACGGCAATCAGGTGGCGATCACCTGGGTTGGCCGCGATAACAATGGCCCGTCTAAACTCTGGGGCTCGACCGGTGCGCTGGTGCTGTATGGACGCTATCTGGAAAACGGCACCCCACAGCCGCTGAATCTGCAAATGCCGGAAGGCATCAGCACCATGAATATCGACGGCAGCGGCAACTTTGTCTGCGGCGGCGGCGGTTCAGGGATGCTGAGCGGGGGCGGCGCAACGCGTTCGATTCCGGTCTGGACCGATTCACCGGAAGCGATGTGTCAGGCTTCCGCCAGCGCGGTTCAGCAGCAGCAACAACAGATGCAGCAGCAGCAACAGCAACAACAGCAGCAATCTCAGGGACAGCAGCAACAACCGCAGTCTCAGGATGAGAAAAAAGACAGCAACGGTGTGGCTGGCTGGATCAAGGACATGTTCGGTTCGAATTAACAACCGTCTGATTCAATAAGCTAAAAAGGGCGCGATGAAAATCGTGCCCTTTTCTTTTGTTATCCTTAACCTAAATTTACCCATACTGTTTTACATTCTCTTCAGACTTGCTACATCCATTCTCGTTTAATTTATAAGCACTTTTACCCATATTTAACATGGGGATACTTTTTATTCATTCAGCCAATCTATGAGTTAAATACGCTTGCAGATGCGCAAGCATTGCGCATATTATGCGATGTTCATAATAATAATTATCGTTTACATTCCCATTAATAAACACTCCAGAGATAACGCAATGGCTTTCCAGCGCTCCCTTTCTTCACCCAAAGACGTCTTTACGCGTCGCACACTGGCTTTAACGATTACGGCGGCATTGAGCTCAACGTCTCTTCATGCAGGCGCGGCAACCGCTCCGGCAAAAGAAGACACTATTAATGTCACCAGTTCAGCCGCTGCCGAAGCAGCACCGGAATCTGCGTGGGGCCCTGCGGCGACTATCGCCGCGAAACACAGCGCGACCGGGACGAAAACCGATACGCCACTGGTGAAAACCCCGCAGTCAATTTCCGTCGTGACCCGTGAAGAAATGGACATGAAACAGCCTGCTTCAGTAAAAGAAGCGTTAGGATACACGCCGGGCGTTTTCGCCAGCCGTGGCAGCTCCTCTACCTATGATGCGATCGCTATCCGCGGTTTCACCTCCGTAAATACCAACCAGTATCTCGATGGCATCAAACTTCAGGGCGATAACTACTCAGAAGTCTCGATGGATCCCTATTTCCTTGAGCGCGTTGAAGTGCTGCGCGGGCCGTCTTCTGTCTTATACGGCAAGAGCAACCCGGGCGGCGTAGTCAGCATGGTCAGCAAGCGTCCGACCACCGAACCGCTGAAAGAAGTGCAGTTCAAAATGGGGACAGACAACCTGTTCCAGACCGGTTTTGATTTCAGCGATGCCATCGACGACGCGGGTGTGTATTCCTACCGTCTGACCGGCGTGGCGCGCAGCCAGGATACTCAGCAGGAGATGGCGAAAGAGAAACGCTACGGCATCGCGCCGTCTTTCACCTGGCGTCCTGATGACAAAACCAACTTCACTTTCCTGAGCAACTTCCAGAACGACCCGGATGCTGGTTTCTACGGCTGGTTACCGCGTCAGGGCACCGTGGTGCCGTATTACGACGCCAACGGAAAAGCGCATAAGTTGCCGACCGACTTCAACGAAGGCGAAGAAAGCAACAAGATGTCCCGCAACCAGAAAATGGTCGGTTACAGCTTCGAACACGGCTTTAATGACACCTGGACCGTGCGTCAGAACCTGCGTTACACCAAACTCGATACCCAGTACAAAGGCGTTTACGGCACCGGGTATGTGGGCAATGGCGTGATGAGCCGCGCGTACGTGCAGTCAAAAGAAAAACTGGCAAACTTCGATGTGGATACCCAGGCGCAGGCTAAATTTGCTACCGCTGATGTCGATCACACCCTGCTGATGGGCGTGGATTACATGCGTATGCGTAACGACATTGATGCCGATTACGGCAGCGCCAGTAATCTGAACATGAGCAACCCGCAGTACGGCAACAGCAATGTGTCCCTGTACTTCCCGTATGAAGTTCTCAACCGTCAGGAACAAACCGGTCTGTACGCGCAGGATCAGGCGGAATGGAACAAATGGATCCTGACCGTGGGCGGTCGTTATGATTTCGCGAAAAGCTCGACGTATACACGCTCAGGCAACAGCGCTACACAAATTAATGACCAACAGTTCACCTGGCGCGGCGGTCTGAACTACCTGTTTGATAACGGCATCTCCCCGTACTTCAGCTACAGCGAATCCTTTGAACCGACAGCCGGTTCTAACAAGGATGGAAAGCCGTTTGATCCATCAATCGGTAAACAGTACGAAGCGGGTGTGAAATACATTCCGAACGATCGTCCGATCAGTCTGACGGCGGCCGTGTATCAGCTGACGAAAACCAAAAACCTGACCAACGATCCTACCGATCAGACGAATACCTTCAGCGTTCAGTCAGGTGAAATTCGTTCCCGTGGTCTGGAACTGGAAGCGAAAGCCGCACTCAACGCCAACATCAACATGACGGCGTCTTATACCTATACCGATGCGAAGTACACGCACGATCTTGCTTATGAAGGCAAACGTCCTGCTGAAGTACCGGCGAATATGGCCACACTGTGGGCGGATTACACCTTCCACGAAACCGCACTGAGCGGCCTGACCGTCGGTTCCGGCGTGCGTTACTTCGGTTCGACTTCCAGCTTCTACACGACGGGCGACAAGACTAACGAAGCCTTTAATGTTGCCGGTTACACGCTGGTTGATGCGACGATCAAATACGATCTCGCACGCTTTGGTCTGCCGGGCTCTTCCGTGGGCGTGAACGTCAATAACCTGCTGGATCGTGAATATGTGGCAAGCTGCTACCGCGATTACGCCTGTTACTGGGGCGCGGAGCGTCAGGTGGTCGCCACCGCAACCTTCCGTTTCTGATAGTCGGTAATTAATGATGTACTCCGGGCACGCTGGTCGTGCCCGTTTCCTATTCAACTCATCTCAAAATCCGGATGTAATCGAAGAAAATCTTATGGCTGATAACAACGTACACCCGTCCACATCGCTGCCAGAAAGTGTATTCCGCCTGCAAGACGTCAGTTTTTCAGTGCCCGGACGCACGCTGCTGGCACCGCTGTCGCTGACGTTCCCGCAGGGAAAGGTCTGTGGCCTGATTGGTCACAACGGCTCCGGTAAGTCGACGTTGTTAAAAATGCTCGGGCGGCATCAGTCCGCCACGGGCGGCACGATTTTCCTTAACGACACACCGCTTTCGCAGTGGGACAGCAAAGCCTTTGCGCGTCAGGTGGCGTATCTGCCCCAGCAACTGCCCGCCGCAGAAGGTATGACCGTGCAGGAGCTGGTGGCGATTGGCCGCTATCCGTGGCACGGCGCGCTCGGACGTTTTAAACATCAGGATAAAGAAAAAGTCGAAGAAGCGATTTCGCTGGTCGGCCTTAAACCCTTTGCCCATCGTCTGGTGGACAGCCTCTCCGGCGGCGAGCGTCAGCGCGCATGGCTGGCGATGATGGTGGCGCAGGACAGCCGCTGCCTGCTGCTTGATGAACCGACCTCTGCGCTGGATATCGCGCATCAGAAAGACGTGCTGGCGCTGATCCAGCGCCTGAGCCGCGAGAAAGGTTTAACGGTGATCGCTGTATTGCATGATCTGAACATGGCGGCGCGCTATTGCGATCAGCTGATGGCATTGCGTGGCGGCGAGATGATCGCTCAGGGCGCATCGGAAGAAATGATGCGCGGCGACGTTCTCGAACAAATTTATGGTATTCCGATGGGTATCCTTCCGCATCCGGCGGGCGGTGCTCCGGTGAGCTTTGTATACTAATATGTCTGATTTTCCTCATTTTTCAGGGATCACGCGTCGCCGTCTGTTACAGGCGATGGCGTTATCCCCGCTTGTGGCTTCCATGCCAACGTTTGCCGCCTCGAAACCGGATCTCAGCCGTATTATCGCCCTTGAATGGCTGCCCGCCGAGCTGCTGATTGCGCTGGGCGTGATGCCGATGGCGATCGCCGATATTCCCAATTACCAACTTTGGGTGGAAGAGCCAAAACTCGGCCCGGCGGTGATTGACGTCGGTCAGCGAACCGAACCGAATATGGAACTTATCCAGCAGCTGAAACCTTCTCTGCTGCTGGTGACGCAGGGCTATGGCCCGAAAACGGCGCAGCTGGAATCGATCGCACCGGTCATCGACGTGAAAGCCAACGACGGCAGCGCGAAGCCGTTGCAACTGGCGATCAAATCCCTGCACAAACTGGCGGATTACCTTGGTTTACAGGGTAACGCTGAACAGCATTTGCAGCTTTATCACCAGCAACTGGCGAAAACCCGCGAGCTGATGAAACCCGTCGCGCAACAACCCGTTCTGTTGATCACCTTTATCGACACCCGCCATGTGCTGGTGTTTGGTGAGGGCAGCCTGTTTCAGGAAGTCATGGGCGACGTCGGGCTGACCAATGCGTGGCAGGGCGAAGGCAGTTTTTGGGGCAGCGTGTCGGTCGGGATCGAGCGGCTGGCGGGCATCAAAAACGCCCGCGTGCTGTGTTTCGATCACGGCAGCGACGACATCATGGACGCCGTGGCACCGACGCCGTTGTGGAAATCGATGCCATTCGTTCGCAATAATCAGTTCACCGTGGTGCCTGCGGTCTGGTTCTACGGCGCAACCTACAGCGCGATGCATTTCTGCCGCATTCTCAACAGCACCCTGGGGAAACCGGTATGAACCGCCGCGCACTCAGCGTTTCGCTGATTTTACTGATCCTGATGACGCTGGCGGCCGGTGCGCTCAGCGTTTATAACCTGCATCAGCAGCTGCCTTATGACCTGTGGCGCAGCGCGCTGTGGCAGCCCAATATCGACGATGTTCAGCAGATGCTGTTTCACTACAGCTCGCTGCCGCGTATCGCCGTGGCGCTGCTGGCCGGTGCCGGTCTCGGACTGGTGGGCTTACTGTTTCAGCAGGTGCTGCGCAATCCGCTGGCGGAGCCGGCGACGCTCGGCGTTTCTGCCGGTGCGCAGCTCGGCCTGACCATCGCCACGCTTTGGGCGCTGCCGGGCGGACTGGTCACCCAACAGTTCGCCGCGATGCTTGGCGCGGTGGTGATCGGCGTGCTGGTTTTCGGCATCGCTTGGGGGAAACGACTTTCGCCGGTGACGTTAATCCTCGCCGGTCTGGTGCTCGGCCTGTACTGCGGCGCGGTCAATGGCCTGCTCGGGTTGTTCAACTATCAGCGCCTGCAAAGTTTATACATGTGGAGCAGCGGGGCGCTGAATCAGCAGGACTGGAATATTGCCTCGTTCCTGCTGCCGCGCGTGATTATCGTCTGGCTGCTGGCGTTTCTGTTACAGCGCCCGATGACGCTGCTCGGGCTGGACGACGGCGTGGCGAAAAATCTCGGTCTGGGATTATCGGCTGCGCGTCTTGCGGTGCTGGCGCTGGCAATCCTGATGAGTGCACAGCTGGTTAACGCGGTGGGCATGATCGGCTTTATCGGTCTTTTCGCCCCGTTGCTGGCGAAAATGCTCGGCGCACGCCGCCTGTTTGCGCGGCTGGTGATGGCTCCGCTTATCGGCGCACTGCTGCTGTGGTTCACCGATCAGGTGATGCAGTTCCTGACCCAATACTGGATGGAAATCCCCACCGGTGCCGCGACCGCGCTGGTCGGTGCGCCGCTGCTGCTGTGGCTGCTGCCGCGCCTGCGTAACAGTATGACGCCGCCGCCGATGGATCAGGGTGACAAGGTGCCGGATGAGCGTCAGCATCTGGTGCGCTGGGTGTCTTTGGCGTTACTGGTGCTGCTGGCGGGGCTGGCCGTTGCGCTGATGGCCGGTCGCAACGCCACCGGCTGGAACTGGTCGACGGGGGCTGATTTGCAGGCGCTGCTGCCGTGGCGAATGCCGCGCGTGATGGCGGCGCTGGCCGCGGGCATTATGCTGGCGTCATCGGGCGTGCTGATTCAGAAACTGACCGGCAACGCCATGGCGAGCCCGGAAGTGCTGGGCATCAGCTCCGGTGCGGCATTTGGCGTGGTTCTGATGATGTTTATCGTACCGGGCGATGCGTTTGTCTGGCTGCTACCGGCAGGCAGCGCCGGTGCGGCGATCACCTTGCTGGTGATCATGCTGGCCTCGGGAATACGCAGCTTCTCCGCCGAGCGGATGTTGCTGACCGGTATCGCGCTCAGTACCGCGTTCAGCACCTTACTGACGTTGCTGCTGGCCAGCGGGGATCCGCGCATGGGCGGCCTGCTGACCTGGATTTCGGGTTCGACCTATTCCGTCACCGCTGATGCCGCATGGCGCACGCTGGGGATGGCCGCGATCCTGATGCTGCTGGTGCCGTTCCTGCGCCGCTGGATTAACATCCTGCCGCTCGGCAGCGTGACCGCAAAATCCGTCGGTATGGCGCTGACACCAAGCCGCATGGCGATTCTGATGCTGGCCGCGATCATGACCGCCGCCGCGACGCTGACGGTCGGACCGCTGAGCTTTATTGGCCTGATGGCGCCGCACATGGCGCGCATGATGGGCTTTCGCCGCGCGATGCCGCAGTGGATGGTTGCCAGCATTCTCGGTGGCCTGCTGATGGTGTTTGCCGACTGGTGCGGCCGGATGTTCCTGTTCCCGAATCAGATCCCCGCCGGTCTGCTCGCGACCTTTATCGGCGCGCCGTACTTTATCTATCTGCTGAGAAAACAGGCGAAATAAAGCCGGGATTGATGCAACAGAAAGGGGCCAAAAGGCCCCTTTCTGCTTTGGCTCCTTCCCCTCGTGAGAGGGCCAGGAGCAGTTCGAAAAGTTATTACAGCTTCGCGAAACAGCGACGCGCAGCGTCAATGGTGCGCTGGATATCTTCTTCGCTGTGCGCCAGAGACATAAATCCGGCTTCGAACGCTGAAGGTGCCAGATAGACGCCTTCTTCCAGCATCAGGTGGAAGAACTTTTTGAATCGCTCAACGTTGCACTTCATCACGTCCTGATAGCAGGTCACGGTGTCTGAATCGGTGAAGAACAGGCCGAACATGCCGCCGACGTGGTTGACCACGAACGGGATGTTCTCCGCTTTCGCCGCGTGCAGCAAACCTTCTGCCAGCTGAGTGGTACGGTCGGTCAGGGTTTGATGGACGCCCGGCTGGGCCACCTGGGTCAGGCAGGCGATACCCGCTGCCATCGCAATCGGGTTACCGGAAAGTGTGCCCGCCTGATAAACCGGACCGGTCGGTGCCAGTGCGTCCATCACTTCACGACGACCACCGAATGCGCCTACCGGCATACCGCCGCCGATGATTTTGCCCAGACAGGTCAGATCCGGTACGACGTCGTAATACTCCTGAGCACCGCCCAGCGCGACGCGAAAACCGGTCATCACTTCGTCGATGATCAGCAGCGCGCCAAACTCGTCACAAATCGCGCGCAGACCCGGCAGGAATTCCGGCAGCGGCGGCACGCAGTTCATATTGCCCGCCACTGGCTCAACGATAATACAGGCAATATCGTCAGGGAATTGTTCGAACGCGGCGCGCACGGAATCCAGGTCGTTATAGGTGCAGGTCAGGGTATGTTTGGCGAAATCCGCCGGAACGCCCGGAGAGTTTGGCTGGCCGAGGGTCAGCGCGCCGGAACCGGCTTTCACCAGCAGGCAGTCGGCATGGCCGTGGTAGCAGCCTTCGAATTTGACGATTTTATCGCGATGGGTAAAGCCGCGCGCCAGTCGTATGGCGCTCATGGTCGCTTCGGTGCCGGAGTTCACCATGCGCACCATGTCCATGCTTGGCACCAGTCCGGTGACCAGTTCGGCCATTTTCACTTCCATTTCGGTCGGCGCGCCAAAGCTTAAACCGCGCTGCGCCGCTTCGATCACTGCGTTGCGGATTTCCGCATTATTGTGGCCGAGCACCATCGGTCCCCAGGAACCGACGTAGTCGATATAAGCTTTGCCATCGGCATCAAACAAAAAGGCACCGTCAGCACGTTCGATGAATAACGGGACGCCGCCGACGCCGGAGAAGGCACGTACCGGCGAATTCACACCGCCCGGGATTAGCGCTTGCGCCTGCGTGAACAGACTTTCTGACTTACTCATTATTCGGCTCCTGGTTTTTGATGCTTTTAAGACATAAGGGATAATAATGCGCCCATTCTAGTGAACTGAGCGACGTTATCAAATCGTAAACCGTGCGGCATTTTGTCCTGAGTCCTGTCGGGACGCCATTATGTGTGATTAAATCCATCCATCTTCCATTACCTTTTCTGTATTTTTCCATCGCTGATGAATGAATCAAATACCCAAACGCCTGAGGCGGCGCTCGCCCACGGCCCGCGTAAACGCAGTGAAGTGCTGCGCATGTTCCTGCGTCGCGACAAAACGCCGGTCGCTATTCTGATTGTCGCCGCCGTAGTGGGGATCGTCGCTGGTTTGCTCGGCATCGCGTTTGAGAAAGCGGTGAACTGGGTGATGGCGGCGCGGATCTCGGGGCTGGGGCTGTTCAACGATTACTGGATTTTTCTGTGGCCGCTGACCTTTGTGTTCTCTGCGGTGCTGGCGATGGGCGGCTATTATCTCGTCCGGCGTTTCGCGCCGGAGGCAGGCGGTTCGGGCATTCCTGAAATCGAAGGTGCGCTGGAAGAGCTGCGGCCGGTGCGCTGGTGGCGGGTGATCCCGGTGAAATTCTTTGGTGGCATGGGCACGCTCGGTGCAGGCATGGTGCTGGGGCGCGAAGGGCCGACGGTACAGATGGGCGCCAACGTCGGCAAAATGATGGTGGATATCTTCCGGCTGCGCAGCGCCGAGGCGCGACATTCACTGCTGGCGACCGGCGCGGCGGCGGGGCTTTCAGCCGCTTTCAACGCGCCGCTGGCCGGGATCCTGTTTATCCTTGAAGAGATGCGGCTGCAATTTCGCTACAGCCTGATTTCAATAAAAGCGGTGTTTATCGGCGTGATTATGTCGAGCATCGTTTTCCGTATTTTCAACGGCGATGTGGCGGTGATTGAAGTCGGTAAACTGGCCAATGCGCCACTCAACACGCTGTGGCTGTATCTGGTGTTGGGGATGGTGTTTGGCGTGGTCGGCGTCAGTTTCAATGCGCTGATCTTCCGCACGCAGGATATGTTTGCCCGGCTGCACGGTGGTAATCTGCGCAAGATTTTGATTATAGGCGGTGTGCTGGGGGGATTCTGCGGCCTGCTCGGGCTCATCCAGCCGGAAGCGGCGGGCGGCGGTTTTGCACTGATCCCGCTGGCGGCGGCGGGGAAATACAGCCTGCTGATGTTGCTGTTCATCTTTATCGTGCGCGTCGCCACCACGTTGCTGTGTTTTGCCTCCGGTGCGCCGGGCGGGATTTTCGCGCCTATGTTGGCACTGGGCACATTGCTGGGCACCGCCTTTGGCACCGCCGCGCTGGCGTGGTTCCCGCAATACGGTATTGAACCCGCGACCTTCGCGATTGCCGGAATGGGCGCGCTGTTTGCTGCCAGCGTCCGTGCGCCGCTCACCGGTATTGTGCTGGTGCTGGAGATGACCGACAACTATCAGCTGATTTTACCGATGATCATTACCTGCCTTGGCGCGACCCTGCTGGCGCAGTTTTTGGGCGGTAAGCCCTTGTATTCAGCCATCCTGACCCGCACGTTACAGAGACAAGAACGCGAGAATGCCGAAAAAGCGCAGGCAGAAACTGCCGCCGAGAGCACCAATAAGCAGGACAGCGCCGTGAAAAATGCCCATACTTGAAGCATTAACTCAGGTATAAGATAATGAGTTCATTATTCAGACAGTCAATCTGGCGGCCTGAACAGATGCGGATTGGGAGTGAGAAATTATGAGTGAATCGTTAATGAATGAAACAACCGCGTTGCCGTTACAGTTTACTGAGGCCGCGGCGCGTAAGGTGCAGAACCTTATTTCTGATGAAGAAAATCCGAACCTGAAACTGCGTGTTTATATCACCGGCGGCGGTTGCAGTGGGTTCCAGTACGGTTTTACCTTCGATGATAAAATCAATGACGGCGACATGACCATCGAGAAAGCCGGTGTAGCGCTGGTGGTTGATCCGATGAGCCTGCAATATCTGGTCGGCGGCTCGGTGGATTATACCGAAGGTCTGGAAGGTTCACGTTTTATCGTGACGAATCCGAACGCGAAAACAACCTGTGGTTGCGGATCATCGTTTAGCATTTGATTGTTTTGAACGCACAAAATAAAAAGCCCGTTTGCTGCTGCAGACGGGCTTTTTTAATGGGTTTTTCCGAGCGGGAAGGGCGCTCCGGTAAGTAAGTACTTACCAGAAGATCACCATTCAACGGTGACCAGCTTTGAACCGACGCTGATGCCGGGGACGGCGGTGAGCAGGGTTTCGCTGATGTGCGGCGGGCTCATCGTGCGGCTGGCGCAGGTCACGGAGGTGCCGGTGTGTGCGGCGTTCACCTGACAGGTCGGTAAGATAGTCAGGCTGATGTTGATATCGCCGCTGGTCATGCCCGCGACCGCAGCCAGCGGGCTCAGGGCGAGCAACACGCTGAGTAATAACGCTTTCATTTCAATTTTCCTGCTGGTGTCGATCAATGTAAACAGAGCAATGTTTTGTAGATCAATAATTCAGCGTGGCTGAAAAAGGTTATCGGTCTAATTTTGGCGGTCTTTAATCCGTTAAGGATTTTAGCCGCAGTTTTGTCGTATCAGAAGCCGGTTATTTTATTATTTCGTTTGTTATACAAAGAGATAATGATAAAGCGGAGGCGGTCAGCATACGAAGGATTTTACGCCGGACATGTTAACAGATGCCAGCGTCGATTTATTGATTTTGATTAATAAAGCAGCAATTCAGAAAAATACCACAGAGTGCTGTAGGATGCTCACACAAAAAAAGTTAGTAAGTATTCACCCCTGAGGCAAGCCTGCAAGCTGCGGGCACAGCTGTCGGGCGGCCAGTAAAATACGCGGTCCCGCGCGGCTGAACCAGTCAGATTCCAGCGTAATTACCGGCACATTGAGCAGCGACCGCCAGTAATCCTCAATCACCTGTTTCTGCGATTTTCCGCCTGCAATCACGATAATCTGCGGATGACGGCTTAAAACCTGCTCCCGGCTGACCTGAGGCCAAGGGACTCGGGTATCAGCGAAAATATTTTTTGCACCACACAGTTCCAGCACTTCACTTTGCATTGTCGCCGAAGAGGCGGTAAACAGCGGCTGTGTACCGAACTGAATAAAAGCGGGAACCGGATTATCGCGGTGATATTTCAGCTTCAGCGCCTGCCATTGCTGGCGGAAATCTGCTGCGGCGCGCTGAGCCGTGGCGGGTTCCGCGCTGTATTGCGCCAGTTCATCCAGCGCCTGAGCGATTTGCCCGGCATTTTGCGGATCGAGATACACCACGTGGATGCCGAGCGACGTCAGCTGATCGAGCGGACGCTGCGGATTACCGCCGCGCCAGGCGAGCACCAGATCGGGTTTCAGCGTCACGATACGTTCGGTGTTAATCCCCTGCCAGTTCGCCACCTGTTCAATCTTAGTCGCCTGTGGCGGATAATCGGAGTAAGCACTCACCCCGACCAGCTTATCGCCCAGCCCGGCGGCAAACGCCAGTTCTGTCAGATTGGGTGCCAGACTGATCACCCTCTGCGCTGGTACCGCCATCGCCGCAATGGGCAGCAACAGAAAACTCAGCATGAGACAGAACCGGCGCATCATCACTCTTGTGAATCAGCCAGTGCTTTGAGCATTGCGTCCACCATCAGGGTGGATTGCTGTGCTGCGACAGCCAGGAACTCTTCGAAGCTCAGGTGAGATTCGCCGTCGGCCACGTCAGAAATCGCGCGTACAACGACAAACGGCGTCTCGAACAGGTGGCAAACGTGGCCGATAGCCGCCGCTTCCATTTCGACTGCCGCGACGTTCGGGAAAGTGGCACGGATACGTGCCAGTGGCGCTGCGCCGTTTATGAAGGCGTCACCGCTGCACACCAGACCGCGCACGGCGTTCAGATCCAGCTGACGGATACAGGTTTCAGCCAGTTCGATAAGCATCGGATCAGCGGTAAACGCCGCCGGACAACCTGCCATCTGGCCAGGCTCATAACCGAACGCGGTCACGTCGGCGTCGTGATAACGCACTTCATCAGACACCACGATATCGCCGACCTTCAGCGTTTTCGCCAGACCGCCCGCCGAACCGGTGTTGATCACCACGTCAGGCTGGCAGTGTTCCAGCAGTAGCGTGGTGCCCATCGCTGCCGAGACTTTACCGATGCCGGATTTCAGCAACGCCACGTCAACGCCGTGCAGCTGACCGGTGTAGATTTCGCAGCCCGCGCGTTCAATAGTCTGATGGTTGATGATCTTGTCGCGCAGCAGAGTCACTTCCTGCTCCATAGCGCCGATGATGCCTACTTTCATATGAATACTCGCAGATGTGGGTGAAATTGGCCGCAGCAGAGGCGGAATTGACGCTTTAATATCGGCATTAATACCGAAAACAATGCGCGATAGTCTATCATGGCTAAAGGTAAGAGATAATGCGTTTGGGATGCAGAGTTCGCCTCTGCCGGGCGTGTGAGTGGCTGAAAAGGTGGGAATTCATGTCCGGGATCGATTTTAAAGCGAAATTCAATTTTCAGCGTCCTTTCAGTTCGCCCATTGAGGCGCGTGATGAGTACGATGTGGTGCGGCAGTTTGAAAGCGATCGCGGCCGTATCATCAACTCCGCCGCCATCCGCCGCCTGCAACAAAAAACGCAGGTTTTCCCGCTGGAAAAAAACGCCGCCGTCCGCAGCCGACTGACACACTCTCTGGAAGTACAGCAGGTAGGGCGTCATATCGCCAAAGAGGTGCTGCACCGCCTGCGCCGTCAGGGCAAGCTCGATACCTACGGCCTGGCCGATGTCACCGATCCCTTTGAAAGCGTGGTGGAAATGGCCTGCCTGATGCATGACATCGGCAATCCTCCCTTCGGACATTTTGGGGAGTCGGCGATCAACAACTGGTTTGGAAAACGTATGGATACCGCCAGCTGTGGGCGGGAATATCAGGTGACGGATGTCTGTACCATCGCCTGTCTGCGGCTGGAGAAAAGCGCCGAACCGCTCAACGAGCTGCGCAGTAAAATCCGTTATGATCTGTCAAATTTTGAAGGCAATGCACAGGCGATCCGTCTGGTGTATACGCTGCTTAAACTCAATCTGACTTACAGCCAGACCGCCTGTATTCTGAAATACACGCGTCCTGCGTATTCCACCGAAAAATTGCCCTCGCATGATTACCTGATGAAAAAGCCCGGTTTTTATCTGGCCGAGGAGCCGTTTATTCAGCGTTTGCGCAGTGAACTCGGGCTGGGCGAGTTCAACCGTTTCCCGCTCACCTACATTATGGAAGCGGCGGACGACATTTCTTACTGTATCGCCGATTTAGAAGACGCCGTGGAAAAGAGCATTTTCAGCGTTGATCAGCTGTACAGCTATCTCTGGCGCGAATGGGGCGAGATCGAAAAAGGTGATTTCTTCGATAAAGTCGTTCGTACCGCCTATGAAAAGATGGATAAAGCCAAAACCTTCCGCAATCCGGTGGATTATTTCTTTATGGAATTACGGGTGCAAACGGTCAAGCAACTGGTACCGCACGCAGCGTGCAGATTCATTGATAATGTGCAGGAGATTTATGACGGCACCTTTAATCATGCTTTGCTGGAAGATGACAGCCAGGCTAACCGTCTGTTAGAGATATATAAGCGCGTGGCCTTCAAACAGGTATTCAATCATCCCGAAGTCGAAGAGCTGGAATTGCAGGGCTACCGGGTGATCAGCGGTTTGCTGGATATTTACAGCCCGCTGCTTGATATGTCTTTGAAAGATTTTACCCAGCTTGATCAGGAAGATACGCATCGTGCCTATCCGATTGAAACCCGACTTTTACATAAGATTTCAGCGAAACATCGTTTAGCCTACACCAATGCGGTAGTGGGTCTGGAAGGTATACCTGAGAAAGCTTTTGCGGTGCAGGAGTTTTATTATCGGGCGAGAATGTTGCAAGATTATATCAGCGGTATGACTGATTTATACGCTTATGATGAATATCGACGCTTAATGGCGGCTGAATAGTTATCGTTTTCATGACAAATTTAGATGTCTTTTATTTTCTTTACGAATCTGTCTGAAAAAGCGTCTTTTGTAAATATTCACAATAATTTTTTACTATTAACCGATCGACCCTGATGAACTTCACGCTATTAATTACATCTCAGTATCACAACTACCAAGCAATGCGACTATTTTGGTTGCTACAATAATTTTAAGAGATCCTGAAAAATGAAAAAAACGACATTATTCCTGAGCGCTTTAGCGTTGAGTATCGGTATGGCCATGGCGCCGGTTTCTTCTGCGCTGGCTGCTGAATCAGCCTCTTCCAGCACGGCACAGCTTCCAAGCCTGGCGCCAATGCTGGAAAAAGTTATGCCATCCGTGGTGAGTGTGAACGTTGAAGGCAGCGCCCCGGCTAAAACGCCGCGAATGGGCCAGCAGTTCCAGCAGTTCTTTGGCCAGAATTCCCCGCTGTGCCAGGACGGTTCGCCGTTCCAGGGCTCACCGGTTTGTCAGGGCGGCGGTCAGGATGGCCAGCAGCAAGCACCTGAGCAGAAAGAAGATTTCCGCGCACTGGGCTCCGGCGTCATCATTGATGCTGCGAAAGGCTATGTGGTTACTAACAACCACGTGGTGGATAACGCCACCAAAATCAGCGTGCAGCTCAACGATGGCCGTAAATTTGACGCCAAAGTGATCGGTAAAGATCCGCGTTCTGATATCGCGGTTATCCAGTTGCAGGACGCGAAAAATCTGACGGCGATTAAGATGGCCGATTCCGGTCAATTGCGCGTCGGTGACTACACGGTCGCTATCGGTAACCCGTACGGTCTGGGTGAAACGGTGACCTCAGGTATCGTGTCTGCGCTGGGTCGTTCCGGCCTGAACATCGAAAACTACGAGAACTTCATCCAGACGGATGCGGCGATCAACCGCGGTAACTCAGGCGGCGCGCTGGTTAACCTGAACGGTGAACTGATCGGCCTGAACACTGCGATTCTGGCACCGGACGGCGGCAACATTGGTATCGGTTTTGCGATCCCAAGCAACATGGTGCAGAACCTGTCTAAACAGATGATCGAATACGGTCAGGTCAAACGTGGCGAACTCGGCATCATGGGTACCGAGCTGAACTCTGAGCTGGCGAAAGCAATGAAAGTTGACGCACAGCGCGGAGCATTCATCAGCCAGGTCATGCCGAAATCTGCCGCAGAGAAAGCGGGCATCAAGGCCGGTGACGTGATCCTGAGCATGAACGGTAAACCGATCAGCAGCTTTGCGTCGTTCCGTGCGGATATTGGCACTATGCCAATTGGCACTAAAGTGACCCTCGGCCTGCTGCGCGACGGCAAACCGGTGAACGTGGATGTAACTATTGAGCAGAGCACTCAGAGTGGAAAAGTCGAGTCCGGCAATATTTACACCGGTATCGAAGGCGCTGAACTGAGCAACAATGCCGCTGCCGATAAGAAAGGCGTGAAAGTCGATGAAGTGAAACCGGGCTCCACCGCAGCGCGTATCGGCCTGAAAAAAGGCGATGTGATCCTTGGCGTGAACCAGCAGAAAGTCGCCAACCTGGGCGAACTGCGTAAAATCCTCGACACCAAACCATCGGTGCTGGCGCTGGATATTCTGCGCGGTGACACTTCGATCTACCTGCTGGCACAGTAATTCGTCAGCATTTCCCTAAGGCACGCTCCGGCGTGCCTTTTCTTTTGCCTGTAATTCACGCCTCCCTTTGCACGCGTCTGTGCATTTGCTTAAAACTGTGACTTTCCCCGCAACTTCAAAGGGTTCTTCTGCTCTTTGGGCATTTGCATAATGTCTGGCTGCCGGCGACTGAGTATGCTGGTCTGACTAAGAAAAACAGCCAAGGCAGGGAACCCATGTCGGCGTACCATCTCGATGCAAAGCTGGCGCAGCAAATCGTTGCCCGCACCATGCAAATTATTGATAGTAATGTAAATGTCATGGATGGCCGTGGGAAAATCATCGGCAGCGGCGACGATCAGCGCCTTGGCGAATTACACGAAGGCGCATTACTGGCAATTTCACAGGAACGCATCGTCGACATCGACGAAGGCGTCGCACGGCATTTGCACGGGGTGCGTCCGGGTATCAACTTACCGCTGCGCATTGACGGCCAGATCGTCGGCGTAATCGGCCTGACCGGAAATCCGTTACAGCTGCGCCAGTACGGCGAGCTGGTGTGCATGACTGCTGAAATGATGCTTGAACAGGCGCGGCTGTTGCATATGCTGGCGCAGGACAGTCGTCTGCGTGAAGAGCTGGTACTCAATCTGATACGCGTGGATGAACTTTCTCCGGCGCTAAAAGAGTGGGCGCAGCGGCTGGGTATTGATTTGAATCGTCCACGTGTGGCGGCAGTGGTGGAAGTGGACAGCGGCCAGTTGGGCGTGGATTCCGCAATGGCCGAGCTGCAACAGTTGCAAACGCTGCTCACTACACCGGAGCGTGACAACCTGATCGCCATTGTTTCCCTCACCGAAATGGTGGTGCTGAAACCGGCGCTGAACAGCTACGATCGTTGGGATCCGGACGGCCACCGTCAGCGCATCGATCATCTGCTTTCGCGCATGACCGAAACCGGGCGCCTGCGCGTGCGTATTTCTCTCGGCAACTTCTTCACCGGGCCCGGCAGTATCGCCCGCTCTTACCGAACCGCGCGCACCACCATGACCGTCGGTAAACAGCGGATGCCCGATCAGCGCTGTTATTTCTACCAGGATCTGATCCTTCCCGTGCTGCTCGACAGCCTGCGCGGTGGCTGGCAGGCAGACGAACTGGTGCGGCCTCTGGCGCGTTTAAAGGCCACCGACAGCAACGGATTACTGCGACGCACCTTAGCCTCGTGGTTTCATAATAACGTCCAGCCGACAGCGACCTCGAAAGCCTTATATATTCATCGCAATACGCTGGAATATCGGCTTAACAGAATTTCTGAATTAACCGGATTAGATCTGGGTAATTTCGACGACCGTCTGCTGCTGTACGTGGCACTGCAATTAGATAATGATCATGGTTAAACCTCACCATTCTCCGTATGGATAGGTTTTTCCTTTGATGAAATCTTTAATGTCCTGATCGTATCCATAGGAAAAATCACTTTTGGTAATCCCTCTGCAAACAGTTAACTCTTCCCCTGAAACTGTTTTCAGGTCTGTAACCGGTACAGGATAATTAGGGTGATTACCGACATCCTGCAGCCAGACCCTGACTTTCCCTTCTGGTGCCAGACCAAATAACATTGTTTTGTACCAGACAGTATTTCCTGAACGAGCCTTATAACTGGCGGGAGTTTTCATTTTCTGCCAGACCTCCGGCGGGAAAAAGAGACTGGTTTCGTAAGTCTTCATATCGATAATTGAGTCCCAGCAGAAAATCATATACTGCGGTGGATGACTGACTTTATTGAAGTGGATAGAAGTTCTTCTGACCTTATCGCTCCATTTATCAATGCTATACGGGTTATCTTGTGTGCTGTCCAGAGTATTAAAGCTGTTTAAATTTCCTGCTGTATCTACAATCCGTACATGCGTGACCGTTGCCGGAAGTAATTTTGGAGTGAAGAAGGCAAACTCCCATTTCCCATATGGAAGTGTCCAATCCCCCTCAACAGCCGGGGCTGAGCGGCCATGTTGCGGAGGTGTTTTATGACAAGCAGTAAGACTCAATAATAAAATCAGTGCGGCAGTGCGTATTAAGACCATAGTTTTTTCGTCCATTTTTGTTATTCCGGTTTGCAAATCACCATTCTCCGTATGGATAGGTTTTTCCTTTGATGAACTCCTGTGTCGTTTTCGTATACCCGTAGCCTTTAGTGTGTCGTGTAATCCCTCTGCAAACAGTCAACTCTTCCCCTGAAACTGTTTTCAGGTCTGTAACCGGTACAGGATAATTAGGGTGATTACCGACATCCTGCAGCCAGACCCTGACTTTTCCCTCAGGTGCCAGACCAAATAGCATTGTTTTGTACCAGACAGTATTTCCTGAACGAGCCTTATAACTGGCGGGAGTTTTCATTTTCTGCCAGACTTCCTGCGGGAAAAAGAGACTGGTTTCGTAAGTCTTCATATCGATAATCGAATCCCAGCAGAAAATCATATATTGCGGGGGATGACTGACTTTATTGAAATACACCGAACCACTTCGGCTTTTATCGCTCCAGGTTCCGACAATATTGGGATCACTGTGTGTACCATCCAAGGTATTAAAGCTGTTCAGGTATCCTGCGGTATCGACAATACGTACATGGGTTACCGTGGCTGGCAATGCTTCAGGTGTAAGGAAAGCAAACTCCCATTTCCCATAGGGAAGTGTCCAATCCCCCTCAACAGCCGGGGCTGAGCGGCCATGTTGCGGAGATGTCTTATGACAAGCGGTAAGACTTAATAATAAAATCAGCGCGGCAGTGCGTATTAAGACCATAGTTTTTTCGTCCATTTTTGTTATTCCGGTTTGCAAATCACCATGATCCGTATGGATAGGTTTTTCCTTTGATGAAATCAGGTGTTTCACCGTAATACGCATAGCCATCAGGGTGTTTCGTAATCCCTCTGCAAACAGTTAGCTCTTCCCCTGACACGGTTTTAAGATCTGTTACTGGCACAGGGTAATTGGAACCACCTGCGCTGTTCTGTAACCAGACTCTGACTTTGCCTTCGGGGGCTAGACCAAACAACATCGTGTCATACCATGCCGTATTGCCGAAAATATCCTTGCCAGTCGGGACACGCATTTTCTGCCAGACCTCCTGCGGGAAAAAGAGACTGGTTTCGTAAGTCTTCATATCGATAATGGAGTCCCAGCAGAAAATCATATATTGCGGGGGATCGCTGAGTTTATTGAAGGTGGCACCGCGCTGAACTTTATCGAACCATTTTCCCACGCTGTAAGGATTATCTTGCGTGCTGTCCAACATATTAAAAGTGTTGAGATAACCGGCGGTATCAATAATTCGGACATGGGTTACCGTCGCTGGCAGAGCTAACGGTGTGAAAAAGGCAAAACTCCATTTTCCATAAGGCAGCGTCCAGTCACCCTCTGCGACGGCCGCTGAGCGGCCATGTTGCGGAGGTGTTTTATGGCAAGCGGTAAGACTTAATAATAAAATCAGCGCGGTAGTTCGTATTATCACCATGGTTTTTTCCCATCCATGTTGTATTTTCTATTTCGGTTTGAAACTCACCATTCTCCATATGGATAGGTTTTTCCTTTGATGAAATCAGGTGTTTCACCGTAATACACATAGCCATCAGGGTGTTTCGTAATCCCTCTGCAAACAGTCAACTCTTCCCCTGAAACTGTTTTCAGGTCTGTAACCGGTACAGGATAATTAGGGTGATTACCGACATCCTGCAGCCAGACTCTGACTTTTCCCTCAGGTGCCAGACCAAATAGCATTGTTTTGTACCAGACAGTATTTCCTGAACGAGCCTTATAACTGGCGGGAGTCTTCATTTTCTGCCAGACCTCCTGCGGGAAAAAGAGACTGGTTTCGTAAGTCTTCATATCGATAATCGAATCCCAGCAGAAAATCATATATTGCGGGGGATGACTGACTTTATTGAAATACACCGAACCACTTCGGCTTTTATCGCTCCAGGTTCCGACAATATTGGGATCACTGTGTGTACCATCCAAGGTATTAAAGCTGTTCAGGTATCCTGCGGTATCGACAATACGTACATGGGTTACCGTGGCTGGCAATGCTTCAGGTGTAAGGAAAGCAAACTCCCATTTCCCATAGGGAAGTGTCCAATCCCCCTCAACAGCCGGGGCTGAGCGGCCATGTTGCGGAGGTGTCTTATGACAAGCGGTAAGACTTAATAATAAAATCAGCGCGGGAGTGCGTATTAATGCCATAGTTTTTTCGTCCATGTTCTGTTATTCCGGCTTGCAAATCACCATTCTCCGTATGGATAGGTTTTTCCTTTGATGAAATCTTTAATGTCCTGATCGTATCCATAGGAAAAATCACTTTTGGTAATCCCTCTGCAAACAGTCAACTCTTCCCCTGACACGGTTTTAAGATCTGTCACCGGAACAGGATAATTTGATCCGCCTGCGCTGTTCTGTAACCAGACTCTGACTTTGCCTTCGGGGGCTAGACCAAACAACATCGTGTCATACCATGCCGTATTGCCGAACATATCCTTGCCAGTCGGGACACGCATTTTCTGCCAGACCTCCTGCGGGAAAAAGAGGCTAGTTTCGTAAGTTTTCATATCAATAATCGAATCCCAGCAAAAAATCATATATTGCGGGGGGTGACTAACTTTATTGAAATACACCGAGCCACTTCGACTCTTATTACTCCAGGTTCCAATAATATTAGGGTCGCTATGTGTGCCATCCAAAGTATTAAAGCTGTTCAGGTATCCTGCGGTATCGACAATGCGTACATGGGTTACCGTGGCAGGCAATGCTTCAGGTGTAAGGAAAGCAAATCCCCATTTACCATAAGGCAGCGTCCAGTCACCCTCTGCGACGGCCGCTGAGCGGCCATGTTGCGGAGGTGTTTTATGGCAAGCGGTAAGACTTAATAATAAAATCAGCGCGACAGTGCGTATTATCACCATAGTTTTTTCCCATCCATGTTGTATTCAGAACGTCGCCAGTTTTCATCCGGGCGTCCGGTGAAAATGATTTCTGCGGCAGATGTTCCTCCTTGAATGCCCCCGCTGGCATCCGTGACTACTGCGTCCCAGTTCGACGAACAATGAATATAGTCTTTGGCTATCTGGTCAATTTCATCGATGGTGAAACCTTGGGTTGTTGGCCCGGAACGGGTTGCTTTGCCATAGGCAATGGCCTGAGCGCAAAAAGAGGTAAGTTCAAGAGGGATTTGTAACTCAGTATTTGTTTCGCGGATTGGTTCAAAAATAGCACCCGCCTCCTGTGCTGCATCCAACATCACGCGCAATACGACCTTCGACCAGTCATTTTTCACGACTCTGTCACGCATCACCAGTGCTGCAAAACTGCGTTTCTGGAAGTTACCGTAACGATCTTGTGGCATCCGGTCGTCGTACCATGTTTCGACTGAAAATTTATTCGTTCGCATCAAGGGTGCAATCGTCGGTGCCAGATTCAGCACTCCCTGTTCATGTACCGTTTGTTGGTATACCCGTGTTTGCTCGCCGGGCCTTGTGAAGGGAACAGTTTCAACCAGCGGGCGACTGATAAAAAGATTCTCACGCTCCAGTGGAAGATAGCCGCCACCGATGTCGGAGTGCACACCAGGCAGTGCCAGTTCGGGCCATGCAGGTTTAACGCTGTTAAGTGCGAAGTTAAAGCGGCATTCATTCTGCGCGGTGATATGGAAAACTTTTTCTGCCACACCGGGGCGCAAGACAATATTAACGTCTCCGGTATCCGCCGTATGCGGGTTAAGGCCGTTTGAGGGGGTACCAATGGCGGCGACAGTATCAAAAATGCCTAAAAAACGGGTTTTCCCTTCCGGTTCGCCGTGATATTCCACTTCCCCGATCCCCTGGCGTATAGCAGCGACGATTGCATCATCCTTTGAAAATATCCGGTTCGCAAAGTGCCGAGCTGCAGCGGCGCCACGACTAAAGCCAAAAATATCGAACTGTATGTTTTTAATTAAAAATGATTTACCTTCCAGCATATTATTTATGCTGACAAGCCCTTGTTGAATTCCCTGGATAAGATTAACAACTGCCTCATCTGTCTTAGCGATAACACCAGTATCAGAAATTCCTAAACCAAGACCGACCGGATTGTCAGGTTTTCCCGCTTTGGTACCAACGCCTTCAACATAAATAGCCCTTTGGATTTGCGTATTCTCAGCAGAGAAGTTTTGTTGATACAACGTATGCAGCCAATGCACATTGGTGTAATACCCGGTATAGCTGCCTGCGCCAAAGCCCGATACACCCATCCTGTTGTGGCCGCACTGAGTCAGAATCGTTTTGGCATCTTTGTCGCTTAGGTTGAAATGCTCGCTGCTACAGGCTTTAAGCATATTCTCGGTATTGATTGCGTTGTTCCCGGTGCCGTCGAAAAATACCCCAAGGGTCAGTGTAATTTCACGTTTAGGTTTATCGGGTTCTTCGTGAGATTGGGGCGAAATACTCTTATCAGTAACGAGAGGTGTGCCGGTTGATGATTGTTTATGTCGCCTCGTTGACTGAGCGTGTTGTTCAGGCTCTCCATCCTCATTTAGTTGCCCCGAAGGCTGACCCGTCATATCCATAGTGTCCGGGTTGATAACGGCTTTCTTTTCATAACCATTTTCAATCGTGTGAATAAAGGTCGACTGGCAAGGGCAGGAGCTGACGCTGTGCAGCGTACCGGCCAGCAACAAACCCTCGTTACGACGTTTGGGTAAACCTCCAACAATTTCAAACTTGCCGGGGAATCTCCCGCAGCTTACTTTATCCCCGGCCCTTGCGCCGGCTATGCCGTGAAAACGCAATGTTGCGCTGCCGCTAAGTATCTCGCCACCACAGGTGGTCTTATCACCAATTCGAAGAAAATATCCCTTTGCCATTTACCGATATCCTTTCACTTTATTTTGAAAAATAAAATTTCGGATACCACTCTACGCCGGGTGATTTGATAAAAATAATATGAAGTTTGAGGCATTTTGAGGTGAGTTATTTACCCTCTGAATGTTTTTTATTTTCAGAAACGACTTAAAATTTTTCTTTTGTTTTTACCTGCGTGACGCCCATCACAGCAGTTCCACTTTTCGTGAACTGACTCGCATGACGCTGGGCATTCGCCTCAAGATAAATGCAAAGCTGCCCAGATGCTTGGCGCTTTGCCTAATGAGTTGCTCAAGGGTTGTTCTTATACTGGCTTCATTCCCTCCTCTGCGAACCCTACAGTTCTCTACGCGGACGGAATGACTTGCACCTTCGGGTTCAGGCATTGTCATTAATTCCGGAGAACACCATGGAAACAATCGTTTCATCAGCCAGTGCCGTAAAAAAAAGAACTAACGCGCGCTACTGGATAGTGGTGATGTTATTTATCGTCACCTCCTTTAATTACGGCGATCGTGCGACATTATCTATTGCCGGTTCGGCAATGGCGAAAGATATCGGTCTGGATTCGGTCGGGATGGGTTATATTTTCTCGGCATTTTCGTGGGCCTATGTGATCGGACAAATACCCGGTGGCTGGTTGCTGGATAAATTCGGATCTAAAAAAGTTTATTTCTACAGTATTTTCATCTGGTCTTTATTTACCTTGCTGCAAGGCTTTGTCGATGTATTCAGCGGCTTTGGCATTGTGGTCTCGCTGTTCGCGTTACGCTTTCTGGTTGGTCTGGCTGAAGCACCGTCTTTTCCGGGCAACAGCCGCATCGTTGCTGCGTGGTTCCCGGCGCAGGAGCGCGGCACTGCCGTTTCGATTTTTAACTCAGCGCAGTACTTCGCCACGGTGATCTTCGCGCCGATCATGGGCTGGCTTACTCACGAAGTCGGCTGGTCACACGTCTTCTTCTTCATGGGCGGTCTGGGGATCATCCTGAGTTTTATCTGGCTGAAAGTGATCCACGATCCGAAAGATCATCCGGGTGTGAATCAGGCCGAACTGGATTACATGGAAGCGGGCGGTGCGCTGATCAATATGGATCAGAAGACGACTAAAAAAGCCGCCGTCAAAGGTGAAAAACTCTTCCAGATTAAACAATTAATGAAATCCCGCATGATGATTGGCATCTACATTGGCCAGTATTGCATCAATGCGCTGACCTACTTTTTCATCACCTGGTTTCCGGTTTATCTGGTGCAGGCGCGGGGGATGTCGATCCTCAAAGCGGGGATGGTGGCGTCGGTGCCGGCGATTTGCGGGTTCCTCGGCGGCGTACTGGGCGGGATCATTTCCGACTGGCTGATGCGTAAAACCAATAACCTCACGCTGTCACGCAAAGCGCCGATCGTTATCGGGATGCTGCTGTCGATGTCGATGATTGCCTGTAACTATGTCGATACCGAGTGGATGGTGGTCGGCATTATGGCGTTCGCCTTCTTTGGTAAAGGCCTTGGCGCGCTGGGTTGGGCGGTGATGGCCGATACCGCGCCGAAAGAAATCAGCGGGCTGAGCGGTGGGCTGTTCAACATGTTCGGCAACGTCTCCGGTATCGTCACGCCGATCGCTATTGGCTACATCATCGGCACCACCGGTTCCTTTAACGGCGCACTGATTTACGTCGGGATCCACGCGCTGCTGGCGGTCGTCAGCTATGTATTTATCGTTGGCAAAATCGAACGTATCCAGTTACGCCCGTTCTGACCTACAGAAAAGGAGAAACATGATGAATACGCAATCTTCCCCGATAATCACCGATATGCAGGTCATTCCTGTGGCAGGGCACGACAGTATGCTGATGAACATCGGCGGCGCGCACGGGGCATACTTCACCCGTAATATCGTGATTTTGACCGACAGCGCGGGCAATACCGGCGTGGGCGAAGCGCCGGGTGGCGAAGTGATTTACACCACGTTGGTGGATGCCATTACACAGGTTAAAGGCCAGGAAGTGGCGCGGATGAACCGGTTGGTGCATCAGATTCACACCGGTAATCAGTCATCGGATTTTGATTCATTCGGCAAAGGCGCGTGGACGTTTGAACTGCGCGTTAACGCCGTTGCAGCACTGGAAGCCGCACTGCTCGATCTGATGGGGAAATTCCTCGGCGTGCCGGTCTGTGAACTTCTCGGGCCGGGTAAGCAGCGGGATGAAGTGACGGTGCTCGGCTATCTGTTTTACATCGGTGACCGGCAGAAAACCGATCTTCCCTATCTGGATGGCGGACAGGGAGCAGAGAAACGGGGCAGGCACGAGTGGTATCAGCTGCGCCATCAGGAGGCAATGAACAGCGACGCCGTCGTGCAGCTGGCGGAAGCGGCGCAGGATCGCTACGGCTTTAAAGACTTCAAACTCAAAGGCGGCGTGCTGCCGGGCGAGCAGGAGATCGACGCGGTGAAAGCGCTGGCAAAACGTTTTCCGGATGCGCGGATCACCGTCGACCCCAACGGTGCGTGGCTGCTGGATGAAGCGATTGGTCTGTGCAAAAACATGCAGGGGATCCTCAGCTATGCCGAAGATCCGTGTGGCGCTGAGCAAGGCTTCTCAGGCCGTGAAGTGATGGCTGAATTTCGGCGGGCGACCGGTCTGCCCGTGGCCACTAACATGATCGCCACCAACTGGCGCGAGATGCAGCACGCGGTGATGTTGCAGTCGGTGGATATTCCGCTGGCGGATCCGCATTTCTGGACCATGCAGGGCGCGGTGCGCGTCGCCCAGCTGTGCGATGACTGGGGGCTGACGTGGGGCTGCCACTCCAACAATCACTTCGATATTTCTCTGGCGATGTTCACCCACGTGGGCGCCGCTGCACCGGGCAAACCGACCGCCATCGATACGCACTGGATCTGGCAGGAAGGCAATCAGCGCCTGACCAAAGAGCCGCTGCAAATCGTGAACGGCAAAATCAAAGTCCCTGAAAAACCGGGGCTCGGCGTGGAGATCGACATGGATCAAATCCATCGCGCCCATGAACTGCACAAGAAGCTGCCGACCGGTGCACGTAACGATGCCGCCGCGATGCAGTATCTGATCCCCGGCTGGACCTTCGATCGTAAGCGTCCGGCAATGGGCCGTGGTTAAGAATTTTGATTAATAAGGAGCACATATGACCTCTTACTCTGCGCCAAAAATTGTTTCCATGCAGGTGATCCCGGTAGCCGGACACGACAGTATGCTGCTGAATCTCAGCGGCGCACACGCACCGTTTTTCACCCGTAACATCCTGATCCTCAAGGACAGCAGCGGTAATACCGGCGTCGGCGAAGTGCCCGGCGGCGAGAAAATCCGCCAGACTCTGGAGGATTCTTCACTGCTGGTTGTCGGCAAAACGCTCGGCGAATACAAAAACGTCATGACCGCCGTGCGTGAGAAATTCGCCGATCGCGATGCGTCTGGCCGCGGGCTGCAAACCTTTGATCTGCGCACCACCATTCACGTCGTCACCGCGATCGAAGCAGCGATGCTGGATCTGCTCGGCCAGCATCTCGGCGTTACGGTGGCCTCGTTACTCGGTGACGGTCAGCAGCGCGATGAAGTCGAAATGCTCGGCTATTTGTTCTACATCGGCGATCGCAATAAAACCTCGCTTGGTTATCAGAGTCAGCCGGACGACGCCTGCGACTGGTATCGTCTGCGTCATGAAGAAGCACTGATTCCGGCGGCAGTTGTGCGTCTGGCGGAAGCCGCGTATGAAAAATATGGCTTCAACGATTTCAAACTCAAAGGCGGCGTACTGGCGGGTAGCGAAGAAGCAGAAGCCGTTACTGCGCTGGCACAGCGATTCCCGCAGGCGCGAATCACCCTCGATCCGAACGGTGCCTGGTCGCTGGCTGAAGCGATCGCACTCGGCAAACAGCTGCGCGGCGTGCTGGCGTATGCCGAAGATCCGTGTGGCGCAGAGCAGGGCTTCTCCGGGCGTGAAGTCATGGCGGAATTCCGCCGGGCCACCGGCCTGCCGACCGCGACCAATATGATCGCCACCGACTGGCGTCAGATGGGGCATACCCTCCAGCTAAAATCGGTGGATATCCCGCTGGCGGATCCGCATTTCTGGACCATGCAGGGTTCAGTGCGCGTGGCGCAGATGTGCCACGAATGGGGCCTGACGTGGGGCTCACATTCCAACAACCACTTTGATATCTCACTGGCGATGTTCACTCAGGTAGCCGCTGCCGCACCGGGTAAAATCACCGCCATCGACACCCACTGGATCTGGCAGGAAGGCAATCAGCGCCTGACCAAAGAGCCGTTGCAGATAAAAGGCGGCAAAGTCCGCGTCCCGGAACAACCGGGTCTGGGCGTTGAGCTGGATATGGATCAGGTGATGAAAGCCCACGAGCTGTACAAAGGCATGGGTCTCGGCGCGCGCAATGACGCACAAGGCATGCAGTTCCTGGTGCCGGACTGGAAGTTTGATCCGAAAAGGCCGTGTCTGGTGCGGTAAGCGCTTATGCACATAAAAAAGCCTCTCAGTTGAGAGGCTTTTTACATTATGGCAGGAAACTTAGCCCCGCGCGTGCGCCGCGGCTTGCTCAATCAGTTCATCAGACGGACGTTTACCGGTATAGAGAACAAACTGCTCGACGGCCTGCAATGCGGCGACTTCTTCGCCGGTGATGACTTTCTTACCCTGTTCGTGGCCATAGCGGATAAGTGGTGTCCCGCCCGGCGCGACCACCACGTCAAACACGGTGCTGGCGCGGTCAATCACCTGCGGTTCAAACGACAAAGCGTCAGCTTCCTGAGCACCAGGCATACCGATTGGCGTGACGTTCACCACCATATCCACCGGCAAATCGCCCACTTCGGCTTTCCATTCATAACCATATTCTTCAGCCAGCGCGCGGCCGTTGGCTTCGTTGCGGGCGATGATATAACCAGTTTTGAAACCGGCGTCACGAATGGCGGCAACCACCGCTTTACCCATACCGCCGCTGCCGCGCAGCGCGAAGACCGCATCACGCGGGACTTTATGGCTGTCGAGCAGTTTGGCGACGGCGATGTAGTCAGTGTTGTAGGCGCGCAGGAAACCGTCGTCGTTGACGATGGTGTTGACCGACTGAATGGCAGTTGCGGACGGATCCAGTTCATCGAGGAACGGAATACAGGCTTCTTTGAACGGCATGGACACCGCGCAGCCGCGGATCCCCAGCGCACGCACGCCTTTGACTGCGGATTCGATATCTTTGGTGCTGAAGGCTTTGTAGACGAAGTTCAGGTCTAACGCCTGATACAGGTAATTATGAAAACGGGTACCGAAATTTCCCGGACGACCGGAAAGGGACATACATAACTGCGTGTCTTTGTTGATTTCCCGACTCATGATGTTCTCCTAATAGGGTAATTTTGATCTCTTTGAACCTTAGCTGAAACGTTACAACCCTACAATAATCATGTTGCCGGGCTGGCGGTGAAATTCTTGTTTACCTCTCCTGTTCAGGCTTTATTCGGATTTTTAAAACATCGTGTTAATTTCTGAGTAGGGTGCTGCTTTTTCCAGCATTGACGTCATGTCATCCTGTTGCAGGAATCCGCTGACCAGTTGTGCATTATGCGCCCATAACGTTTGCGGCAACCAGGAACCGGCGCTCAGGCGGCGTACGCCAAGGCCTGCGAGTTCAGTGACCTGGGGCAGACCCGGCCAGACCGCCACGTTGAGCAGCAGATGAGTGCCGTCAGCAATGGCGTGTATTTCGTTACTCTCCGCGAGGCCCAGTACAAAAATGCCGTTGGCACCGGCCTCGCTGTAAGCCCGCGCCCGCGTCAGGACTTCAGCCACTTTTTCAGCCGCAGGAACTAAATTACGTGCATAAACGTCGGTGCGCACGTTGATATAAAGATCGACTCCGTGTCGGATGCTGGCCGCTCTTATGGCCTCGATTTTGCGGCACAACAATTGCGGATCGCCTGCACCATCCTCAATATTGATACCAACAACCCCTGTATCCATAAACCGGGATACAGTTAATGCCACTGTCGCCGGATCCTCGCTGTAACCGCCCTCGATATCCACGGAAAGCGGCACTGAAATCACCCGAAAAATCGACGCAGCACGGGCGACATATTCCTCTGCTGGCAGGTGATTGCCGTCGCGGTAGCCAAGAGACCACGCGACGCCCGCGCTGGTGGTGGCGATCGCTGCTGCTCCCAGACTCTCTATCTGGCGTGCGCTGCCTGCGTCCCAGGCATTGGGTAGTTTTAGCGGAATATCCTGCTGATGAAGGGAGTGGAACAGGCTGGCTGAGGGCGTTTTCATGGAAAGCTCCTTAAAAAAAGAATCATTCTAATCATGCTAAATTTTCTTGATAATAGCCGGAAATAACATTCATTCTTTCTCTGAGAGCAATAATGAACGCGCCTTCCCTGCATCTGGTACAAACTTTTGTCGCGGTGGTTGAACATCACAGTTTTGCCCGGGCGGCCAGCGCGCTGGGCATTACGCCATCTTCCGTCAGTCGTTTTATTAAAACACTGGAACAGGAGCTCGGCACAACGCTGCTGAACCGGACCACCCGGGCCATGTCGCTGACAGAAACCGGCAAGCGATATTACGGCGAATGCCATCAGGCGCTGTTGCAGCTCAATAACGCTGCCGGAAGGGTGCGTGATGAACAGACACTTCCCTATGGCGTACTGGTCGTGAGTGCGCCAGTTGCTTTCGGTCATACGCACATCGTGCCTTATCTGAGTGAGTTTCTGGCGAGCTGTCCGCAGGTGCAGTTAGATCTGCGTTTGAGCGATGGCTATGCCGATCTGGTTTCGGAGGGCATCATGCTGGCCTTTCGAATCGGGCGCATGAAGGATTCTTCCCTGATCGCCCATAAGATGCTGGATAACCGGCGGATCCTGGTGGCGGCGCCTGCCTATCTGGAAAAACGCGGCAGTCCTGCGACCTTAGAAGATCTCAATCAGCATGAGTGCATTGTCTCCTCCGCCAGTCAGGATGGCGTGCTATGGCGCGTATTTTCGAACGCAGAAGAACGCACACTGGCACCAAAAGGCTCGGTCAAAGTTGATAATGCCGATGCCGCGCGACGGTTATGTATTGATGGTCAGGGTATCGCTTTTCATTCCGCCGTCACCATGGCGGCGGCGATTGCCGCAGGGGATCTGGTGCAGATATTGCCGCAATGGACAGGGCGGGAAACCGGTGTTTATTGTGTGCGCCCCAGCCGGCGTACCGGTCCGGCGGCGAAAGCGCTTCTCGATTTTTTGGCCGCGCGCTGGCAGCGAAAATGACGATCGGGTGATATCCGTTATACTTACCGGATACGCATAAGCGGAGGCGGCTATGAATTTAGATCTTTTTGATCACCCCGATTTTCATTCCAACTGGCGTGAGGATCTTTGCCCCGGCGCGGTGGTTTTGCGCGGTGCGGCGCTGGAGGATGACGTAAGGCTGCTGGCGGAAATTGACCGGATCGCCGGGCTGGTGCCGTTTCAGTATCGTGCAACGCCGGGCGGTTATGCGATGTCGGTGGCGATGACCAACTGCGGGGATTTTGGCTGGGTGACCGACAAAGCCGGTTACCGTTATCAGGCCACCTCGCCGGAAAATCAGCAGCAGTGGCCTGCAATGCCCGCATTGTTTCGCGCCATCGCCGTGAAGGCGGCACAAGAGGCGGGCTTCCCCGGTTTTGATCCCGATGCGTGTCTCATCAACCGGTATCAGCCGGGGGCGAAAATGAGCCTGCATCAGGATAAAGATGAGCATGATTTCGGGCAGCCGATAGTCTCCGTCTCGCTCGGATTACCGGCGGTTTTTCAGTTCGGCGGGATGGAGCGCAGCGACAAAACACAGCGTGTTCAGCTTACGCACGGCGATATCGTGGTGTGGGGCGGCCCATCGCGGCTGCGCTATCACGGCGTTTTGCCACTGAAAGCGGGAGAGCATCCGCTGACCGGATCGTATCGGTTTAACCTGACGTTCCGAAAAGCCAGTTAACGCAGTGAAAAGGCTGTAAAGCGCAGGACTTTGTCCTCATTCTGCTTTACACTGCCGCCCTGCAAAATAGACATCTTGAACGAATAATTAGGCGGTAAGCGATGAACGGCGTAATCACAACCTGGTTTGAAGATAAAGGTTTCGGTTTTATCAAAGATGAAAACGGCGATAACCGTTATTTCCACGTGATTAAAGTCGCAAACCCGGATCTGATTAAGAAAGACGCGGTAGTTACCTTTGAGCCGACCACCAATAACAAGGGCCTGTCTGCCTTTGCGGTGAAAGTCGAGCCAGAGAGCAAATACATCTTTATTGCCGGTGAGCGCATTAAAATCACCAGCATCAAATCCTTCCTTGCGTTCAGCGAAGAAGTGCCGGCAGATTCTCAGATCGACAAAGAGAACGCCGTGCTGTCCGTGGGCCTGCTAATGAACCGCATCCGCCCGCAGGAAGAAGAGAAAAAAGCGGCCACGCGCACGCTGAAAAAACTGGCGATCACCACCTTCCAGAACACCACCCACGTGTTCTCTGAAGATGAAATTGACGTCGATGCCACCATGAAAATCCTCAAAGGCCTGTAAGCCTTTCGGCCGGTGCGTTCCCCGCGCACCGGTTCTGTTCCCCCTTCTTTAATACGTCACCGTCACCAGTACCGTATCGCTGTAATTTCCGGCGGGCACGTTCGCCTGCGTGGCATTTACCGTTGCGGTATACGGAATGCTTTGTGATAAACCGGTCCCCGTCGCTCCGGTATCGTTCGCATTCGTCCACACCGTCGCATCGGATTTGAGTAACTGGTATTGCAGATAGCTGGTCACCGAGTTGACCGTCGATGACATCTGCCGGTACGAACCGTTGCTGGTGTTGCTGCTCTTAAGGTTAACGCTGTACGTCGCGCCGAGCGTGCAGCGGACGCTCAGTGAGTTAGAGGTGACAGAGGCGAAGCCTGCCGGGAATGCAGCCGGGCCGAAATTGACGTTGGGGGCGCTGTCGATATAGCAATAGTTGGTGACCACCAGCGAAACGGCGATGGCAGTATTGGCGGTGCCATCGGTGTATACGCACAACCCGAGCGCGCCGACAAAACAGATATGGTATGCCCAGCTGATGTTGATGGTATCGCTGTAAGTCCCGGCCTGCAGGTTGGAGCCGGTGGAGGTTTTCAGATACAGCGGCAGGCTGCCGTCGCTGGCGTTGAATAACCCCAGCAGGCCAAGCAGCGTGGTGCTGCTCCAGGTGGTCGAGGCGCCGACGTTAACCGGCGTCGCGCAGGCGCTGTCCTGACAAATAATGTAGGGCAGATACTGTTTACTGGTGCCGTTATACAGTCTTGCGGATGTGCCAGAAGCATTAGCCGTCGAGGCTATATTCGCCGTTACCGTATTGGTGCTGAGCAACGAAAGCACGCTGCCGGTGCACACAAAACCGCTGGTGGCCGTCACCAGTTCGGCGGTGGTGCCGACGGTGAACGAGTTGTTGGAAGCAAAAGTGCCTGCGCCAGAAGAGCTGGTACAGGCGGCCTGAGCGGCCTGAATGCTGAAAAGCAGCATGCCTGACATCAGCACTCTGACCGTCCATCTACGGATTCTGTTCATTGTTCTCTCCTGATACCGGGCCGTTGCGGCAAACCAGCGGGCCGACCTGCTCGATGCTGTGACTGTTCACGTTGAGGTCAAAGCCAATCCGGCAAACTGAGCCATCTTCCTGACGGATGCTCAACATGTTTTTCGCTGCCAGATTGCTGAAATACGCCAGCCCGCCGTAACCGACGACGGTGGTTTGCTGGCTGTTTTGTTCGGTAACCAGCGTGCCGACTTTCAGCGGCTGGCCCTCGCCGTTATGCAGCGTGATATTGGCCGACAGGACTTTTTTCACTCTGAATTCGACGACCACGCCGCTGCTCTGGCGCACGGAAACGTTGTCGGTGACGCGGGTCGCCACCACGTCAGCCGGTAAAGGCAGAGTGTCGATATCCACTTTTGCCGGATAATACGAACTGACCGTCGGGATCAGCAGGTGGCCGTTTTTATCGGTATTTCCCTGTTTTTGATTCTCATACATCACCGGCACGCCCGCGTAATTGCCGGTATCGACGACAATAAAGGCATCGTTGATTTTGTCCGACAGGAAGAAGTCATTAGCCATGAACACCACCGATCCGCTGAGATCTGCCCAGTTAGTGTATTTACCGGTTTCGCCATACAGCCCGCCTTCCAGCGTGGCGTAACGGGTTTTCCACGTCGCATCGGCCTGCTGATACGGATCCCGACCGCCGGTATAAGCCAGATTCCAGCCCAGCCCGCCGTCGGTAGGCGCGGTTTTACTGGCGCTGAGCTGCTCCTGATAATTGCCCGCGCTGTCGCGCTGCATCCCAGCGGTGACGCTGGCACCCGAATCGAGCGGCACGATGAACTGCAACTGCGCGCTGTAACCGCTGTCGCTCAGCGTTTTGTTCACCGACAGGAACATGCTGCTTTGCCCCCACAGCGAGCGGCTGTAGGAAAGATTGAGCAATCGCGTATGGCTGCGGTCGTAGGCTTCGACGTCGTAATACCCGATGCCTACCGTACCGTTGGACGGGCCAAACGGCGAGGTGCTGAAGGTGACCTGATCGGCCTGACGGCTGAGGCGGGTGTCGCTGGTGTAAGACGTCAGATCCTGAAAGCCGGGGCTGCGGGTGGAGCGCAGCGCCGAAAGGCTGAAGCGGGTGGAATAGTAGGAATACCCGACCGTGTACTGATTGCCACTTTTTTGGTCAGTGTCACCGTCGGCATTGGGCGACGCGCTGATCATCCCGTTATTGTTCGGCACCCCGCTGAGGTTGAGGTGGGTGCTGTTGTTGTCGGTATCGAGTTCGCCGCTGTCCGTCGGCGCACGACTGGCGCGGCTCTGGCTGCCGGAAACGCTGATTGTTCCCCAATGCCCGACCGCCATATCGGCACCAATGCCGCCGAGCGCCAGCCCCTGCGTCGCTTCGCCGTGCGAGGAGAGCGTCAGATAATTATTGATGCCGTATCGGTATATGCCACTGAACGCGGCGTCGGAATAATCCCCGCTGGTGATACCGTAATTTTGCCGCACTGCCCCCAGTGACATGTCGAAATCACTCAGCCCCTTGCGCAGCAGGGTGTTCGACACATAAAACGGAACACTGGTGGAAACCTGACGGCCCAGGGCGTCGGTGGTCACGACGGTCGCTTCCCCGGCACCGTTGATGTACGGCACGTTGGTCAGCGTAAAGGGGCCTGAATTGAGGTTGTTGCTGCTGGCTTTGTAGCCGTTGAGGAACAGATCCACCGTGGTCGGTACCGCCGCCGTGCCGCTGTATTGCAGCAGCGGATAGGTCACCAGATCCGGCCGCACGCTGAAGTTACGGCTGATACGTAAACCGGCCATGCGCGCCGAATTGCTCCAGGTCAGCGAGTTACTGACGAAATCCCCTACCTGATAACTGATCAGCCGTTGTTCATCGTTATACCGCCAGTAGGTGTCGTAGCGCAGATAACCGTCCTGCGCGCCGCCGCCGTCATTCCCGCTGTTATCCATGTTGTCACGCCAGGTGCCGGTATTGGTCAGAATGCCGACGCTGCTGAATAAGCGTTGTTCCAGATAGGTGGCGACCGAGCGCGGCCCGTCGTGCGGATCGGTGTAATAGGCGTCGTAGTTGAACAGTAAACCGGTGCTGCTTTGCGCGGGCGTGTAGCCGATCAGGTTATCGCCGCTGACGTCCTGCTTCGGCAACCAGTCATCCGGTACCTGAATGATCATCTGCTGAAGGGCGGCGTTGTAGGTGGCTTTCACGCCGGGCAGCGCGGAGACGTTCACCAGCCCCTGCTGCTGACCGTTGGTGTGCACATGGTTTTTCACCAGTACGCCCGATTCCACAAAGTAGGCGCCGCTGCGCCAGATGACAGGCACCACCTGATTATCGGTCTGGCCGTTTACCACCAGCGTCAGATAATAGGTGGCGTCCATCACCACTGGCGCGGCGCGTGGCGCATCCGGCAGTGCGCCGTACTCCTCAGCCTGAACCAGCAACGGAAATACTGACATGCCGGTGCTGCCTGCGTAAATCAGGCACAGGTTGAAGGAGAGTCTGCATGACAGCTTCAGGCGTCGTGATGACATCGCTTACGCCCCGGCCTTATTCGCCGCGCGGGATCACGATGGGTTGGGTGTTATCCGCAATTTGCGCGTTGAGCTGTCCGCCGGGGATCACCCCCGCCGGTACCGGCCAGCGCATTTCCTGCCCCGGCAGCACGTATCCCATAAACCCGCTGACCATGGTTTTGACGCCCTGTTTATTATTGCCATTCGCCGACCAGAATACGTTGCTCAGGCGTGCGTGAACGGTGCCGGTATTTCTGATTTTCAGCAGCATTTTGCCGCCTTCTGTATCCACGCTCCATTTGAGCACCGGCCTGGTCGCCGAAGCCGGATCGCGTTTCACATCGGTACGGTCGTTGGTCCATATGCCTTCGCCATCGAGAAATAACGGCAGCAGATAACGCATCTGCAATTGCAGACCGACCACGGCTTTGGACTGGCCTTCCGGGGAGGCATTCAGTGACGATGGGATTTCATCAATAATGATGCGAAACGACTTTTCAGTTTTGGGCGGGACCGGGGTATTGCGAATCAGGCGGATCAGCTGGCGCTGGCCGGGGGCCACGGTAGCAAACGGCGGGCTGGCGACGACCTGGGTTTGATCGGCATAGCGTTCATTAAAATTCTCCTGCTTCCACGCCATCACGCGTATTTGCAAAGACACCGGATCCGCTCCGCGATTTTCCAGCCACAGGGCGGAGCCGTTCTGGTCGGCCTCGATTATCTGATATACCGGCCAGACCAGCACCGAACTGGCGGCAAAAACCTGTCCGCTCGCGCACAGCGCGCACACCATAATCAGACGGGTAATAACGCGTAAAAAAGTGACAGTCATAGTTCACATCCTGATGATTCAATAAGTTAATGTCACGGTCACCGTGTCGGTGTAAGTGCCCGCTGTGGGTGACGTCGTGAAGGAAAACAACCGGGCATAGACCGGGTAAGTTTGTGTTGTGGCCGGAAAGCTGCTGACGGTCATCGCCAGCGCAGCCGTTCCCCACACCTTGGTATGCGCTGAATCCTGATAAAGCTGATAAGCCAGCGTGGCGGTAGCACCGCTGTTGGCCATGTAACGTTGTGTCGCCGAACCACCGTGGGTGCCGTAGTCCATGGCAATCGCCACCGTCGCGCCGGGCGTGCAGGTCACGACGACGGAACCCGCGCCGGAGGTACTGACCACATCGACATTGGTGGGAACGAAAGCGAAAGATCCAAAGTTGATGGTGCCAAGGCTGGTGACCGGGCTGCTGAGGGATGTACCAAAGGCGCAACCGTTGGTGATGGTAGCGTTGACGGTAAAGCTGCTCGTGGCGGTGGCTGCCAGCAAGACAGGGGAAAAGAGGAATGACAACGAAGCCAGCAGGAAGAGGGCGCATTCAGACATTTTGCGGCTCCCGCTACCAGCTGACGGTAACATTGACCGTGTCCGTATACACACCGGCGGCGGGTGTCGTTTGCATCGGCACCCGGCCATACACCGGATACCACTGATCCGCGCCGGAACCCGTGCCGCTAACGCCGGTGATGTTGTCCCAAATCGTGGTGCGCGGCGCGCTGGTATAGAGGTTATAGCCCACCGTTAATGCGCTGTTGGTCGTGTTAGCCATCTTACGGGCTGCCACGCTGCCCGCAGTACCGCCGTCCATCAGGATTTTGTAGCTCAGCCCGTTGACGCAGTTCACGCGAATCGACCCCGCCAGCTGGGCGCTGGTGACGTTGATAGCATTGGACAGGGTGGCGTAGTTACCAAAATTGAGCGTACCGAACGTGGTGTTGCTGCCCACCGTTGTGCCCGCCGTACAGGCAGGCAGCAGCGTCGCGGTTATCCCCAGCGTCGCACAATACGCAGACGGGATAGCCGCCTGACATAGCAGCACAATCAGGGCTGGCAACAACGGTACTTTGATGTCCATGACCATTCCTTCCTTGACTGACCCTCTTTCCAACCGTCAGGACTTTTCAGTCCTGACGTGTCAGAGAATTACCAGGCAAGGGTGGCGACGACCGTATCGTTGTAAGTTCCCGCAGCCGGTGTAGTACTGGTCTGGTCAGCAGGCAGTACGCGACCATAAATCGGAATGTTTTGCGCAGTGGTGCCCGTCCCGAGGGTGATCGGCGTGTTGATCGCGATTTCGGTGGTACGTGCGGTGTCTGAATAGAGACGATAAGGGATGCTGTTGCCGCTGGAGGTCATGGTACGCAAACCGCCGGCTGCGGCGAGGCCGCCGTTAAGTGAGAGGGTCGGGCTCAGACCGGTACTACACGTGACGGTCACCGCGCTGGTGCCGTTGGCGCCAAGCACTGTTCCGTTGATTACGCTGGTTAAATCCGCGTAATTACCAAAGTTCAAAGTACCCCACTGGTTAGTCCCGCCGGTGGCGGTGCCGTTACCGACGGTACAACCGGTGCTGATGGTCAACTGAACGCCCACTTGCCCTGTTAATGTCCCGGCTGCCTGTGCGCCTGCGGTCAGTGTTAACGTTGCCGCGGCCAGAACAGCCAGTAATAAAGAATTTTTTTCGCCCATGATGACTCCCAATACCTGCTTACACTGGTGTGCATTCATGCCATCGCTTCGCAACGGCATGTGGAAATCCTCTGGTGGTCATAAAGCAATCAAAGCAGCTAAAAAAACAATTACCGGCGACAAAACAGGCGGGATTCGTGTTTCTCACAAACCTGGAAAAGATCCCTGACCCAAACAACATGATGAAATCGGCCGTTAAGGTTAAATATAAGTTAATAAATTTACCTTAAGGAGATCTTTACGTGATTTTGTAGAATAAGGATAAAAACACCATAAAAACAAAATTAGTGAATTTTTATCCCGATAAAATGACATTTTTTATATTTAATGATTAGCGTTCCTCATGTGACAGGTGAGGTTTTTTAACCATTTTTTGAGTAGTGTTATAGGTTTATGATAATCATCTTTATCAGACGGAGGCTGTGATGTTTTCTGACGCTGTGATTGACGATATGAACCGGCTGGCGCGATTTCTCTCTCTGGACCAGACCTCGGGAAAGGGCCCGTCGGGCCAGCCAACGCTGCTGATCCTGCTCGGAAACGCCATTTTACCCACCGCCGAAGCCGCATTTCAGGCGCTGATGCAGGGCAGGGTTTCACGTTTGCTGATCGCCGGAGGTATCGGCCATTCAACTGAGCTGTTGTATCACGCCGTGCAACAGCACCCGCGTTATCAGCACATTGCGACGGCTGGCCGCAGCGAAGCCGACGTGTTAGGAGATATCGGCGTGCAGTGTTTCGACTTGCTGCCAGAGCAAATGCTGCTGGAAACTGGCTCCACTAACTGCGGCGACAATGCCGTGCAGGCGCGGCGTGTGCTCGGGCAGGCGGGCGATGTATCTGCGCACATCTTGCTGACGCAGGATCCGCTGATGCAACTGCGTACCGACGCCAGTTTCCGTCACGTCTGGCGCGACCGGCCGGATATCACCTTCACCAGCTGGCCGGTGCTTATTCCGCAGCTTGAGCGGGACGGTGACGGGCTGCGGTTTGCCGGTTGCGATAATCAAAGCCTGTGGTCGCTGCCGCGTTTTGCCTCCTTGCTGCTGGGCGAAATTCCGCGTCTGCGCAATGCACCCGGCGGGTATGGCCCGCGCGGGGCGGGCTTTATTGCGAGTGTGGAAATACCGGCGGAGATTGAAGAAACCTATGCCCGGCTGCTACCGGTACTGGAAGCCGGTTACGGCGACAGATCGTTCTGACCGGCGGGCGCGGCCTCGCTTTCCTGTTGATTGCCTTTCAGCGCCAGCAACACCACCAGCGCCGAAAACAGCGTGATCGCCATCAGGCAGAGCAGTAGCGGATGCAGCGCTGCGGTATATAACTGCTGAAGCTGCGCCGTGCTGGCCTGCGGGATCAGCTGCTGCGCCACCGTCAGATTCCCGGTTGCCAGCCGCTGCGCTGCCTGACTGAGGTCGCCGGAGGTAAAATGCGCCGCCAGCGCGCTGTGGCTCAGTGAGGCAAGGATCGCGCCGACAATCGCCAGCGAAATTCCTTCACCGGCCACGCGGGTGGTGCTGAAAATCCCGGTCGCCATCCCCGCGCGTTCTTTCGGAACCACACTCACCGATAAGCCATCCATCAGCCCCCAAGGCAGGCCTGTGCCGAGGCCAATCAACAGCATTGGCGCGATCATCGCCGTCACGTTTTCTGCCAGAACCGCCTGACTCAGCCAGCCCAGCCCGGCGGCGGCAATCACCAGCCCCGTGGTACAGAGCACGCCTGCGGAGATCCAGCGCGTCAGCCACGCCGCCAGCAGCGGAACCACCAGCATCGGCACGGAAAGCGCCATCATCATGAGCCCGGCACGTTCCTCGCTCAGCCCTTTCACGCCGATAAACAGCATCGGCAGAATCACCAGCAGTACGACAAAGCAGAATCCGGTCGCCAGCGGCAGCGCCTGTACGCCGATAAAGCGCACGTAGCGGAACAGTGATAAATCCAGCATCGGCTGCCTCACGCGCAGTTCGACCCACACAAACATGCCCAGCAGCAGGGCGGCGCCAGCCAGCAGCGCCAGCACCTGCGGGCTTCGAAGACCGTACTGCGGAATGGCCATCAGCGCCCAGGTCAGCAGCGCCAGCATGGCGGTAAAAGACACCGTACCCGGCCAGTCGATACCGGACGCCTGCGGATTACGCGTCTCGCGCATTTTTGACGCGCCGGTGATAAGCGCCAGCACGGCAATTACCGTCGCGGAAAAGAACACCGCGCGCCAGCCGAAATGGGCGATCAGCGCGCCTGAGAGAAACGGCCCGAACGCCAGCCCGACGCCAAAACTGCTGCCCATCAGGCTGAACGCACGGGTGCGGGCTGCGCCGTCAAATTCCTGCGCCAGTGCGGCGGCACCTCCGGCCAGCGCGGCAGCGGCGGCGACACCCTGTGCGGCGCGCAGCAGATCAATCCACAGCAGACTGCTGCTAAACGCCTGCAACAGGGAAAGCAGTGCAAACAGTGAAACCCCGCCGATAAAGACTTTTTTACGGCCAATTTCATCGGCCAGCGCACCGGCGGCCATCAGGAAACAGCCGAACGTCAGCATGAAGGAATTCGTGACCCAGCTCAGCGCCTGCGCGCTGCCGCCGAGTTCGCGGGCGATGGCAGGCGTCGCCACCGCGCCGCTGACAAAATTCAGCGGCAGGATCACCGCCGCGATGCAAACCGTCACCAGAACCCTGAGACTGCCCGCCGGATGCATTGAGGATGTATTCATAAATGTGCCCCGTAGTGGTATATAGCAGTGATGATAAATTGTCGGTAATCTGGCGGAAACAGGCTTAAAGTCCGATGATTCAGGACTAAAACGCTCGAATGAGGGAGTGAGGAAAAATGGATAATCTCAACGGATTACTGGCATTTGTACGTGCGGCGCAAAACGAAAGTTTCGCCGGGGCAGCGGAGCGGATGGGGATTTCGGCGTCGGCGGTGGGGAAAAGCGTGGCGCGGCTGGAGGAAAAGCTCAGCGTGCGGCTGTTCAACCGCAGCACGCGGCGCATCAGCCTGACCGATGAAGGCCAGCTATTTTTCGAGCGCTGCCAGAACATTGTGGCGCAGCTGGAAGAGGCCGAGCAGGAGCTGGTGCGCATCTCCGCCGTGCCGCGCGGCAAATTGCGCATCACGGCACCGGCCATCGGTTACCGGATCCTGCTGCCACATCTGCCGGAATTCCGCCTGCGTTATCCGCAGGTGGAGCTGGATCTGGATTTCAGCGACCGGATGGTAGACGTGATCGATGAAGGGTTTGATATCGCTATCCGCAGCGGTGAGCTGATCAGTTCACAGATGATGTCCCGCCGTCTGGGGCCTTTTCGCTTTGCGATTGTCGGCAGCCCGCAGTACTTCGCGCAACATGCCGCACCGCAGATACCGGAACACCTGCAACATCACGCCTGCCTGCGTTACCGTTTTCCGGGCACCGGTCAGTGGCAGGAATGGGCAACCAACAGCCCGATCCCGCCGGAGCTGCCGCTGGCGCTGAGCAGCAATAATCTGGAATCCATTTTACAGGCAGCGTTGCAGGGGCTGGGGCTGGCATATGTGCCGGAGTTTATCGTGCGTCACTATGTGGCCTCCGGCGAACTGATCTCTGTGCTGGAGCCGCACCTGAAAGAGGGCGGCAAGTTCTCGGTGGTCTGGCCGAGCAGCCGCCATATGTTGCCAAAGGTGCGGGTATTTATCGATTTTCTGACGGAAAAACAGGTGCTGTGCTGATCACTGTTTATCCAGCCATTTGCCCATTTCCACCAGCGCCTGCTCCAGATTGGCGCGGCCAAAACCGATGCGCAGGAAATCTTCTGAGACCGGGTTCAGCTCTGAGGCGTAGGTGACGGACGGAATGACCATCACGCCCGCTTCCTCCACCAGTCTTGTGGCGAAGACTTCTGCACCTTCCGGCCCGGTATAGCGCGGGAACGCCAGTACACCGGCCTTTGGCACGGCGAGACGGAACCTGTCCGGATAGCGCGCCAGAAAAGCGGTGAGTGCCGCGAGCTGGCTGCGTGAGCGCTCCATCACCCGTTCGAGGATCGGCGCGCGGGCGTTGAGCGCAATCGTGGTCAGGAACTCGCCGGGCATGGAATTGCAGATCGACAGATACTGCTTCATGCGTTCAAGCTTTTGCATCCACGCGTCGTCCTGACAGGCCACCCAGCCGATGCGCAGACCGGGCAGTCCGTAAGCTTTCGAGGTGACATTGAGCGAAATGCCGCGCTCGTAAACGTCCGCCAGCTGCGGCAGGCGATCCGCCGGGTCAAACTCGGTCAGGCGATACACTTCGTCGGAGAAAATCCAGATCCCGCGTTCGCGGCACATCGCAATCAGTTCGTTCAGCTGCCCCCGCGAAATCAGTGCACCGGTCGGGTTATGCGGGAAATTAATCACCAGCACTTTGGTATTCGCTTGCAGCGCCGCACGGACTTTTGCCGTATCCAGCGCCCAGTCGTTATTCTCATCCAGCGCCACGCCGGTCACGTCGCAGCGCGACATCGGCACACTTTCCAGCGACTGATAATTTGGCGTGATCACCACCGCGTGATCGCCCGGTTCGAGCAGCATCTGGAAACTGGCGTAAATGGCCTCGTCGGCACCGGCAAAGCTGATGACCTGCTGTGGCGTTACCTGCCGGTAAGTGGCGGCGATGGCTTCGAGCAATTCCGGCGTACCACGCAGCGGCGGATAATCCAGCATCGTTTGCATAAACGGCGCGCGATGCTCTTTTCCCGCCAGTTCAAACAGCGTATCGATGCTCATCGATTCAGGGTAGGAAGAGGAAAGCGGAAAACGGACGGCGTGTTCCAGCCGTGAGAGATAGCTGATTAAACGAAAATCTTCAGGAAAAGACATGGCGTATCCGTAATAAAAGTGGCGAAATTAGCGGCGATGGCCCTGCGCAAAACGGCGTTCAAGGCGGCTTTGCAACAGCTCTAAGACAATCGACATAATCCAGTAAATCGCGGCGGCGGTGGCCAGCATTTCCATGTAGCGGTAGGTGCTGCGGCCATACGATTGCGCCAGGAAGTTGAGCTCCCACAGCCCCATCAGCGAGACCAGCGAGGAGTCTTTCAGCATTGAGATAAACATAGAACCGGCAGGCGGAATGATGATGCGCAGCGCCTGCGGGGCAGTGACGTGGACGGCCACCGTCCAGCGCGAGACGCCGAGTGCCAGCGCAGCTTCCTGCTGACCGCGCGGCACCGAGAGCACGCCGCTGCGGATGGTTTCAGCCAGATACGCACCGTAGTTCATCGACAGCGCGATAATGCCTGAGCTGAGCGCGCCAAGCACAATCCCGAACTGCGGCAGCGCCAGATAGATAATAAGCACCTGCACCAGCAGCGGCGTGCCGCGAAACAGCGAGGCGTAAAACGTCGCGCAGCCAAACGCCAGCGCGTTATTGGACATCCGCCCGAGTGCGGTAATCAGGCCGATCAGCAGGCAGAAAAACATCGAGCAGGCGGTGATCATGATGGTCAGCGCCGCGCCCTGAATAAAGCCGTCCGGCGACAGGCGCAGGCCGAGCAGGAACGGTAATTTCTGGCTGATGAGGCTCCAGTCCAGCCCCATCTTGCTGAAGGTGCCGATCAGCAGGCTGAGCAAAATCACCCACGTCAGCCCGGTTTTGAAAGTAAACGCGTGCGCACGATGCCAGGGTTCGGGCATTTCAACCTTCGGCTGGCTGTCCGGCATTTGTGGCATTACGGCACCTCGTGGGTAATGTCTTCGCCCAGCCAGTGCTGGGAAATTTTGGCCAGCGTCCCGTCGTCGCGCAGAGATTTAATGGTGTCAGCGATTTTCTTATCCCACTCGGCGTCGCCTTTATCGGTTGCGACCCAGTTCGGTTCGGCGTACAGCTCGGTGACAATTTTAAATACCGGCGCACGCTTGATACGCGCATTGGCAGTGGCTAAGTCGGAGACTACGCCGTCAAGACGCACGCCCGGCCCGAGCGCCAGATTCTGGAACGCCACTTCTTCATCGCTTGGAATGACCTGCACGTTATCAAACGGGAAGACGATCGGTTTGCTGCCGGGGATCACCAGCATTTTTTGCAGATACGTTTCGTAAGTCGAACCGATACCGACGCCAATCTTTTTGTTGCTCAGGTCAGCGGCGGATTTGATGCGGTCATCTTTCTTATTCACCACCAGCACTGCCGGGGAATTGTAATACGGCGTCGGGAAATCCAGCACTTTGGCGCGTTCGGTGTTTGGCGTCATCGAGCAAATACAGCTATCCCAGCGGCCCTGCCATTTGCCGCCGACGATGGTTTCCCAGCCCGGTGCGATCAGTTCGAGCTTCACGCCCATGCGCTGTGCAACGGCTTTTGCCACGTCGACGTCAAAACCGGCCAGCTGGTTATTGTCATCGATAAAACCAAATGGCGGATAATCGTTGACGATGGCATTGCGCAGGACGCCGGTTTTGGTGACGCGATCCAGCGTGGTGCCTGCAAAGGTGGCGGCAGAAAACAGCGTAGTGGCAAGGAGTGTCAGGGCAACAAACGAAGTGCGCATAAGCAAATCTTTCCTTAAACGTAACCAAAATGGGGAAATATTGTAAAAACCTACACTAAGTTTTAGACGTATAGAAGTCTAAAATCGCTGTTTTATGGCTTATAGTATTCTGTGCGGAAAATTCCACGGATAACAGTGAATTGCTTTGTGCGCTTAGTTTAACAATCCCGCCCCCACGTTAATCGACAACCCCAAAATCGCCAGATTAAAGACGAACGAAATCACCGACTGCAACAGCGCGATCTGGCGCATATCGGTGGTGCCGGTTTCCACGTCGGCGGTCTGCGACGCCACAGCGATGGTGAAGGAAAAATACAGGAAATCCCAGTAGCCAGGTTGCTCTGGCTTTTCAGGGAAAATCATCGGCGTCACGTCTTTGCTGAGGCGCAGATAATAGTGATGGGCGTAATGCATGGCGAAAGACGTCGGCAGTAACGCCCATGAGGCGATAAGCGTCGTGGCGGTCAGCAGAATATGCAGCGCGCGCGGTGTACCGGTCAGATCTTTGAGCGAACCGAGCTCCATCAGGATCGCCAGAATGCTCACCAGACAGGTGATCGTCACCATGCTCAGCACCAGCGTGGCGCTTTCATCCTGCGTTTTGGCGATGTGCGGAATATTTTTTGCCTCGGTGCGCAGCATGCGAAACCACAGGAAAAACAGATACAGCCACGCCAGCACGTTCCAGCCGATCAGCAGGCGCTGTAACAGCCCGAGATGGGCGGGCAGAAGAAAAAAACAGCCCACCCCGGCCAGAACAGATATCAGCAACCGGGAGCGCACCTGCAGATAATGTTTGAGAGAAAAGCTCATGGTGTTAAGCGCTTAGCAAAGAGGAAACGGATGACTCAACTGTAGTCGCTGATCGCATGCTTGGCACTTCTTAGCGGGTGCGCAATTTCTTCCAATACCCGGTGTGGCGGGAGTGATGTAGTGAGTTTACCTCTCTACCCGCACTCAGGATTTGAAATCATGTTTACTACGTCATTCTGGCCGTCTGCGACGGCATACCAGGTTTCGATGATGGATCTGGATGTCCCGGAAAATATCAATCCTAAAGCGGTGCAAACCATTCACTATTGCCTGCGTCTGACCGAGGCCATCAATCAGCTGGAGGCCGCCTGCGAAAGCCGTTTGCTCGATGCGCTGCGCGAGGAAATGGCGATCCAGTGTTTCCGCTTAGCGCCGCTGTTTGACGATCCTGATACCCGTCGCGGCCTGTTCCTGCGCGCCGAAATGCTGGCGGATGATTCGTGCAGTAAAACCGTGCTGCCGCAAATTGCCGGTCTTGATGAGCAGCAGCTTGTGCTGGGCATCGGCAAGACTTCGACGTGGGTGGGAAAATCAAAACAAAGTTATTACTCGTCGTGGTTCGGCGAACCCGCGCCGATGTTGCAGGAAATCTCAGACGTGATGGACAGCCTGTTTCCGCAAAGCCTGTTGTTTCTGCAAAAAGAAATCGCTGCCGATCTGCTGGCGCTGCCGGGCTGTGCGTACAAGATAATCAACCTCTTCGGCATTGCCGGAGAAGCCAACACTTACCCGAAACACTTTGCCTATTTCTTCCCGGAGGACGAGGGGCTGAAGTATTCGCCGGTCAAACGCACCGTGGTATTTGCCAATACCTACCTGCAACTCTTCGAGATGTTTTCTCGTACCGAAGCCGCGAATCTCGGCTGGGCGGAAGACGTTTTACCGGAAAGCCGCGTTTGCCAGCGTTATCTGATCGCCTGGTTCCGCGGGCACGATCTCGGGCATTCGCTGGTGCGTAACGAAAATGTATTTCCGAAGCTCAGCAAGATTGATCGCTGGGGATCGATGATGGTGCAGGAAGCGCTGGCCGATCAGTTCGGATTGCTGATGTGCCTGACGCCGCAGGTCGCCGATGGATTGCAGCTCGACCGTAACGTGCTGGCGCGGATCTACTTCCTCGAGATCCTGCGCTATCTGCGCCGGGGGCCGTCGAGTTACCCCGACGCCGGAGCGGCCTGGATCCAGTTCAATTATTTGCGTGAACACGGCTGCATTGAGCTGTCGGCAGAGACCATCGGTTTTCACCCTGAGCTGTTCTTTACCCAGATGGCCAGCCTGACGCGGCTGATGAGCGAAGAACTGCTGGGTGGAGATACTGAACGTGCGAAAGCTTTTATGCAGCAGCATTGCCCGCACACCAACCCTGAAGACGTTGAGATCCTGATGGCGCGTTTGGGCACCACTAACGACATGATCGAGTACAACCAGCTGATCAAGCGAGTCCCGCTATGATGCCGTTTTCCAATGGATTTTTGCTCAGCCTGTCGTTGTGTCTGGACATCGGCATCGCCAATATTGCGATGATCACGCTGGCGATGCAGCGCGGCTATTTTCACGGTTTCTGGCTGGGGATCGGCACCTGTATCGGTGACCTGATTTACGCGGTGCTGGCGCTGGCAGGGATGACGATTTTGCTGCAATACCAGAGTGTACGCTGGGTGTTGTGGGTCGGCGGTTCCCTGATGCTGATGTGGTTTACCTACAAAATGATCCGGGCAGCGCTGGCACCGGCAGAGAATATGTCCGCCAGCGATAACGGCCAGCCGCGCTCAGTGATGCGTAATTTCGGGCGCGGCGTGGTGCTGGCGATGTCGTCACCGACGGCGATCTTGTGGTTTGCGGCGGTCGGCGGCGCGCTGATTTCCCGCATGGGGCAGGGCGGTACGGCGAATGCTTCATGGTTCCTGACCGGCTTTTTTATTGCTGGCGTATTCTGGACGGTGGTGTTGTGCTGCGTCGGCAGCTGGGGCGGGAAAATGCTGGGCACTAAAATGCTGAAATATTCCTACGTCGCCTCGGCGGCGATCTTCTCGTATTTCGCCATTTACGTGGTTATCTCCGGTTACCGCGAATTTATTTTGGTATAGGCGTCAATGGATCGCTTAACTGCGTACACCGCAGGCATGCAGCGACTGCGAATACAGATGGGGAGTGATCCCCATCATTTTGCGGAAGGTATTAATGAAGTGACTTTGATCGTAAAAACCGAGACTGATAGCCACGTCCAGCGCATTGTTGTTTTTACGCAGCTGATTGCGGGCTTCCAGCAACCGTAACTGCATGTGGTACTGCAAGGGCGGCATACCGATGTGCTGGCGGAACAGCCGCACAAAATGGAATTTACTCAGCCCGCTGACCTGCGCCAGCGTGTCGAGGTGGATCTTGCGGGTCAGGTGATCGCGCATGAAATCCAGCGCCAGCGTGACAGGCCGCAGCGACTGCTCCTGCTCTTTCGCCGGTTCTTCCAGCAACGCGCCCAGCAGCCACAATAAGTTTTGCTCCTGATCGTCGTCGTTCAGGGTGCGTTTGTAATGGCGCAGCGCGGAAAACAGCGCCGGATTACTGAGCACGCCTTCGGTCAGCACCGGCGCGCAGTGATCGGAACGCAGATTGTGATCAACCGAGACCTGTCGCAGCAACGACTGGGGAATATGTACGCTGAGGAATTCGACTTTCTCATCGCCAAACAGTGAGGATTGCACGGTCGAAGGATTATAAATTGTGATTTCCCCGGCGCGAACCAGTTCGGTTTTTCCGTGCAGCCAGATCTCTTCCGTACCGGTCAGATTGGCGCTAATCACATATTCGTCGTGAGTGTGACGCGGGAATGAGGAGTTACTCGCGGTCAGATGCGAGCACTCAATATCGTTAGCCATCGTCCATTCAGAAATTGAAAGAGACACGTAACACCCCAGAATTCATTGCGGCGAAAAAGCAGGCATTTCTTATTTTCGATTTTTTCGATCAAATCCTTTTCATTCTTGCTACATGTCCGGTTTTTGTAAACTCTGAACACGTAAAAGAGCGCACCAACCGGAATTTTAGGATTTTGCCCATACCTCTCCGGAGATGCGCCGGCCGGGTTTTGTGAGGCGTAAATGTTAACCAACAGGCTTAATCGTTATTTTTTAATAGCCATTGTCGCCGCTTTATAAAACGAATAACCCGCCAGCGCCTTTTGTTTTACATCCCAAAAACAATTTATAAACCCGCAGAAAAAGCAATGTGGCAATACGTGCCAGATTTCGCTGCGTATTTTATTTATTGCCTGCGTTTGGCCTTCAACGGCTTGTCATTTCGGCTATTAATAAGGCAAAATATGCGCCCCGCAAAACGGGGATAACCCGTTTTGACGTCATTTAAGAACACATTCTTCTTACAAGAAAACATTCAAAAACCAGAGGCCGGGCTTCGTACCGGATAGATATTTACTTTCAAATACCGACAGTCATGTCGCAAGGAAACATAAATGGTGCATCACTCTCTTTATGTGGCGTTCTCCGTCATGGGAATTAAAAATCATGTCAGATAACGTCATCTCAGGTAGCACTTCCCGCGTGGAGCTGCGTAAAACACTTACGCTGGTTCCGGTTGTGATGATAGGCCTGGCCTATATGCAACCTATGACCCTGTTCGATACGTTCGGTATTGTCTCTGGTTTGACCGACGGCCATGTGCCGACCGCTTACGCCTTCGCCCTGATTGCGGTCCTGTTTACTGCGCTGAGCTACGGCAAGCTGGTGCGCCGCTATCCTTCGGCGGGATCGGCCTACACCTACGCACAAAAATCTATTCATCCGGTGGTCGGATTTATGGTCGGCTGGTCGTCTTTGCTCGATTACTTATTCGCGCCGATGATCAATATTCTGCTGGCAAAAATCTATTTTGAAGCGCTGGTGCCTTCGGTGCCGTCGTGGATATTTGTCGTGGTGCTGGTCGGCTTTATGACCCTGTCGAATCTGCGCAGTATTAAAACCGTTGCCAACATTAATACGCTGGTCGTGGTGTTGCAGATTATCCTGATAACGGTGATCACTGGCATGGTGATTTACGGCGTTGATCACGGCACCGGTTATGGCACGCTGACCAGCACTAAACCGTTCTGGGGTGAGAATACGCATACTGTGCCGCTGATTACCGGCGCGACGATTTTGTGTTTCTCATTCACCGGTTTTGACGGTATCAGCAATCTTTCGGAAGAAACCAAAGATGCCGGGCGCGTTATTCCACGGGCGATTTTCCTGACGGCGCTCATTGGCGGCGCGATTTTCATCACGGCAACCTATTTCCTGCAACTCTATTTCCCGGACATCTCCAGCTTCAAAAACCCGGATGCGTCGCAGCCGGAAATTATGTTGCAGGTCGCGGGCAGGGCGTTCCAGTTCGGCGCGCTGATTTTCTCCAGTATCACCGTTCTGGCCTCCGGCATGGCGGCACACGCGGGCGTTTCCCGTCTGATGTACGTCATGGGCCGCGACGGCGTCTTCCCGAAACGCTTCTTCGGCTATATTCATCCGAAATGGCGCACGCCGTCCTTTAATGTGATTCTGGTCGGCGCGGTTGCGCTGATGGCGATTAACTTCGATCTGGTCACTGCAACGGCGCTGATTAACTTCGGTGCGCTGGTGGCCTTTACCTTCGTTAACCTTTCAGTGATTTCGCAGTTCTGGATCCGTGAGAAGCGCAACAAGACCTTTATGGATCACTTCCAGTATCTGTTCCTGCCGATGTGCGGCGCGCTGACGGTGGGCGCACTGTGGGTGAATCTGGAAGAAAGCTCGATGATCCTGGGGCTTATCTGGGGCGCGGTCGGTTTCGTCTATCTGGCCTGCGTGACCAAAAGCTTCCGCAATCCGGTGCCGCAGTATGAGGATGTAGCGTAAGGCTTTCGGCAGATACAGTGGCTAAAAATAAAGAGCGACTCATTTCACAATGCGTCGCTCTTTTTGTTTTTCCTCTGTCACGCTATTCCTGCCAGCCGGAGGAACGCCGTCACCACTGCCGCCGCGATAATAATCACGATCAGCGGCGCCTTTCGCCATGCTAGAAACAGCGCCACGCCGACGCCGGTCACGCGGGCGAATCCGGCAAACTGCGCGCCTTCAAACAGCGCAGTTGTGGCGGCAACCGCAAGCAATAGCGTCGTTGCTGAGTCTGATAGCATCGTCTGCGTTGCAGGGGATAAATTCAGGCGCGAGCCCAGACGGTAACCGGCTACGCGCATCAGGAAAGTTCCGGCGGCCAGCACGGCAATACCGGCAACCCAGAGCGTTTGCTGCGTCATTTTCTATTTCTCCAGGTCAGTAATCCGAGCAGCGAAAACAGCACCGGCATACCGGCGGGAACGAACGGCACCGCCGCTACCGAAATCAGCGCACCGGTCGACGCGGGGATGAGTGTCCGGCGATTTTTCAGTGCCGGGAATATCAGCGCCAGCAGAATGGCGGGGAAAACCGCATCCAGCCCGATAGCCTTAATATCTGGAATAAATTGCCCGATAAACGCGCCCGCGATAACACTGATCGGCCAGAACAGCGCGATACCTGCGCCGCACAGCCAGTACGCCGTTTTGCGCTTTTCATGCGTCGGCTGGGAAATCCCGAACACCACACTTTCGTCATTCATGATATGGCAGCCGAGCCAGCTAAGGTGCTTATGGCCGACCAGATCTTTGACCGCAATACCAAACGGCAAATGTCGCGCATTCACCAGCAATCCGGCCGCCGCGGCGGCGAACGGGCTGCCGCCTCCACCGACAATGGCGATAAACAAAAACTCCGAGGCACCGGCGAGTACCAGCAAAGAGAGCGTGAGAGGCACCCATAGCGGGAAGCCGCCGGCAACCGCCAGAGAACCATAAGAAATACCGACCAGACCGTCGGCCAGACAGACCAGAAAGATGGCTTTCACCACATCATTTCCGAGCGGAGAAAAGAGTCGCTGACGCATAATTTAATCCCATAACGAACGAATAATCATTATAATGAACGCATCTGAATCGTTCTTCAAGTCGAACGATCGTTCGTTATAGATAAAAAGGGACTGCAATGTCACAACCTATCAGCGTTATTTCAAAAGGTCTGGTGCGTGAACGTCAGCGGACCGGACTGTCACTGGCGGAAGTTGCCCGTCGGGCAGGGATAGCGAAATCCACGCTGTCGCAGCTGGAGGCGGGTAACGGCAACCCGAGTTTAGAAACGCTATGGGCCCTGTGCGTCGCACTGGATATTCCTTTCGCACGCCTGATGGAGCCTGAGCAAAATAAAATGCAGGTGATCCGCCGTGGCGAGGGCCCGACGGTGGTCGCAGAGCTGGCGGATTACAAAGCGGTGCTGCTCGCCACCTGCCCGCCGGGCGCACGTCGGGACATTTATCTGCTGACTACCCAGCCGGGCGCTGACCGCGTCTCCAGCCCTCATCCGCAGGGTTCGGTCGAGCACATCATTATCACGCAGGGCCGCGCGCTGGTCGGTCTGGTGGAATCGCCGGTTGAGCTAAACGCCGGTGACTATATTTCCTATCCGGCAGACGTGGAACATATCTTCCGCGCGCTGGAACCGGACACCATGGCGGTACTGGTGTCGGAGCAGAGCTGATCAAAACGCAATCAGTCTTCTGGTCACTTTGTTTTTTAGCAGCAGCGTGGAAGATGCCACAGAAAGCAAAAACGTTAGCAGGATGACAAAGAGTTTGGCGGTCAGGGAATGGATCGGGATCCACTCGATCAGCAGATTGAAAAAGCTGTAGTGGAGGATATAAACGCCGGTCATGGTTTTACCGAGCGCGCCAACCATTTCGCCAACCGGCCTTTTTATGGCGTCCGCTTTCACACCGTTGGCCGCGATAATGATCAGCACCACCAGCAGGTATACCTGCGAACCGGTCAGAATGAAGCTGTTTTGCTCGACCTTGAAGAGTGAAAAGAAAAAATGCTTTTCGTACATCCAGGTAAAAATATACACAAAGGGAATGGCAATCGCGGCAGCAACCGCCACGCGCGGGCGGCCATACAGCCGTGAAATCTTGTGGTCGAAGAGCAACTGGCCGGTGAGATAGTAAAGGATCCACGTCCAGATGCGGAACTGCGCAGGGATGGAGAAGACCTGATTTTGCGGATGATAGAGCGCCAGCAGGTCGTAGGCGAAGGAGAAAATCAGTAACGCGCCAGTCACGCAGGCCAGTATGCCGGTGCGCTTTGCCAGCCATTCCACCACCGGATGAAAGGTATAGATAACAACCAGCGAGAAGATAAACCACGGCTGGATCAGATACCCTTTCTGATAGGGTTCCCACAGGTAATAGACGGTGAACCAGAAAATAAAGAGGGTTAAAATTGCGCGAATTTTTCTCATCTGCCACTCGGAGGTGTTTTCCTCTGAGCAGGAACCTGCGTCCATATAACCGTTGACGACGAAAAACAGCGGCGTCGCAATGGTCGAGATGAAGGTCAGAAAAGCCAGAATCGTGTCGTAGTTATAGTTGTAATCGTCATACGTGTTGTACACGGTGAAAAAAGTCACGGCAGTCAGGCAGCCGAGGGTTTTAATAATATTGAGTCCCGTGGTGTTCATTATTTGCTGCGTTGTCCTTCACGATGAAAACAGTTGTAAATCACAGGCAGAACCAGAAGCGTCAGCACTGTGGCAAAGCCCAGTCCGAACATGATAACAACGGCCATGCTTTGGAAAAATACATCAAGTAACAACGGCGTGAGACCCAGCACGGTGGTAAAGGCGGTCAGCAGGATAGGGCGCAGACGCGATGTCGCCGCATACACGATGGCTTCTGCCTGACTTTTTACCTTTTTCTGCTGATTGATTTCTTCGACCAGCACGATCCCATTGCGGATCAGCATCCCGCTCAGGCTGAGCAGGCCAATCAGCGCCATAAATCCAAACGGAATACCGGTCAGCAGGAAACCCAGGGTGACGCCGATCAGTGCCAGAGGAACGGTCAGCCAGATGGCGATGGCATTTTTTACCGAGCTGAACATCAGCACGGTGATGATGAACATCATCAGGAAGCCGATCGGCAGCGTGGTGAATAATCCCTGTTGCGCCTCGGCGGAGTTCTCCGCATCACCTCCCCACTCAATGCTGTAGCCGTGCGGCAGTTGCAGTGCTTCCACTTTCGGTTTGATGCGCGCCAGCATATCGCCGGAGGTTTCACCGGTGGCCGCGTCCGGGTCGGTCTGTACGGTGAGCATACGCATACGGTCACGGCGCATGATGAGCGGATCTTCCCATTCGACGCGGAACTCGCTCACCACGTTGCTCAGCGGAATAAATTGCTGACGCGTCTGGCTCCAGACCATAATGTTCGCCATATGATCCACGTCCAGCCGTTCGTCAGCCGGCGGTCGTAAGACTACGGGCATCAGCGTCGAGCCGTCACGGTAAATCCCCACTGTGCTGCCGCTGAAATTCATCTGCAACGCACTGTCGACTTCTCCCCTGTCGACGCCCAGCTCGCGGCCAAGGTAGGGCGAGAACGTCGGACGGACCATTTTGCTGCGCTCCTGCCAGTCGTTGCGCACGCCGTCGGCAGCGCCGTCATCGAGGATAATCTGATCCACCTGACTGGCGATATGGCGCAAAGTATCCGGATCCGGCCCTTTGATCCGCACCTCGATCGCGCTGTCGCCTGAGGGACCAAACATAATGCGTTTGAGCCGCGCATTCACTTCGGGGAAGTTTTGGTGGATATTCTGCTCGGTGCGTTGGACAAGCCCGGCGATTTTGCGCTGATCGTCCATCCGCACCATGATTTGGGCATAGTTGGAATACTGGCGCTGGCCGTTGTAGGTCAGAATAAACCGCATCCCGCCCTGACCGATGGTGGTCACGGTATTTTCGACGCCTTCCTGTTCGTTGATATTTTTTTCGATTTCTCTGGCGACTTTTGCGGTGTAATTAATGTCAGTGCCGTAAGGCAGCCAGAGATCGACGAAGAAAATCGGTGTATTCGAAGAAGGGAAGAAGTTTTGCCGCACGAAGCTGAACCCCCAGACCGAGGCGACCAGCAGCGCTGCCAGCACGGTAAGGGTGAGCGTCTGACGGGTCAACAGCGCATTGAGCATGCAGCGGTAGACGCGAAATATCCAGCCGCCGTAAGGGTCAGCCTGCTCATCCGGTTTCCTCTCCGCCAGCGGCATATTGGCAAACGCCCATTTCACCAGCACCGGCGTCAGTGTCAGCGCCGTCACCCAGCTAAGCATCAGTGAAATCAACAGCACCTGGAACAGTGATTTACAGTATTCGCCGGTCGAATCCTGTGAGAGACCGATGGGCGCAAACGCCAGAATGGCGATGACCGTCGCGCCAAGCAGCGGCAGGGCAGAGCGTTTGATGATATGCGAAATGGCGTTCATCAGCGGATTGCCTTGCTGACGGGAAATCAGCACGCCTTCCACCACCACAATCGCATTATCCACCAGCATACTGAGCGCGATAATCAGTGCGCCCAGCGAAATACGCTGAAGCTCAATGCCGGACAAATACATGATAAGCAACGTACCGAGCACGTTCAGCGCGAGAGAAACCGCAATAATAATACCGCTGCGCAGCCCCATGAAGATAAGCAGAGTACCGACCACAATCGCCAGCGCCATCAGGAAGTTAATGATAAATCCGTCGACGGATTTTTTAACTTCGGCGGCCTGATCGTAGAATACTTTAAGCTCGATCCCGGCGGGTTTATCAGCCTGCAGATCCTGCATTTTGGCTTCGATGGCGTGACCGATATTCATCACATTGACGCCGGGAATATATGAAACGCCGAGGGTTAGCGCGTTACGGCCATTGGCGTGATAAATATTACCCGGATGATCGGTGACACCCTGAGAAATGACGGCAATATCGCGCAGATAAATACTGTGCGTCGAGCCCGCCGGGCTTATCAGCACATTATTCAGCTCATCAATGTTTTGAAATCCGCCGGTGGGATGCAGGCGGATCGACTCACTGCCGACGGTCATGCTGCCTGCATCAGAGACGATATTTTGCCGGTTGAGCACATCCGCCAGCCGCGCCAGCGTGACGCCGTACGCCGCCATTTGTGCGCGGGAAATTTCGATCGTCACCTGCTCAGGAATGATGCCGCCAATCGCGACTTTGCCGACGCCGGGTACCAGCACCAGTTCCCTGCGCAGTTGTTCAGCATATTTACGCAACTCAGGGTTAGTAAAACTGTCGCCATAAATCGAGAAAAAATAGCCGTACACGTCGCCGAAATCATCGTTAACAAACGGCGGGCTGACGCCGGGCGGAAACTGCAACGTGGCGTCGTTGACCCTGCGACGCAGCTCATCCCAGATCTGCGGCAGCTCAGAAGAGTGATAGCGGGAATCGATATTGACGGTGATTTGCGATAAGCCGACGGCGGAAATCGAGGTGATATTATCGACGTAAGGCAGGCGTTGCAGGGCGTTCTCCAGCGGCAGTGTGACTTCTTCTTCCACCTGCTGCGACGACGCGCCGGGATATTGCACCGAAACGACGGCGGTTTTGATAGTAAACGCCGGATCTTCCAGCCGCCCGATGTTGAATAACGCGATCAGCCCGCCCACGCCGAGCAGAAGGATCACCAGCCACACCCGCGTCGGGTTATTGATGAAACTGTCGTTGATCCCCATTACAGACCCCGTTCCCGCGTCCAGATGCGCACCGGCTGTTGTGCGTGTAACTCACCCACGCCGGCCGCCACCACCCGTTCTCCTTTCTCCAGTCCGCTGGTGATTTCAATCCCTCGCGACGTCAGTTCCCCCACAGCCACCTTTCTGTCCTCAACGTGCAGTTTGTCGCCATCTCCGGCGATCACCCAGACATGTGCTTCGTTGCGCTGCTGGCTGTCCGGGTTGAAGACCGCTTCCACCGGGATCACCAGCGTATTATCAGGCGTCGCGGTCGCGAGGTTAGCCGGATTGACCGTCACCGTGCCGCTGAGCCCCGCCACTGCCGGGAAATTTTCAGGACGCGGCATGGTCAGCGTAACCTGCCACGTTAAGGTATTGGCTTCGCTGCTGGCGGTATGTTCTTTATAGCTGGCGGTAAATTCACGTCCGGGCAGGGTATTGATACGAACCAGAGGGCGATACTGCGCGTTACGGATATCCAGACTGGTGAACAGGTTTTCCGGCACGCTGAAGATAACGTCCAGCACATCTGAACGGCTAAGCATGGCAACCGGCTGTCCGGCGGCGATGACCTGATGATTACGCACGTTCAGTCTGGCGACAACGCCGCTGAACGGCGCGATAAGATTCAAATCATTGAGCTCTTCCTGAGCAATTTTTAAGGCGGCGACGGCAGAATCGCGGCTGGCTTTATGCACTTCCAGCTCAGCCTGTGAGACCACGTGTCGCCGGGCAAGGGTTTGGTAACGCTCGAACTGGCGCTGCGCCAGCGTTGAAGCACTGCGGCGATCGTTAAGCCGCTGACGGGCGTCATTGTTGGAAAGTCGGGCGAGGACTTGCCCCTGTTTGACCGCCTGCCCTTCGCGCACGTCTAAGGCATCGAGCTGACCTGCGCGTTTAAAGGCAATTTCCGTATTATCACCCGCCAGGATCCGCGCCGGAAAAACCCGCGTACTGGCAAGGCTTACCGCGTCTGCCGTGGCAACTTTAACCTGACGCGGTAATACCGGCGCTTCAGGGGTTTTCTGGTCGCAGGCGCTTATCAGCAACGCAATGACCAGCGAGAGAGAAAAACGAATTTTCAATATACTTCCCCTCATTGAACAACCCGTGAAAATAATAAATACAAACAGAATGTGCAGGGTTTTTTCTGTCACCCGGCTGACTTATTTCATTCTGTCTGTGTTTCATTAAGGTGTGAGTGAGTTATTGTTTTTGTTTGCTTATTTGATTTTCCGTTCCGCTTATTAACACTATTTAACACGGTATATTATAGTTTATACAGCTTTACGCATCTTGCCAGAAACCTGCACGATAATTCGTTCGTTATTCTCTTTATTCGTGAACCATTTCAGGGGTCAAAGAATTATGGATAATACAACGCCACGTTCTGTGGAACCGACATCATCGGATAAACTTTGGTATCAACTAAGCGTAGAAGAAAGCCTCGCAGGGCTGCAGTCCGGTCTCTCCGGGCTCACCGCAGAGGAAGCCCGGAATAAACTCAGGCAACATGGCCCGAATGTTTTACCGCAAAAAGAAGGTAAGTCTTTATTTATTAAGTTTATCTCTCACTTTAAAGATATTCTCATTTATATATTACTGGCTGCCGCCGTTGTCACCGGGATTATGGGGCACTGGGTGGATACGCTGGTCATATTAGCCGTGGCAGTTATTAATGCACTGATAGGGTTTATTCAGGAAAATAATGCTGAGAAATCATTGAAGAGCATTCAGAATATGCTGTCCAGTGAGGCACTGGTATTACGTAACGGACAACAAGTTACCGTGGGGACGGATGAAATCGTACCGGGGGATATTGTTCTGTTGCGGCCAGGGGACAAAATCCCCGCCGATTTACGCCTGATCGACGTGCATAATCTTCGTGTTGAAGAAGCCATTCTGACCGGTGAATCCACCGTTGTCTCGAAAAAAACTGACCCGCTGGAAGGTGAGAAATCCATTGGCGATCGTAAGAACCTCGCCTACTCAGGCACTACCGTAAGTTCCGGGACGGCCAGCGGCGTGGTGTTCGCCACCGGCGGCCATACGGAACTCGGGCATATTAACGAGATGCTCTCATCGATTGAAGACAACAAAACGCCGCTGCTGGTGCAGATCGACAAACTGGGGAAATCTATCTTCGTCATTATTTTGTTCATGATGGCGGCGCTGCTGATCTTCGGTTATTTGCTGCGGGATATTCCATTCGGCGAGCTTCTGCTTTCGGTCATCAGCCTGGCGGTGGCGGCGGTGCCGGAAGGGTTACCGGCGATTATTTCGATCATTCTGTCGCTGGGTGTTCAGGCGATGGCGCGTTCTAAAGCCATCATCCGTAAGCTTCCGACCGTCGAAACGCTGGGCGCGATGTCGGTCATTTGCTCAGATAAAACCGGCACGCTGACCATGAACGAGATGACCGTCAAAGCGGTCATTCTGGCGGATAATGTCTGGACGGTGGAGGGCAGCAGCTACGAACCGACGGGGAGTTTCACCGTCGCGGGGCAGGTGAGCCCGCAACCGGCGGATTCTTCGCCGCTGCTGACGCAGTTCCTGCGCACGGTGGATATCTGTAATGACAGCACGCTGTCGCAGGATGCGCAGGGGCACTGGAAAATCACCGGCGGGCCGACTGAAGGCGCGCTCAAAGTGCTGGCCGCCAAGGCGCGTCTGCCTGAAGTTTCGCATCAGGTGAGCAGCAAAATCCCGTTTGATTCGCTCTATAAATACATGGCGATTGCCTGCGAGAAAAACGGTCAGTCGCAGGTCTTGCTGACCGGTGCGCCGGACGTGTTGCTTAAACTGTGTCAGTTCCAGCAAACGCCGGAAGGGGCGCAACCGCTGGATCTGGCTTACTGGGAATCGGCGATCACACAGTACGCCAGCGAAGGGCTGCGCATGGTTGCGGCGGCGTGGAAACCGGTCGATCAGCCGGTGGCCTCACTTGATCACCCGGAGTTGCATCAGGGCATGGTGCTGATAGGCATTGCGGGCATGATGGATCCGCCGCGGCCTGAAGCGATTGTCGCGATTGGTGAATGCCAGCAGGCGGGGATCCGCGTCAAGATGATCACCGGCGATCATCAGGAAACCGCGATGGCGATTGGTAAGATGTTGGGGATCGGCAACAGCGAAAACTCCATCACCGGCTACGAGCTCGAGCATATGGATGATGCACAGCTCAGAACGGCCGCCGTGCAGTTCGACATCTTTGCCCGCACCAGCCCTGAACATAAACTCCGGCTGGTCAAAGCATTGCAGGAGACCGGTGAAATTGTCGGCATGACCGGTGACGGCGTGAACGATGCGCCTGCGCTGAAACAGGCCAACGTCGGGATCGCAATGGGGATCAAAGGCACGGAGGTGACGAAAGAATCTGCTGATATGATTCTGGTGGATGATAACTTCGCGACCATCGCCAATGCGGTCAGGGAAGGGCGCCGGGTTTACGATAACCTGAAGAAAACCATCCTGTTTATTATGCCGACCAACCTTGCACAGGGGCTGCTGATAATTATCGCTATCCTGATGGGTAACCTTCTGCCGCTCACGCCCGTGCAAATCTTATGGATGAACATGGCGACCTCCGCAACGCTCTCCTTCGGGCTGGCGTTTGAGAAAGCCGAAAGCCGCGTAATGCGTCGTCCGCCACGTAATGTCAGTGCGCATGTGATGGATAAATACGCCATCTGGCGCGTAGCGTTCGTTGGCTTACTGATTTCTGTCAGCGCCTTTATGCTGGAAGCCTGGCTGCAACCGCGTGGCTATGAACCGGAATTTATCCGCACCGTGCTGTTACAGACGCTGGTGACCGCGCAATGGGTTTACATGATCAACTGTCGCGATTCGGAAAAATTTTCTCTCAGCCGGGGGCTGCTGCAAAACAAAGGCATCTGGATTGTCACCGTCGTGCTGTTCACCCTGCAGGCCATCATCATTTACGTCCCGCTGATGAATACGCTGTTCGGCACGCGTCCGCTGCCGTTCATTTATTGGATAATCGGATTGCTGATAGGCGTGGCGCTGTTCGTGATTGTCGAGATAGAGAAGGTGCTGACCCGAGGATGGCGCAAGGCGGGATGATGTAATTGTGGAGAATCAGTACCCACAGAAAGCAAAAAACCAGCCGTTAGGCTGGTTTCTTTAAATAGGGTGCCCGGACTCGGACTAACGCCGCAGGCGTTTGAACAACGGCTTTGCCGTTGGCCCGCAGGGCGAGCCTGCTAAGGCGAGTCATCGAACGGAGTTCGATGGAGAGTCCGAACCACGGAAAGCAAGAAACCAGCCGTTAGGCTGGTTTCTTTAAATATGGTGCCCGGACTCGGAATCGAACCAAGGACACAGGGATTTTCAATCCCTTGCTCTACCGACTGAGCTATCCGGGCAACGCGGCGCATTAAACCGTATTGGGCATGTATCGTCAACGGGTTTTTATGACAAACGGCGGGTTGGTCACTCGAGTGATGTTTTTTACAACGATTTGCCGGTTTTCCCTTCAACGTATTTACAGAGCCACGAAAGCCTCTGCGGCCTGAGAAAATTCGCGCTCCGGCGGTGTCGCATTCTGTAAGAATTTGGCGCTATGTTCAGGGTTGAACAGGGGGTAAAAAGATGACATTATTGCGCCGATTTATTAAACAACTCCCGTTCCCGTTTTCACGCGACAGCTCAAGAGGGTTGCGGCATGGCTGGTTTATCACATCGCGCTTTACGGTTTTTCTCTAAGCGCAGAAAACATCTGATGATGATCTCCGGGTGCTGTAAACGCCACGATTTCAGTTTTCCTCCTTTTGCAGATCCTTTCATGCGGTAAGGCTACCGTTTGCCCGCTGTAGGCATTATTAAAAACAGAGAATTCACCGACTGCTCTGATTTTACTGTTGTCTATCAGACGTGGCTGAGCCTGAAACGCCAACTGTCACCACCTTGCCGCACCGGCATCGTCACGTCACATTCGACGTCTCACTCAGGCCAACGTCAATTGCCGGGCTGGACTCTGCGCATTGTTTTCTTGTGACGTAAGTACCAGCTCATTGCCGTGCCCTGTGGCACACCCTCTTACTTAACCGTTTGAGAGTCTGAATGAAACTTTTAAAACTTGCAGCAAGCACCTCCGTTTCCCCTTATCTCCAGACAGCGCGTCTGGTGGCTGACCTGCGTCGCGCCGATTTTGCCGACGTCGCCGCCATCATTATCTCCGTCGGGGATTTAAACCACGGCAGGCTGGCAGAAATTGAAAAGCTGGGGTTTGGTATTCCCGCGTTTGTGGCTGTGCAGGGAACCGAGCAGGTTTCGCCTGAGTTTTTACCAGCGCTGAAAGGCGTGATCACCTTATCGGACGCCAATCAGGCATTTTATGCCGCGCAGATTGAATCGGCGGCGCAGGCCTATGAAGAAGCTTTGTTTCCGCCGTTTTTCGACACGCTGAAAAAGTATGTCGAAATGGAGAACTCCACCTTCGCCTGCCCGGGGCATCAGGGCGGTGAGTTTTTCCGTCGCCATCCGGCAGGGCGTCAGTTCTATGATTTCTACGGCCCAAACATTTTCCGCTCTGACATGTGCAATGCCGACGTCAAGCTGGGCGATTTGCTGATCCACGAGGGCTCGGCGAAAGATGCGCAAAAGTATGCCGCCAAAGTCTTTAACGCGGATAAAACCTATTTCGTGCTCAACGGCACGTCGGCGGCGAATAAAGTGGTGACCAATGCGCTGCTGACCCGCGACGATCTGGTGCTGTTCGACCGTAACAACCATAAATCTAACCACCACGGCGCGCTGCTCCAGGCGGGCGCGACGCCGGTATATCTTGAGACGGCGCGCAACCCGTTCGGCTTTATCGGTGGTATCGATGCGGCCTGTTTTGACGAAGACTATTTGCGCCTTCAAATCAAACAGGTTGCGCCGGGTCGCGCCGGTGAGAAGCGTCCGTTCCGCCTGGCGATCATACAGCTCGGCACCTATGACGGCACCGTATACAACGCGCGTCAGGTGGTCGATAAAATCGGGCATCTGTGCGATTACATCCTGTTTGACTCCGCATGGGTCGGTTACGAGCAGTTCATCCCGATGATGAAAGAGTGCTCGCCGCTGCTGCTGGAGCTGGACGAGAACGATCCGGGCATCATTGTCACGCAATCAGTCCACAAGCAGCAGGCCGGGTTCTCACAGACTTCGCAGATCCACAAAAAAGATAACCATATCAAGGGGCAGAAGCGCCATTGCAGCCATAAAAAGCTCAATAATGCTTTCATGATGCATGCTTCCACCAGCCCTTTTTATCCACTGTTTGCCGCGCTGGATGTCAATGCGCGCATCCACGCCGGTGGCAGCGGTAAACATATGTGGATGGAGTGCGTGAAGCTCGGCATCGAAACCCGCAAAATGTTGCTCGAACAGTGCTCGATGATTTTGCCGTTCGTGCCGCCGGTTGTTGACGGTATCGCCTGGCAGAATCATGAAACGGAGCAAATGGCCAACGACGTGCGCTTCTTCGATTTCGTGCCGGGTGAGCGCTGGCATGCCTTCTCCGGCTATGCCGAGAAGCAATATTTTGTCGATCCGTGCAAACTGCTGCTGACCACGCCGGGCATTGATGCAACGACCGGTAAGTACACTGAGTTCGGCATTCCGGCGACCATCCTGGCGAACTATTTGCGTGAAAACGGTATCGTGCCGGAGAAATGCGACCTGAACTCGATCCTGTTCCTGCTGACCCCGGCGGAAACCCCGGCCAAAATGCAGTTGCTGGTCGAGGAAATCGCGCGCTTTGAGCAATACATCGAAGAAGATGCCCCGCTCAGCGAAGTGCTGCCGACGGTGTATCGTAAAAACGAAGACCGTTACCGCAATTACACCATCCGCCAGCTATGCCAGGAGATGCATAATCTGTACGTGAGTTTTGACGTCAAGGAACTGCAAAAAGAGATGTTCCGTCAGAAGAGTTTCCCGCAGGTGGTGATGAACGCACAGGACGCGCATAACGAGTTTATCCGCGACAACATTGAGCTGGTGCCGATTGGGGAAGCTGAAGGCCGTATCGCCGCAGAAGGCGCGCTGCCTTATCCTCCGGGCGTACTTTGCGTGGTGCCGGGTGAACTGTGGGGCGGCGCGGTGCAGCGTTACTTCATGGCGCTGGAAGAGGGCATCAATCTGCTACCGGGCTTCTCCCCAGAGTTGCAGGGGGTTTATATCGAGAAGAAACCGGTCGGCTGGAAACGCGTGATGGGGTACGTGATAACCGTGTAATGTGTTAATTTCATTGTAAATAAGGGGCGAAAGCTCTTTATTTACTTGATTAATAAAGATGACTTATTGCGAGGTATTCGCGGGAAATATATATTAGCATTTAAATTATTATTTATTATGGTTCGTTGATTATCATATAAATAATGTATTAAACATTCATTATCAATTAGTTGACTTATTATTTATTCTTGGTATTTTACACGCGGTCATTTAGCCAACTCACTATTTTCGATATTTTTATTTATTGACTGTTTATACTCAATTTATTTTAAATCCATTAATGAGTTTCCATATTCATTTTTTGTTATCGCTATTTAATTCAAGGGAAAGAATGAATGGTAGTATGTAAAGGGCTGCCTTTAATTATTATGATAACACTCCCTCTATTAAGTGCATGCACGGTTGTTCCCGGGAGTCACTTGCCACTTTTAGGGAAAACGGTCAAACACTCAGAGAGTGCTACTGTTAATATTAATGACCTCGTCGATGTTTACCCGATCACTCCAGATCTCGTTGCGCATATGCAAAGTAAGCCTGTCATCGCACAAACGAATCCTGTCTTAGAAAATGAGTTAAAAGCTTACGAATACCATATTGGTATTGGTGACGTTATTATGGTGACTGTCTGGGATCACCCGGAACTGACAACGCCAGCGGGGCAGTATCGCAGTGCCGGTGATACAGGAAACTGGGTGCATGCCGACGGTAGCATCTTTTATCCTTACATCGGAAAGGTTGAAGTTGTGGGTAAAACAGTAACAGACGTTCGGGAAGATATTACTGAAGAACTTCGCAATTTTATCGAGTCACCTCAGGTCGATGTGAGCATTGCGACTTTCAGGTCTCAGAAAGCGTTTGTTTCAGGTGAAGTGGTTAGAAGCGGGCCACAGGCAATTACCAATATTCCTTTGACCGTCATTGAGGCAATCAATCAGGCGGGAGGGATTACGGAGTTTGCTGACTGGAATAACGTTACGCTGACAAGAAATGGAGAAGAAAAACATATATCATTATTGGCGCTTTTGCAAAATGGTGATTTGACTCAGAATTATCTCTTATATAATGGTGATATTCTCTATATACCGCGTAATGATGCGCTCAAAATTTTTGTTATGGGTGAAGTCAATAAACAAGCGACGTTAAGGATTGACCGAAATGGAATGTCGATCACCGAGGCCTTGGGTAATGCAGGGGGAATTGATCAACTGAGTAGTGATGCCAGTGGCGTTTTTGTTATTCGATCAAATAAGAATAAATCACCAGCAAACAAAAAAATAGCCACGATTTATCAGTTGAATATCCAGGATGCATCATCACTTGTTCTCGGTACTGAATTCTTACTTGAACCCTATGATATTGTCTATGTCACGACAGCGCCTGTTGTGCGCTGGAATCGCGTTGTGAGTCAGTTAGTGCCAACGATCACGGGCATTAACAGTGTAGTTGAAGCGGCGAGGTGGACACACAGTTGGGGAACATAATTTGTAAAAATATTCTGGTTGTCTGCGTGGGTAATATTTGTCGCTCACCCGTCGGTGCGGAAATTTTGCGCCGACGGTTGCCCCGACAAAATATTTATTCAGCCGGACTTTGTGCGCTTGTCGGACATTCTGTTCATCCCGCCGCCTTACAGGTTGCGTCGCAAAATGGAATAGTTATAGAAAATCATTACGCACAACAGGTTACCCGGGCTTTATGCCATCAGGCTGATCTGATCCTTGTTATGGAGACATCGCACATTCCTTTGCTCGTCAATATCGCGATTGAGGCCAGAGGAAAGATAATGCTCTTCGGCGGCTGGCACAAAAATAAAAATATCCCCGACCCTATAGGTTGTGATGAAACCATGTTTAACACTATGTTTCATCATCTTCTTGAGGCCGCCGATGGATGGGTAAGATTTTTCGATAAATAAAGTTTTAGTTTTTATAAGGAAGTAATATGTCAAATAATATACATACCCTTACTCCCGAATCCAAACAAGAGGAAATAGATATCTCTCAAATCCTGGGTGTGTTAGTGGATGGTCGTTATTTTATAATCGTAATCATGCTGATCGCTATTGTTATTACAGTCGCCATTCCTCAATTATCTACACCAGTTTATCGAGCTGATGCATTAATTCAACTCGAGAAAGATAAGAATAATAGTTTTTTCCCGGAATTAATGACGGATTTACCGGGGGCAGCACCGGTATCATTATCTGAAAGCACACTGATTAAATCCCGATCCGTACTCTCGCAAACAGTCGATGAATTTGATCTGGATTTAGACATTTCTGAAGAAAAAAAGAGTATCTGGAATAAATTCTCCTCCTTTTTTTTAAGCGTGACAAAACCGACGCTTAAAATCCGGCAGTTTGATATTCCAGATTATCTGCAGGATAAACCGTTTGAATTGACTGTTCTTGCAGGAGAAAAATATGTATTGCAGAGTGATAATTATCAGGCGACAGGGAGTATCGGAAAAATACTCAATGATAACGAACTGAGTGTTTTCATTGAATCAACGGATGCAGTGCCGGGGACGCATTTCACCATAAATAAGATCGATCAGGTTGAAGCGGTGGAACAACTCCTGAAACGGCTTTCAGTAACGGATATCGGTACGAATAGCGGCATGCTGAAGCTTTCATTAGCAGGAACAAATAAAAAAAAGATTTCCGTTGTATTAGATTCTATTTGCAATAATTACATACGCCAAAACATAGCAAGAAACTCCGAGGTCGCCAGAAAAAGTCTCAATTTTTTACAAACGCAAATTCCGAAGATCAAAAAACAGCTGGAAGAATCTGAGAGTGCACTCAACTCATACCGGGAGATGAATGACAGCGTGGATATCTCTCTGGAGACGAAGGTACTGTTAGACAAAAGTATTGCTAACGCTACTCAGATTAATGAACTGGCGCTGGAAGAAGCCTCTGTCTCTGAGAAATACACGAAGGGACATCCCTTGTACAAAGCATTAAATGAAAAACAGATGATGCTCAATAACAAGAAAAAAGAGATCGATGCAAAAATCAATGCGATGCCTAAAACTCAGCAAAACATCATGCGCCTTACACGTGATGTGCAGACCGGAAATGAGATTTATATGCTCCTGCTGAGTAAGCAGCAAGAATTGAGTATTACTCAGGCAAGTGAGATTGGGAATGCGCGTATTATTGATGGGGCTGCGGTAAATTATCACCCGGTGAAAACTGCCAAATCTCTGTTATTGGTCATTGGTGCTATGTTGGGTTTTGTTATTTCTGCCGCAATCCTTTTTATTCGTGTTTTTCTTCAGCGCCTCGTGACGACACCCGAACAACTGACACAGCTGGGGTTGACGGTATACAGCGAAGTGCCTTATGTCCGCAGGAATAAGGCAAATGCATCAGGACTCATAGTTCTGAAAGAACCCTATCATTTAACAGTTGAGGCCATCCGAAGTTTGAGAACCAGCCTTTATTTTACGATGAAATCCTCCAAAAATAAGATCATCATGATCTCAGGCCCTGACAGCGGTGTCGGGAAGAGTTTCATCAGTGGTAATCTTGCGGCAGTATTTTCTCAGTCAGGACTGCGTGTGTTATTGATTGATGCTGATATGCGGCTTGGGCATATGCATACACAACTGGAAGTTTCAGTGGGTTATGGCGTATCTGATATTTTATCGGGTAAAAAAAGCATTGAAGAGTGCATTGTTCATACACCGCTCGAGAAGCTGGATTTTATTTCTAGAGGATCCGTTCCGAACAATCCTTCCGAGTTATTGCTAGGTTCATCGCTCGCCAGTTTATTGAATTATGCAAATGATAATTATGATTTAGTGCTTGTAGACTCGCCCCCTCTTTTGCGGGTAGCCGATGCCATTATTATTGCAAAACTCACGGGGACAAATCTGATCATTTCCCGTTTCGAACTCACTAAGTTGCATGAGATCAGCGCGACTATTTCTCGTTTTGAGCAGGCAGGATGCCGTATCAATGGCGTGGTATTAAATGCGATTAAAAGGCGCTCATCGCGATCCCTTAGGGGCAAGTATTACGGGTATTATGGTTATGGTGAGGAGAAACGTCAGCCTTAGATAAAAACGGAGACCCTCTCGGATCTCCGCTTTCATTTCTCATGCCATAAACCTCAATCCACGCGGCGGTAACTGCGCTGCGTGTTGTTCACTTTGTACAGATAACGGCGTGATTCGGCAGAGGGGTGTTTCGTCGTCAGCGTGGCATAGACGTCACCGGCGGACATGCTGTTGATGATGTTAAATGCCTGCGTTTTATCGCGGGAGAACACGCGTAATACGCTGCCCGCACCGCCGTTGTAAGCGGTGATCACCGCATAGCGTCGCGCAGTCGGATCGTTGATGTTGCCTAGATAGGTCTTCTGCAAAATCGCCAGATACGCCGTACCGGTGTTGATATTATTCTGCGGATCAAACAGATAACTGCGGCTCGGCTTGCCCCATTTCCCTTCGGATTTAAATACATCAACGCCTGCGGTGTGTTGCACGACCTGCATCAGCCCCAGCGCATCGGCGTTACTCACTGCATACGGGTTAAACGCGGATTCGGTTTGCATAATCGCCAGGATCAGTGACTGATCGACACCGTATTTGGCAGACGCTTCGCGGATCATCGGCAGATATTTGTGCGCACGCTGATTCAGGTGGTTAGGCACCATCTGGATAGTTACGGAATAGATAACGTGCAGACCGGACTGGCGGCGCATCAGCTTGTTCTGTATCAGATAATCAGCAAAGCTGGCGGCGCGGCCTTCCCAGCGAATCGGCTTACCGGTGTTATCGAGTACCTGCCCGTACAGCATCGGTTCGCGGCTGATCTGGATGTCGTTGGCGTCAGAATAGAGGTCGACGTTGCCCGGATCTTCACCCACCAGCAAGGTGCTGATGATTGCCTGACGCAGGCTGGCGGCTGGATCGGTGCCTGAAATGGTTTCGAGGGTGATGGTACCCGCATCAAAGTTGATGTGGCTGCGGGTGTAATATTGATCGCTGTATTTTACGTAGTCTTTCGGACCGGCGATCAGGACTTCATTCATCCCCCAGATGTTTTCGATATTATGGGCAAACTGACCCATCAAAATATCAAACCCATTGGTGTCTTTGACATAAGCTTCGTTGAACTGGTCTTTCTTACTGCCTGAGCAGGAGATCAGCATCGGGGCGATAACCAGCAAAGCTAAAATTTTCTTCATCTTAAAACCATTTCTGGTGAAAGAAGCAGACACCCGAAAGCGACTGCTTTGTTGTTATTGATGATTATTTTTCAACGATCAGTTTGAAGGCGGGGTATAGCCTTCAATATGCACATCCTGACCTTCGAACAGAAAATTCACCATTTCCTGTTCCAGCAGTTTGCGGTCTTCGGGGTTCATCATGCTGAGTTTCTTTTCGTTGATCAGCATCGTTTGCTTGCTCATCCAGCGCGACCAGGCTTCTTTCGAAATCTCGTTATAAATGCGTTTGCCAATCTCGCCAGGGTACAGCTGGAAATCCTGCCCTTCGGCATCCTGCTTCAGGAAAGTGCAAAAAATTGTTCTGCTCATACTGATTCCTTATCGATCGTTTTTGGGGACGGTTCTTTTGCCAGTTGCGTCAGTAAACGCTCCACCGGCGCGGCCAGCCCGACGAATTGTGGTTGCGCTAAGTTATACCAGAGACCCGCACCTTCATCCATGCAACCCGCAGATGTTCGCAGATTTAACCACATCGGGACGATATCCAGATGGAAATGGCTGAACGTGTGGCGAAAAGCGGTCTGCTGTTGAAGCTGATTTGGCGTCGCGCCGTATTTATGCAACCCCAGCGCCAGCTCTTCTTCGGTAGCGTATTGCGGGAAGCAGAACAAGCCGCCCCAAAGGCCGACCGGCGGACGCTGCTCCAGCCACACTTTGTCATCTTGCTGAATCATCAGCATAAACGCGGTGCGTTCCGGCAGGGTTTTCTTGGGTTTCTTGCCGGGGTATTTTGCCCAGCTGTTGTGCGCGTAAGCTTCGCAGCCGGTTTTCACCGGGCAGAGCTCGCATTTCGGTTTGCTGCGCGTGCAGACCATCGCACCGAGATCCATCATCGCCTGATTAAACTGCGCGACGCCTTTTGCTGGCGTTACGTCTTCGCTTATTGCCCACAACCGGTTCTCAGTTTTCTTCTCGCCTGGCCACCCGTCCACGGCGTAACACCGCGCCAGCACGCGCTTCACATTCCCGTCTAAAATGGGATAGTGCTGATTAAGCGCCAGCGAAAGGACGGCGCCCGCCGTCGAGCGTCCAATACCGGGCAGGGCGAGGATTTCGTCGAATGTCGTCGGGAATACGCCGCCGTGCTGGCTGGCGATAGTCTGCGCCGCTTTATGCAGATTGCGCGCACGGGCGTAATAGCCAAGGCCGGTCCACAGGTGCAGCACTTCGTCGAGCGGTGCGGCTGCGAGATCGGACACCGTCGGGAAACGTTGCATAAAGCGTTCAAAATAGGGGATCACTGTCGCAACCTGGGTCTGCTGCAACATCACTTCTGAAAGCCAGACTTTGTAAGGTGTTTTTTCGATTTGCCACGGCAGCGTTTTGCGTCCATAACGCTGATACCAGTCGAGCACCAGCATTGAGAAATTTTTTGCTTCCATGAAACCAGGGGTTTCCATCATGGGTGAATTACAGTCCGGCAGGGTTAAAAGACGGGGGTGATCACATCACAGTTGTTATCGGGCTGTAAACCGGAACTTTCCGGACTGTATTGACGGATTTCGTGCCCGCAATCCTTGCTTATCGGGAGTAAGTTTGGATAATGCGCCATTCTTCATAGTTAATGACCAAAACACCGCAGTGACCGAATACCGCGTCTTGCCAAACGGAGTGGAAACACCATGAAAAACGACGTCATTTCACCGGAGTTCGACGAGAACGGTCGCGCTATGCGCCGTATCCGCAGTTTTGTCCGCCGTCAGGGCCGTCTGACTAAAGGTCAGCAACACGCGCTGGACAACTTCTGGCCGGTGATGGGCGTGGAATATCAGGCAGAACCGCTGGCAATTGATGCACTGTTTGGTCGCGAAGCGCCGGTGGTGCTGGAAATCGGTTTTGGCATGGGCACATCCCTGGTGACCATGGCGCAGAACAATCCGCAGCAAAACTTCATCGGTATTGAAGTGCATTCGCCGGGCGTCGGTGCGTGTCTCGCGACCGCCCACGAAGAGGGTGTCAGCAACCTGCGCGTGATGTGTCACGATGCGGTAGAAGTGCTGGAAAAAATGATCCCCGATGGCTCGCTCGACATGGTGCAGCTATTCTTTCCTGACCCGTGGCACAAAGCGCGTCATAATAAGCGCCGTATTGTTCAGCCAGCGTTCGTTGAACTGCTGCGCAGTAAACTGAAAGTGGGCGGCGTATTCCATATGGCAACCGACTGGGAGCCGTATGCCGAACACATGCTTGAGGTGATGACCAGCTTAGAAAACTGGAAAAACCTCTCGCAGGAAAACAACTATGTCCCGCGCCCGGAATCGCGCCCGGTGACCAAGTTCGAAATGCGTGGCCAGCGTTTAGGCCACGGCGTATGGGATCTGATGTTTGAGAGGAAGCAATAATGGCTAAGAATCGCAGTCGTCGTTTACGTAAGAAGTTACACATTGCCGAGTTCCAGGAACTGGGCTTCTCTGTAAAATGGCGTTTCCCGGAAGGTACTCCGGTTGAAACCATCGACGAATCACTGGATCTGTTTATTGAAGGTGTGATCGAGCCAAACAAACTGGCCTTTGATGGCAGTGGCTATCTGCAGTGGGAAGGCCTGGTTTGCCGTCAGGAAATCGGTCATTGCACCGATGAGCACCGTGAGCAAATCAAAAAGTGGTTGGAAGACCATAAAATGGAAGCGGTTGAAGTATCAGAGCTCTTCGATATCTGGTGGGATTGATCTGCACAGATTGATTAAGAACGCTGAAATTAAAGGTGCCTTTCCGGCACCTTTGTTACATCTGGAGGCAGGACGTTGGGTACCGAACTCGATAACAGTTTGCTGGAAGAGATCCTCCAGCAGGTCAGGCCGCTGATTGGCCGTGGCAAAGTCGCCGACTATATCCCTGCGCTGGCTGAAGTCAGCCCCGATCATTTAGGGATCGCCGTGTGTACCACGAAAGGAGAAATCTTTCGTGCCGGTGATGCTGATACCCAGTTCTCTATCCAGTCAATCTCCAAAGTGCTGAGTCTGACGCTGGCACTGACCCGTTATCAGGAAAGTGAAATCTGGCAGCGCGTCGGCAAAGAACCCTCCGGCCAGCCGTTTAATTCGCTGGTGCAGCTGGAGCTGGAGCAGGGAAAACCGCGTAATCCATTTATCAATCCTGGCGCGCTGGTCGTGTGCGATATGTTGCAAACCCGCCTGACCGCGCCGAAGCAAAGAATGCTGGAAGTGGTACGTCAGCTGGCTGGATCGCCAGATCTCAACTACGATCGGCACGTTGCGCGTTCAGAGTTCGATCACTCCGATCGCAACGCGGCCATTGCGTACCTGATGAAATCTTTCGGGAATTTCGAGAATGACGTCATCACCGTTTTGCATACCTATTTCCACTACTGCGCTCTGCGTATGAGCTGCGAAGAACTGGCGCGTACTTTTGTCTATCTGGCCAATAAAGGCCATCCGTTAGGCAGTGAACAGCCGCTGATCGATGCCCGTCAGGCACGGCAGATTAACGCCATGATGGTGACCAGCGGCATGTACGACGGTGCAGGTGAATTCGCCTACCGCGTAGGGATGCCGGGGAAATCGGGCGTCGGCGGTGGCATTCTGGCCGTGGTACCGGGGGAGATGTGCATTGCAGTATGGTCACCGGAACTTGATGCGGCAGGGAACTCTTTGGCCGGTATTGCTGCCTTAGAACTGCTGGCTCAGCGTATTGGCCGTTCAATTTTTTAGTTTGCTGTCTTAGGGAGAGTACATGTTAGTGAAAACCGGTGTTGTGAAAAGTAGGGTTTTAAAGGCATCAGTGGCCGCGATGCTGGCGCTGACGGCATGGGGTGCGCAGGCAGATTACCAGTGTGCCGTGCAGCCAAAAGAAGACGTCGTCATCAAGCCGCAAACCGTGCAGGTTGTGGGCACCAGCAGCGACTTGCTGATCACGCCAAACGGTAACGTGACGCTCAACGGTAAAGAAATCACCCTGAGCGCGAAACAGCGTCAGGAAGCCATCGACTATCAGGCCTCCCTGCGCCGTGATTTGCCGTGGATAGATCAGGGTGCCACTGCGCATCTTGAAAAAGGCCGTGTGGCCGTTGACCGCGTCATTGTCGAAAAACTGGGCAGCGACAGCAATGTGCGCAACCGTCTGGTTACGCTCGACAAGCAGCTCAAGCAGCAAATGAACCTCATCATCGAACATCGTACCGATGGTCTGACGTTCCACCATAAAGCGGTCGATCAGGTTAAGCAGAATGGTCAAAAGCTGATGGAACAGACCATGGGCGGCGTGATGCAAGACAGCATCAATGAAATGGGTCTGAAACAGGCGGCCAGCGGCGGTAATCCGCTACAGGCGATGATGGGCAATCTTGGCGGTCTGCAACAGGCGGTCCAGGATGAGTGGAACAAGCAGGAAAAAGAGTTCAAAGCCTTTGGTGATGATGTCTGTAAGCGCGTGACCGCACTCGATACGCAGCATAAAACCCTGCTGGCAGATTTGAAACAGTAAGATCGCAATATATATCAGGGGGAGTGATCCCCCTGATATGAGTTCCTGATTAAAATAAGAAAGTGGCCTTATATCTACCAAACATATTGGACTCTGAACATCCAGGTAGAAATATCAGGCGATCCTGATTCCTCCTGTGTTGTATCGGTATAGGCAACGGCCCCGCCAAATTGTGGTGATAACATAAATCCCAACGACGCGCCTAATAATACATTCTGTTGCTTATTATTTTGCAGGCTACCATCAATACGCGTCTCACCGCCTTTACTGAACGTGCTATCCAACGAAATCCACAACGCCTGATTCACCGTCAGGCTTAAATGTCCTTCAGCAGTATAGAGAGGGCGCTGTGCGAGATGATGACTGCCGAGATATTCGTCATTATCCTGATAGAAAGAAACCATGGGATTAACCTCAATCCAGAATGGCCCGATCGGATAACCAAAAGCCAGTTCAGGTTTCATTACCCAACGGTTTGCCCCGATATTAAGCAGCTTGTGTTTATCGTAATCTCCGGTAGGTGCGGTTATCCATAACGCCGTGGTTAAAAACATTTCGGGTGTCCAGAGTCTGAATTCCTGACTGTTTAACGCGGGTGCACCAAAAATATTATAAACGAGCGCGAGTTGGAAATCGCCTATTCCATTATTAGTATGCGTATCTCCATTAAATGTTGATCCATCCAGAGACGCCCGAATATTGGCAACGGGTTGCATTAACTGGATACCCGCGGTATGCCCCTGCAGGTTGAATGAACGGGCATAACGGAGAATATACAAATCAGCATCCACAGAAGCATTATCTACTGGAAGAGAAGAGTCGATAGACGTGTTGCTATTAATATTACTGTAATAACCAAAAAGTATATCAATATCATCGGGCACATTTTGCCAGTCGCGAGCGTTATCAGCATAACCCGCACATGGCAATATTAAATAAAAAAACGCAATCGGTCGTATTTTATTTAACATCCATTTATAAGTCATTTTATTTCATCCTGGTGATGAGATTATTGTTAATAGATGGATTTTCGATAAGTTATGGTGTCACAATCTTGAACATGCCAGGGAATATATCGAGCATCCCTTGTAGTTCTTTTACTTTATCCTGGTTTCCTTCAATTATGGTCTTGGAGCTTTTCAGTACATTATCTAATGGCTCACCTTGCATGAACAGGCGAGAGAACGTGGTTTTATCGGTTTTTAGCAAAACATCTGCCTGAGGGAACGGCCTGTTAAGATTATATAGGATGACGGAGTTTTTTAATACGATGCCATAAACGGTGCCATCCGGCATCTGCCAGTTGATTACAATGTTTTTATTTAATGCTTTTTCCGCATTAAGACGCACTCCCATATAGTCCAGAATAAGCTCAGGATCCATCGCGCGAACCATATCGATGCTGGCGGTATTGATTGGAGCATTATCAGGAACGCCATTACGCAATTCATACGCGCCCATCAGATACTCATTTCGCCATGTTGCATTCTCCGACTGATAACCCAATTGCTCGAAGGCATCAGCCTGCAAATTTCTCGCTATCTGATTTGTCGGGTCAGAAAAGACCACATGTTTTAAGACTTCAGCAGCCCAACGATACTCCCCGGCGGCGATAGATTTTCGCGCTTTTTCTAAGACCTGATTTTCACCGCCCATAAATTCAACATATTTTTTTGCCGCTTCACTGGGTGGTAAAGGATTAAGATCGGCAGGATTACTGTCGTACCAGCCTATATACCGTTGATATACCGCCTTGGCGTTGTGACGGACTGAACCGTAATATCCACGGTTATACCATTCATTTGCAAGGCCTGGTGGAAGAGTCAACGTTTCGGCTATTTCGTTCATGGTCAAACCTTTATTTACTAGATTCAATGTTTGATCATGAATGAATTTAAACATATCTCTCTGATTAGATAAGTAACTTATTATTTTTTGATTTCCCCATGTCGGCCATTGATGCTGGGCAATCACAATCTCAACGTTGTTAAGGTGTTCATTGATGGCAAGATTCAGCACCTTCCACCAGGAGCTCGCGTCGCGAACCTGCGCGCCGCGCAGAGTATAAATATTGTGCAGGGTATGAGTGGCATCTTCGGCAGTATCCAGCATCTTGAACTGTGGGAACCAGATGAGCATCTCTGCTGGTGCCTCAGTATCCAGCGCCATCTGGAATTGCATTTCGACTCCTGCAATAACCCGTTTTTCACCGGTTTTCCTGACAGTATCGGTTGGCGGTATCAGGGTAAATGTCCCGATTGACGTCGTTTTCCCTAAACCCGCATCAACCTGACCGCGAGCACTGCGTGGCAACATCGCGCCGTACTGATAGAGCGTTCTTCTGCTCATGGCTGTCCCTGCAAGCACATTTTCGCTGACCGCTTCTTTCATGAAACCTTCCGGGGCAATAATGGTGACTTTGCCTGAAGCAATATCTTTTTCATCCACGACGCCACGTACGCCGCCATAGTGATCGGCATGGCTGTGTGTATAAATCACCGCGACAACAGGTTTAAAAGGACGATGTTGGTAATAGAGTTTTAACCCTGCGCTGGCTACTTCGGTGGTGACCAGCGGGTCAATAATAATAATACCTTTATCACCCTCTATAATTGTCATGTCGGAAAGATCAAATCCTCTAATCTGATAGACTGAATCTGTTACTTTAAATAAACCATTCAGCATGTTTAGCTTTGCAATTCTCCACAAACTAGGATTTACGGTGTCAGGTGCATCACCCTTAATGAAACCATAACTTTCCATATCCCAGGAGATATTCCCTGCCGAATCTTTAATCATCATTGGAGTCAGCGTTGCGATAAAACCTTTAGCGGCATCCTGAAAATCGTCCTGATTATGGAAGTTTGACTCTTTATATACGGCGTTATTCATCGCCCGTGTATAGGCACTGGCATCTTTTGGTTGTTCGGCTGAAAAAACGATGTGGCTACAGGTTGTCAGTGTCAGAAATAAAGCAATCTTGGAAAGTTTCATTTGATCCCTCAATTAAATTAATTACTGCTTTTATGGCGGCATTCAAACTAACCGAACAGTATTTATATGTTAAGGATCAAAAACAGCTAACAAAGATAGTTTGCTACTAATTTCAATTATAATAGTAACAATTGAAATTAGTAACAAGCACATTTGTTTCATGAATTAATAATCATGCGGTAATTTTAGTTAATTATTGATGTGGCTTTGTTAACTTTTTAAATATGAACTGTATTATTTAGGAAGACGGCCAGAACCGCCGTATAGGCTTGTTTTTAAGCCAACAGTTTTTTTTACTTTTTGAAAGGAGGGAAATGCATTAAGAAAAGAGGGTATTTCTATATGTTTCTTAGTGTTTTAATTTATTAACAATAAACTCTGTTCATTTGTTAATTTATAACTCTATTTATAGCCTTAATGATTAAGAATGATAAAAAAAAGTCGGCTACAGATAGCCGACTCACCTTCATTAATAAATACAAATCATGTATTTACTCCGCTAAAAAAATCTCCAGCAGTGAATTCAGGAACAATTTCCCTTTCCGGGTAATTTGCCAGTGCGTCGGGTTTTCAATCAGATATTCTTTCCCGATAGCCTCGTCCAGCTCTGCACGGATCGCGGATTCTTCCAGTCCGGTATACAGGCTGAATTCTTCGCGCGGAGCCGCTTCCAGCAAGCGAAAACGGTTCATGAAGAACTCAAACGCCAGATCTTCGGTTTCGACCGCATGCTGTTTGTCCATGTAACGCCCCTGCATATAGCCGCGCGGGTGTTTGGTCTTCACGGTCCGCAGGATCCGCCCGTCAGGCTGTGTCAGCTTACCGTGCGCGCCACAGCCGATGCCGAGATAATCCCCGAATCGCCAGTAGTTGAGATTGTGCTGGCACTGATAACCCGGCTTGGCATACGCGGACGTTTCATATTGCTGATAACCAGCTGCCGTCAGCAGTTGATCGCCTTTCTCGAAAATATCCCATAGCGCATCGTCATCCGGCAGCGTTGGCGGGCGCGAGGCATACATCGTATTGGGCTCGATGGTCAGCTGATACCACGACAGGTGCGGCGGATTTAGAGCGATGGCCTGACGCAAATCATCCAGCGCTTCTTCCAGCGTCTGATCCGGCAAGCCGTGCATCAGATCCAGATTGAAGCTGCGCAGGTTAAGGCCTGTGGCCAGATGCGCGGCGCGTTTAGCTTCTTCAGGACCGTGAATGCGCCCCAGACGCTCCAGTTTCTGCGCATCAAAACTTTGTACACCAATCGAAATACGGTTCACACCGGCGCGCTGATAAGCGCTGAAACGGTCAGCTTCGACGGTGCCGGGGTTGGCTTCCATCGTGATTTCAGCACCGGCCTCCAGTGGCAAACGTGCCCGCACGCCGTCGAGCAGGTCCTGCATCGCTTTGCTGCTCAGCAGGCTTGGCGTTCCGCCGCCGATGAAAATCGTCCCTACGCTGCGATCGCCCACCAGATGCAGATCGGCATCCAGATCCGCCAGCAGATGTGCGACATAATCATCATGCGGCACCTCGCCCTTTAACGCGTGCGAGTTGAAATCGCAGTAAGGGCATTTTTGCACGCACCACGGAATATGAATGTAGAGACTCAGCGGCGGCAACTTACGCATTCTTTTGTACTACCTCTTTCATCGCAGCCAGCAACAGTTTCAGCGCCTGACCACGGTGCGACACCGCGCTCTTTTCTTCACGCGTCAGCTCTGCGGCCGTTTTGCCAGACTCAGGCACGAAGAAAATCGGGTCATAGCCAAAACCGCCTGCCCCGGCTTCGGCGAAAGCAATCTCACCCGGCCAGCTGCCGTGGCAAACCAGCGGCGTCGGATCTTCCGCATGGCGCATATATACCAGCACGCAATGGAACTGCGCAGCGCGCTGCCCCTGCGGCACGTCTTTCATTGCAACCAGCAGCTTGTCGAGATTTTGCTGATCGCTGGCATCGACACCTGCGTATCGGGCGGAATAAATCCCCGGTGCGCCTCCAAGGAAATCGACCGCCAGACCGGAGTCATCGGCAATTGCAGGCAAACCGGTTTCGGCTGCGGCGTGGCGCGCTTTCAGGATGGCGTTTTCAATGAACGTCAGACCGGTTTCTTCGGCAGACTCAACGCCGAGTTCGGTCTGTGCGACCACGTCCAGTCCGAAATCTGCCAGCAGATGGGCGAGTTCACGGACTTTACCGGCGTTGCCGGTAGCTAATACGACTTTCTGCATGGGAAGATCCTGATTTAACGAATTATTCAGCGAGCAGTACCGCGACCTCGGCCGGGATATTTTGCGGATGGGTAATGCGGACTTGTTTATGGCGGCCCAGCTCGCCCTTTTCAATGCTGACCTGACTTTTGGCGACTTTAAACTGTTTGGCGAGAAATTTCACCAGATGCGTGTTCGCCTGACCGTCAACCGGTGGGGCGGTGATGGCGACTTTCAGTTCATCGCCATGCAAACCAACCAGGCTGTCACGGCTGGCTTTGGGCTGGATAACCAGCCGCAAAACCAGTTCGTCAGACTGCCAGTAAACCGGACTTAGAGCTGGAACCACAAGGCACCCAGCAGATCCATACCCAGATAATTCAGCATGTAGAGGATCAGAATCACCACCATTGCCGAGAAATCAATGCCGCCCATTGCCGGAAGAATACGCCGAATGGGTGACATCAGCGGTTCTGTCAGCTGTAAAAGCAGGAAATCCATCGGGCCGCGACCCTGGCTCACCCAGCTCATCAGTGAACGGATGATCACCAGCCAGAACACCAGATAACCGGCGGCTTTCACCAGACCGATCAGGCCGATCAGCAAATTGCTCAGCCCGATATAAATGCCGCCGCTTTGGATAAGCAACAACAGCGGGAATTTCAGTGTGCACAGCAGGAAAGCCAGCAGCAGACTTGCGCTGTCGATCGGCCCCAGTGGCGGAATAATACGGCGCAGCGGCCCGATAACGGGCTGTGTAATCTTCACCACAAACTGTGAGAACGGATTATAAAAGTCCGTGCGTGCCCACTGCATCCAGATACGCAGTAGTAAAACCATGACGTAGAGGTCGATAAGTGTTTTGACCAGAAAAGTCAGCGTAAGCATAAAAAACCTTATGTGGTGTCGAAATTATTATGAGTCCTGAATCAGAACAGTTTTTCCATTTCCTGCGCGCGGGTAATGGCGGCCTGCATGGCCTCGGAGACAATCTCCGGTAATTTACGGTCGGTGAAGACTTTTAGTGCTTCAAAGGTGGTACCGCCTTTGGACGTCACATTCTCACGAAGTTGTGACAATGGCGTGTCCGGGCTGGCGGCCACTAGCGCGGTGGCACCGCTGGCGGCTTGTTCAACCAGCATCCGCGCTGCCTCGGCGCTGAACCCCAGACGCTGCGCTTCGGCCTGCATTGCCTCCATAAACAGGAAGAAATACGCCGGTGCGCTGCCTGCGGCGGCAATAATGTGGTTGATGCCTTCTTCGGTATCCACCCAGCAAATTTTGCCGACCGCAGTCATCAGTTCGCCGCTGTAATCGCGATCCGCCTGCGATACCTGTTTCGGCGCATACAGCCCGCTCATGCCTTTTCCCACCAGGGATGGCGTATTCGGCATGATGCGCACGATGTTCAGATTATCACCCAGCAGCTCGCAGAAACGCGCGACGCTGACGCCTGCGGCAATCGACAGTACCAGTTTGCCGCTAAAATCCACGTCTTTTTGCAGTGCTTTACACACATCCGCCATCATTTGCGGTTTGACGGAGAGCACCACCACGTCCGCTTCTTTAGCACAGCCGTTATTATCGCTGCTGCTTATCACGCCGTATTTTTCAGCCAGCGCATCGCGATGGGTGGTGGAAGGTGCACAAACGCTGATAAGCGCCGCCGGATAGCCACTTTCGACCAGACCCGAAACGATCGCGCCTGCCATGTTACCTGCGCCGATAAAACATAATTTGCGATGTTGCATTCATGCTCCTTGCTTTTAATAGGGACTGAATTGAGCCAATCAATAGTAAAGCAGTAAACCGCCTGACACCGGTTACTGTTTTGCGCTGTAATCACGAGCACCAAAAATGGCGGTGCCGATACGTACCATGGTGCTGCCAGCGGCAATCGCAGCGGGCATATCGTCGGTCATGCCCATCGACAGCGTATCCGCCTGCGGGCAAATCGTCTGCAAGGCTTTCAGTGCCTCACGCATCTGGCCGAAGACCTCAAGCTGGCGCGCATAATCGGTTTCTGCGGCCGGGATCGCCATCAGGCCGCGCAGTTGCAGATTCGGCATCGCCATAATCTGCGTAGCCAGCGCTGCGACATCAACGACGGCAATACCGGATTTACTGGCTTCATCGCTGATATTTACCTGAATCAACACGTGTAACGGCGGTAAACCAGCAGGACGCTGTTCGTTGAGGCGCTGGGCGATTTTCAGCCGGTCGATGGTGTGGCACCAGTCAAAATTCTCTGCAACTAAACGGCTTTTGTTCGACTGTAAAGGCCCGATAAAGTGCCAGGTGAGTGCGGGCTGATGTCCGGCAAAGTGGGCTATCTTATCCACCCCTTCCTGCACATAGTTTTCACCGAACGCCAGCTGACCGGCGGCAATTGCTTCTTCGACAGCGCTCGCAGGTTTTGTTTTGCTGACTGCAAGCAACGTAATTTCTTCTGAAGACCTGCCGCAAAGTTGTGCAGCGGCTGCGATTTTCTCGCGGACATTCTGTAAGTTCTGCTCAATAGCGTTTTGCTGACTAAGGCTCATAGGGACTCAGGAGGATTTCAACATGGATATTGATGGATTAGTGGTGCGTAGTGTAAAGCAAAATGCCTCCGATCTGCACCTTTGTACCGGCTATCCGCCGATGTTGCGCATAGATGGCCAATTATGCCGTTGTGAGGATCTGCCGGTACTCAACGCGCCACAGATGCAGGCGCTCTGCAGCCAGTGGCTGGATGACGCGCAGCAGACGGTTTTGCAGCAGGCAGGGCAGGTGGATAAAGCACTGATGCTTGGCGAAGGCGTGCGGATGCGACTCAATGTCTTCAGGCAATGGCACGGATTGTCTGCGGCGCTGCGGCCAATCCCCGCTCGTTGCCCCAAGCTGGCAAGTTTGCTGGCACCGGAGATTTTGCAGCACGTCATCATGCAGGAGGATGGTCTGATTCTGGTCACCGGTGCGACCGGCAGCGGAAAATCTACCACGCTGGCGGCGCTGATTGACCATCTCAACCGTCATTCGGCGCGGCATATTATTACGCTGGAGGACCCGATCGAGCTGATTCACGTCAGCGAGCGATGTCTTATCCAGCAACGCGAGATGGGTTTGCATACGCGATCGTTTGGTGAAGCGGTACGCGGCGCGCTGCGGGAGGATCCTGATGTATTGCTGCTTGGCGAGCTGCGCGATACTGAAAGCATCCGGCTGGCGCTGACGGCAGCGGAAACCGGGCATCTGGTGCTGGCGACGCTGCATACGCGCAATGCGACGCAGGCCATCGACCGGCTGGTCGACGTCTTTCCGGCAGAAGAAAAGGCTTTCGTACGGGCACAGCTGGCGGGGAGTTTACGCGCGGTGGTGGCGCAAAAACTGGCGGTGACGCAAGCGGCAGAAGGCAAAAAGGCGGGCAGGGTGGCGCTGTTTGAAGTGCTGACATCGACGCCCGCCGTGTGCAATCTCATCCGCGAAGGCAAAACGCATCAGCTGGCGGACATTCTGCAAACCGGCGCGCAGGCCGGAATGCAGACGTTTGCGCAAAGCCAGCAGCAACGGCAGAGCGACGGATTACTGACTATGACGCAGGCTAACTCCATTGCTTCTCAAACCAGCTTTCCAGGATAATCACCGCCGAGGCGGCATCCACGCTGCCTTTGTCGAGCGCGCGGAAACCGCCACGGTCGAACAAATCAGCGCGGGCTTCGACGGTACTCAGACGCTCATCATGCAGCTCCACCTGAACGCCAAAACGTCCGTGCAGACGATTGGCGAATTTACGGGCGCGGGCGGTCAGCGGCTGTTCGGTGCCGTCCATGTTCAGGGGCAGGCCAACCACCACGACGTCCGGCAGCCACTCTTTGAGCAGCTTCTCGATCTTTTGCCAGTCCGGCGTGCCGTCCTGCGCTTTAAACGAGGTCAGCGGGCGTGCAGTACCGGTGACTTCCTGACCGATGGCCAGGCCAATGCTTTTGGTGCCGAAGTCGAAAGCAAACACCGTGCGGTTCGCCATTATGCGTGCCCCGCGTGGGTGGCGAGCTGGCTGACATCAATGCCGATCATTTTCGCGGCTTCGCGCCAGCGGTCAGCAATCGGCGTGCGGAACAGAATGTCGCTGCTGGCTTCAATCGTCAGCCACGCGTTATCCAGCAATTCTTTTTCCAGCTGGCCCTGTTCCCAGGCGGCGTAACCGAGGGCCACCAGCACATCTTTCGGCTGGTCGGGCGTCCCAAGAGTTTCCAGCACGTCTTTAGAGGTGGTGATCATGGTGCTGTCGGAAATAAGAATGCTGGAGCCAAAACCTTCGCGCGGGGTATGCAGGATAAAACCGCGATCGTCGGCCAGCGGACCACCGGAGAAGACCGGGCGATCAAGGCGAATACTTGGGTCGCGTGGTTCAGGGTTGATATCCAGCTTGTCGAGGACATTTTCAATGGTGAAATCGTCGACCAGCTTATTAATCACCAGACCCATTGCGCCATCTTCATTGTGCTCACAGATATACACAACAGAACGTTTGAACTGGGGTTCATCCAGCCCGGGCATCGCAATTAGAAAGTGATGTTGTAGATTCATGGTATGCAGGATGTTTAACCTCAGAAAGTAATGATGGCGCAGTCAACTGCGCCATTGTGCAGCAGTTTTGTTTAGCGCGCAGCGAGGCGCTTTTCGATAGCGTCCATCAGCATGCCGGTGACGGAAATCGGGAAGGCTGCTTCAATTTCACGTGCACAGGTCGGGCTGGTGACGTTAATTTCAGTCAGGCGGTCACCAATGATATCCAGACCGACAAAGATCAGGCCCTTCTGCTTGAGGATTGGCGCCACGGTGCGGGCAATCTGCCAGTCACTTTCGCTTAACGGACGCGCTTCGCCACGGCCACCTGCGGCCAGATTACCGCGGGTTTCGCCCTGTGCAGGGATGCGTGCCAGACAGTAAGGCACCGGTTCGCCATCGACCACCAGAACGCGCTTGTCACCGTCTTTGATAGCAGGCAGATAGTTTTGCGCCATGCAGAAACGGGTGCCGTGCTCAGTCAGGGTTTCGATAACCACCGAGACGTTAGCGTCTTCCGGTTTCAGACGAAAGATAGATGCGCCGCCCATGCCGTCCAGCGGCTTGAGGATCACATCGGTGTGCTCTTTATGGAAGGCTTTCAACTGCGCGGAATTGCGTGTCACCAGCGTATCTGGCGTCAGTTCTGGGAACCATGCGGTGAACAGCTTTTCGTTACAGTCGCGCAGGCTCTGCGGTTTGTTAACGATAAGCGTGCCTTTCTCTTCTGCACGTTCGAGGATGTAAGTGGCATAAATGAATTCGGTATCGAACGGCGGATCTTTACGCATCAGGATCACGTCAAGTTCCTGCAGGGCGATATCCTGCTCGGTACCGAATTCATACCAGCCGTCGTAATCTTGTTTTACGCTGAGTTTTTTGGTCGTCGCACGGCCTTCGCCGCCGCGCAGATACAGGGAATTCATTTCCATGTAGTGCAGTTCGTAACCACGACTCTGCGCTTCCAGCAACATAGCGAAACTGGTGTCTTTTTTGATGTTGATGGATGAAATCGGGTCCATCACGATGCCAAGCTTGATCATGTCGTTTCCTCTTATCCCAGATCGCCGAAACGGACCTGTAAGGCCGTTATCGCGGTGAGTGCTGTGGTTTCTGTACGCAGAACACGGGGTCCCAGCAGGATATCAGTAAATCCGTAACCGGAAGTCATTGCAATTTCATCGGCGGACAAACCGCCTTCCGGGCCGATCAGCAGACGGACATGCTTCACCGGCAGCGGCAGGGTATTGATGCTGTGGCTGGCGCGCGGATGCAGGTTCAGCTTCAGGCTGTCATCCTGCTCTGCACACCAGGCTTCCAGTTGCATCGCCGGACGAATTTCCGGGATACGGTTGCGGCCACACTGTTCGCAGGCGGCAATGGCGATTTTCTGCCACTGCTGTAATTTTTTCTCCAGACGCTCGCCGTCCAGTTTGACGCCGCAGCGCTCGGAGAACAGCGGAGTAATGGTGTTTGCACCCAGCTCGATGGATTTCTGAATGGTGAATTCCATCTTATCGCCGCGCGAAATCACCTGGCCGAGATGCAGATTTAGGGGAGACTCGTTGTCAGACAACACGCCTTCGCCGAGGCTGACGCGCACACTTTTCTTATCCACCTGCGTAATGCTGGCCTCGAAGACCTGATTGCTGCCATCAAATAGCTGGATTGCCTGACCGGGCTGCATACGCAGAACGCGTCCGACGTGGTTAGCGGCATCTTCGCACAGTGCAATTTCGCTGTGGGCGGTCAGTGTTTCAGGGTGATAAATGCGGGGTATGCGCATGTGTGGCTGCTGTCCTTAAAGTGTTTAAGCGGGCTATTTTGGCGTGATTAGCCCGCAATGTCGCGAGCTAATGTGCTCTGATGGCGTGTTTAATACTAAGTTAGCTTTTTCTCTGAGCGCAAGCCTGCTGCACGTAAGGATTATGATTCCCCTGTACGTCAGCGATGCGATTATCGCGTTCGCATTCCCACGCGGTGACCGGATACTGGCGATCCCAGGCGCTAAACAGCTGTGTTTGCTGGCGGGAAAGATTGAGTTTGTACTGGTCGCGCATATAGAAATAGGTGCGGGCGATAGCGCCGCGTGCGCGGACAGGCGGCTCGGCGGATTTGGCTTTAAAGTCGACTTTCATCTCGCAGCGCCCGTACTGGCCTTGGCCGCCATTCCACTGGCTGTACATAAAGTTGTTGCGGTCACCGTTCACTTCGCCAATTGCCGGCTGAAGATTATGCAGATCGGTTTCTACCTGACGATAATCGGCATTTTTCGCACAGTTTTTGCGCCCGCCGTCCTGCCAGCACTGCATCTGGTGGCCGAACTGCCACGCAGGCACCACGTGTTCCCATTCAATCCGGCTGGCGCGCTGTTCACTTTTACGTACCGCATAACCGCAGGATTTCAGATCCGGCGTACCTTTTTTGCCCTGCCAGCTAATATCACATCCGCAATAGAAAGAGGGTGCACCCTGATTGATTTTGACGGCCGCGGCTTTGGCCTGGTTGAAATTGTTGATGTTCTTGCCGGACTGGCTGAATACGCTGAGCGGTGCGAGTGCCAGGATAAACAGAAAGGCTGAAAGTGTTTTACGAAACATGTTTCCAAATGACCTGATGTGAAAAGGTCGGAAGGGTAACGGATGCGGCGCGGTGTGACAATGGGACATTGCTGCTATTTAGTGATTGAAAAATCAGCAATTAGTCGTGCCTTTAGCGTTAAACCGTAACAGTTCGCCGCAATGACGGCAGCGGTATTCCGACTCTTTACGCATCACTTTATTGTGACGACGTACGGTCAGCTGGTGATCGCGGCAGGCGCACAGATACGGATACGTTTTACTCTGCACCGAGGCGACTTCGAACTTGTGAGTACGGCTGGCAGAAACGCCGAGGACGTGCTCCATCATCCAGCGCCACTCTTTACCGTGGGGCGCAGGTGCGCGGCCAAATCGGCGGAAGACCAGCAAATGCGCCAGTTCGTGCGGGACCACTTCATCAATAAACGGTTGCTGATTTTCCTGTAAGAGCACTTGATTCAGCCGGATTTGCCAGTGTTGCAGATACGCACTGCCCGCGCTGGTGCCGCGTTGCTGATAGGTGATTTCCGGCTCCGTATAGTCGGTGCCAAAAAACTGATTTGCCATCTGGAGTTTTTCCCGCAGGCAGCGCATAACGGCTTGTTGCAGGGCGATGGGGAGGCGTGAGGTTTTCATCAGGCGAAGGATAAAGGCGGTGGAGAGGAGATGCAATATAGAATTCCTCCCCTTTGCAGGGGAGGAATGTGACGCTTACTTACCGATGTCGCGCAGTGCTTCGCCTTTCATCAGATTGCGTTCAATGTGTTCCAGAGAGACGTTTTTGGTCTCAGGGATTAGCGCAATGGTGATGAAGATGAAGACCACGTTCAGCGCGGCGTACACCCAGAAGGTATTGGCGTTGCCGAGCGTTTCCAGCATGGTCAGGAAGGTGGCACCGACTATCATGTTAGCAATCCAGTTGGTTGCCGTGGAAACGGTGATACCAAAATCGCGACCTTTCAGCGGCTGAATTTCGGAACACAGTACCCAGATCAGCGGGCCGGCACTCATCGCAAAACCTACGATGAACATCAGCAACATGGCGATAGAGAAGTATTTCGCAAAGTCAGATTCCACACCGATGTGCAGCATCGTACCGAGAATACCCATACCGACTGCCATCACCAGGAAGCCCAGTTTGAGCGTTGGTTTACGACCCCAGCGGTCAACCAGACCGATAGCAATGAAGGTCGCCAGCACGTTGACCAGACCGACAATCACCGTGCCCCACATTTGCTGAGAAGTACTGGCGAAACCGGCGATGCCGAAGATTTTAGGTGCGTAATACATGATGACGTTCATACCGGTGAACTGCTGCATCACCTGCAACAAAATCCCAAGATAAACCGCACGACGGAAGTTTTTGTTATTGATGAACAACCCCCAGCCGCTCTGTTTCACTTTCAGGCTTTCACGGATTTCATCCAGTTCGCTTTTCGCCTGCGCGGTGGAATCGCGCAGTTTTTCCAGCACGCGGCGGGCTTTGTCGTCATTGCCACGCGCGGCAAGCCAGCGCGGGCTGTCCGGCAGGAAGAACACGCCGATCAGCAGCAGCAGGGCTGGAATGGTGATCACGCCCAGCATCCAGCGCCATGCGCCGCTGTAGCTGAAAGCGGTATCCGACAGATACGCCGCCAGAATACCGATGGTGATCATCAGCTGGTACATAGAAATCATGCTGCCACGGATTTTCTCCGGTGCGATTTCTGACAGATAAATCGGCGCGGTGTAAGACGCGACACCCACCGCCAGGCCCAGCAGAACGCGGGCGACAATCAGCACTTCGGTGTTTGGCGCGAAGGCGGAACACAGCGAACCGACCACGAACAGAACCGCGCCGATCATCAGGCTGTATTTACGGCCAAGACGGAAGTTCAGCCAGCCACTGCCGACGGCACCAACAGCGGCACCGAACATCATTGAGCTGACCACCCACTCCTGCTGATGGTTGGTTATCTGAAAATCATGGCTAATAAACGGCAGTGCGCCAGCGATGACACCGATGTCCAGACCGAACAGAAGTCCGGCCAGTGCAGCGAGAAAACAGACAAAGAAAGTGACGCTTTTATTCGAGCGTTTTCCTTTGGTCGACGTTGAGTTGTTCATCCGGTCTCCAAAATAGTGCAATCGTATAGTGTTTGTAATAATGCTTAGGCTGTTATGTTATTAACCCTGCCTCCAGCTTAACGTGAACCCGGTCACAGTGTTGTAATCGCTTACACTAATGGCTGTGGTTGGAATCATTGTTCTGGAAGGGATTCAAAGAGATGCAAAGCAGGAAGGGAGAAAGCCGTTAAAGTAATAGTGCATAAATTGATTTATATCAATCAAATTTCTGTTTCAAACTTTTACCTATAGAAATAATGCATTATTTAATAACAAGTTATTAGCTGTAACCGTTTTCATTCTGGGCGGTGTTTATGTCGTTTTAGGAATTTTCCTCAAATTTCAGATAAAAAAAACCCTGCCACAAGGACAGGGTTGATGTGCAGAACTGTCTGAAAAATGACTTACAGGCCAGCAGCGTCGCGCAGTTGTGCGGCACGGTCGGTTTTTTCCCAAGGGAAATGTTCGCGACCAAAGTGACCGTACGCAGCGGTTTCTTTGTAGATTGGGTGCAGCAGATCCATCATCTGGATCAGACCGTATGGACGCAGGTCGAAGAACTCGCGCACCAGCAGGGTCAGTTGCTCGTTAGAAATTTTACCGGTACCGAAGGTTTCCACCATGATGGACGTCGGTTCTGCCACGCCGATAGCGTAAGACACCTGAATTTCACAACGGTCAGCCAGACCGGCAGCCACGATGTTTTTCGCCACGTAACGCGCAGCATATGCCGCTGAACGGTCAACCTTAGACGGATCTTTACCGGAGAATGCACCGCCGCCGTGACGGGCCATGCCGCCGTAGGTATCGACGATGATTTTACGCCCGGTCAGACCGCAGTCACCCATTGGTCCGCCGATAACGAAGCGACCAGTCGGGTTGATGTGGTATTTGGTGCCGGCGTTCAGCCATTCTGCTGGCAATACAGGTTTGATGATTTCTTCCATCACCGCTTCCTGCAAATCTTTCAGGCCAATCTCTTCAGAATGCTGGGTGGAAAGGACGACCGCATCGATACCGACAATTTTGCCTTCGTCATACTGGAAAGTGACCTGGCTTTTCGCATCAGGGCGCAACCACGGGAGGGTGCCCGCTTTGCGAACTTCAGCCTGACGCTGCACCAGACGGTGTGCGTAAGTGATTGGGGCTGGCATCAGCACGTCGGTTTCGTTGGTCGCGTAACCAAACATCAGACCCTGGTCGCCGGCGCCTTGCTCCAGCGGATCCTGGCGGTCAACGCCCTGGTTGATGTCCGGAGACTGCTTACCAATGGCGCTCAGTACGGCACAGGAATTGGCATCGAAGCCCATCTGGGAATTGACATAGCCAATCTCACGGATGGTCTGACGGGTGATTTCTTCTACGTCGACCCAGGCGGTAGTGGTGATTTCACCGCCCACGAGGACCATGCCGGTTTTGACATAAGTTTCACATGCAACACGTGCTTTCGGGTCTTGTTCTAAAATCGCGTCCAGTACGGCATCGGAAATCTGGTCAGCGATTTTATCTGGATGTCCTTCAGAAACTGATTCGGACGTGAAGAGGTGTTTAGCCATTATGTTCTTTACCTTCATACGACGGGTTAGATATCACTGCATAGCACTGGGGAGACTGGCAGATGAGGAGCGGTGCTCGCCATTGTCGCAATGCGTCCTGCATGTCCCCATAAGGCAAAGCCTTGAAGCAGTTTGAGCATTAATCCGCAAGTTTGCTACGGACGGATTAACATCTGGACGGCTATTTTAGGATAGCAGGTGTTACGAAAGCCAGTCATTTTTGTGATGAACATGGCGTTTTCGTGCGCCTTTGCAGTGATATTCACGCATTGAAACCATCAAGGCTGCATTTTCATTTTGCATTTACAGCGTGTTGCCGGTATAAACGCCGCGCGCCCGGCACTTTCTCGACGCCCGCGTATCCCAGTAATTACTGTTTTCTCAGCTCGAATGCCCGCGGGTGATGCGTGGCACGTGTGGAGGTGGTTAGGTTAATGACCCACTTTTTACCGCTTGTTACATTTCAACAGCATCCCCGGCAGACATTGTTTATCGCTGCCGCACGCCTTTCTGAAAAATTTCTGTCATCAATCCGATGTTATAAACAGCCTGTCCGTCGGATGGACGCGTTTATGCAGCCTGACTATAGACAGTTCAGTCTGCGACATCTGAGCGCTACTCAGCCACATCGGGCCGGTTAACAGCCGCTTCCCCCGTTAAAACTGACGTAGCCTGCAACCTTAGGGGCGTTATTCCTATGGTTTCTTCTGACCCGTTCCACGGAGTCTAATGATGAATTCTATAATCACATGAGTGAAAAACAGTTTGCCAACCCTGGCGCACAGGTTTTTATCCTGTCTGAAAGCCATTCGTTCGGGTTGTTCTCACCTGTTGTTACTGCGATAGTGGCTGGCCATGTTGTCAGTGTAGAAAGAGGATTTACCTATGTCTGATGACATCCAGTCCCACCGTCCGTCACATGCGGGCGATACCGTTTCTTTGCGCTCCATGCAGGAGGTTGCCGTGAACGATCGTGATGCCAGCAAAATGCTGCGCACTTACAACGTTGCCTATTGGGGTAACAATTATTATGACGTCAATGAACTGGGCCACATCAGTGTTTGCCCGGATCCCGATGTCCCTTCAGCACGCGTGGATCTGGCGCAACTGGTGAAAGACATGCGTGAGCAGGACGGTCAGCGTCTGCCGGCGCTGTTCTGCTTCCCACAAATTTTGCAGCACCGTCTGCGTTCGATTAACGCCGCGTTCAAACGTGCGCGCGAATCGTTCGGCTACGAGGGTGACTACTTCCTGGTGTACCCGATTAAGGTGAACCAGCATCGCCGCGTGATCGAATCGCTGGTCGAATCCGGCGAACCGCTGGGTCTGGAAGCCGGTTCGAAAGCCGAACTGATGGCGGTTCTGGCCCATGCGGGCATGACCCGTTCGGTGATTGTCTGTAACGGCTATAAAGATCGTGAATACATTCGTCTGGCGCTGATCGGCGAGAAGCTCGGTCACAAGGTGTATCTGGTTATCGAGAAGATGACTGAGATTAAGCTGGTGCTGGAAGAAGCTGAACGTCTGAACGTGATCCCGCGTCTGGGTGTACGTGCGCGCCTGTCTTCGCAGGGCTCCGGCAAATGGCAGTCCAGTGGCGGCGAGAAATCCAAGTTTGGTCTGGCAGCGTCACAGGTTCTGCAACTGGTCGAAATGCTGCGTGAAGCAGGGCGTCTGGAAAGTCTGCAATTGCTGCACTTCCACCTCGGCTCCCAGCTTTCCAATATTCGTGATATCTCCACCGGCGTTCGTGAATCCGCGCGTTTCTACGTTGAGCTGCACAAGCTGGGCGTCAACATTCAGTGCTTCGACGTCGGCGGCGGTCTGGGTGTGGATTATGAAGGGACCCGCTCGCAGTCTGACTGCTCGGTGAACTACGGTCTGAATGAATACGCTAACAACGTGATCTGGGGGATTGGCGATGCCTGTAACGAACATGGCCTGCCGCACCCGACTGTGATCACTGAGTCTGGCCGTGCCGTGACCGCACACCATACCGTGCTGGTGTCTAACATCATCGGCGTTGAGCGTAATGAGTTCCGCGATCCGATCCAGCCAGCCGATGACGCGCCGCGTGCGCTCGGCAGCATGTGGGACACCTGGAACGAAATGCACGATCCGGAAAACCGCCGCTCGCTGCGTGAATGGTTGCATGACAGCCAGATGGATCTGCACGACGTTCATTCGCAGTATGCACACGGTATTTTGGATCTGACGCAGCGCGCCTGGGCGGAAGACATCTACCTGAACATCTGCAACATGATTCAGGGACAGCTCGATCCGAGCAACCGCGCACACCGTCCGATCATCGACGAATTGCAGGAACGCATGGCGGACAAACTGTACGTCAACTTCTCGCTGTTCCAGTCAATGCCCGACGCGTGGGGTATCGATCAGCTGTTCCCGGTTCTGCCGCTGGAAGGCCTGGATAAACCGCCGGTAGGTCGTGCGGTACTGCTGGATATCACCTGCGACTCCGACGGCACTATCGATCACTATATCGATGGTGACGGCGTGGCGACGACCATGCCGATGCCTCCGTATGATCCGGAAAATCCGCCAGTGCTGGGCTTCTTTATGGTCGGCGCGTATCAGGAAATTCTCGGCAACATGCACAACCTGTTCGGTGATACCGCAGCAGTGGACGTGTTCGTTTTCCCTGACGGCAGCATTGAAGTGCAGCAGTCGGATGAAGGCGATACCGTCGCTGATATGCTGGAATACGTGCAGCTGGATCCGAATGTTCTGCTGGCCCGTTTCCGCGATCAGGTGAAAGAAACCGATCTGGATGCCGACCTTCAGGCGCAGTTCGTCGAAGAGTTTGAATCCGGTTTGTACGGTTATACTTATCTGGAAGAAGACGAGTAAAAGCGCACAATAATCCGGCTTGAAGCTGAGCCGGATTAAGGTAAAATTCGCGCCAACAGCAGTACAATATGAATTTGTAGAAATCCCTTTCAGGTCGGGCAAACGACGTGGTGGGGATTTTTTTTCATCTATACTTCACCACTCTGTGTCAGCAGCAGGCTGCACGGCGATGCAAAAAGAGGACATTTTTATGAGTAAATTAGTGAGCACTTTAGGTAATGAGCCTGATAACTCCCTGGTTTCCAACGCATTTGGTTTTCTGCGTTTCCCGCTGAACTTCCAGCCGTACACTGCGGAAGCTGACTGGGTCATCACCGGTATTCCTTTCGACATGGCGACCTCCGGCCGTTCAGGCGCACGTCTCGGTCCTGCCGCTATCCGTCAGGTGTCTGTGAATCTGGCGTGGGAAGGTCAGCGCTGGCCGTGGGATTACGATCTGCGCGATCGTCTGAACGTCATCGACTGTGGCGATCTGGTGTTTAACTTCGGTGATGCACAGGATCTGACGGATAAACTGCAACAGCACGCTGATAAAGTGCTGTCGTCCGGCAAGCGTATGCTGTCTTTCGGCGGTGACCACTTTGTAACCCTGCCACTGTTGCGCGCACACGCTAAACATTTCGGTAAAATGGCGCTGGTGCATTTCGATGCGCACACCGACACTTATTCCAACGGCAGCAAATTCGACCACGGCACCATGTTCTTCCATGCGCCGAACGAAGGCCTGATCGACCCGAATCACTCTGTGCAGATCGGTATCCGCACCGAGTTCGACAAAAATCTCGGATTCACCGTTCTGGATGCCGCGCAGGTTAACGACCGCACCGTGGATGATATTCTGGCGCAGGTTAAGCAAATCGTCGGCGATCTGCCGGTTTACCTGAGCTTTGACATCGACTGTCTGGATCCGGCACATGCACCAGGCACCGGCACACCGGTCATCGGTGGCCTGACGTCAGACCGCGCGCTGAAACTGGTTCGCGGCCTGAAAGACTTGGATCTGGATATCGTGGGTATGGATATCGTGGAAGTGGCTCCGGCTTACGACCAGTCTGAAATCACTGCGCTGGCCGCTGCGACCCTGGCGCTGGAAATGCTGCACGTGCAGGCGTCCAAAAAAGGCTGATAATCAGTCCATTTCGTCATTCTCTTAAGGCACCCATCGGGTGCCTTAATTATTTGTATCGTGAATGTATTTTTATTGATTATATAAAATTAAAATTAGTTTTTAACTCAACACTTAGCGTAAAAATCATTTCCCCGCAAATAACCGTCATCCGCACAGTTTCATAATTAAATTACCCCGCTCATCCTTTATTCTGCACGCCGTTTAAATTCGCACCGGCTTACGATGTATTTGTTGAGTGAATAATAAAATTGAAATCAATTCATAATTTTTATAAAAATAAAATAATCCCTCCGTTTATTTTTCTGCCTCTCTTTATTTCACTCAGCGGCTGCGCGTGGTTGCACGATGAAAAACCGGCAATCGCTGAAACCGATATTGCGCAACTGCGCACGCCGCAGATTCCACAGGCCGCGATGCAAAAATGGCCGGGTTCTAACTGGTGGACGGACTATCACAATCCGCAACTTAACGCGCTGGTGGCGCAGGCGCTGAAGGACTCCCCGTCGATTGCCGTGGTGCAACAGCGCGTGGAAGTGGCGAAGGCGCACATCAAAATGAGCGAAGCGAGCGACGGGCCGCAGGTCGATTTCGGCGCTGATGTCGAGCGGCAGAAAATGTCGGCAGAAGGCGCGATGGGGCCGTTTGCCCTTGACGATCCGGCGGCAGGCACTACCGGCCCGTGGTACACCAACGGGACATTTGGCCTGCAGGGCAGGTATGAGCTGGATCTGTGGGGGAAAAATCGCGCACATATCCAGTCAGCGCTTGGTGTTTATCAGGCAAAGCAGGCTGAACTGGCCGAGGCACGTCTGCTGGTCTCTTCTGCGGTGGTGGAGCTTTACTGGGATATCCAGACTTACATGGCACTTAAGCAAACGCTGATGGATCTCCGGGAACAGGAAACGCTGATCGCCAAAACTGATCGTCAGCTTTACGAACAGGGCGTCACGTCGTCGATTGATGATACCAGCACGTCTATCAGGCTGGCGAAAATCGACGAACAGATCGATGCGTCGAAAGGGCGGCTGCGCCTGTTGCAAACCTCATTGCAGGCGATGCTGGGTATGAATGCGCCGGCGGTGCAGTTAACCCCGGTCACTTTGCCTGAGATGAAAGACAGCCTGCCGTCGGTATTGGGCTATGAACTGCTGGCGCGCCGCCCGGATTTGCAGGTCGCACACTGGTATATCGAGGCGTCACTGAGTGCAGTTGATGCGGCCCATGCGGCGTTTTATCCGAGTATTAATCTCATGGGCTTTCTGCAATACGATGCATTGCACATGAGTGATCTGTTCCGCAGTTCGGCGCAGCAGATGGGCGCGATTGCCGGACTGACGTTGCCGGTGTTTGACAGCGGCAGGCTGAATGCCAACCTGGACATTGTGCGCGCCAACAGCAATCTCAGTATTGCGTCGTATAACAAAGCGGTGGTCGAGGCAGTGAGTGATGTGGCGAAAAGCGCCAGCCAGGTGCAGACGTTATCGGATGAAAATGCGCATCAGCAAACCGTACTGGACGGCAGCCAGCATATTTACTCGCTCGCGCAACAGCATTTCAGCGTGGGAATAATCAGCGGCGCGCAGGTGGCAAAAGCTAAATTGCCGCTTCTGCAGGAGCAGGCTAAAAAGATTCAGTTGCAAGGGGAATGGATCAGCGCCGATATTCGTCTGATCCGTGCACTTGGCGGTGGTTACCGCGCTCAGAATACGGAAACCGTCCATCATGGCTGAACAGTTTGGAAATGAAAAGCGCAGCGTTCTCTGCGAACACTGCGCTTTATCTGGTGGGGCGGGGCGTTATTTATCTTGCGCCATCCGTTCTTTCATATGATCGGCGCGTTCCTGCGATGGCGGGTGTGAACTGAACAAACTCTTCTCGCTGCCACCGCTCAGTTTTGCCAGTTTCTCAAACGCCGTCACCAGACCTTTGGTAGGCAGTTTGCGTTTTTTCAGTAAATCGTAAGAATAATCATCGGCGTCAGATTCCTGTTTCTGTGAGAACTGCGCGTTGATCAGATCTTCGCCCAGATCTGCCAGCTGAGTGCTGGAAAGCTGGCCGACGACGCCACCCGCCGCGCCGGCTGCGGTATGTGCTGCGGCCGCACTATAAGCCACCTGCATGGCTTTTTTGGTATGGCCCAGCGCCACGTGCCCCATTTCGTGGCCCAGTACGCCTTCGATTTCATCGTCGTTCATCATGTCCATCAGACCACTGTAAACGCGGATACAGCCGTTGCCCATTGCCCAGGCATTGACGTCGCTGGTCAGGTAAACTTTATAGTTAGCCGGGGTACCGTTAATGTTATTACCGAGGTTTTTAGCAATCTTATTCAGGCGTTTGGTATATTTACTTTTTGCTGATGCAATGCTGGAACCGGCATCCATTTCTTTGCAGGCGCCGTCAGTCATGTTTTTCACATCCTGATCGGTCAGCGTAGCAGCTTTATAAGCCTGGGAGCCTGAATCCAGTAATGCATTGGTATTCAGACCGTTTTGACAACCGCTTAATAATACCGTTATGCCAACCGCAATGGCCGTTACGCGAAAATCCATAATCCATCTTCCTTTGATAGTGAATGCAGAAAGTTAACTAAAAATATCGCAGGAAGAATAACTAATCATTCTGAGTTAGCGAGAAAAAGAAGGCGGGTGATGTTATTTTCAGATTTTGTGCGAATTAATTTCCATTAAACAGAATTTAAAGAATTAATAGAAAGTGGTAAGTCGTTATAATAAGAGATGCGCCCTGAGACGCATCTCTTTATTTATTATTTCCCTGCGGCGATGCGCTCGCGAATATGTTTGGCACGCGCTTCTGACGACGGGTGATCGTCAAACCAGCCGATGCTGCTACCCTGATCCAGTTTCGCTAATTTATCGAAGCTGGTCGCCAGACCGGTCGGATCGATGCCGCGTTTTTTCAGCAGATCGAAAGAGTAATCGTCGGCTTCGGATTCCTGCTTTTGGGAGAACTGGGCATTAACATATTTCTCGCCCAGATCCGCGAGCTGCGACTGTGACAGCGTGGCGCTGACGCCGCCGAGTGAGGAAATCGCTGAGCGTGCTGCCGTTGCGCTGTACGCCACCTGCATGGCTTTGCGGGTGTGGCCGAGGGCGACGTGGCCCATTTCGTGGCCAAGAACGCCTTCGACTTCATTATCGTTCATCATATCCATCAGACCGCTGTAGACGCGGATACAGCCGTTAGCCATCGCCCAGGCGTTGACGTCTTTGGTCACGTAGACCTTGTAGTTGGCCGGTGTGCCGTTGATGTTGTCGCCCAGCGCGGCGGAGATTTTTTTCAGACGCTGTGCATACTCGCTGCTGTCTGGTGCGATTTGCGCTTTTTTATCCATCTCTTCGCACGACTGAACGCTGAGGGTTTTCACATCAGCGTCGCTCAGGGTATACGCCTGATAAGCCTGCGCGCCGGATTGCATTAAAGTATCGGTATTCACTGTTGCACAACCGCTCACCAGAGTGGTGGCCAGCAGGCTCAACATTACAGGATGAAATTTCATCAATTCAGGTTCCCAGAAAAAGTGAAAAAATCAGTCAATGAAGCCTGAAAAAGGCTCTCATTGTAAGAATAGCGTTAAGGTAGGATTTTCGCAGTGCCCGATCTATAGTGTAAGTCCGAAAAAACGCACTGATTTAAAAGCGTATTCTGTGAACTTCATCACGTGAGTGATTAGAGATTGCCGATTTAATGCCGAGTCTGAGAAAATGACTTCCTTGACTGCTTTATTAATCCGACCTGGAGTAGAACATGTCCTCTCGTAAAGAGCTTGCGAACGCAATCCGCGCACTTAGTATGGATGCCGTGCAGAAAGCGAATTCCGGCCACCCTGGCGCCCCTATGGGCATGGCTGACATTGCCGAAGTCCTGTGGCGTGACTACCTGAACCATAACCCGACTAACCCAAACTGGGCTGACCGCGACCGCTTCGTGCTGTCCAATGGTCATGGTTCCATGCTGATTTACAGCCTGCTGCACCTCACAGGCTATGATCTGCCGATCAGCGAACTGGCAAACTTCCGCCAGCTGCACTCCAAAACCCCAGGCCACCCGGAATACGGTTATACCGCTGGCGTTGAAACCACTACCGGCCCGCTGGGTCAGGGCATCGCCAACGCCGTCGGTTTTGCTATTGCAGAACGCACGCTGGCTGCGCAGTTCAACAAACCAGGCCACGACATCGTTAACCACCAGACCTACGCATTCCTGGGTGATGGTTGCATGATGGAAGGCATTTCTCACGAAGTGTGTTCACTGGCCGGTACGATGAAACTCGGCAAACTGACCGCATTTTATGATGACAACGGTATTTCCATCGATGGCCACGTTGAAGGCTGGTTCACCGATGACACCGCTAAACGTTTCGAAGCGTACGGCTGGCATGTCGTCCGTGGCGTTGACGGTCACAACCCAGACTCGATCAAAGCCGCTATCGAAGAAGCGCACAGCGTCACCGATAAACCTTCCCTGCTGATGTGCAAAACCGTGATCGGTTTCGGTTCGCCGAACAAAGCCGGTACGCACGATGTGCACGGTGCCGCACTGGGCGCAGCTGAAGTTGCCGCGACCCGTGAAGCGCTGGGCTGGAAATATGCTGCGTTTGAAATTCCACAAGATATCTACGCACAGTGGGATGCGAAAGAAGTCGGCAAAGCCAAAGAAGCCGCATGGGACGAGAAATTCGCCGCCTATGCCAAAGCACATCCTGAACTGGCAAAAGAGTTCAAACGTCGTGTGAACGGCGAGCTGCCAGCTAACTGGGAAGCGGACGCACAGAAATTTATCGAAGAGCTGCAGGCAAATCCTGCCAATATCGCCAGCCGTAAAGCATCTCAGAATGCGCTGGAAGCTTTCGGTAAAGTCTTACCAGAATTCCTGGGCGGGTCTGCTGACCTGGCACCAAGCAACCTGACTATGTGGTCTGGTTCCAAGTCTATCGGTGACGATCAGGCGGGTAACTACATCCATTACGGCGTGCGTGAATTCGGTATGACTGCTATCACCAACGGTATCGCGCTGCACGGCGGTTTCCTGCCGTACTCTGCGACCTTCCTGATGTTCGTCGAATATGCGCGTAACGCCGTGCGTATGGCAGCTCTGATGAAGATCCGCAATGTGTTCGTCTACACCCATGACTCCATCGGTCTGGGCGAAGACGGCCCGACGCACCAGCCGGTTGAGCAAATCGCCAGCCTGCGCGTCACGCCAAACATGAGCACATGGCGTCCGGCTGACCAGGTTGAATCTGCGGTTGCGTGGAAATACGCCATCGAACGCAATGACGGCCCGGTTACCCTGATCTTCTCCCGTCAGAACCTGACCCAGCAACCACGTACCGCTGAGCAGCTGGCAAACGTGGCGCGCGGTGGTTACATCCTGAAAGATTGCGACGGCACGCCTGAGGTTATCCTGATCGCGACCGGTTCAGAAGTCGGTATCACCGTAGAAGCCGCAGACAAACTGGCCGCGGCGGGCACCAAAGTGCGCGTTGTATCCATGCCGTCTACCGATGCCTTCGACAAACAGGACGCGGCTTACCGTGAATCCGTCTTGCCGAAAGCGGTTTCCGCGCGCGTTGCGGTGGAAGCGGGTATCGCTGACTACTGGTTCAAATACGTTGGCCTGAACGGCGCTATCGTCGGCATGCACAGCTTCGGCGAGTCAGCTCCGGCAGACCTGCTGTTCAAAGAGTTCGGTTTCACTGTTGATAACGTAGTTGCGCAAGCACAGTCGTTGTTGAAGTAATTCCATTCTTTAGTGAATCTCAAAAGCACCTTCGGGTGCTTTTTTTACATCCTGATACCCTGAGCAGGCTTGCAGTTTCCTTGCTAAATGACACAGGTCAAACCGTTCACAGGTGAACCTCGTTACACTCGCTTAATTCTGAAACTGTTTTAATGTTTCGGTTTTTGAGAGGAATCACTGTCTGAAACGTGATGAAAAAGTAAAATCACTGTGAATGCGCGGATTTGTATGGTGTTTTTTTAAGCGATCGAAGCGATTCGCACGGTGAAATTCCTGGAATTATTCCTTTTAGACATAGTTTCGTTTATTCTCAGCTGAACCGTTTCAGTCAGGCTATTTGAGCTTATCGTCGTCACCACGTAGTTAACGTGGAGGAAAAGGACACTTTTCTGAGGCACGTATTGTGCGAACCGATGATGATGGTTATTCACCGTAAACGCACGCTGCATTACTATAGGTGTTACTGATATTGAGTAACAACCGTGTAACAGGGAGAAGTATGCCAATACGTATTGCAATTAATGGCTTTGGTCGCATTGGCCGTAGCGTATTGCGCGCGTTATACGAATCCGGGCGTCGGGCGGAAATCTCCGTTATCGCTATCAATGAAATTGCCAGCCCTGAAGGCATGGCCCATCTGCTTAAATACGACTCCAGCCACGGGCGCTTCGCCTGGGATGTCCGCCAGGAAGGTGAAAACCTTTACGTCGGCGATGACTCCATCCGATTATTCCATCAACCTGATGCCAGCCAGCTGCCGTGGGGCGAGCTAAGTATAGACGTCGTGCTCGATTGCACCGGCGTTTACGGTAGCCGCGCAGACGGCGAAACTCAGCTTGAGGCCGGAGCCAAAAAAATTCTGTTCGCGCATCCGGGCGGTCACGACCTCGACGCCACCGTGGTGTACGGTGTTAACCACCAGTTGCTCGAACGCCAGCACCGCATTGTGTCCAATGCGTCCTGCACTACCAATTGTATTATCCCTGTGATCAAGCTGCTCGACGATGCCTACGGCATTGAGTCCGGTACCGTAACGACCATCCACTCTTCGATGAATGACCAGCCGGTTATCGACGCCTACCACGCCGATTTACGCCGTACGCGCGCCGCCAGCCAGTCCATTATCCCGGTCGATACCAAGCTTGCCGCGGGGATCACGCGCATCATGCCGAAGTTCTGCGATCGCTTTGAAGCGATCTCCGTGCGTGTGCCGACCATCAATGTCACAGCCATTGATTTGAGCGTATTTGTCGAGGGTTCAGTGACGGTTGACGAGGTGAACCAGCTGCTGCAAAAAGCCGCAATGGGCGCTTTTCGTGGTATAGTTGACTATACCGAACTACCATTAGTCTCGACAGATTTTAACCACGATCCCCACAGCGCCATTGTTGATGGAACGCAGACGCGGGTAAGTGGAAAGCACCTGATAAAAACACTGGTCTGGTGCGATAACGAGTGGGGCTTTGCCAACCGAATGTTGGATACAACATTGGCAATGTCCGCTAGCGGTTTCTAGTACGGTTGTTGCGGCCCTTCCTGGCCGAAACTGCCTTCAAGCAACTTTAAAGAGAATCAACGAGAGGATTCACCATGTCTGTTATTAAGATGAGCGATCTGGATTTAGCAGGTAAGCGCGTATTGATCCGTGCGGATCTCAACGTGCCGGTTAAAGATGGCAAAGTAACGTCAGATGCACGTATCCGCGCTTCTTTACCTACCATCGAAATTGCCCTGAAACAAGGTGCACGCGTGATGGTTACCTCGCATCTGGGTCGTCCGACTGAAGGCGAATATAACGAAGAGTTTTCTCTGCTGCCGGTTGTTAACTACCTGAAAGAACATCTGAAATCTCCAGTTCGCCTGGCGAAAGACTACCTTGATGGCGTTGAAGTTGCAGAAGGCGAGCTGGTTGTTCTGGAAAACGTTCGCTTTAACAAAGGCGAAAAGAAAGACGACGAAGCGCTGTCCAAAAAATATGCTGCCCTGTGTGACATCTATGTGATGGACGCCTTCGGTACAGCGCATCGCGCACAAGCTTCTACCCACGGCGTCGGCAAATTTGCCCCAATCGCGTGTGCGGGTCCTCTGCTGTCAGCTGAGCTGGAAGCACTGGGCAAAGCACTGGGTAATCCGGCGCGCCCAATGGTGGCGATCGTTGGTGGTTCTAAAGTGTCTACCAAACTGACCGTTCTGGATTCCCTGTCCAAAATCGCTGACCAGCTGATCGTTGGCGGTGGTATTGCGAATACCTTTGTTGCTGCACAAGGTAACAACGTTGGTAAATCCCTGTACGAAGCGGATCTGGTTGATACAGCAAGCAAACTGCTGGAAACCTGCGATATTCCTGTTCCTACAGACGTTCGTGTGGCCACTGAGTTCTCTGAAACAGCCGTCGCTACCGTGAAGTCTGTTAAAGACATCAAAGATGACGAACAAATTCTCGACATGGGCGATGAGTCTGCTTACCGTCTGGCTGAGATCATCAAAAACGCCAAAACCATTCTGTGGAATGGCCCGGTAGGCGTGTTCGAGTTCCCTAACTTCCGCAGAGGAACCGAAATTGTGGCGCAGGCCATTGCTGACAGCGAAGGTTTCTCTATCGCAGGCGGCGGCGACACTTTAGCGGCTATCGATCTGTTCGGTATCGCTGACAAAATTTCCTATATCTCCACTGGCGGTGGCGCATTCCTCGAGTTCGTTGAAGGGAAAGCACTGCCAGCGGTTGTGATGCTGGAAGAGCGTGCTAAGAAGTAATGAACCCTGAACAGGAAACATAGGGTTTCCTGTTCTTCTTTGCCGCGCGAGGGGCTGCACAGTGGAACTCGCGCGACATAGCAAACCGATTCAATCCATCTACGGCCGACGAATACAGGACAAAGAACTATGTCTAAAATTTTTGATTTCGTAAAACCAGGCGTTATCACTGGTGATGATGTACAGAAAGTTTTCGCTGTTGCTAAAGAAAACAAATTTGCTCTGCCAGCGGTTAACTGCGTAGGCACCGACTCTATCAACGCCGTTCTTGAAGCTGCTGCGAAAGTTCGTTCCCCGGTTATCGTTCAGTTCTCTAACGGCGGCGCTGCGTTCATCGCAGGCAAAGGCCTGAAAACTGACGTGCCGCAAGGCGCTGCAATCCTGGGTGCAATCTCTGGCGCACACCACGTGCATCAGATGGCAGAACATTATGGCGTGCCGGTTATTCTGCACACCGACCACTGTGCTAAGAAACTGCTGCCATGGATCGACGGTCTGCTGGACGCGGGTGAAGCTCACTTCGCCAAAACCGGTAAGCCACTGTTCTCTTCACACATGATCGACCTGTCTGAAGAATCTCTGGAAGAAAACATCGAAATTTGCAGCAAGTACTTAGCTCGCATGGCAAAACTCGATATGACTCTGGAAATCGAACTGGGTTGTACTGGTGGTGAAGAAGATGGCGTAGACAACAGCCATATGGATGCTTCTGCACTGTACACTCAGCCGCAAGACGTTGATTACGCTTACGAAAAACTGAACGCTATCAGCCCGCGTTTCACTATCGCTGCGTCATTCGGTAACGTACACGGCGTGTACAAACCAGGTAACGTTAAACTGACTCCAACGATTCTGCGCGATTCTCAGGAATACGTTTGCAAGAAACACAACCTGCCACACAACAGCCTGAACTTCGTGTTCCACGGCGGTTCTGGTTCTACTGCAGCAGAAATCAAAGAATCTGTAGGCTACGGTGTTATCAAAATGAACATCGATACCGACACCCAATGGGCAAACTGGGACGGTATCCTGCAGTTCTACAAGAAAAACGAAGCTTACCTGCAAGGTCAGTTGGGTAACCCGGAAGGCGCGGACAAACCTAACAAGAAATTCTATGACCCACGCGTATGGCTGCGTTCTGCACAGTCTTCCATGGTGACTCGCCTGGAACTGGCATTCAAAGAACTGAACGCGATCGACGTACTGTAATTCTTATCCTTCTGGTGCTTGACCACCGGAATGTGAGGATCATAACCAAAGGGGCTTCGGCCCCTTTTTTAATGTCAGCTTTCCGGCCACAATAGCCCGTCCTGCGCGTTCCCGTATGAATCCCCCGAAGAGAGAGCCATGAAGCCAAAATCTGTCACCCTCGATGATGTTGCGCGCCACGCCGGTGTTTCTTATCAGACCGTTTCCCGCGTGCTTAATCAGGCGGCGCACGTCTCGACCAAGACCCGAGACAAAGTCGAGAAGGCGATGGCTGAGCTGAACTACGTGCCGAACCGCGTGGCGCAGCAGCTGGCGGGTAAACAAAGTTACACGCTGGGGCTGGCGACCACCGAACTGGCGCTTCACGCACCGTCGCAAATTGCCTCGGCGGTGAAAACCCGCGCCAATCAGTTAGGCTTTAACGTGGTGATTTCTATGACGGACAACCTGAGCCTGTCTGCCTGCCGCACGGCGGTGAGCGAGCTGATGTCACAACGCGTCGATGGCGTGCTGATCAACGTGCCGCTGTCCAACGATAGTGCGGATGCAATAGCGCAGATGTGCGGCAACTTACCGGCGCTGTTTCTGGATGTCGATCCGCAGGCTGAGGTGTTCAAAATTTTGTTCGATCCGCACTGCGGGGCAGAACAGGGCGTGGAACATCTGCTGACACTCGGGCATCAGCAAATTGCGTTACTGACCGGTCCGCTTGAATCCATTTCTGCACGTCTGCGCTATGAAGGCTGGCTGGAGACACTGGCAAAGCACGATGTGACGCCCTGTGCGGTGCAGCACGGCGACTGGAGCGCGGCATCCGGCTACCAGCAGGCATTGTTATTATTGAACCAGCCTGCGCGACCTGGCGCGATTCTGGTAGCCAACGATCAGATGGCGCTCGGCGTGTTGCGTGCGGTACATGAGTATGGCCTGCGCGTGCCGGAGCAAATCTCGGTCATCGGGTATGATGATACGGAAGACAGCGCATTTTTCTTCCCGCCGCTGACCACCATCAAACAAGATTTCCGCCTGCTCGGGCATGAAAGTGTTAATCGTCTGGTTGATCACCTGCACACCCACGGCGATCGTCGCCGCTCATCGCTGTTACTGCCGACCTCTCTGGTAGAGCGCCACACCACGGCGGCACCCGGTGAAAAGCCTGTTTCACAGGAGGCATTGTCCCAGGAACTGATCCGCATCGCACGACAGCTCAGCGCGCTGTAATTCTCAAAATCAGAACGTACTGACGCGGAATTTGTGATCCGCGTCCCTTTCCTGCTTCCCTTCGCTTTACTTACTGCCTCGTGTTACGCATCTTAATTTATATTGTGAGCGCATAACAATTTTACAGAGGATTAACGATGAGTACATCAGGGGACGAAAAACTGTCATCGCTGGCCGTGGTTTTGGCCCGTCGTGACTGGGAAAAACCAGCATCGACGCAGCTCAACCGCCTTGCGGCGCATCCACCATTTAACAGCTGGCGTAATAGTGCCGAAGGCAGAGAGAATCACGCATCTTCCAGTCTTCGCTCACTGAACGGTGAGTGGGGGTTTAGCTATTTCCCTCGTCCCGAAGCCGTACCGGAACAGTGGCTGCAACAGGATTTGCCTGATGCTGACCGTGTTCAGGTGCCGTCAAACTGGCAACTGGCAGGATATGATGCGCCGATTTATACCAACGTTCAGTATCCGATCCCAGTCAATCCGCCATTTGTGCCAGAAGAAAACCCCACCGGTTGTTACTCGCTCACACTTGATGTGGATAACACCTGGCTGGGCAGCGGCCAGACGCGCATCGTTTTCCACGGTGTCAATTCAGCGTTCTATTTATGGTGCAACGGCCAGTGGATCGGTTATTCGCAGGATAGCCGTTTGCCAGCGGAGTTCGACCTCAGCGGTGTGCTGCGCGGCGGCGAAAACCGTCTGGCGGTGATGGTGCTGCGCTGGAGCGACGGCAGCTATCTGGAAGATCAGGATATGTGGCGCATGAGCGGGATTTTCCGTGACGTCGTTCTGATGCACAAACCGGCGGAGCAGATCACTGATTATCAGGTGCGCACGCATCTGTTCCACAATTTCACGCAGGCCGAACTGGAAGTGCAGATCAGCGCCGCCGTACCGCAGGAAATGGCGGCGGATTATCAGGTCCGCGTCCAGCTGTGGCGCGGCGATGACGCCATCGCAGAACATACGCAGCCGCTCGGCAGTGAAATCATTGACGAACGCGGCAATGCGTTTGATAAAACGACCGTGCGCCTGCCGGTCAGCCAGCCAGCGTTATGGAGTGCGGAGCAGCCAGCGCTGTACCGCGCGGTGATTTCCCTGATGTCGCCGACCGGTGAATTGATCGAAGCTGAGGCCTGCGACGTCGGATTCCGTCAGGTGGAAATCAGCAACGGCCTGCTGAAAGTGAACGGCCATCCGGTGCTGATCCGCGGAACCAACCGCCATGAACATCATCCTGAAAATGGTCAGGTGATGGATGAAGCGACCATGCGCCGTGACATCGTGCTGATGAAACAACACAACTTCAATGCGGTGCGCTGTTCGCATTATCCGAACCATCCGTTGTGGTACCGACTTTGCGATGAGTACGGCCTGTACGTAGTTGATGAAGCCAACATCGAAACCCACGGCATGCAGCCTATGAACCGTCTGTCAGACGATCCCGTCTGGTTCAACGCATTCAGCGAGCGCGTCACCCGTATGGTTCAGCGCGACCGCAACCATCCGTGCATCATCATCTGGTCACTGGGTAACGAATCCGGCCACGGCGCGAACCATGACGCCATGTACCGCTGGATCAAATCCGTCGATCCGACGCGTCCGGTGCAGTATGAAGGCGGCGGCGCAAACAGCGCGGCAACCGACATTATCTGCCCGATGTATTCCCGTGTGGAGCAGGACCAGCCATTCCCGGCGGTGCCGAAATGGTCGATCAAAAAGTGGATCAGTATGCCTGACGAAACGCGTCCGCTGATCCTCTGCGAGTACGCCCACGCGATGGGCAACAGCTTTGGTGGTTTCGATAAATACTGGAAAGCCTTCCGCCAGTTCCCGCGTCTGCAGGGCGGATTTGTCTGGGACTGGGTTGATCAGAGTTTGCTGCGTACCGGCGAAGACGGTGAGCGTCATATGGCTTACGGCGGTGATTTTGGTGATACACCGAACGACCGTCAGTTTTGCATGAACGGTCTGGTATTCGCCGACCGCACGCCGCATCCCTCGCTGTTTGAAGCGCAGCGCGCACAGCAGTTCTTCCAGTTCTCACTGGTCAGTACCGCGCCCCTGATGCTGCAAATTCAAAGCGAATACCTGTTCCGCCACAGCGATAACGAGCAGCTGGTCTGGCGTATTGAGCGCGATGGCGAAGTGATTTCACAGGGTGAGGCCGCGCTGAATATTGCACCGAACGGTACTCAGATCCTGGATCTCGGGCAGATCCCGCAGGCGAAAGGCGATTTATGGCTAAATGTTGCCGTGCATCAGCCGCAGGCGACGGCGTGGTCAGAAGCCGGACATCGCAGCGCGTGGGATCAGTGGCAACTGCCGCAGGCGCTGAGCCTGCCGGTGTCGGAAAATATTACCGCGGCTGCGCCGGTTCTCGATGTGCAGGGTGATCAGATTTTTGTTGTGCACGGCACTCAGCGCTGGCAGTTCAGCCGGCAGACCGGTTTGCTGGAGCAGTGGTTCGATGGTAAAACGCCGCGCCTGCTTTCTGCGCTGCGCGATCAGTTTGTGCGTGCGCCGGTGGATAACGACATCGGCGTCAGCGAAGTGACTCGCATCGATCCGAATGCGTGGGTGGAACGCTGGAAAGCCGCCGGAATGTATCAGCTGGAATCGCGCACGCTGAGCGTGCTCGCCGATCAGTTAGAAGATCGCGTGGTTATTGTTGCCAGGCATGCTTTCCTCGCAGGTGACGAAACCCGTGTGCTGAGCAACAAGGTTTACCGCGTTGATAATCAGGGGGAATTGCTTATCGACGTGGATGTGCGCGTCGCCTCTAACGTGCCGTCACCGGGGCGCATCGGTATGACTTGCCAGCTGGCGGACACCGCAGAGAGTGCGAGCTGGCTGGGGCTAGGGCCGCATGAGAACTACCCTGACCGTCGTCTGGCCGCGCAACACGGCCGCTGGACGTTACCGCTGACAGAGCTCTACACGCCTTACGTCTTCCCGACGGAAAACGGCCTGCGCGGCGACACCCGTGAACTGGATTACGCCGGATGGCAGTTGCGTGGCAATTTCCACTTTGGCCTGAGCCGCTTCAGCCTGCAACAGCTGATGGACACCAGCCATCGTCACCTGTTGCGCGCAGAGCAGGGCACCTGGCTGAATGTCGACGGCTTCCATATGGGCGTCGGCGGCGATGACTCGTGGAGCCCGAGCGTCAGCCCGGACTTCCTGCTGACTGCCGGTCATTATCATTACGCCTTCACCTGGAAACGATCCTGATATCCCGCGCCGTGGCGTTCATCCGCTGCGGCGCAGCATTCCGTCGCAAGGAAACTGCAAATGAATTACATGAAAAATACCAATTTCTGGATGTTCGGGCTGTTCTTCTTTTTCTACTTTTTCATCATGGGGGCCTATTTCCCGTTCTTCCCGATCTGGCTGCACGACATTAATCAGATCAGCAAAAGCGATACCGGGATTATCTTCGCCAGCATTTCGCTGTTCTCATTACTTTTCCAGCCGGTATTTGGTTTGCTCTCGGATAAGCTGGGGCTTAAAAAGCACCTGCTGTGGATCATTACCGGTATGCTGGTGCTGTTTGCGCCGTTCTTTATCTACGTGTTTGGCCCGTTGCTGAAAGTGAACATCTATCTGGGATCGGTGGTCGGCGGGATTTATCTCGGGCTGATTTATAACGCCGGTGCGCCAGCGATTGAAGCCTATATCGAAAAGGTCAGCCGCCGCAGCAGCTTTGAATTTGGCCGTGCGCGGATGTTCGGCTGTGTCGGCTGGGCGCTTTGCGCGTCGGTGGTCGGTATCATGTTTACGATTAACAACGAGTTTGTGTTCTGGCTCGGTTCTGGCTGTGCGGTGATCCTCGCCATTCTGTTGCTGATAGCCAAACCGGAAGTGACCTCCAGTGCGCGGGTGGCAAACGATCTGGGCGCAAATACCAAACCCTTTAGCCTGAAAATTGCCCTTGAGCTGCTGAAAGACCGCAAACTGTGGTTCCTGGCGCTTTACGTGATCGGCGTCTCCTGCACCTATGACGTTTTCGATCAGCAGTTCGCCAACTTCTTCACCTCGTTCTTTGCTTCCTCATCGGAAGGGACACGCGTCTTCGGTTACGTCACCACCATGGGCGAATTGCTAAACGCCTGCATCATGTTTTTCGCACCGCTTATCGTGAACCGTATCGGTGGCAAAAATGCACTGCTGCTGGCAGGGATGATCATGTCCGTGCGCATCATCGGATCTTCGTTTGCCTCTTCGCCTGTCGAAGTGGTGGTGCTGAAAACGCTGCACATGTTTGAAGTTCCGTTTTTGATCGTCGGCTGCTTCAAGTACATCACGTCAGTGTTTGAAGTGCGCTTCTCGGCGACGATTTATCTGGTGACCTTCTGCTTCTTCAAGCAGGTAGCGATCATGTTTATGTCGGTGTTTGCCGGGAATATGTATGACCGTATCGGGTTCCACGGTACTTATCTGATCCTCGGTCTTATCGCGCTGACCTTCACCGTGATTTCAGCCTTTACGCTGAGCGGACGCGGCCCGTTGCAGGCTTTCAAAACGCCAGAGCCGTTGAAGAATCACCCCGCAAATTCCTAATTTCACTGGGATCTTACCCTGAAATTGGCACTTCATCGCATTGTTAGTTAACCTTAACCCAAAGTTGCTGCCCGTATATCGGGCAGCTTTGGTTTCTTATCACCCGTCAGGGTAATTTTTTGGGGTAATTAAATGGATGATTTGAACGTTGTGGGCAGCATTAACAATGCGGGCAACTGGTTAGTGAGAAATCAGGCTTTACTGATCCATTACGCCGTCAATATCGTTGCGGCAATCTTTATTCTCATCATTGGTCTGATCGTCGCTCGCGTGTTATCTGGCGCTGTCAGCCGCGTGATGAAACTGCGCGGTATCGATCTGACCGTCTCTGACTTCCTCGCCGCTCTCGTGCGTTACGCCGTTATCGCCGTCACGCTGATTGCCGTTCTGGGGCGCGTGGGTGTGCAGACCGCATCGGTCATCGCCGTTCTCGGTGCCGCAGGTTTGGCCGTAGCATTGGCCTTGCAGGGATCGCTGGCAAACTTTGCCGCAGGCGTGCTGCTGGTCATCTTCCGTCCGTTCCGTGCTGGTGAATATGTCGATCTCGGCGGCGTGGCCGGTACTGTGACGCAGGTGCAGATTTTCTCCACTACGTTAGTTACCCCAGATGACAAAATGATCGTGGTACCGAACGGTAAAATCATCGCCGGTAACATTATCAATACGTCACGTGAGCCAAACCGTCGTACCGAAATCGTGGTGGGCGTGGGTTATGAATCTGATATTGATCAGGTGAAAAAAGTTTTGGGCGATATCATCGCGGCGGACAAACGTATCCAGCATGAAAAAGGCGTTACCGTGCGTCTGAATGAAATGGGCGCTTCAACGCTGAACTTTGTGGTACGTGTCTGGAGTTCCAACGGCGACGCTCAGGAAGTTTACTGGGATCTGCTGGAAGCCTTCAAACGTGCGCTTGACGAGAACAAAATCAACATCGCTTACCCGCAGATGGACGTGCATTTGCATCATGTTGCAGATGCCGCTGCCAGCCAGCAGGAAGAACAGGGTTCAATCGAAAGAAAGGGCATCGCGGAATAACGCGCGATTTGCCGGTAAAACTCAGGCGCCTGCGGGCGCCTTTTTCATATCCCAATCGATGGATTCCCCTGATAAGCTAACCTAATGGGGGATTAGAATTATCCATTTCCTCTAATGCCATCAATACCCTTACACTGCGCGCATTCTCTCTGACTGACTGTTTAAAGGATGACGACGTGCTGTCTATTTTCCTGCAAGGACTGGCGATGAGCGCCGCAATGATTTTACCGATTGGCCCGCAGAATGCGTTTGTGATGAACCAGGGCATTCGCCGCCAGTATCACTTGATGATTGCCGGATTATGCGCGCTGAGCGACATCGCGCTCATCTGTGGCGGCATCTTTGGCGGTAGCGCGCTGTTGAGCAAATCACCGCTTTTACTGCTGCTGGTGAGCTGGGGCGGCGTGGCATTTTTACTGTGGTACGGCTGGGGCGCGTACCGTACGGCGTTCAGCAAAAATCCTGAACTGGCGCAGGCCGAAGTGGCAAAGCAAAGCCGCTGGAAAATTGTGGTCAGCATGCTGGCCGTGACCTGGCTGAATCCGCACGTATACCTCGATACCTTCGTGGTTCTCGGCAGTCTCGGCGGCAGCCTGAATGCCGATGAACGCTCATGGTTCGCGCTCGGCGCGGTCAGTGCGTCGGTCATCTGGTTCTTCGGGCTGGCTATCCTCGCCGCCATGCTGGCGCCGTGGCTGAACACCGGCAAAGTGCAGCGGGTGATCAACTTTATCGTCGGCACCATTATGTGGGGCATTGCCATTCAGCTGGCGCGGCAGACCGGTGTACTTTAAGTTCGCCGGATAAACAGGTTTTTGTCACTAATCTTAGTTTCTGTTGTAACGGATTATGCTACGGTTTCGCAGTTAATACGTTTATTGCCATATCTTTGATGATTAATGGAGGCACTGTGAAACTGAAAGCATTGACTGTAGCAGCGATGTTGGGATTAGGGACATTACCACTGACGTTGAAGGCGGCAGAATTACCTGCCGGACCGCACGTTGTGACCTCAGGAACGGCGAGCGTTGACGCTACGCCAGATATTGCCACGCTGGCGATCGAAGTGAACGTCTCTGCGAAAGATGCCGCAAGCGCCAAGCAACAGGCCGATGCGCGTGTAGCGGAATACTTTGCTTTCCTGCAGAAAAATGGCATTGAGAAGAAAGACATCAATGCAGCGAATTTACGCACTCAGCCGGAATACGACTACCTGAAAGATGGAAAGTCACAGCTTAAAGGCTACCGTGCGGTGCGTCAGGTGCAGGTGACATTGCGTCAGCTGGATAAACTGAACGAACTGCTGGATGGTGCGCTGAAATCGGGTCTGAATGAAGTCCGTGCCGTCGAACTGGGCGTTGCGAATCCGGATCGTTTCCGTGACGAAGCGCGACAGAAAGCGATTGATAACGCCACGCAGCAGGCGAAATCATTGGCCGAAGGTTTCCATACCAAACTGGGGCCGGTTTACAGCATTCGCTATCACGTCGCTAACTACCAGCCGATGCCGGTCGCGCGGATGTACAAAACCGCCGAAGCCGCAGGCCAGAGCGATGTGGCACAGACTTACGAACAGCAAAGCATTCACTTTGACGATCAGGTTGATGTGGTGTTTGAATTGCAGCCGCAAGCTCCTGCTCCTGCTCAGTAAACATAAAGCTGTAAAAATGAAAAAACCCGCTCCGGCGGGTTTTTTGTTTCTGGCTGGATCGTCAGTCAGTCCTGACGCAACACCTGATGGCCGTGCGCCAGCAGGGCGTCGGTGACTTTGCGCATCATGCGGCTTTCCGGGGCGAAACGATGCCAGTACAGCATCCTGCGTTGGAACAGGCCCGGCGTCAGGTCGATCAGCTCGCCACTCTCCAGCTCTTTCTCGATTTGCAGATGCGGGATCATGCAGCAGGTGGTGCCCTGACGCGCCAGTTGCACGAAGGCTTCCGACGAGTTCACGATATGACAAGGCACGCTGCCCGGCGACAAATCAAAGTTCTGCTGTAAAAAAGCCTGATGCATATCGTCAAGATGGTCAAACGCCACCGCCGGCGCTTTCAGCAGCGCGGAGCGGGTGACGCCATTGGGGAAGTAGCGGTCGGCGAACGGTTTCGAACCAACGAACAGGTAATCGAGCGCGCCCAGCTGATCAACCAGACAGCTCGGCAACGGTTGCGGCTGGATACTCACCGCACCGACCACTTCACCACGGCGCAGACGCTCCTGCGTCCGGGTTTCATCTTCAACTTGTAAATTCAGGCGAATAGGGGAATCGACCAGCACCGATTTCAGCGCCGGTAACAGCCAGGTAGCGAGACTGTCGGCGTTGACCGCCAGCGAGAGCAGCAGCGGCGTATCATTGCTGTCGCTATTACTGTCACTGCCCAGCCACTCTTCTTCCAGCAGCTCGACCTGATGCAACAACGCCAGCAATTTTTGCCCCTGTTCGGTCGGGCGCGGTGGCACGGTGCGCACCAGCAAAGGCTGGCCGAACAGATTTTCCAGTTGTTTAATGCGCTGTGAGACCGCCGATTGAGTGATGCAAAGCTTCTGTGCCGCGCGCTCAAAACCGCGCTCACGGATCACCGCGTCCAGTGCCTGCAACGTTCTATAATCTGGGCGTTTCATCGGAGTTCTGTCCCTTGGATTTTATTTTATCCAAACACTATGCCACAGATTGTCAGGTTTTGTGGTGAGGAAAATCTTTGCGTTTGCAGCGCGATTGCACTGAATAAGTGTGATCTCGCTACGGCGTTGTTTATCCCAATCACCCTGACTTGCTTTATAATCACCGGCACTTTCGGGTTATCAGACAGAGAAGCCATTATGACGCAGGAAGAATTGAAGAAAGCAGTCGGCTGGGCCGCACTGGATTACGTTACGCCGGGCACCATCGTCGGTGTAGGTACCGGATCCACCGCCGCCCATTTCATTGATGCACTCGGCTCAATCAAAGGGCAAATTGAAGGCGCAGTTTCCAGTTCCGACGCGTCTACCGAGAAACTGAAAAGCTTAGGTATTCACGTTTTCGACTGCAACGAAGTGGATTCGCTGGATATCTACGTTGACGGTGCCGACGAAATCAACGGCTTCATGCAGATGATTAAAGGCGGCGGCGCTGCGCTGACCCGTGAAAAAATCATTGCTGCGATTGCGAAAAAATTCATCTGTATCGTCGATGCGTCCAAGCAGGTCGATGTGCTGGGTAAATTCCCGCTGCCGGTAGAAGTCATACCGATGGCGCGATCTTACGTGGCGCGTGAGCTGGTAAAACTTGGCGGCCTGCCGGAATATCGTCAGAACGTGCTGACCGACAACGGCAACGTGATCCTCGACGTGCACAATCTGAACATTCTTGATGCCGTCGCGATGGAAAATAAGATCAACAATATTGCCGGAGTCGTGACCGTCGGTCTGTTTGCTAACCGTGGCGCGGATGTTGCGCTGGTCGGCACTTCGGAAGGCGTTAAAACTGTTACGCTGAAATAACTCAGCGATAAGCAGAAGATCTGGCTGCTGTGTTAAAGGCAGCCAGACACACGTCTGTCATAACGCAATGTTATGAAGATGATAATTTTCTGACTGAATCATCTTTTCTTCAAAAGCCTGAATTCGGTGACTTATGTCACATTTCCGATAATCTCCTCCTGAACGTTTGGCGCAGTAAAATCTAACCAGCATGAAATGCTAAAAACCCTCTGTCACGGTGAGCCTTCTGCTACCGGTCAGGCAATCGTTTGTATTGATGATGGCGGATTTTTTGTTATGTTGGCTGTGAGTAATCACCTCGCAGTTCGAATTCAGCCAGAAAATTATAGGGTCGGGAAATGGCAAAAGTATCACTTGAGAAAGACAAGATTAAATTTTTGTTAGTGGAAGGCGTCCACCAAAGTGCGGTTGATACCCTCCGTGCAGCGGGCTACACCAATATTGAATTTCACAAAGGTGCTTTGGATACGGAATCGCTGAAAGAGTCGATCCGTGATGCGCACTTTGTTGGGCTCCGATCGCGTACTCAGCTGACCGAAGAAGTTTTCCAGGCAGCAGAAAAACTGGTGGCTGTGGGGTGTTTCTGTATCGGCACCAATCAGGTTGATCTGAAAGCAGCCACGCGTCGCGGTATTCCGGTCTTTAACGCACCGTTCTCTAACACCCGTTCGGTTGCCGAAATGGTGCTGGGCGAAATGTTGCTGATGATGCGCGGCATTCCTGAAGCGAACGCAAAGGCCCACCGCGGCATCTGGAACAAACTGGCTGTCGGTTCGTTCGAAGCGCGCGGGAAACGTCTGGGGATCATCGGTTACGGCCATATCGGCACACAGCTGGGTATTCTGGCGGAAAGCCTGGGGATGCGTGTCTTCTATTACGACATCGAAAGCAAATTGCCGTTAGGGAATGCGCAGCCGATTGCTTCTCTGGAAGAACTGCTCAACACCAGCGACGTTGTGACGCTGCACGTGCCCGAAACCCGCAACACCAAAGACATGATTTCTGAAGTGCAGCTGTCGCAGATGAAGCCGGGCGCACTGCTGATCAATGCGTCACGCGGCACCGTGATCGACATTCCTGCGTTATGCAACGCACTGCGCAGCAAACATCTGTCTGGTGCGGCGATCGATGTCTTCCCGGAAGAACCGGCGACCAACAGCGATCCGTTCAATTCACCGCTGTGTGAGTTCGACAACGTGCTGCTGACACCGCATATCGGTGGCTCCACCATGGAAGCGCAGGAAGGTATCGGTCTGGAAGTGGCAGGTAAACTGTCTAAATACTCTGATAATGGTTCTACATTGTCAGCGGTTAACTTTCCGGAAGCGTCTTTGCCGGCACACACCGAGAAAGCCAGCCGTTTGCTGCATATCCACGAAAACCGTCCGGGCGTGCTGACCAGCATCAACCAGATTTTCGCCGAGCAGGGGATCAACATTGCAGCACAGTACCTGCAAACCAGCCCTGAAATTGGGTATGTGGTGATTGATGCAGAAACGGATATCGCGACGCTGACTACCGCGCTGCAACTGATGAAGGCCATTCCGGGAACGATTCGTGCCCGTCTGCTTTACTGATCGCATCAGCTGAAACAACCAGGCCGCCGAAAGGCGGTTTTTTTTGTCTGGTATCAGGGAGTTTTGGGTTTCGTGGGCCCTCTAACGACAATTCAAAATCTCATCAGAAGAAGCAGGGCGATCAGGCCGCAGAGGATCAGAGAGGAAAAGGTGATTTCGAACTGGTAGCGTCGCAGCATCTTGCGGTACCTCAGGGCAGAAAATGGATAAAAAAACACCCGGCGGACCGGGTGTCAGATTATCAGTCTGGATACCGGGTCAGTGAAGGCACTCACCCGGAAATCTTAGTCAGACTTATGCAGCTGGTGTTGCTTTTGCAGCAGGAGCCGCTTTCTTAGCGTGTTTTACGTGTTTTTTAGCAGCCTGGGCTTTCTGAGCAACCGGTGCTGCTTTCTTAGCGTGTTTCACGTGTTTTTTAGCAGCCTGAGCTTTCTGAGCAACCGGCGCTGCTTTCTTAACGTGTTTTACAGGTTTTTTAGCAGCCTGGGCTTTCTGAGCAACCGGCGCTGCTTTCTTAGCGTGTTTTACAGGTTTTTTAGCAGCCTGGGCTTTCTGAGCAACCGGTGCGGCTTTCTTAGCGTGTTTTACGTGTTTCTTAGTCGCTTGCGCTTTCTGAGCAACTTTCTTGTGAGTCTTGTGTTTAGTTACGTGCTTGGCGGCAGGTGCGGCCGTTGTTGCGGTGGCAGCAGGCGCCGGAGTTGCTGTTGTTTCAGCAGCGAAAGCGACAGAAGACAGGCCCATTGCAGCGGCTACAACCAGAGCTAATACTTTTTTCATCGTTAATTCCTCAAGGATTTTTAGTTTATGTGTCTACCCCACTGCGGGGCCGATGAAAGGATAATAGGCGCGTCGAACTCGATTGTCCGTGAGTGATTGGTTTCGGCGTGTAACGGTATGTATAAACTCTAAAAACATTACTTTTCAGTTATTTGAAATGGATCTTGAACGCATTTAGGCACTTTATACAATGTTAGTTACAACATACTTTGGTTTTTAGAGAGATAAACAGAAGGAAGTGAGCATTACCACGTCCAGACGTTGCCCGGCGTAATCACTTCCGGCAATGGCACATCCCAGTGCTCAACCGGTAACTCCTCTACTTTCTGGCAATCATGGGCTAAACCAATCGGATAAGGCCCGCCGTTCTGCCAGTGCTCCAGCGTACGGTCATAAAAACCGCCGCCCATGCCCAGGCGCTGGCCGTGGTTATCGAACGCCACCAGCGGTGTCAGGATAATATCCAGCTGCGCGAGGGGAAGAACCTGTGTGACGTCCAGCCGTGGTTCGAGAATTTTAAGACGATTACGTACAAGCGGTGTTTGCGGCGTATAGCGCAGAAACAGCAGATGATGAGATGAAAACGGATGCAACACCGGCAGGCACAGCTGTTTGCCCTCTTGCCATAAACGCTGAATCAGCGGTGCGGTGTCCAGTTCTCCGTCAAAAGACAGAAATACGGAAACAGTCGTCGCAGAGCGGATGTTAGGATGTGACGCAACGCGTTCTGCGGCCTGAAGGGCAAAATGAGTTTGCTGTTCAGGAGTCAGATTTTTTCTGCGTTGGCGTATTTCGGTGCGAAGTTGTTGTCTGGCTGAAGCGAACTGAGGTGTGTGCAACGGTGTGTGCAACATAGATACATGAACCAGAAAGGAATGTACCGAAAAGAAAGGGGAATCTCCGAGATGCCGTCGCAGGCTGTAACCCTTGAACCCATGGTTCAAGGTGAACGTGCTGTCGCAATCTTTAGGCTTCTCGGACGGACCGAGCATGCGCACCGATTGCGGATCATCACATTCTGTTGGTACTAATTATCGGCTCAGGGGACGGGCCCGCTGGCGAACATCTCAGAGAAATTTTTTACCGTTTCTGACTGCCTGTGACCAGCAAATCAGCAACGTGTGTTATTCGAAAGGCGCCCCTTCACGTTCAGAGATCCGGCCTTGTTCGAGCAGTGCCTGCTCGATGGTTTGTTGCAGCATCCGGATACGTTGTTCCATATTGGATGCGTAATCGCGAGTTTTCAACCTTTCCTGAGCAAGTTCGTGACATACGTTCAATGCCGCGATGAAAACCAGTTGCTCTGTATTGGTGACTCTAGTGCGAACTTTCAGATCTTGCAACCGCTGATTAAGATCTTCAGCTGCCAGATTCAGTGCTTCCTGTTGTTCTGGCGGACAATTCACCCGTAAAGAGCGACCAAAAATTTGAATATCTACTGGTTGTGCAGACATGCCACCTTCCTGCTAATTTATTCGTCCGCCCCAACGTGACCACTACGACCTGGCGCAGGATGTTGGAAGCGGGCGCCACTATAACTATCTCAATACCAGGTTACAACCCCGTGGCTGACTGACTGCTGCCCGATTGTTCAGAGTGAGTTATTCAACCCTCAGTGTGCCTGAGACAGGCTGCTAATCTGGTACTACGACAGACCTTGGTGGTAGCATAACACGAACTTATCCAGCCAACGATGGCGAATGCGCATGTCTATTGAGAATACTTACCCAACTTACGATTCGTTGGATCAAAACCTGAAACAACAATCGGTTGCTTTGACCGCAGCAGAAATGCACGGGTTGATCAGTGGTTTACTGTGCGGTGGCAACCGCGACGGTAGCTGGTTAACGCTGGTGCATGATCTGACTAATGAAGGCATGGCCTTCCCGCACACGCTGGCCGATTTGCTACAGCAACTGCGTAAAGTGACATCAGATACTCTGGAAGATGACAGTTTCGAATTCAAAATCATGATGCCTGATGATGATAAAAGCATCTTCGAGCGCGCCGACGCGCTGGCGGGCTGGGTCAACCATTTCCTGCTGGGTCTCGGCATGATGCAGCCCAAACTCGCTAAAGTGAAAGGCGAAGTCGGCGAAGCCATCGACGATTTGCGTAGCATCGCGCAATTAGGCTACGACGAAGATGAAGATCAGGAACAATTGGCGCAGTCTTTAGAAGAAGTGGTGGAGTACGTCCGCGTGGCAGCCATCCTGTGCTTTGGTGAATTTGGCCATAGCCTGCCAACCGCCCCGGAAAATCCGCGTACATTGCATTAAGTTTTTCATGAATTGTTCTTAGCAAGTATTGTTCTTAACACAATAAATTAAAACGATTTCAGGAGAGCAGGTGAGATGACTCAGCAAGAATTTGAGAATCGTCGTCAGGCACTTTTAGCCAAGATGGCACCAGGCAGCGCCGCCGTGATTTTTGCAGCACCCGAAGTGCCGCGCAGCGCTGACAGTGAATACCCGTATCGTCAGAACAGCGATTTCTGGTATTTCACCGGTTTCAACGAACCGGAAGCCGTGCTGATTCTGGTGAAAAGTGACGAGAACCACAACCACAGCGTGCTGTTCAACCGCGTGCGCGATCTCACTGCTGAAATCTGGTTTGGCCGTCGTCTCGGCCAGGATGCGGCACCGGCGAAGCTCGGCGTTACCAAAGCGCTGCCGTTCAGCGACATCAACCAGCAACTGCATCTGCTGCTTAACGGCCTGGACGTGGTGTACCACGCTCAGGGCGAATACGCCTACGCCGATGAAATCGTTAATCGTGCGATGGACAAACTGCGCAAAGGTTTTCGCCAGAACTTCTCCGCTCCGGCCACGGTGACTGACTGGCGTCCGTGGGTTCACGATCTGCGCCTGTTCAAATCCGCCGAAGAAATCAGCATTATGCGTCGCGCCGGACAAATCACCGCGCTGGCCCATACCCGTGCGATGGAAAAATGCCGTCCTGGGATGTTCGAATATCACCTTGAAGGTGAAATTCATCACGAATTTACCCGTCACGGTGCACGTTATCCTTCCTACAACACTATTGTCGGCGGTGGTGAAAATGCCTGTATTTTGCATTACACCGAAAACGAGTGTGAGCTGCGCGACGGTGATTTGGTGTTGATCGACGCCGGTTGTGAATACAAAGGCTACGCCGGTGACATTACCCGTACCTTCCCGGTGAACGGCAAATTCAGTAAAGCACAGCGCGAAATCTATGACATCGTGCTGGCGTCAGAATATAAAGCACTGGAAGTGCTTAAACCGGGCAGCAGCATTCAGGCCGCCACCGAAGCGGCTGTCCGCGTGATGATCGAAGGTCTGGTTAAATTGGGCGTGATGAAAGGCGACGTTGAGACACTCTATGCCGAGCAGGCGCACCGCCAGTTCTTCATGCACGGCCTGTCCCACTGGCTGGGGCTGGATGTGCATGACGTCGGCCATTATGGTTCGGTTGACCGTAGCCGTACGCTGGAACCTGGGATGGTACTGACCGTCGAACCCGGTTTGTACATTGCGCCGGATGCTGATGTACCCGAGGCCTATCGCGGCATCGGTATTCGTATCGAAGACGACATCCTGATCACCGCAACCGGTATTGAAATTCTGACCGGCGACGTAGTGAAAGAAGCTGACGATATTGAAGCCTTGATGGCGGCGGCACGTAAATAATATGAGCAACGTTTGTCTATGAGCATAGTGATTGTTGGCGGCGGAATGACCGGTGCCACACTGGCGCTGGCGATTTCCGCGCTGACGCAAGGGCGTCTGGCAGTGCATCTGGTGGAAGCCACTGCGCCGGAAAATCACGGGCATCCGGGGTTTGATGCCCGTTCGATAGCGCTGGCGCAGGGGACTTGTCAGCAGCTTGCTCGCGTAGGCATCTGGCCGGCACTGGCAAAAATCGCCACGCCGATCCGTGATATCCACGTCAGCGATCGTGGCCATGCGGCCTTTGTGCATCTCAATGCCGCGCATTACGGCGTTGAAGCATTAGGGCAGGTGGTTGAGCTGCATGAAGTCGGCAAACGTCTGTTTGCACTCCTGAAGGCGGCTCCGGGTGTCACGTTGCATTGCCCGGCTAAAGTCGTTGATATCGCAAGGACTGCAGATTCTGCCAGCGTCTCGCTGGATAGCGGTGAATCACTGACCGCACAGCTGCTGGTCGCCGCCGACGGTTCCCACTCTTCGCTGGCGAAGGCCTGTAATATTGGCTGGCAGCGTGAAGACTACGGTCAGATTGCGGTCATCACCAATGTCGCAACGTCTGAACCGCATCGTGGCCGCGCATTCGAACGCTTTACACAACACGGTCCGCTGGCCTTATTACCGATGTCCGACGGGCGCAGCTCGCTGGTGTGGTGCCATCCACGTGAGGCCAAAGCTGAAATCGATGGCTGGAGCGAAGCGCAATTTCTCAGTGAACTGCAAAAAGCCTTTGGCTGGCGTCTGGGCACGATGAAACAGGCTGGCAAGCGCTTTAGCTATCCGCTGCAATTACAGAAAGCCAACAGTCATATCAGCCACCGTCTGGCGCTGGTTGGCAATGCCGCCCAGACGCTGCATCCGATCGCCGGACAGGGCTTTAATCTTGGTTTGCGTGACGTGATGACGCTGGCGGAAACGCTGGCAAATGCTTGCGCGCACGGAACCGACGTCGGCAGTTATCGCGTGCTGAGTGAATACCAGCAGCGCCGTCAGCCCGATCAGCAGGCTACCGTCGGCGTGACCGATGGTCTGATCCACTTATTCGCTAATCGCTGGCTGCCATTAATGGTCGGACGTAATCTGGGTTTAATGGCGATGGAAGGTATTACGCCGCTGCGCGATGCTTTTACACGCAGGACTTTAGGCTGGGTTGACCGTTGAGCCTTTGATCCTTACAGGAAAAATTATGCAATCTTTTGATGTGGTTATCGCCGGGGGCGGGATGGTTGGTCTGGCGCTGGCGTGCGGATTACAGGGCAGCGGATTGCGCGTTGCGGTGCTTGAAAGCCAACAGCCGGATCTCGATTCTCCTTTGCCGGAACAACCGGGACTGCGTGTTTCAGCCATCAATGCCGCCAGTGAGCGTTTACTGAAATATATCGGTGTCTGGGACAATATCACCGCGCAGCGCGCCAATGCCTATCAGGGGATGGAAGTCTGGGATCGCGATAGCTTCGGCAAAATCGCGTTCCGTGGTGAAGAATACGGATTCAGCCATCTCGGTCACATCATTGAGAATCAGGTGATCCACCGCGCGTTATGGCAACAGGCGGAGAAATCCTCTGATATCACCCTGCTGGCACCCGCTACGCTGAAAAACGTCGCGTGGGGCGAAAACGACGCCTTTATCACGCTTAGTGACGAACGCCAGATGAGCGCGCGCTTAGTCGTTGGCGCAGACGGCGCACAGTCGTGGCTTCGTCAGCACGCCGATATCCCGTTGACATTCTGGGATTACCGCCATCATGCACTGGTGGCGACCATTCGCACCGAAGAGCCGCACCAGTCTGTTGCACGACAGGTCTTTCACGGCGATGGCATTCTGGCCTTTCTGCCGCTGGCCGATGCGCATTTATCTTCGATCGTCTGGTCCGTTTCGCCGGATGAAGCACAGCGACTGCACGGACTGGCACCGGAAGAATTCAACAAAATTCTCGCCAGCACTTTCGATCTGCGTCTGGGCATCTGTAGCGTGGAAAGCGAACGTCAGACCTTCCCGCTGACTGGTCGTTATGCCCGCAGCTTTGCCGGACAGCGTCTGGCGCTGGTGGGGGATGCGGCGCACACCGTGCATCCGCTGGCCGGGCAGGGCGTCAACTTAGGCTTTATGGATGCGGCCGAGCTGGCATCTGAGATCAGACGCCTGCAAAAAGAGGGCAAAGATTTCGGACAGCACATGTATCTGCGCCGCTACGAGCGCCGACGCAAGCATAGTGCAGCACTGATGCTAGCCGGAATGCAGGGATTTCGCGAACTGTTTGCCGGTGACAATCCGGCAAAGAAACTCCTGCGCGACATCGGCCTGACGCTGGCTGATTCTCTGCCGGGCGTAAAACCTAAATTAGTGCGTCAGGCTATGGGGCTGAACGATTTACCCGAATGGTTGCATGACGATCCGCTTCGATTGAAATAATCTAATTTCAGCTCAGTTTTTCCATTACATTTTCTAATCCGTGGCCGGATTTCTCATTCTGCAAATGGTGAGAAATCCGGCCTTGTCGTTATATAACGTCGATATTTTTGCTGTTTATTTGTAGATTTTGCGCCACAAACCCCATTTTCCCAGTCAAAAACTCTGCACAATGCCCCTGCTAATTAACTGACATTCCCTTTGCTCTGCATATTTTATCTTATGGTTAGCAGGGGGATTCGGTGGTAAGTTCAGGTAAAGGGTATCGTTTGCGCTCCCTGCGAATTTCGACTTTTTCAGGCAGCCTTTTCGTCATGAGGAATAAGATGGTTAAGCAGACTCAGCTTTTTGAACAACACGTCGCGTGCGGTGCGCGTATGGTCGATTTCCACGGCTGGATGATGCCTTTGCATTATGGCTCCCAGCTGGATGAACACCACGTTGTGCGCCAGGATGCCGGCATGTTCGACGTCTCCCACATGACCATTGTTGATCTCCGCGGTGCCCGTACCCGTGAATTCCTCCGTTACCTGCTGGCGAACGATGTCGCCAAACTCACCGTTCCTGGCAAAGCGCTGTACACCGGCATGCTTAACGCGTCGGGTGGCGTGATTGATGACCTGATTGTTTATTTCCTTACCGAAGATTATTTCCGCCTGGTGGTGAACTCCGCGACCCGCGAGAAAGATCTGGCATGGATTTCGCAGCATGCAGAACCGTACGGCGTCGAACTGACCGTGCGTGATGATTTAGCGCTGGTGGCCGTTCAGGGGCCGCAGGCGAAAGAAAAAGCCGAAACCTTATTCACCGCTGAACAAAAACAAGCTGTCGCGGGCATGAAGCCGTTCTTCGGCGTACAGGCGGGCGATCTGTTTATCGCGACCACCGGCTATACCGGTGAAGCGGGCTATGAAATCGCACTGCCGCAAGAACAGGTCGCAGATTTCTGGCAGAAATTGCTGGCGGCGGGCGTGAAGCCTGCGGGGCTTGGCGCGCGTGACACGCTGCGTCTGGAAGCGGGTATGAACCTTTACGGCCAGGAAATGGATGAAGGCGTTTCACCGCTGGCGGCCAACATGGGCTGGACCATCGCCTGGGCACCGGAAGACCGCAATTTTATTGGCCGTGAAGCGCTGGAAAGGCAGCGCGAGCAGGGCACTGAACAGCTGGTCGGTCTGGTAATGACCGAAAAGGGCGTATTGCGTAACGAACTGCCGGTGCATTTCACCGACGCCGCAGGCAACACCCAACAAGGCGTGATCACCAGCGGTTCATTCTCCCCGACGCTGGGCTATAGCATCGCGCTGGCGCGCGTTCCGGCAGGCATCGGCGAGCAGGCGATTGTGCAAATTCGTAACCGTGAGATGCCGGTAAAAGTCACCAAACCGGGCTTTGTCCGCAACGGTAAACCGCTGGCGCAGTAACCCATCCGATTGAATTGAACACAAAAATTTAAAAACATTTTCAGGAGATTATTAATGAGCAATGTTCCCGCAGAGTTGAAATATGCCTCTTCCCACGAATGGGTGCGTTCAGAAGGCAACGGCGTTTACACCGTGGGCATCACCGAACACGCACAGGAATTACTGGGCGACATGGTGTTTGTTGATCTGCCAGAAGTCGGCCGTGAAGTGGCCGCTGGCGAAGACTGCGCCGTGGCAGAATCCGTGAAAGCGGCTTCCGATATTTACTCCCCGATCAGTGGCGAAATCATCGCGGTGAACGGCGAGCTGGAAGGCTCCCCTGAGCTGGTGAACAGCGAGCCATACGGTGCCGGTTTCCTGTTCCAGATTAAAGCGTCAGACGAAGCCGAACTGGCTAACCTGCTTGATGCAGCAGCCTATGGTTCCTCGATCGACGAATAAGTAAGACTGCACGATCGCCTCGCAACCCGTTTGCGGGGCGCATTCAACACCCGTAGCTTTTGTCAGTATCCCAAGACACCTCCAGCAGATTTCAGGAATGCGTAGCAAATGACTCAGACTCTCAGCCAACTCGAACACAGCGAAGCGTTTATCGGCCGCCACATTGGTCCGTCTTCTCAGCAGCAGCAAGACATGCTGGAGACGGTCGGTGCCGGTTCGTTAAATGCCCTGGTCCAGCAGATCGTTCCGGTCGATATTCAGTTGCCGGGGCCACCGGCCGTCGGCGATGCCGTAACCGAACATCAGGCGCTGGCTGAGCTTAAAGCCATTGCCAGCCAGAATCAGCGCTACAAATCCTACATCGGTATGGGTTATAGCGCGGTGCTGACGCCGCCGGTTATCCTGCGCAATATGCTGGAAAATCCGGGCTGGTACACCGCGTACACGCCGTATCAACCCGAGGTGTCGCAGGGGCGTCTGGAATCACTGCTGAACTTCCAGCAGCTGACGCTGGATCTGACCGGTCTTGATCTGGCTTCGGCTTCATTGCTTGATGAAGCGACCGCCGCGGCTGAAGCGATGGCGCTGGCAAAACGCGCCAGCAAACTGAAAAACGCCAACCGTTTCTTTGTGGCTGACGATGTACACCCGCAAACTCTGGACGTAGTTCGCACCCGTGCTGAAACCTTTGGCTTCGACATCATTGTCGATAAAGCTGAGAAGGTACTGGATCTTGAAGGCGTGTTCGGCGTGCTGTTACAGCAGGTCGGTACCACAGGTGAAGTTCATAATTACAGCGCGCTGCTGGCTGAACTAAAATCCCGTAAAATTATCACCAGCGTTGCCGCTGACATTATGGCACTGGTGACGCTGACCGCGCCGGGCAAGCAGGGCGCGGATGTAGTCTTTGGTTCGGCACAGCGTTTTGGCGTGCCAATGGGTTACGGCGGCCCGCACGCGGCCTTCTTCGCCTGTATTGATGATTTCAAACGCTCGATGCCGGGCCGCATTATCGGCGTTTCCCGCGATGCTGCAGGTAAAACCGCACTGCGCATGGCGATGCAGACCCGCGAGCAACATATCCGCCGCGAAAAAGCCAACTCCAACATCTGTACCTCGCAGGTTTTACTGGCCAACATCGCCAGCCTGTATGCGGTATTCCACGGCCCAGAAGGCCTGAAACGCATTGCCTCACGCATTCACCGCCTGACCGACATTCTGGCCACTGGCCTGAAACAGGGCGGTCTGACCCTGCGTCACAATACCTGGTTCGATACCCTGACCGTGGAAGTGAAAGACAAGGCCGCCGTGCTGGAACGCGCGCTGAGCTTCGGTCTGAACCTGCGTACCGATATTCACGGTGCGGTCGGAGTGACGCTTGATGAAGCCACATCGCGCGAAGACGTGCAGATCCTGTTTGCTGCCCTGCTGGGTGACGACAACGGTCTGGATATCGATAAACTCGATAAAGCCGTCTCAACCGACAGTAACTCAATTCCTGCCGCGATGCTGCGCGTGGATCCGATCCTGACACATCCGGTATTCAATCAGTACCACAGCGAAACCGAGATGATGCGTTATATGCACCGTCTGGAGAAAAAGGATCTGGCGCTGAATCAGGCGATGATCCCGCTGGGCTCCTGTACCATGAAACTGAATGCCGCCGCCGAGATGATCCCAATCACCTGGCCGGAATTCGCTGAACTGCACCCGTTCTGCCCGACTGAACAGGCCGCCGGTTATCAGCAAATGATTGGTCAGCTGTCACAGTGGCTGGTGCAACTGACCGGTTACGATGCCGTCTGTATGCAGCCGAACTCTGGTGCGCAGGGCGAATACGCCGGTCTGCTGGCAATCCGCCGTTACCACGAAAGCCGTAACGAAAGCAGCCGTCACATTTGCCTGATCCCAAGTTCCGCGCACGGTACCAACCCGGCGTCAGCACAGATGGCGAGTATGACGGTGGTGGTGGTTGCCTGCGACAAACAGGGCAATATCGATCTGAGCGATCTGCGTGAGAAAGCGGCGCAGGCGGGCGATGCGCTGTCTTGTATCATGGTGACGTACCCGTCTACGCACGGCGTTTACGAAGAAACCATCCGCGAAGTTTGCCAGATTGTTCATCAGTACGGCGGTCAGGTTTACCTCGACGGCGCTAACATGAACGCACAGGTCGGCATCACCACGCCAGGTTATATCGGCGCGGACGTTTCGCACCTTAACTTGCATAAAACCTTCTGTATCCCACACGGCGGCGGTGGTCCGGGCATGGGCCCTATCGGCGTGAAAGCGCATCTGGCGCCGTTTGTACCGGGTCACAGCGTAGTACAGATTGACGGCGTCCTGACGCAAAACGGCGCGGTTTCCGCCGCACCGTTCGGCAGCGCCTCCATCCTGCCAATCAGCTGGATGTACATCCGCATGATGGGCGCGGAAGGCCTGAAACAGGCCAGCCAGGTTGCGATCCTGAACGCTAACTACATTGCCATCCGTCTGAAAGATGCTTATCCGGTGCTCTACACCGGCCGCGATGGTCGCGTGGCGCACGAATGTATTCTGGACATCCGACCGCTGAAAGAAGCCACCGGCATCAGTGAAATGGACATAGCCAAGCGTCTGATCGACTACGGCTTCCACGCTCCGACCATGTCCTTCCCGGTTGCCGGTACGCTGATGGTTGAGCCAACCGAATCAGAAAGCAAAGTCGAGCTGGATCGCTTTATCGACGCGCTGCTGGCCATCCGTGGTGAAATCGACAGCGTCGCCAAAGGCGAATGGCCGCTGGCTGATAACCCGCTGGTGAATGCTCCGCACGTGCAGGACGAGCTGGTCAGTGAGTGGACTCATCCGTATACACGCGAACTGGCAGTCTTCCCGGCAGGCAGTGAGAATAAATACTGGCCAGCGGTGAAGCGTCTGGATGACGTGTACGGAGACAGAAACTTGTTCTGCTCATGTGTGCCGATGAGTGATTACGAGTAATTAAACCCTTTGGGTTGCGACCCAAACCGGCCTTAAGGTCAGTTTGGGCTCGCCACCCGAACCGGGTTTAAGGTCAAGACCTTGGGTTGCCACCCAAACCGGCCTTAAGAGGCGCCTGTCGCCGCGCCTCTTAAGAATCTCCGGCTCTTTAAAACACGCGCTATCGCCAGGCCGATGGACGTGTTCTTGTACTTCCGCGTGTGGCGCAAAACCCTGCCGCTGTGCGGTGCCTTCTCTCGGTCTTCGAGCCTATGGTCTCGAAGCCGCTCCGTTCAGCAGGATTTTTTGATTGCGCCATCTCGCCATTTTTAATAGAAATCTGGATTGAGCAATTATCTGTTTTTTTGAAATGATCAGAGTGGGTGAAGTTGTAACCCGACCGTAGGGAACCGCGTAGCGGCGGGATTTTGCAGCAATAGCGAAAGCCGCTGAAACATAGCCGGTTTGCATGGCACATGTTTTAAAGAGCCTGGGATTCTTAAGTGGGGGCGGTGATAAGCCCCCCTTAAGGCCAGTTTGAGCGGCGAGCCCAAGGTATTGACCTTGAAATTAAAGCCAAAGTCAAAGCCAAAGTTGTCATTGAAACCATCCCCTCTATGATTTGCTTACCTTCCCCTATGGAGTTACCCATGAAAAGCGTAGCGTTAGTTACCGGTGCCAGCCGCGGCATCGGCCGTGCCACGGCGATATTACTCGCCGAACAAGGTTACGCCGTCGGCGTCAATTACATCAATAATGAAGCTGCCGCGCAGGATGTCGTCAACCAGATCACCGCCAACGGCGGAAGGGCAATGGCTCTGCAAGCCGATATCGCTGAAGAGACGCAGGTTGTGGCCATGTTCCAGCGGTTAACCAATGAACTCGGCCCGGTTACCGCACTGGTCAATAACGCCGGGATTCTGTTCCAGCAATCGACCATCGAAAATCTCACCGCTGAGCGGATCAACCATGTGCTGTCTACCAACGTGACCGGCTATTTCCTGTGCTGTCGCGAGGCAGTGAAAATTATGTCGCATCGTCATGGTGGAAAGGGCGGGGCGATTGTGAATGTTTCCTCAGCGGCCTCCCGGCTGGGCGCACCGGGTGAATATGTGGATTACGCGGCATCGAAAGGCGCGGTTGATACCCTGACCACCGGTCTGGCACTGGAAGTGGCGGCCTGCGGTATACGTGTTAATTGCGTGCGCCCCGGTTTGATCTACACCGACATTCACGCCAGCGGCGGTGAGCCGGGGCGGGTGGATCGCGTGAAAACCAGTTTGCCGATGCAGCGCGGAGGTCAGCCGGAAGAAGTCGCGCAGGCGATTTGCTGGTTGTTGTCGGATTCAGCCTCCTACGTGACCGGCAGTTTTCTGGAGCTGGCAGGCGGAAAATAATCCCCCCTGAGAAACGTCAAAAGCACCTGCGGGTGCTTTTTTTATTCCCAAACGGTCAAAACAACACAAACGGTCACATGCGGTCACTGGAGCGCACGAGGAATTGTGACCGTTTGCAAAACTGTTGCTGTCTTGTTGCAGCCTGAATGACGATTTAATGCCGTTCCCGCCACAGATCCAAACTTTAACATTTCATCTCTTCTCATCTTTTCGTGACAACTATCACATGACGACAGCGGCGAAAAATGCACGCGGTCGCTTTTGAGGCACTGCGCATTCCGTAAGCATCTGGCTGCGTATCCTAATTGACATCGGGAAAGAGGAATCACCACATGCTGCCTGTAGAACGCCATCGTTTTATCACTGAAATCCTCAGCCAGCGCGGACGCATTCTGGTACAGGAAGTGGCGCAGTTATGCCGCATCTCTCTGGAGACTGCGCGGCGCGATCTGGCACTGCTGGAAAGGCGCGGGATTTTGCAACGCAGTCATGGCGGCGCGGTATTTGCCCAACATGCGGCGTCCGGGACAGCCTCGGTGCCGTCGCAGATTGAGCAGGGAGAATCGTTTCGCGATCGCAGTAACCAGTCCCCCGACAGCAAAACCCGCATCGCCAAGCGCGCGTTGCAGCTGATTAATCCCGGCGATTGTTTGCTGCTCGACAGCAGCTCAAGCAGCTGGTTTCTGGCCCGGCAGTTGCCAGACATCCAGCTGGTGGTGTTGACCAACTCGGTGCACATCATCCAGACGCTGGCGGTGAAAGCCAATGTGCGGGTTATCGGGCTGGGCGGCGAGTATTCGGCGAAGTATGAGGATTTTGTCGGCGTACTCGCCGAACAAATGCTGAAAGAGTTCGTGATCAACAAACTGTTTTTCTCCTGTCACGGCATCAGCCACGAAGGCGGTATCCGTGAAAGTAACGAGCATCACGCACGGCTGAAACAGCAAATGCTGCTTTCCTCCGAGCACAAAATTTTGCTGGCCGATGCCAGCAAATTCGGCCGGCGCTCTTTTGCGCGGATCTGCCACTACCGGGAAATAGACACACTGATAACAGACCATCTCGAGGATGAAGAATTCCGACAGGAACTGGCCTGGAGCAACGTCAACGTAATTGAGGTTTCTCCTTCACCCCTACAGAAAAAAACTAAAAACAGCCGCAACGGCCCTCTCGCTGCGGCAAATAACTGAACCTCTTTGGAGAGAAAACATGATCAAGAAATCCGTTCTTGCCTGCCTGTTTGCCACAGCCATGTTGTCCCTGTCAGCCCACGCCGCCGACAAAATCCGCATGGGCGTGGTGGTGAAAGTCGGCGGTAACGCCTGGTTCAACGCGATGGAGGCCGGGATCAAAAGTGAAGCGGCCAAACGCGGGATCGACGCCTGGCAGGTCGGGCCGACCAGCGCCGATCCGGCATTGCAGGTGCGCGCCATTGAAGATCTGATTGCGCAAAAAGTGGATGTGATTGGCGTGGTGCCTAACGATGCCCGCGTGCTCGAACCGGTGCTGAAACGCGCCCACGACGCAGGGATCAAAGTCATCGTCCATGAATCCCCGGATCAGAAATACGCCGACTGGGATTTTGAAATGGTCGATGCCACCCAGCACGGCATTACGCACATGGTCGCCCTCGCACAGTGCATGAAAGAGAAGGGCGATTACGCGGTGTACGTCGGCAGCTTAACGGTGCCGCTGCATCAGAAATGGGCCGATGCCGCCATCAATTATCAGAAAGAGCACTACCCGAATATGCACCTGGTCGGTGACAAGTTTGGCGTCGGTGAATCCCTCGACGACAGCATCCGTACCACCAATGATCTGATGTCCAAAGACGCCAACCTGAAAGGCATTCTGGCGATCGGTTCACAAGGCCCGATCGGTGCAGGGCGTGCGGTGCTTAACCGCGGCAAAACGGACGATATCTGCGTATTCGGACCGTTCAGTCCGGGACAGGGCGCCAGTCTGGTCAAAGCCGGTGCCATCAAAGGCGGCTTTATCTGGAATCCGATGGTCGCCGGTGAAGTCTTCGTACGCATCGCCGAAAAGTTGGAAAAAGGTGAAAAAATCACTGACGGCATGACCATTGAAGGCATGGGCAAAGTCAAAGTAGATGACGCCACGCACACCATTCTGGGTAACAAAACCGAAAGTCTGGACAAAGCCAACCTGCCGAAACTGGTCAAAATGGGGCTGTAATCATGGCAATCTCCGAGATCATTCAAACAGACAACGAACCGCTGATTGATGTACAGAATCTGTCGGTGACCTTTGGCGGACAGCGTGCGCTCAACGATATCTCCCTGCGGCTGATGCCGGGCGAAGTTCACTGCCTGGCGGGCACCAACGGCTGCGGAAAAAGTACGTTGATCAAAGTGATCTCGGGGGTTTATCAGCCGGATAACGGCTGCCAGATCACGCTCAGCTCCCCTTCGCAGGGCAGCCAGCGTTTTAGCAAGCTGTCTCCGGATCAGGCGCGGCAGTTTGGCGTTCAGGTGATTTATCAGGATCTTTCGTTGTTCCCTAACCTGAGCGTCGCCGAAAACATCGCATTCGACCACAACCTGCACGGGCTGATGGGGTGGTATCGCCCGTCACGCTTGCGGGAGACCGCACAGCGCATTCTCACCGAACTGAATTACAGCTTAAATCTCGACAGTAAAGTCTCGACGCTGCCGATTGCCCAGCGGCAACAGGTGGCGATTTGCCGCGCGCTGGTTGCCGATGCGCGGCTGGTTATTATGGATGAACCCACCGCCTCGCTGACCCGAACCGAAGTCAACCAGCTGCTGCGCACCGTGCATTATCTGAAAAACAAAGGTATCAGCGTGGTCTTCGTCAGCCATCGCCTTGACGAAGTGCTGGAGATTTCCGACAGCGTGACGGTTATCCGCGACGGCAAAAAAGTCGGCACTTTCCCGGCTTCTGAGGTGAGCAGCGAACGTCTGACCGAGCTGATGACCGGCCTCAAACTCGATTACCGCCTGAAAGCCGCCAACATGAATGATGAACGCATCATGCTGGAAGCCGACAAGCTCACCCGCGAAGGCCAGTACCACGATGTCAGTTTCAAACTGCACGCCGGTGAAGTGCTCGGCCTGTGCGGCCTGCTCGGATCCGGGCGTACCGAACTGGCGCTCAGCCTGTTTGGGATGACCAAACCGGACAGCGGCAAACTGTATCTCGACAGCAAACCGGTACGTTTTCGCGGCCATGAAGACGCCATTAAATCCGGCATCGGCTACGTCTCGGAAGACCGGCTGACGCTCGGCCTGATCCAGCAACAGTCGGTCGGTGACAATACGGTGCTGGCGATCATGGATCAGCTACGCAGCCGTTTTCATCTGATCGACGAATACCGCAAAAACAAGATCATTCAGCAGTGGATCGAAAAACTCGGCGTCAAAGTCGCCAATCCGGATCAGGCGATCTCTACGCTGTCCGGCGGTAATCAGCAAAAAATCGTGCTGGCGAAGTGGGTGCTGACTCAGCCGAAAATTCTGATCCTCGATTCGCCGACCGTCGGCGTGGATGTCGGTGCCAAAGCCAGCATCTATCAGCTGATCCACCAGCTGGCGGAAGAGGGGATTTCGATCCTGTTGATTTCTGACGAAGTCCCGGAAGTCTATTTCAACTGTGACCGCGTGCTGCATTTCAGCGAAGGGACGGTGGTAGGTGAATACCTGCCGCGCGGCATTACTCAGCAACAGCTTGCGGAGGCAGTCAATGCTTAAGCTCAGCCGGTTACGCCCGTCCAGCAACGAAGGCTATCTGGCCTGGGTATTGCTGGTGGTTATCGTCACTTTTTCCCTGCTCACCAACCAGTTTCTAACCTTACAGAACCTGCTGGATCTCACTGAAAGCTACGCCGTCAGCGGCATTTTCGCGCTCGGTCTGTTTGTGGTGCTGGTCACCGGCGGTATCGACATTTCCTTTGCAGCGGTGGCGTCGGTGGTGCAGTACATCATCGCTACGCTGGCGATCCACTTTGGCCTGAGCAGCCCGGCGGGCAGCATTTTACTGGCTGTCGCCATCGGCACCGTGCTTGGGATGATCAACGCGATTCTGATCTACTGCCTGCGCATTGTGTCGATCATCGTCACCATCAGTATGCAGTCACTGCTGTTCGGGATGCTGATGTGGCTGACCAACGGCACCAGCCTGTACGACCTGCCTGACTGGCTGACTACGCCAATCCGGGTACTGCCGTTCAGCGTCGGCGAGCAGCATTATCAGATTGGCCTGCCGGTGGTGGTAATGCTGGGCGTCGCCGGGCTGAGCTGGATCCTGCTGAACAAAACGCACCTCGGGCGGCAGCTGTTTGCGGTCGGTGGCGATCAGGAATCAGCGCGCCGCATCGGGATCCGTGTCGGTCTGCTTCATCTTTTCGCTTACGGATATCTTGGCGCAATGGCGGCTATCGGCGGGCTGGTGCAGGTGTATCGCGTCGGTGAAGTGGTGCCGAATGCGCTGGTCGGTGGTGAACTGGACGTCCTCGCCGCCGCGGTACTCGGCGGCGCCAGCCTCAATGGCGGCAAAGGCAGCGTGGTCGGCACACTGATGGGGGTGTTCCTGATTGGCGTGCTGAAGAACGGTCTCAACCTGATAGGTGTTTCCAGCTACTTCATGAACATCGTCATAGGTGTGGTGATCGTCGCGGCCATCACCGTCACTCATTATAAAAAACGCAAAGAAACCGAAGTCGGCTTCGCCTGAGGAAAATCGCTATGTTCGCAAAAAGCAAAAATGTGAGTCTTAAGGCGAAGCCCGATGCGCGGCCTCGCCTGAAAATCGCTTCCCTGAAAATAGATAGCACGACACTCGGATTATCGCTGTTGCTGCTGGTGGTGATCATCGGCTTCAGTCTGGCCATGCCGGGGCGATTCTTCAGTGACGCCACCTTCATGAGCGTCGCCTTCCAGCTGCCGGAGCTCGGTTTGCTGACGCTGGCGATGTTTATCCCGATCCTCAGCGGCGGCCTGAACCTGTGCATTATCGCCACCGCTAACCTGACCAGCTTACTGATGGCCTGGGTGTTTCTGACCTGGCTGCCGCCGGATGCCAGCATGGCGATGCAGGCGGTGTGGCTGACGCTGGCGTTGGTCGGCGCAATGATTCTGGCGTTGGTGATTGGCATGCTGACCGGTGCGCTGGTGGCTTATGTCGGTGCGCATCCGATTCTGGTGACGCTGGCGACCATGACGATGGTGAACGGCGTCGGTATCTACCTTTCACGCGGCGCGGCGATCAGCGGCATGCCGGACATCGTGCGCTTCATCGGCGCAGAGACGCTGCTCGGCATCCCTGCGCCGCTGATTATTTTCCTGCTGACGGCGGTACTGGTGGCGGTGTTCTTAGAGCGCACACGCCTTGGAAAATACATTTACATGAGCGGCAGCAACATCAATGCCACCCATTTCAGCGGCGTGAACACCCACCGCGTGCTGATCGCCATCTACGTGATTTCCAGCATGTTATGCGTGATTGCCGGGCTGATCATGATGGCGCGTTTCAATTCGGCGCGCATGGGCTACGGCGATTCTTACCTGCTGCTGACGGTTCTCGCCATCATTCTCGGCGGCACCGACCCCAACGGCGGATTCGGCAAAGTGGCGGGCGTGGTGCTCTCGCTGATTGTTTTGCAGGTGATTTCCACCGGCCTGAATCTGATGAACGTCAGCCCGCATTTCAGCCTGGCGATGTGGGGCGCGGTGCTGATTGTGGTACTGGCGCTGAAATTCTTCCGCGCGCGCTTCTTGCAGAAACGGGCGGGGCGCATGAGCGCCGCCAAAGCGCGCGCGGCGCAACCTTAATGTTTTCATTTATTTATTGCTTCTGACCCAAGGACAACATCATGGAATACAAAATTTCTCCGTCGCTGATGTGCATGAGCCTGATCGACATCAAACAGCAACTGGCCGTGCTGAACCGCCGTGCCGATATGCTGCACATCGACATCATGGACGGTCATTACGTCAAAAATATCACTTTGTCGCCGTTCTTTATCGAGCAGATCCGCCCGCATACGCCGCTGATCCTCGACGTGCATATGATGGTGGAAAACCCGTCGGACTTTATCGAGCCGATTGCCCTCGCCGGTGCCGATTTTATCTGTCCGCACGCCGAAACCATCAACCGCGATGCGTTCCGCATCATTAACCAGATCCGCTCACTGGGGAAAAAAGTCGGCGTGGTGCTGAACCCGGCAACGCCGGTGGAGTACATCCAGCATTACATTCATCTGGTGGATAAAATCACCGTAATGACCGTCGATCCGGGCTACGCCGGGCAGCCGTTTATCCCGGAGATGCTGGGGAAAATAGCCCAGCTGCGCGATCTCAAACAGCAAAAAGGCTATCGCTATTTGATCGAGATCGACGGTTCCTGCAACCTGCGCACCTATCAGGATCTGCTGGCAGCGGGTGCGGAAGTGCTGATCGTTGGCAGCTCCGGCCTGTTCACGCTGGACGATGATCTGGATATCGCCTGGGACAAAATGCTCGATCAGATGCGTCAGGCGCGTCACGCAGCCTGAGGGCAGGAGAGCCGTATGCCGCACTTTCTCGGAGTCGACGTCGGGGGCACCAACACCCGTTTAATGCTGATGGACAGCCAGCAACAGTTTCACGGCTACCGCAAATGGCCGACCCAAAGCTGGGCAGGGCAGAGCTGCCCGTTAAGCGGTCTGGAAGGGCTGATCGCGGAATATCTGCTTACGCAGGATCCGCACTGTCAGGTGTCACAGGTGATGCTCGGCCTGCCGGGCGTTCTCTCCCGCGACCGCAATACCGTGCTGTCGCTGCCGTTCATTTCCGCGCTGGATAACCAGCCAGTGGCGGCGCTGTTGTCGGAGCGTCTGCATCTGCCGGTGACAATGGACAAAGACGTTAACCATCTGATGTGGTGGGATTTACAGCAGCACGGCGCGCTGCCGGACGTTGCGGTCGGGCTGTATCTCGGCACCGGCCTTGGCAACAGTTTGTGGATCAATGGGGATTTTTATCACGGCGCGCACGGTGGTGCCGGTGAGCTTGGTCATATCCCACTGGCAGGCAATCTGTTGCTCTGTCCGTGCGGTAAAACCGGCTGCGTCGAGACCCTGACTTCCGGCAACTGGCTGACCGGCTGGGCGCGACAACATGCGCCGCAAACGCCTTTCGCCGAGCTGTTTACGCGGCACGCCGGGCATGACGATTTAATCGAATTTGTTGCCCGTCTGGCACGTACCGTCGCCAGCGAAATGAACATTCTGGATCCAGAGTTTCTGGTGCTGGGCGGCGGCGTGCTGGCGATGGAGAACTTCCCGCTCGCTTTGCTCGAACAGCAGTTACGCAGTCATCTGCGCAGCCCGTATCCGGCGAACGGACTGAGTATTCACTTTAGCGCGATTACCGACGAGACCGGCTGCCGGGGTGCATGTCTGGCCGCACAGCGCGTTTTTCAGTCGCAGCCTGCCGTTGCAGCGCGACCGTTTTCCTTCAGGAGAGAGGCATGAACAAAGGCAAGGTATGCGTATTCGGTTCTTTCAACCTCGACATCGTCGCAGGCATGGCGCGCTTTCCGCAACCGGGGGAATCCCTGATTGCCCGCAACAGTATGATGGGCGCGGGCGGTAAAGGCGCAAATCAGGCCGTCGCCGCGCTGCGAGCCGGAGCCCGGGTGCATTACATCGGCAAAGTGGGGCGCGATGACTTCGGCATGTTCGCCCGTCGCCATCTCGACAGCGCCGGTTTCGACGCCGTCACGCTGTTTTCCACCGGCGAATGCCCGACCGGCAACGCGCTGATTTATGTTGCCGGTGCCGATGCGGAAAATATGATCGCAGTCGACCCAGGTGCCAACCTGACGGTCACCGACGAAGAGGTCGAACAGTGCCGTCCTGCTATCGCGGCGGCGGATATCCTGCTGACGCAGCTGGAAAATAATTTACCGGCGATCGAAAAGCTGATAGGCATAGCCAGAGAAAACGGCACCTACATTATCCTCAATCCTGCACCGTTCCAGCCGGTCTCCGACCATCTGCTGGCGCAGGTGGATCTGATCACGCCGAACGCCACGGAATGTACCCTGCTGACCGGCATTGAGGTACGCGATATTCCGTCGGCACAACGCGCCGCCCTCGCGCTGCACGCCATAGGAATAAAGGCGCTGATCATCACGCTCGGTACACAGGGCGCGCTGCTGTCGGTCAATGGTGAAACCCAGCTGATCGCCGCGTGCCCGGCAACGCCGGTCGATACCACCGGCGCGGGTGACGCCTTTAACGGCGCGCTGGCCGCACAGCTTGCCGCCGGAGCGACGCTGCAAGACGCCGCTTTGTTTGCTTCCGCCTACGCTTCAGTTTGTGTGGAAAGGGCCGGTGCGGCGGCGTCGATGCCGACGTTTGAGGAGGCGAAGGAGCGGATGAAGGTGGCGGTGGTTTGTGGAAATGCCGGATGAGGGGGTTATTTTTTGCTCCCCCTTTGCGAAAGGGAAGGCCGGGTGGGGGGATAACAGGCGACTTCAGAGTTGCCGTTGATACCGCCCCCCAACCCTCCCCTTCGCAGGGGAGGGAGTAAGACCGACGCAAATTTCGTTCAGTAACATTGCTGATATTTCATTCAAATAACCATCACGCAACCGCCATGTGACTGACACAAACGCAGGACAGGATAGGCACCTTATTTCGCTGCCCGGTAACCTGTAATGCGCCGTTTGTTGTTTCCTTATCTGATCTTGCTGCCGACGCTGATTTTCCTGTTTTTATTCACCTACTACCCTTTGTTTCAGTCGGCGATGGACAGCCTGTTTGACAGCCGTCTGTCGTCGGACGCCCCGCCGTTTGTTGGCCTGCAAAACTATCTGCGTCTGGTACAGGATTCCGTTTTCTGGCGCGCACTGCTCAATAATCTGGCTTACATCCTGATGACCGTCGTGCCCGGCATTGTGCTGGCGTTGTTGCTGGCGGTCGCGCTTTGGGAAAACAACTCGCTGAACCGCTGGCTGCGTACCGCGTTTTTCTTTCCGATGATTATCCCTCTGGTCAGCGCCGCAACCCTGTGGCTGTTCATTTTCATGCCCGGTATGGGGCTGCTGGATTACTACCTGGCGAAAATATTCGGGCCGATGAATAACAACTATCTCGGCATGAGCAACAGCGCACTGGTGGCGCTAAGCGTGATCGGCGTGTGGAAATTCGCAGGCTATTACATGCTTTTTTTCCTCGCCGGATTGCAGTCGATCCCTGTCTCGGCGCGTGAAGCCGCGTTGATGGAAGGGGCGTCACGTCCGCAAGTTTTCTTCTTTGTCACCCTGCCGCTGCTGCGCCCGACCATCAGTTTTGTGGTCACCATCGCACTGATTTATTCGATTACTCAGATAGATCACGTCGCTGTGATGACGCAGGGCGGTCCAAATAACGCCACCACTGTGCTGCTCTATTACATCCAGAGTCTGGCCAATGACACCCACGATTTAGGCAAAGCCTCGGCGGCGACCTTTCTGACGCTGGTGCTGTTGTTTGGTTTTTCGATGCTGAACCTGCGGGTGCTGGAAAGAGGAGCTCACTATGAGCGTTGAAACATCCGAAGGGCCGGTGATGGCCAGCAAAAAATCGCTGGCGGGGGCGCGCCCACCGTCGATGTTATTGCGCGGAGCCCGCCGTTCGACGCTGCCGGTTTTACTGCTGTGCACCGCCTTTTTGTGGATCGCACCGTTCCTGTGGATGCTGTCATCGGCGTTCAGTGAAAGCAGCTTTGGCTCGGATATGGCCTCGCTGTTGCCGCGTCTGCCGCTGACGTTGCAAAACTTCCGTGATGCGTGGGAAAGCGCCGACTGGCTGCGGCTCTACGCCAATACGATTTTCTTCTCGTTTGGCACGTTTCTGGTTCAGCTGGTGACGATCACTACCGCCGGATACGTCTTTGCATACCACGAGTTTCGCGGCAAACAGACGCTGTTCTATCTGCTACTTATCCAGCTGATGATCATGCCGGTCATCATGATGGTGCCGAACATGATGATCCTCAAACAGTTCGGGCTGCTCAACACATTGACTGGCGTGATGATGCCGTACTTCGCCTCGGCGTTTGGCGTGTTCCTGATGCGTCAGGCGTTCCTCAGTATTCCCCGTGAAATCGAAGAAGCTGCGTTGATGGAAGGCTGCCGCTGGTGGCAGGTGGTGTTCCGCGTGCTGATCCCGATGTCGTGGCCCGCCATTCTCGCTTTCGCCACCGTAAGTATCACCTATCACTGGAATGAATATCTGTGGCCGCTGATGGTGCTTAACGATCCGGATAAACAGGTACTGACCGTCGGGCTGGTCTCTTTTGCGATGGGCGCGGAATCGGGCGGGCAGTGGGGCTTAATTACTGCCGGAACGCTGATGGTGTGCCTGCCGCTAATGCTGGCGTTCATTATTTTTCAGAAACAGTTCCTGAAAAGCTTCGGCTTCTCGGGGATCAAATAAAGGAGTCATCCATGTTTTTAGCTCAGATTTCCGACATGCACTTTCGCAGCCAAGGCCGCAAACTGTATGACTTTATCGACGTGAACGGCTGCAACGCCGAAGTGGTCAGCCAGCTGAATGCGCTGGAAGAACAACCGGATGCAGTGGTGATCACCGGCGATATCGTCAACTGCGGCCTGCCGCAGGAGTATGAAGTCGCGCGCCGCACGCTGGGCAATCTGCGTTATCCACTGTTCATCATTCCCGGTAACCACGATGACAAAGCGCAGTTTCTGGAAGCGCTGCATCCGCTGTGTCCGCAGCTCGGCACCGATCCGCAGAATATGCGTTACGCCATTGATGATTTCCCGATGCGTCTGCTGTTTGTCGATTCCAGCCTGGCCGGTGAATCGAAAGGATTTCTGACGCTGGAAACGCTGGCGTGGCTGGAAGGTCAGCTGGAGCAGGGCGGCGATAAACCGACGGCAGTATTTATGCACCATCCACCCGTTAAGGTCGGTTCAGCGCAGATGGACGCGATTTCCTGCGAAAACGGCGATCAACTGCTGGCGCTGATAGACCGCTTCCCGTCGCTGGTTCGCGTATTCTGCGGGCACACGCACCGCCTGATTTTCACCCAGTATAAACAGGCGATCATCACCACCATTCCCGGCACGGTGCATCAGGTGCCGTACTACCACCATAACCCCGCGCCGTTTTATAACCTCGAACCGGCGGCCTGCGTCATGCACCGTCTGGTGGATAACACCGGGCTGGTCAGCTATCTGCATCCGCTGTCGCAGTATCCGGGGCCGTATCTTTACGACGCGCAAATAAGTTGCCCGATGGATGAGCAATGATGTCGGGTATTCGTCTGGAAAATATTTCCAAGCAATTTGAAGGCAGTATGGCGGTAAATCAGCTGTCGCTGGAAATCGCCGACGGCGAATTTCTGGTGCTGGTCGGGCCGTCGGGCTGTGGCAAAAGTACCTTGCTGCGGCTGCTGGCCGGTCTGGAAGAGGTCACCGACGGACGCATTTTACTCGATGGCAGTGACATCACCGCGTTGCCGCCGCGTGAACGTAACTTCTCGATGATTTTTCAGAACTACGCGCTGTTCCCGCATATGACCGTTGAGCAGAACATTACGTTCGGGATGCGGATGCGCAATGAACCGAAAGATCAGCATAAGGCGCGTGTGGATCGCGTAGCCGGATTATTGCAGCTGGAGCCGTTGCTTAAACGTAAACCGGGCAAGCTCTCCGGCGGGCAGCGTCAGCGGGTGGCGATGGCGCGCGCCATCGTGCGTGACCCCAAACTGTTCCTGATGGATGAACCGCTGTCGAATCTCGATGCCCGGCTGCGCACCGAAGTCCGCGATGGCATTATGCAATTACATCAGCAGCTGAAAACCAGCACCGTTTACGTCACTCACGATCAGATGGAAGCCATGACCATGGCTGACCGGATCGCCGTGCTGGATAAAGGCCATCTGCAACAAATTGGCACACCGGAAACGCTTTACGCGCATCCGGCCAACCTGTTTGTCGCAGGATTTATCGGCACACCCTCGATGAATCTGGTTCTTCTGCCATGCATCTCAGGCGTGCTGACCGTCGAAAACCAGCCGGTACGTCTGCCGCAGACTGACCATGCGCAGAGGCTCGATGAGGTGTATCTGGGCATCAGACCCGAACACATCAGCGACCAGCCGGTAGAAGGCGAAAGCCTGCAATTACAGGCGACGATGACCTATCGCGAACTGCTCGGCGCGGAGTATTTGTGTCACGCAGACACGGCGCTGGGGAAAATTCGCTACGTGCGTAAAAACCAGCTGCGGGAAAACGTCGGGGAGATCCCACAACCCGGCGACCGCATCACTTTGTATTTTTCTTTGTACGACCTTCATCTTTTTTCAGGCCAAAACCAGCTGAATTTACAACACAGTCACCGGGAGAATCACCATGCGTTGCAACAGGCTTAAATTAAACACGCTGACGCTATCCCTCGGCTTAATCGCCGCAGGCTCTGCGTTCGCCAAAGAAAATATCGATTTCATGTTCCCTGCGCCGGTTGACGGCAAGCTGACCACGGAAATGAACCGCGTTATCAAAGAATTTAACCAGTCACAAAACGACGTTGAAGTGCGCGGAATTTTTACCGGCAACTACGACACCACCAAAGTGAAAGCGGAAGCGGCGGCCAAATCCGGTCAGCCACCGGCGTTGGTGATTATGTCCGCTAACTTCACGGCGGATCTGGCGATCAAAAATGAAATCCTGCCGATGGATGAATTGTTCAAGTTTGGCGATCAGAAAGCCTCGCTTTTTCTGGCGCAAAACTTCTGGCCTGCGATGCGTCAGAACGCCCAGCTGAACGGCGTGACGTACGCCATTCCGTTCCATAACTCGACGCCAATTCTCTATTACAACAAAGACATGTTTGCTAAAGCAGGTATCACCGCGCCGCCGAAAGACTGGGATGAAGTGCAGGAAGACTCGAAAAAGCTGACGGATGCGGCTAAAGGCCAGTGGGGCATCATGTTGCCATCGACCAACGATGACTATGGTGCCTGGATTTTGTCGGCGCTGACCCGCGCCAACGGCGGTCAATACTACAACGCCGATTATCCGGGCGAAGTGTATTACGACAAACCCTCCACTACCGGCGCACTGCGCTTCTGGCAGGATCTGGTGTATCGCGACAAAGTCATGCCTTCCGGCGTGCTGAACTCCAAGCAAATCAGCGCGGCGTTCTTCTCCGGCAAACTCGGTATGACCATGCTGAGCACTGGCGCGCTAGGGTTTATGCGTGAAAACACCAAAGATTTTGAGCTGGGTGTCGCGATGATGCCAGCCAAAGTGCGTAATGGCGTCAGCATCGGCGGCGCGAGTCTGGTGAGTTTTAAAGGGATTTCCGATGACCAGAAGAAAGCTGCTTACACCTTCCTGCAATATCTGGTCAGCCCGAAAGTGAACGGCGCATGGAGCCGCTTCACCGGATATTTTTCACCGCGCATGGCGTCTTATGACACGCCGGAAATGAAAGAGTATCTGGCGAAAGACCCGCGAGCGGCCATTGCGCTTGAGCAGCTGAAATATGCCTATCCGTGGTATTCCACCTATGAAACCGTCGCTGTGCGTCAGGCCATGGAGAACCAGTTGGCCGCACTGGTCAATGACGAGAAAGTCACACCGCAAGCCGCGGCTGCGCAGGCGCAGAAAGACGCCGATACCATCATGAAACCTTATGTGGATTCCACGGCGCTGAAGGTAGTGAAGTAAGTTTTTTACGCCCCATCCCTTGCGAAGGGGAGGGGCAAAAATCACTTATCACTTAATCACTTCAGCCAGCCCTGCTGGTGGGCGTTATCCAGATGGCCGCGAAGGTGCTGCCACAGTTCCGGGTGGATATCAGCGATGAAAGCATTGCGCGCCAGAACCTGTTCCAGACGGATATTGTTTTCCACCCAGCTCTGCCCCTGATTGTTCAGGTTCATGATCATCGGCATGATGCGGTCGATCACCAGCGCGAATTTTGCTTCCGGGCTTTCACCTGTTTCGTATTCATTCCACAAATCGAGGAACTGGCCGTCGAGCGGCGCGGGCAAAAGGCCGAACAGGCGATTCGCTGCAATGATTTCCTGATCGTGTACCGCCGCGCGGGCAGCCAGATCGTAAACCAGCACATCTCCGGCATCGATTTCGACGATATCGTGAATCAGCGCCATACGGATGACTTTATTGATATCAACCCCCTCTGGCGCGAAAGGGGCCAGAGACATGGCCGCTACGGCGAAATGCCAGCTGTGTTCTGCTGAATTCTCCTGACGATCGGTGCCTAACACTTTGGTGCGGCGTTGCACGCTTTTCAGTTTGTCGATTTCCATCAGGAATTGAAAAACTTCGGTCATTGCGCCGAAATTCAGCGGGGGAGTTGCTACTGACATAATCAAACCTTAGTCAAATTGACGACATGATGAACAGCGTTATCAGAGATTTCCGCTATACGATAATCGCTTGGTGATAAAAAATCATGTTTTTGGGTGCGGAAACTCCCCGCGTCGTAAAAATGTCACATGGATAAATTATAAACAAAGTGAATGAATTGAACGGCTTTGCAATCTGATGCGTAGAAAATGATGATCCGGCTAAGAGACTGTTACAGGAGGAAATACTCAATTTAAGCGTACAGGCGTACACTGGAATCGTTCTCAGCTACTCTGCTGGTCAGGGTAATTTATAACCTGTCATTTTATTGTTCTGAGGATCCTCATCGTATGGGTAAGTCGTCTCCATCACCACAGGGATATCCGTGGGCTGAAGAAATTGCCAACAGCCTGAGTCACGGCGTTGGTCTGGTATTTGGGATTGTCGGGCTGGTGTTATTACTGGTTCAGGCGTTGGGCGAAAACGCCAGCGTGATGGCCATCACCAGTTACAGCATTTACGGTGGCAGCATGATTTTGCTGTTTCTGGCGTCGACGCTTTATCACGCCATTCCGCATGAGAAAGCGAAATACTGGTTGAAGAAGCTTGATCACTGCGCCATTTACATATTGATCGCGGGCACTTACACGCCGTTCCTGCTGGTCGGGCTGAATTCCCCGCTGGCAAAAGGCCTGATGGCGGTGATCTGGGGACTGGCGCTGTTCGGTGTGATTTTTAAACTGGCATTTGCGCACCGTTTCGAAGTGCTCTCCCTCATCACTTATCTGACAATGGGCTGGCTGTCGCTGGTGGTGATTTATCAGCTGGCGATGAAACTGCTGCCCGGCGGCGTATGGCTGCTGGCGATCGGCGGTGTGGTGTACACGCTTGGGGTCATATTCTACGCCTCGAAGCGCTTTCGCTTTGGTCACGCCATCTGGCACGGATTTGTGCTCGGTGGCAGCGCCTGTCACTTTCTGGCGATTTATTTCTACGTCTAGCCTTTCTTATGAAATGTAAAAGCGGAGCCTGCGCTCCGCTTTTTTGTGCCTGTTATTTCCCCGCCCACCACTGCACCAGCGAAGGTACCGGGCTCAGATCGTAATGCGATTCCCCCAGCAGATGATTGAGGATTTTCGCCGAGCGCCACGCCGTCAGGGTCAGTTGCCCTTCGGCGCTGCCGTGACTGTGGATCCCGGCATTCACCGCATAAATCCGGTTCTGATCAGGGCCATCCCAGCGCAGATTGAAATTCGGCTGCAACGGTAAATGCTGCTCACGGTCATAGGGGATCCGCTCAAGCATGGGCGCGAGATACTCCGGGAGGCCGGGGCGATAACCGGTCGCCAGAATCACGATATCGGCGCTGAAATGTTCCTCGCAGTTTTCCAGCCCGTGTCGGGCTTGCAGGCTGAAATCTCCGGCGGCGTTGCGCGAGATATGATCGAGTGCGCGGTGCGGTAATAAACGCACGTTGCGCGGCTGATGCAGCACGTCGAAACGGTGATACAGCTGCTTATAGATATCTTCCAGCGTGTGATAACTGATGCCGTCAGACGGTAATTTTTGTGTGGCGATCTCCCGCTCACGCACGTCTTCCGGCAGGGTATAGAAGTAATTTACATATTCCGGCGTGAAATATTCGTTGGTGAAAATCGATTCATCCAGCGGCTGGAAGTTCGGTCGCCGTGAGAGCCAGCTCAGTTCAGCGAATTCTCCCCAGTGGCCGCTTAGCGCATTGAGAATAATGTCTGCGCCGCTCTGGCCGCCGCCGACCACGGCAACGCGTTTGCCAGTGAAATCCGGCTCGCGCAGTTCAATTTCGGCGGCATGAAAACAATTCTCCCCCAGCGCCGCCCTTGCCGGTTTCGGTATCCACGGTGCGTGGCCGGTGCCGAGACAAATATTTCGGGCGCGGTGCTCCCCTTTTTCGCTCTGCACCACGAATTCCTGACGCTTATCGTCGAAATCAATACTCTCCACCGGCGCGGAAAAATGTAAATCCGGGATGCGGTCGCAGGCCCAGCGCAGATAATCGGAGAACTCATCACGGCTGATGATCAACTGCTCGGTGGCCAGAAAGCGGTAAATTTTCTTCTGTTCAACCAGATAGTTGATGAAGGAGAATTCACTGCGTGGCGCAACGGTCGTTACCAAATCCTGCAGGACATAAGTCTGCATGGTGGCGGTCGGCAACAACATGCCGGGGTGCCAGCTGAATTCCGGGTTTGCATCGAAAAAGGCGGCGTCGAGTTTTCCCGTATCCTTTGCCATCGCGGCCAGGCTTAAGTTGAAGGGGCCTATGCCAATACCTATCAAATCCTTCGCGGGCATCTTTCTGTTCCTTGTGTTTTCATTGAAATGATATGGAAAGTGCCTTAAGCATAGGTCAGCCATTGGCGCCTGACATTTTTCTCGATAACTTATCGAATTATTCTTAAACTCAGTCACTTCGCCCTTTCTTTCTCACTGATTAAAAAGGATTTGCTATGACCCGCCTGCGTCGTTTCAAACAAGTTGATGTGTTTACTGCTGTGCCACTGAAAGGCAATGCGCTGGCTGTGATCCTTGATGCCGAAGGGCTGACGGATGACGAAATGTACGCCATGGCGCGCTGGACTAATCTGGCGGAAACGGCGTTTGTACTTAAACCGGTGTCGCCGGAGGCCGATTACCGCGTGCGTATTTTCACCACCGATAAAGAGCTGCCTTTCGCCGGGCATCCGACGCTGGGTACAGCGTACGCGTTGTTAGAAAACGGTCTGACGCCAAAAAATCCGGGCTATCTGGTGCAGGAATGCGGCGTTGGGCTGGTTCAGGTGAACCAGCTGGCAGAAGGCGGGCAGGCATTTTCCGCGCCTCCTGCGGTGCTGAAACCACTGGCGGCCGAGTATCATGATTTGCTGGCCAGCGCGTTGCGCGGCGGGAAAATACAGGCCGACGTCACACCAGTTCAGGCAGACATGGGCATTATCTGGCTGGTGGTGCGGATGGAGAGCGCGCAGGACTGCCTGAACATAAAAGCCGATGCGGCAGCCATCAGCCAGCTACAAACGCAGCTCGGTATCAACGGCGTGGCGGTCTATGGTTTGCATGATGAAAATGGCCCGGCGAATTACGAAGTGCGGGCGTTGATTGATGAAGACGGCGTACTGAAAGAGGACCCGGTTACCGGCAGCGCCAACGCCTGTCTGGCGCGGGTGCTGAAAGAAGCCGGTTTTCCGGACGGCAAAAATACCGACCAAAAATACCTCGTGCGTCAGGGCACCAAACTCCAGCGCGATGGCCGCGTGACGGTGACGTTTATTGACGGTGAACCCTGGGTCGGCGGCGATTCTTGCACCCTGATCGACGGCACGTTAGACCTGTAAACTCAGCGGTTATCGGGTTTCAGCCGCTATTTGTCGCTCATTACCAGCAAATAGCGGCAAGGGTGTTCGCCGGGGTTGCTGAACGTAATCGGCAGATCGACGCCAAACGTCAGCGCATCTCCGGCGGACAACCCATAGTTCTGTGCGCCGTAATCTATATTCAGTGAGCCCTCCACCATCCATAAACGCTGCCGGTAAGCCTGATGGCTCCAGCCGGGATAGCTGACGCGTGCGCCAGCGGGGAGGGTGATTTCCACCAGATCCGGGCCGCCGTGTTCTTCATGCGCTGTCACCTGTCGACGTAAATATCCAATGTCCGGATCTTGCCAGACTTCCTGCTGCGCAAGCGGCCGTAACGGCGCAGACTGGGCATTATCCTCCGCAAGTAGCTGCGCCAGTGATACGCCCAGACTGGCCGCCAGACGTCCCAAGAGGCTGGCACTTGGGCTGCTGTCTTGTCGCTCAATTTTCGAAATCATGGCTTTACTGACGTCCGAACGGCTGGCGAGCTGTTCAAGGCTCAGCCCCTGCGCTTTACGTAATGATTGCAACCGGGTAGCAATCAACTGGTCGATTGACATAGGGTAAGTTCCGTTGTTTACTTTTGTGGAAATAATTCCACTATAGTGGAATTAAGCGCATAACGGAAGCCAACGGGGAACGACTTATGAAACTGATTGCCTGCACTGAGCGCCAGCATGCTGTCGCGATTCTGGATATTTTTAACGACGCTATCCTCACCTCCACCGCGTTGTATGATTATAAACCACGCCACATCGACACTATGACCTCATGGTTTGCCTCTAAACTGACCAATAATTTCCCGGTGATCGGGCTGGAAGACGAACAGGGCGTACTGCTCGGATTCGCGAGTTATGGCACGTTTCGCGCCTGGCCAGCGTATAAATACTCAGTCGAGCATTCGATTTATATTCATAAAGACCATCGCGGAAAAGGGCTGGGAAAAGTGCTGCTGATGGCATTGATTGATGCCGCCCGTGAGCGGGATGTGCATACGCTGATTGGTGCCATCGACGCCACTAACGGCGGCAGCATTGCGCTACATAAGAAAAACGGCTTTAGTCATACCGGTACGATAAAACAAGCCGCGTATAAATTTGACCGCTGGCTGGATTTGGCCTTTTATCAGCTGATCCTTAGTACGCCATCTGAGCCGGTGGGGGGCTGATAATGGCTGACTGAATAAGAAAGCAAGAGCCGGAGGGCGCGCCGAAGGCCAGCAGCTTAAGCTGAGATTCAATCAGTCGGGAAACGTGAGGCGCACTATGTCAGGCAAAACGAAAACTCTTCATCAGGCAACCATGAACATACATAAAACTGCACAAGATCCGCGCTGGCTTGCGCTAATTAACTGCGATGCCAGTGCCGACGGCCGGTTTGTTTACGCTGTAAAAACCACCGGTATTTACTGTGCGCCTTCCTGCCCGTCGCGTCAGCCGAACCCGGAAAATGTTATGTTTTTCGAAAGCGCCGAAGTTGCTGAGCAGGCCGGTTTCCGGCCGTGTAAGCGTTGCCGTCAGGGGCTGATCTCACTGGCACAATTTCATGCCCAGCGGGTGGAAAAAGCCTGCCGGTTGCTGGAAGAGTCTGCTGAAGTAGTGACGCTGAACCAACTGGCGGAGGCGGTTGGCATCAGCGTCTATCATTTTCATCGCCTTTTCAAAGCGCAAACCGGTGTCACGCCAAAAGACTATCAGCAGGCGCAGCGCGCCCGGCGCGTTCGCGAAAAATTGGCCGACAGCACCACGGTGACTGAGGCGATCTACGCCGCGGGCTATCCTTCCGATGGCCGGTTTTATGAAACTTCTGCTGCAACGTTGGGCATGACGCCGCAGGGTTTCCGCTCCGGCGGACGGGATGTGCGCGTCTGGTTTGCAATAGCCGACTCTGCGCTGGGCGCGATTTTGGTTGCTGAAAGTCAGCGGGGAATTTGCGCGATATTACTCGGTGATGATCCGCAGGCGCTGATCATCGAGTTGCAAAATAGTTTCCCGCAGGCTGAGCTGCTCGGGGGCGATCCGGACTTCGAACAGCGTATTGCGTCGATTGTCGGCTTCGTCGAGGCGCCGAATATGGGTCTCGACTTACCCCTGGATATTCGCGGTACGGCTTTCCAGCAGCGTGTCTGGCAGGCGCTGCGCGCTATTCCTGTGGGCACCACCGCCAGTTATGCAGAAATCGCCCGTCAAATCGGCTCACCGAAGTCTGTTCGCGCGGTGGCTGGAGCCTGCGCCGCAAATGTGCTGGCGGTCGCGATCCCCTGTCATCGCGTAGTAAAAACCGACGGTAATATTTCCGGCTACCGCTGGGGCGTCGAGCGCAAACGCAGTTTGCTGGCGCGTGAAGAAAAAAACTGATTATACTGGCCTGACTGACTTTTTTTGATAATTATCAACATTGACGAGGGATCCCGTGCCTAAATTATCACTGCGTTTTGCTAAGCCTGCGGATATTGATGCACTGGCTGCCTTACACGTCGCTATCTGGCGAGATACCTATCGCGAGCTCGCGCCCGCAGAGGCTTTTTCCGCTCTGGACGTTCCGCGTCGGAAAATTTTCTGGCTAGAAAAATTTGAAAATCCGGCCGCCGGGCAGTGCATTTTACTGGCCGAGGTTGACGGGCAACTGGCGGGTTTCACTCTGGCATCGTCTTCGACAAACCCGGAATATGGGGAAATGGCTGAAATCAAATTCCTGTACGTGTCTGGCGATTTTAAACGTCAGGGGATCGGCAAGCGCTTAATCACCGAGGCTGCAAGACATCTTGCTGAGGCGGGTTATTGCGGTGCCGGGCTGGGCGTGGTTGAAGGCAACGAACCGGCCATCCGTTTTTATCGCGCGCTGGGCGGTAAGGAAGCCGGACGTTATACCGATGCCGGGCCGCTATGGCGCTCTCGCAATATTATTTATGCCTGGCCAGACATTACGCTGCTGACAGCATTGTAATAGCGTTGCATTTTTTACAGTTCCCGCGCCAATGAATTGCGGGAACTGTTGATCTTTTTCCTTCGTTATCAGCTCTTTCTGAGATCTTCCAGCCGTTGTTTCTGTTGACCTTCAGCCGTGAAATTCGCCGGACTTAACCAGCGATCGAAGGTACTTTTTGACGCTGGCCATTCGTGATCGAGCAATGAGAACCAGAGCGTATCGCGATTACGGCCTTTATTAACAATAGCCTGGCGGAACGTCCCTTCGTATTGAAAGCCGAAACGCTCAGCCGCCAGTTTTGACGGTTCGTTCAGGCTGTGGCATTTCCATTCGCAGCGGCGATATTTCAGGGTATCGAACAGATAGCGTTGCAGCAGATAAATAGCTTCAGTGCCAAAGCGCGTGCGCTTCATCAGTGGCGACCAGTTCACCCAGCCAATTTCCGCAACGCCGTTGACGGCATCGATGCGCATCAGAGACACACTACCCACGGCTCGCTGGGTCGCCAAATCCACCACGGCGAAAAACACCGGGTCTTCACTTTTTTCCTGCTGACCGATAAACGCATCACACTCAGTCTGCGTTGCAGGACGATCGACCGAGAGATACGTCCAGTCACGATTGTCATCAATACTGTGCCAGGCGTTGAATAAATCCTGACTGTGGCGCTCGCGGTTTAGTGGCTCGAGACGGCACCAGATACCGTCCAGCTGAACGTGCGTCGGACGTTCGCGTGGTTGCCAGTCGGGCAGGGCATCACCGACGGGTTGACCAAAGTGGTTAAGGGTTGTCATAGCAGTTTCCATTCACTGTCGTAGAGCATCCATAAAATCAGAACAGATGGATGGCTGCAACCGGACCGGCGATAAAAGCCAGTTAAGCGGGGAAAATCCCCGCCTGATTTCATTGATATTCAGCAGTAAGTAAAATGCTATAACCGCCCGGCGCTGCCACAAATTCTGATCTTCTCCTCGACTATCTTTTGCATGGCGATTTTGCCTGGCACGATGTATTTTCGCGGATCGTTCGCTTGCGGATGTTCGGAGAAATACTGTTTTATACCCTCCGCAAAGGCGATCTTCAGTTCAGTAGCAACGTTAACTTTGCAGATCCCCAATTCGATCGCCTGATGAATCATCTTCTCCGGGATCCCCGATGCGCCATGCAGAACCAGTGGGATATCGACCAGTTGTCGGATCTGTCCTAGTCGGGTGAAATCTAGTTTAGGTTCGCCGTGATACAAGCCATGAGCGGAACCGATCGCCACGGCCAGTGAGTCGATGTTGGTGGCATCGACGAAATGTCTCGCCACGACCGGATCGGTAAAGAAGCTGTCGCCTTCGTCCACTACCAGATCGTCCTCCTGCCCGCCAAGGCGACCGAGTTCAGCTTCAACACTGGCGTCGAATGCGTGGCACAAACGTACTGCTTGCCTGACTTTTTCGATATTCTTTGGCAGGGGAAAATGCGAGGCGTCGATCATTACTGAACGAACACCCGCGCGAACTTTTGTTTCGATATCGCTTTGTTCTTCATGATGATCCAGATGCAGCGCCAGCGGAAGGCGGTATTTCCGCGCCGCTTCCTGACAGATTGAAATCAGGTAATCCGTTCCCGCATAGCTAAATGTGCCCGGCGTACCGGCCAGAATCACGGGTGAACTCATGGCGGCTGCCGTTTCGGCTACGACCTGAACGGTTTCCAGATTGTGGACATTAAATGCCGGCACGGCATATCCTTCGCGCTGCGCCGCCAACAGCATTTCCCTGTTTGAAATCAGATACATTTTTCAGCTCCCTGTCATATCCAGCAAAATTTTGCCGGTCATTGGCTTGCCCCCAAGCGAAATCACATCTGTAACGAACTCCTCCGGCGTGCTGAGGCTTGCAATAAGCGGCTCCAGGTTCATCTTATTTTCGGCAAATAGTTGCGTCGCCTGCTGCCACTCGCTGCCCGGCCACGGCGCGGAGTAATTCATCCAACTGCCTAATATCGTCAGTTCTTTGCGCAGGATTTGGCTGAAGGTGGCCACGTTTAGCGTCAGATCTTTGTGTAAGGTTCCGACCAGTGCCACCTGCGCTTTTGGACCTGCGATATCCAGAGCCAGCGCCACGGTTTGCGGCGTGCCCGCAGTTTCGAGGATTAACTGATTAAAGCGGCGTTCATGAGTGTGCTGACGGATTTCCTCCGTACTCATGATTGCACTGTCACAGGCATGGGTGGCGCCGGTGCTTAACGCCAGATCCAGTCGCTGGGGGTTGAGATCGATGGCGGTGACGGATTTTGCACCCAATGCGCCAGCGGCCTGAATGATGAGCTGGCCGATAGTGCCTGCGCCAATCACGATCACTTCTTTGCCCTCGCATCCCCCCGCCAGTTTCAAGGCATGTAAGCCAACAGTTATGGGTTCAAAAAACGCCCCCTGCATCAGCGAAGAGCCTTCCGGCAGCCTGAACAGGTTTTTACGTGAAACCACGACAAACTCGGCGTGCCCGCCATCGCGGCGGGAGCCAATAAACTGATAGTGTTTACACTGTGAGTACGCTGCTTTTGAGCATTCTTCGCATTGAAAACAAGGTAATAACGGTACGCAAACCACTGCATCACCTTCCTTAAAATCACCGCAATCTTTGCCAGTGCTGACCACGTGGCCGCTGAATTCGTGGCCGAGCGTGATCGGATAAAAATGTGCACCTTTGGAAAAAATACGCGGAATGTCAGAGCCGCACAGGCCGGAATACGCAACACGCACCAATACGTCATCAGGAGCGTTAAGTTCAGGCATCGGGCTCTCTACAACGGTCATCTCCCCGCCGGTATGTACAACGACAGATTTCATAGTCAGTTTCCTTTTAGCGGGGGTATTCCCCCGCCGGAATGAAGATTTAAGCGTTGGCCAGTTCAGCGGCCAGCTTTTCGGTTTTGATGAAGTTGCGGGCGCGACGCCATGTGAGGAAGACACCGATGGCGTAAATCACGCCAATGATGCTTAACCCCGCGATATTTTTAAGCGTACAAAGTTGAATCAACAGATAAGTGATCGGTGAACCTCCCTGATCCATTGAGGCAACCCTGCCACCTGCGCTCAAAGCACCGGCATTTGCTGCCAGCTGGGTATGCAAATCGATGGTCTGCGTGGCAATCCACAGGGTGATACCCATGATGATGCATCCGGAGATTAACGTGCGGAACAGGTTGCCCTGATGCACTGCAACCGCGATGGCAACAAAGAAACCGATGGTGGCGAGATCGCCGAATGGCAATACCTGATTTCCCGGAACCAGCACCGCTATCAGAATCGTCAGCGGAATAAAAATCAGGCTGGCGGAGACAACGGCGGTATGACCGAGCAACAGCGCCGGATCCAGGCCAATCAGGAATTCCTGCCCTCCGAAGCGGGCTTGCAAACGGGTGCGGGCATGGCGTGCAATTGGCGTTAAGCCATCCATAATTGGTTTGATCACTCGCGGCATCAGCAGCATTACCGCAGCGGTTTTGACCGCCAGTTGCAATACGCCTTTGATGTCATAACCCGCGAGATAGCCGATGATCAGCCCCATCACAAAGCCGACGGTGACCGGTTCACCAAACGGGCCGAAACGTTTTTGTACGTCATCAGCACTGAAGTGAATTTTGTTCAGGCCGGGGATTCTTTCAATAATGGTATCGACCAGCACGGCAATAGGCCCGAGGTAAGCCGATGAACCGTGAGGAATAGCGATACCTTCGAGATTGAAGAAGTCCCGCGTGTCTTTGGCAAACCAGTCACCCAGCTTATAAATAAACGCCGCATGCACCACCACGCCCATGATTCCCAGCCAGTAGGAACCTGTCGCGAGATGCAACATGGCGCCGGTAAATGTCATGTGCCAGATGTTCCAGATATCCACATTAACGACGCGCGTCATGCGGGTCAGTAACATGATGATGTTCACACCGATAGCAATGGGAATAGCCACCAGTGCAATTTGCGATGCCCAGGTCATTGGCGATGAACCCGGCCAGCCGATATCGACAACCTGCAGATTGATTTCAAAATGTTCAGCCATCGCTTTCGCGGCGGGTCCGATGGAATCCAGCATCAGACCAATGACCAGCCCGATACCTACAAAACCAATCCCAATGTGAATCGCAGATTTAAAAGAATCACCCAGTTTCATCCCTAATATCAGGGAGAAAATGATGATCACTCCGGGCAGCATGACTGTTGGCCCGAGATCGAGGATGTAGCGCATAATTTCGGTAAACATGGCTTACTCCTGTAACAGGGTCAGTATTTGTTGGCGCAAAATATCCATGCCGACGCCGGAGATAAATGGCATCCCGTGTACGACGGGAATGCTGTCGAACGTGCGGTCGACTTTGCAGGTGGTGCAGATCAAGTGCGCACCGCTCATGAAGGTTTCGATTTCATTGATACGGCACTGAACAAGCTCCATTTCTATGCCGTGTGCTTCACACAACTCCTTGATTTCTTCTGCTGCCAGCGTTGATGTGGCAACGGCTCCGCCACAGGCGACAATGATTTTTCGTTTCACGGTAAGACTCCTTGATGATCTGTTTTTGGTGTTATTTTTTGTAGGACTTTGGGTACAAATTGGTCATGGCAATTTCAGGTAATTGCAGTGACCGCGTTCTCGGGGGAAGAGACAAAAACGTGTTGTTTAAACAGGGCTGCCAGCTGATCTTCGGGCACCCTAAGCAGACTTTCGAAAAACGCTGGCTCCTGTAACTGGCTGAATAATTTGCGCAATAACATCAGCTGCTCAGACGGATGGGTGACGATGAGCGCAACAATCAGTGAAACGGCAACGGTACCCTCATCGTCGGCCTGAAAAAATTCGACAGGCGCATCAGGTCGTATCAGATAAATGGCCGGAGTGCGGGCATGTGTTGCGTCACAATGCGGTATGGCAACCGCATGTTGTTCAAGCTGAATGCCGGTGGGGAATTCAGCCTCCCGGCTCAATAACGCCTGCGGATAAGTAGTTTCAACTATGCCTGCCTGCACCATAGATTCACCGATATGCACCAGCGCCTCGTGGTAGTCCTCAAAGGCGATGCCGGTTTTAACGAACACTTCGCAGTTATGCATGGCTGCACTCTCCGCAAGTTGCGGGTTGTGCAGTACAGCCGAAGTGATAGGCGCGTAATACATCCTGAATTTTGTCGATGATCATTTCATGAGGATCGCTGGCAAGTTCACCCGCCATCACACGTTCGAACTGTGCTGGCAGATACTGGCTGAGCAAGCCAAGTGGAATATCAATCGACTGCAAATTGGCGATCAGCACATCCATCGCTTTATTGATGCGGGCATGAGGCCAGTAGTAGCGAATGCGATCAGAAAGACTGAAGTGGAGGTCAATCAGGGACTGGCTGAAGGTCGGGTTGTAATATTTTTTCCAGTAACCCGGTTCATCAAGCATGACGCCGTCGATTACCATCAGAAGCTGGCTGCGGGATTCTGGCGCAATGAGCACTTGTTCGATATTTGCCAGTGCGAAAACAGCTTCGCGCAGCGCAAAGGTCAGCGCCGGGCCGACTTTGAGGATCGCGTAATGATCTTTTACCAGATTGCGGTAGGCATCGCGGGTTTGATAATCGGTGGAATGCGCCTCATACACCAGCGGAGTGGTATTTATATAGGCTGATAAATCCCTCGCGAGATCGGGCTGATAGTGGATCACCCGACTGTGATCGAACTCTACGCCTGGCTGAACGACGACAGCAATAATCCTATCGATGGCAGCCTCAAGTCCGGTCGCCAGAAATGCCTTATGGTGCATATCCAGCGTTGCCTTGGCATCTTTCGCGTGGGTGACATGCACATGCTCGATAGCGCATGCTTCGCCGCCGGGCACCGGAACTTCCGTCCCAATGACATAAGTCAGGGACAGCTTTTGCTCTGGCGTTGCGATCTTTTCCGCGACCTGACACAAGCGGGCAGCACGCTGAGCCACGACGTAAGGATCTAATGGAACAGGATCGTCTGCGCAGGACATCGAGGCATCCAGATGAATTTTGCTGAACCCGGCTTCAACGTAGCGCGCAATCAAGACTTCGGCTTTGCTCATCGCGCTGGCAGCATTTTCGCTCTGCCAGCAATTTGGACCGAGATGATCTCCCCCTAAAATCAGACGATTAACTGGAAATCCTATTTTCTCCGCTATCGCAAGGACGAAGTCGCGGAAATCAATCGGCAGCATGCCGGTGTAACCACCGAACTGGTTAACCTGATTAGATGTGGCTTCGATCAGCACTTTACGACAGGTGTGCAGATCTTCCCGAAGTGCTGCCTCGATCACTAAAGGGTGAGCTGAACAGACTGAGCAAATACCGATGCTTTCGCCTTTCTTATGTTGTGCAATTATTGTTTTCATTTATCCTCCGTTTGTTTTCGAAGAGATTCGTATCTTTCCGAAAATCATACAATAGCGTTTTTTGCGTTTCGTGATGATGATCGTAATATTTCGTAAGTTATTTCATTCGTTTTCTTTCATTTCTGACGTGTATCGAGCGATTTCAATCAACGAGCAAATGGATAAGGTCTTGAATCGAGAGTGCGTTGTCTCACATTCAGATTAATTGCTGCTCCTCATTGCGAATTCTTTTGTTTACACTAGGGGGAATATGACGTTTTGGACTAAACAGAATGAATACTTACGATCGTCGCAATAAAATTACCGAGTTAGTCAATGAACAAGACAGTGTTGAGGTCACTTATCTTTCGAATCATTTCGGTGTTTCCGAAGTGACCATTCGTTCCGACCTGAGTTTTTTAGAACAAAAAGGTGAACTGGAACGTTTTCATGGCGGAGCTGCGAAACGAAAAGAAATACGCAATGACGGGCTTAACAAGCAGCAGGACGAAATGGTACTGGAAGAACGTTATCTGCAGGCAACCGACCCCAAAAAACGTATCGCACTCGCTGCGGCAGAGATGGTCAAGCCGGGCGATACAGTCATTCTTGACAGCGGGAGTACGACGATGCTGCTGGCTGAAGAGCTGGTGAAATCGGGCGGTATCACGGTAATTACGAATAATTTGCCCGCTGCTTTTGTGTTGTCTGAAAATCCCGATATCACACTGGTGGTTTGTGGTGGAACGGTAAGACATAAAACGCGATCGCTGCATGGCAACATTACGGAATACGCCTTGCAGGGCATCGTCGCCAATCTGATGTTTGTCGGCGCCGACGGTCTTGATGCTGCCACCGGGATCACGACCTTTAACGAGGGTTACAGCATCAGCGGTATTATGGCCGATGCCGCTCAGCGGGTTGTAGTCGTCACTGACTCCACTAAGTTTGGTCGTCGCGGATATAACCTGGTGCTGCCGATGGAAAAAATCGACGCCATCATCACCGATACGGACATCAGCGAAGAAGCACAGCAGGCACTAAAACAGACATCGACCGATCTCATTCTTGTGTAACTCCTTATTGAAGCAGGTATTTTCAACGCATGCTGACTATAAGCTGTCAGGAAATTAAGGGAAACAGGCAGTTTGAAGGGGTGAGTGGCATCACGAAAACAATGTGAAAGCGTTGCAGTAGCAGACAGAGTATTTTGGGAGATGAATTCAAAGCAGAGGCCGCTGGGGATGATCCCTGTGGCCCTAAAGAGGTGCCATTTTGCCTGCGTCAGCTACCACTGAACGTCTGTACGCAGGTTAACCGCTGTGCCTTCCAGCTTTTTTAGAAGAGCGTCAGTTTGCGCGAGCATCACTTCGATGCGGTCTGCGCAAAATATTTGTTGCGGCCAAAGTAGCGATGATCAAAAAGCTTATATTCTTCAAAAGTGCCCTCCTGCTAGTACCCATTACAAAAGCCCCTGGCGTGATACTGACAGAATAAAATTATTGAAATCTTGAATACCAAAATTGGGTCGGTAAGGGGCTCAGCAAGGACTAGTTAAAGAGTTCGATGACCTGATTGAAGAATTGAATGTCGAGAAACAGTCGGCGATGTTGCATTGTGCTAATGCTGGGGGAGCGTTAATTAGCGCACACCGCAGCGCACTGAATGCCTATGCTGATACACAGTGGCGCATGGCCATCAACAATCTCAGTCCGGCGCTTGTGCGTGCTGTAAAACTGAAACTTCTGGCGTTATCCACCGTAAGTTATCAGGAAACACAATCTGGTCATTATGTAGAGCCCGCCAAAATTATCAGCGCTGAAATTGGCAACGCGTTAGTCGGTGCGGCTCACTTCGGTCAGTTCAACATGGATGCAGAACCTATGTTGGAGAAAATTGGCATGCATTCTCCTGCGCTGCTTGGTGTCGATATGGGGCTGCTGCAAAGTCCGATAAAAAGACAATTACTAGCTCAAAAACTCTCACAGCGTATCGATACAAACAAGGAGTAACAGCAAATGATGCGCTGCCCGCTTTGCAGCTCTGTTTCTCACATTCGCACAAGCCGTTATATTTCCGAACAGACAAAGGAGTCTTATTATCAGTGCACCAGGCTGGAGTGCTCATGCGCATTTAAAACGAATGAAAGTGTCAGTAAAATCGTTAAAAGAGAAAATCTGAAACATAAAATATAAATTTCGACTCGCTTTCGATTCCCGAAAAATAATCTTAAGTGCCGCTTTGTGACAAGGCGGCATTTTTCATGAATTCGGTGCAAAAACTATCCCTCCTGACAGCCTTTTCTCTGGCTAGCCTGTCCTTGTGAGCTCTGCATGCATAGGGTGCATGGTTTCGCATGCATTCGGGAGTGCTCAAAATGGCTCTAACCCCTTGCTGCACGGGATTTCAGGGGCTTTTCTTCATGCATTAAAACCAATGAGCTAAGTCAGCAGCGGGCAGGCGGGAAGAATTGCGCGCAGCAGCATTTGAAGCTAAGTCGGTAGATGTTCGCAAACAATCCCAACTATTACTTTATTTTGCGTTATAGCTGATACTTCCGCAGGTAAATTGTTACCTATGTGAAAATGAATTCTCCCTTTATCCCAACTCACTTTTGTATGTAATTCAAATTTAATATCTACATTTTCAATTTTTTTATACCTTTCTCTATCAGATTTTTTATTCCCACGTGTATTGCTACTTTCGCCGGATAATAATACTCCGTGAGCGCTTGCTACCTGGCTGAAACTATCTCTATCTTGGATATAATGATCTTGCGCAAAATCATTAAGATAAGACAAGTGATTGATAATTAATGATAAATACTCCTCATGATATACACCCAACTTAGATAAATCCTTTGCTTCATCCAAGAAATATAAGGAAGGATAAAGCTCATCTAAATACCCCTGAAGTTCTTGGAAAGAAATTAGCTCACAGATAGCCTGAATTCGATAGTATTTTGCAATTTCATCATTTTGATGAACTAAATACATTGAATGCTCATTCCACCAAGGAGTTAAAACATCTTCGTTATAAATTAATGCCCCGGAACCCCTAGAACATAATATTTTCAATGCATCTGAATCGAAGTCATTTTCTGATGAGTCAACAGCTATAGAATCTGATTGACCTAGTAGTGTATTGATACGTAAGATAGAATCTCTAAAGGATGGATTCCTTGAAAGATCCCCAAATATCATTTCGCAAAAGGTGCTGGTGCCACATTCTTTTTCATATATTTCCTTTGTATATAAAATAGTTGAGTTATTTTTTTTTGTTAATCTCATCTATTAATTCTGATAATTCATCGATTTTCTCAAAAGAGGTCTCGATAGTATTTATTGCATTAATCAACCAACGCTCATCAATAATAAAATTAGCATTCATTTGAGCTCTCTTTTAGCTAGTTTTGATAAGTTTATTGATGTTTGATCAAAAAAACCTACTGGCCAAGAACTTAGTTTACCATCTTTACTAATGCTAATTTCTTCACTGGTAGACTCCAAGTCTTTTTCTCTAGAAAAGAAAAGTATTGAACAGTCTTTAGGCGAAAGCTCATCGAATTGCTTAACGGCCAATCTAACCCCATCAACAAAATGATCGCTATGAGTTTCAACTATTATTTGAACTCCACATGCGCTGGCAAGTGTAATAAGCTTCCCTAATGCTGTTTGTCCTCTAGGATGTAAATGCGCTTCAGGATTCTCTACTATCAATAATTTATTTTTGCAACTGTGCCACTTTTTTAAGTTGGAATGTTTAAAATCATCCAGAGGTGGTTGTGATGACATAGTTAAAGCTGCAAGTACTATAGGTAAAACATAGCTAATTCCAAAGCCAGTATTTGTTGCCCTGAACCCATTAACCTCAAGATGAGTGATATCATGTTTTTTGTTGATATCGAAGTCAAGTTCTATCCCGGGTGAAATTTCTCTCATCCAATAGACGACTTGATGCTTTAATAAATTACCGACTGATTGTTCATGCCTCGTTAATTCAGGTATGATTACATTTTCAAATTTCAGGTAGTAATCAATAAAATATTCACCTTTAGCTCCGACAGAAACATTGCTAACATTAGCATCCATGGTTGGTAGAATAACATTTGGCCCATGTCTATCTGCACTTACGTAGTCATATGCTAATGGAGGCATATTTGATGTACACTTAACTTCATCTTCACCGAGGTTAATAGATAAGATATCAGCACTATTTTTTATTGTTAAATTTATTTCTATATTATTATTGATGGCGGATAGCTTGGACTTTAAATCAGAAAAGTCACCATGTCCTGATATGTATGGGGAGGAATTATCATTACAAAGCAAACACATTCTGATGGCTTGAATTATTGAGCTTTTCCCAGAGTTATTCAGGCCTGTTAATATAGTCAGGTTATTTAATTTTATCGTTGAATCTATGAAAGATTTAAATGATTTTATAGTGATTGACTCAAGCATTTTTCATTTCTCTTATCAGTGTAAGTACTTGTTCTCTGCGGTATTTTGCACCTTGAACACTAGGGAAGGTGCGAATAAGCGGGGAAATTCTTCTCGGCTGACTCAGTCATTTCATTTCTTCATGTTTGAGCCGATTTTTTCTCCCGTAAATGCCTTGA
>NZ_JBXAVQ010000007.1:0-229843 GCF_057290995.1 Rahnella sp. 1L-D-7-B-C2 | reverse complement strand
GGCGAAGGTAAGTTGATGACTCATGATGAACCCTGTTCCATGGCTCCAGATGACAAACATGATCTCATATCAGGGACTTGTTCGCACCTTCCCTAACTCTGCCCACCAAGTCATTAGCTCTTGACGCTGTACTAAATATGATGAGCGGTTATATGCTTTCCTTACTTCATTTTTGTCACTGTGAGCTAGTGCTGCTTCGATTACATCCGCATTAAAACCTGCCTCATTCATAGCAGTGCTAGCGATAGACCTCAATCCATGTGCTACCAACTTCCCACCATAACCTATACGTTTTAATGCTGCGTTAGCTGTCTGGCTGTTCATAGGCTTACCTGGGTCATTGCGACTAGGGAATACGTACTGACGATTGCCGCTAATTTGACGCATGATCTCCAGTAGTTCTAAAGCTTGTTCAGAAAGTGGGACTATATGGTCTCGCTTTGCCTTCATCCGCACAGCTGGGATACACCACTGCTTATTAACTATGTCGATCTCTGCCCAAGCTGTTGCCGATGCTTCCGCTGGTCGTATGAGCGTTAGCATTTGCCATTCAAGCAGGCAGCGGGTTGGTATTGATAAATTGCTCATCGAAATCGTGCGCATTAGTTTGGGCAGTTCTTCGGGGCGTATTGTGGGCATGTGCTGCTTCTTAAGGCGCTCAAAAGCATTACCGATACCTGAAGCTGGATTTGCCTCAATCAGTCCAACATTCACCGCATAAATCATTATCTCGTTAATGCGCTGAACCAACCGCCTGACCGTCTCTAATGCTCCGCGTGCTTTGATTGGTTCCAACACCTGGATCAAAGTGCGAGCTTTCAGCTCCTGAACAGGAATATTTTCAATACTGGGCAGTATGTCTTTCTCAATAGAACGCCAGATATCTTTAGCATGGTCAGCGCTGACGTGACTTTGCTTCAGCTCGAACCATTTACGTGCAACATTGACGAAGATGCTTTCCTGAGCGATTTGGAGCTTCTCTGCTTCTTCATCAGCTCTTGCTTGCGGGTCTATCCCTCGGACTAACATCGCAAGCTTCTCTGCACGCACTTCTCTGGCATCAGCCAGTGAAAGAGCAGGATAAGCGCCGAGGCTAATCATGGTGCGTTTTGAAGTACCAGGCACCTGGTAGCGAAAGCGCCAAATTTTCTTGCCGGTGGTTTTGACCAGGAGAAAGAGTCCGTCGCCGTCATGCAAAGTGAGGTCTTTATCTGTGGCTTTGGCTTTTTGTACTTCGGTGTGGGTGAGAGGGCGTGTAGTCCGCGCCATGCAAGGGTCTTCCCTAATTGGTATACGTTTATTGGTATATATCTTAGCGTATACCAATTCGTATACCAATAGACGCCGGTTTCAGGCGGATCTACTCGGACTTCTACAGACACAAAAAAGCCCGCAAACCTAGAAGGAATGCGGGCTTTCAGGACTTCTCCGGACTTATCTGGTAATAACCGGATCATTATTTGGTGGAGCTGGGGGGATTTGAACCCCCGTCCAGAATTACTACACCGTCGGCACTACATGCTTAGTCCAATCTTTACATTCGCCGGTTAGCTGCGGATGGACACGCCACTAACAAACTATCCTGATTGGGTTTAACGCTTTCACCCCAGGCAAGGTGTCCACGCGATCTCTTTTGGGTTTGACCTCTCTTGATCCCCGTCCTAAGAGCGGAGGCTAGGGAGAGAGGGCTCTAAGCAGGGTATTAAGCTGCTAGGGCGTAGTTTTCGTCGTTTGCGACTATTTTTTTGCGGCTTTTTACGAGGCCAACCGCCCCTCGGCATGCTCCTTGGGCTTCGCAAATCCTGTCGAATCCAGAATCAGCCCCAAGTACTATTTCGCAGTATACCAGCAAAACACCAAGCTAAGCCAGAGACTTAGCGATTTGCGTGCTTCATGATACGTGCTTTGTCTACTTTCCACTCACGATCTTTAATGTCATCGCGCTTGTCGTGCTCTTTCTTACCTTTAGCCAGACCGATCTTCACTTTTGACCATGCATTTTTCCAGTACATGGAAAGCGCGACGACGGTGTAACCATCGCGACTGACTTTGCCAAACAGCGTTTCTAACTCACGCTTGTTCAGCAGTAATTTTCTTGTACGGGTCGGGTCACAAACAATATGACTGGACGCCATGTTGAGAGGTTGAATGGTTGCGCCAAACAAAAAGGCTTCACCGTCGCGGAATGTGACGTAACTGTCAGTGATGTTTGCTTTACCAGCACGCATCGATTTGACTTCCCATCCCTGCAAAGCAAGCCCCGCCTCGAATTCATCTTCAATGATATATTCGTGGCGAGCGCGTTTGTTCATCGCGATAGTCGCGGAACCGGGTTTATGTGCTTTTTTCTTTGTCATAGTGATACTTATTATACTGTAAGCGTTGCCGAATGAAATCCCCACGCGTCTGACTCTGTTGTTTTTCCTTTTTTGGCCCCCTGTGCTTCGTAGTTTTTATTACCGGGCGGATAAATGGTATTATCTGTACGTTTTATGACACCTGGAAAATGATATGCCACAGATAAGTCGTTCTGCGCTGGTGCCTTTCAGCGTGGAACAGATGTACACCTTAGTGAATGATGTCGATGCTTACCCGCAGTTCCTGCCTGGTTGTACCGGCAGCCGTATTTTGGATAACAGTGATACGTCAATGACGGCAGCTGTTGATGTTTCGAAAGCGGGTATCAGCAAAACCTTTACCACGAAGAACACATTAATCAGTAATAAGCGTATTGATATGCAACTGGTTGATGGTCCGTTTCGTAAGCTGACCGGGGGCTGGGACTTCATCGAACTCAGTCCGGATGCCTGCAAAGTGCAACTCAGCCTTGATTTTGAATTTACGAATAAATTGATCGAATTAGCTTTCGGGAAAATCTTTAAAGAGCTCGCGGGCAGTATGGTTCAGGCGTTCACCCTGCGTGCGAAAGAGGTCTACAGTGTCTGAAATCTGCGTTGAAGTGGTCTATGCATTGCCGGAACGTCAGTATCTTCGAACCGTTAAGCTGGAGGAGGGAAGTAACGTCGAACAAGCGCTGCTGGCTTCCGGGTTATTGGAGTTGCGTAAAGATATCGATTTGAAAAAGAATAAGCTTGGGATTTATAGCCGGCCGGTCAAACTGGCTGATACCGTCAATGACGGTGACAGGATCGAGATTTACCGTCCGCTGATTGCGGATCCGAAAGAGTTACGGCGCATTCGCGCTGAACGTTCCAAAAAATAAGGCGCCTGAGGCGCCTTATTTTTTTACCCTGAAAGATGATTTTTGGGTTGTTACCAGCGACCATCACACCGGGGCGGTTTATTTCTGATCGGTCAACGTCGGCTTGTTATCAATGTTAGTCAGCGTATCTGAGCCGTTGAAGGTCAGTGTCAGTGTTTGCTGAGTGACGCCCTGATGGCCTGGTTCCTGACGGAACACGTAATACCAGACATCGCTGCCAAATGGATCGTGCAGCATCGGCGTGCCAAGAACATAAGCAACCTGTTGCTTAGTCATGCCGGTATGAATTTTTTGTACGTCAGCAGGGGATAAGTAGTTCCCCTGATTAATGTCAGGCCGATAAACCACCTTTTCCAGAGTGGAACAGCCCGCAGTAAGCATTACAAGAGCTACAGCGGCGGCAGTTAGCGTTTTACAGCGCATAGTCATTACATTCCTTTAGGGCATAAGATGCCGATGATAATAGACCTTTCATCAGTTTGAAACCTTTGCGGGGCACCTGTATGACCGCTGAACTGTAAAAAAGTTGAGCTTTTTACGCGGCGAGCAACTCTTTTGCATTGGCCAGGGTGTTTCGGGTGACTTCACTTCCGCCCAGCAAGCGCGCCAGTTCTTGCAAACGCGCCTTTTTATCGAGGCGATTCATTTGCGTTTCTGTCACTTCACCGTCAGTTTCTTTGCTAACAAAATAATGCTGATGGCCACAACCTGCAACCTGCGGTAAGTGCGTGACGCACATAACCTGGGTTGATTCACCCAACTGACGCAACAGACGTCCGACAATCGCTGCAGTCGGGCCGCTGATGCCAACATCCACTTCATCGAAGATCAGTGCGGGTGTTTCCATCTTTTGCGCTGTAATAACCTGAATCGCCAGCGCGATACGGGAAAGCTCGCCTCCTGAAGCAACCTTAGCTAAAGCCTGCAACGGTTGTCCCGGGTTAGTGGTGACCTGGAACTCCAGACGGTCAGCACCTTCTGCTCCCAAATGTTCCGGTTCGAAATGCACCTGAATTTGGAACTTACCGTGAGGCATGGAAAGAGCTTGCATGCTTTGAGTTATCAGCAGTGTCAGCTCATCAGCGAAGAACTGACGCTTATCGTGCAGCTCGGCGGCAATGGCGACAGCTTGCTGGTAATGCGCCTGTACTGCTTCACTCAGTTCTGCCTGATTGGTTTCCTGATCATCGAGCGCCTGCTGTTCTTCCAGCAACTGACGATGATGCTCGGGCAATTCTTCCGGTCTCACATGATGCTTACGTGCCAGATTCATCTGACGGGATAAACGCTGCTCCAGTTCGAACAACCGGTTGGGATCCATATCCAGACGTTCACTGTAATGGCGAAGTTCATCACTGGCCTCGCTGATTTGAATCGAGGCGTCGTCCAGCATGACGATCAGGTCATTCATTTTGCTGTCGAGCTCAGCCAGTTCAGTGAGCTGGTTGCGCGCACTGTACAGCAAACTAACAATATTTTGTTCTTCGCCATCGGCCAGCAGATGCAATGCACTCTGGCTCAGTGAGAGAAGCTGTCCGCTGTTCGCCAGGCGTTTGTATTCTTCATCGATTTGTTCATATTCGCCGGCCTGCGCAGAGAACTCATTGAGCTCTTTCAGCTGATATTGCAATAACTGACGGCGTGATTCACGTTCGTTCATCTGTTGCTGATACAGCGCCAGCTGACGGCAGCTCTGGTGCCAGTTCTGATACGCTTTACGCATTTCAGCCAGCAGGAGGGGCTGATCGGAGTAAGCATCAAGCAGATGTTTTTGGTGTTCAGGTTTGAGTAAAAGCTGGTGGGCATGCTGCCCGTGGATTTGGATCAGATGCTGGCCCAATTCGCGCAGCTGCGATAATGGCACCGGTGTCCCGTTGATAAAGCCCCGTGAGCGCCCGTCACTGCTGATGGTACGACGCAGCAGGCAGTCATGCCCTTCATCGAGTTGATTTTCAGCCAGCCAGAGTTTCGCGGAAGGGGTATCGGCTAAGGTGAAGCGCGCACAGATATCTGCGCGGCTTGCGCCGAGACGCACCATGCTGCCATCGGCGCGGTTACCCAGGCAAAGCCCGAGCGCGTCAATAGCAATGGACTTACCAGCACCGGTTTCCCCGGTGATTGCCGTCATCCCTGCATGAAAATCGATTTCTAACTCACGGACAATAGCAAAGTTACTGATAGTTAATTGCGCCAGCATGATCACCTTCCTGTACATAACAACAGACCTGTAATTACATACAGTATAAACTGGTTTTATATACAGTAAAGAGGCTGGCGAATTATTTTTTCAATTCAGAACAGTTTTTTTGACCATCCGAGTTTGGTGCTTAACGTATTGAAATAGCTGTAATCCTTTGGGTGGATCAGATTAAGATGGAACTCGCTGCGACGAATCACGACCTCTTCGCCGGGTTGGATAGGTAACGCAATCTGGCTGTCACAGCTGATTTCTAGATCAGTACTCATATGTGAGAATCGCAGGCAAATGGTGCTGTTACTATTAATAACCAGCGGGCGTGCCGAGAGCGTGTGCGGGAACATCGGCACCAGTGCAATCGCTTCTAATGTCGGCGTCAGGATCGGGCCACCGCCGGAAAGTGAATACGCCGTTGAACCCGTAGGTGTCGATATAATCAGGCCGTCGGAGCGTTGAGAAAACGCGAACTTGTCGTCGATATAGACTTCAAATTCAATCATGTGTGCGACTTTCCCCGGGTGGAGCACCACTTCGTTGATAGCCGTGCTAACGCGACATTGCTGATCTTTACAGCGCACCATCGCTTCCAGCAGAAAACGTTGCTCGCTGATATATTCGCCTTGTAAAACGTCATCCAGCTGCTGTAACGCGTTGTCCGGATCCAGATCGGTCAGAAAGCCCAAATTACCTCGGTTAATGCCGATAACTTTGATGTCATAGCGCGCCAGTACCCGCGCCGCGCCGAGCATATTGCCGTCACCGCCGACCACGACAGCCAAATCTGCCAATTTGCCAATTTCCGCCAGACTGCCGGTTTGCGCGCCTTCCAGGGCTAAATCTTGCGCCACCTGCCGCTCAACAATCACCTGATAACCCTTTGAGATTAACCAGTGATAAAGCATTTCATGGGTGGCAAGTGCGGAAGGATGGCGAGGGTGTCCGACTATCCCAATGCACTCAAATTTTTTATTCATCGCTGTGGTTATCCTCAGCAGGGTGTGATGACTCCTGCATTATGACCGGTTTCATTAAAAACCAAACCTTGAATCCCCGGTTTTGATCCCCATAATAAGCCAACTAGCAAGATTAATGCTAAAACGCGGAGATATTCATGAGTAGTAAAGAACATAAGACACCTGACGAGCAAGTCTCTGAAGAACTGAATCAGGAACAAGAGCTGCATGCGGAAGCGGAAACTCAGGCGGCAGATGTCGTTGACCCGCGCGATGAACGCATTGCTGAACTAGAAGCACAGCTGAAAGAAGTCCAGCAGCGTGAGCGTGACAGCCTGCTGCGTGCGAAAGCGGAAGTGGAAAACGTCCGTCGTCGTACTGAACTGGACATCGAAAAAGCACACAAATTCGCCCTGGAAAAATTCTCCGGCGAGTTGCTGCCAGTGATTGATAACCTGGAACGTGCGATCGATTTGGCTGATAAATCCAATCCTGAACTGACCGGTCTGATTGAAGGTGTTGAACTGACCCTGAAATCCATGCTGGATGCGGTTCGCAAGTTCGGTATGGAAGTGGTGGGCGATATTCACGTGCCATTTAATCCTGAACTGCATCAGGCGATGACCATGATGGAATCCGAAGAGCTGGAGCCTAATCACGTGATTATGGTTATGCAGAAGGGTTACACGCTGAATGGTCGTCTGTTACGTCCGGCGATGGTCGCGGTTTCTAAAGCGAAAGCCTGATTCTGTTTTGAACAGAGTAAGATGATGAAAGAGGCACCTTTGCTGGTGCCTCTTTTTTTTACGTCATTGCGCAGGTAATACCGGCACCCAATCAATGGGAGTCAGACCCTGTTTTTCCAACAAGGTATTCGCCTGAGAGAAATGTTTGCAACCCAGAAACCCGCGATGTGCCGAAAGCGGGGAAGGGTGCGGCGCTTTCAGGACATGATGGCGTTGCGTATCGATAATGTTACCCTTTTTCTGTGCGTGCGAACCCCACAGTAAGAAGACAATCCCTTCGCGATTTTCATTCAGTGCCGCAATCACCCGGTCGGTGAACGTTTCCCAGCCCAGCTTGGCGTGAGAGTGCGCCTGCCCACCTTCAACGGTCAGAACCGTGTTAAGCAGTAGCACGCCCTGATCGGCCCAGCTTTGCAGATAGCCGTGATTCGGACGCTCAAACCCCGGGATATCCGTGATCAGCTCTTTATACATATTCACCAGCGACGGTGGCGCAGGAATGCCGGGGCGGACGGAGAAGGATAAGCCATGAGCCTGATTTGGGCCGTGGTAAGGATCCTGCCCGAGGATGACCACTTTCACATCCGCCAGCTCTGCCGAGCGAAAAGCGTTAAACACATCCTGCTGTGGCGGATAAATGGTTTTTCCAGCAGCACGTTCAGCAGCAACAAACTTCAGAGTATCAACGAAGTAGGGCTGTTCTTTTTCCTGACCAATCACGTCATGCCAGGTGAGAGTTTTGGACATTGACGCTCTCCTTTTGAAGGTAATTTTATTGCGCGTAGCTTACCTGCTCGTCCCTTCGAGCGAAACCCGCACATCCTTTTGCTGATGTTTATCTTGGGTTTAACATTTCTGTATGCAATTTTTATTGATAATTTACAAAAATAATTTAAGCGCAGGGGTTGGAAAAATTGATATAAAACATAAATATGCCGGGAGTGGCAAATAACCACACTGAAAAGATTGATATTAGTCAAGGTTCGCGGGGTGTAGTGCTGTTATATCTGAGAGCAGAAATAACAGGTTGCCGTATGAACCTGACACTCAACCAATTAACAGTATCGTAGCCAATTATGGAGGCAACATATGATCACCGGGATCCAAATTACCAAAACTAATAACGAAGCCCTGAAAAATTCTTTCTGGCTGCTGGATGATGAAAAAGCAGAAGCGCGCTGCGTGTGTGCAAAAGCGGGTTATGCGGAAGACCAGATCGTTGCTGTCAGCGAACTGGGCCAGTTCGAATACCGTGAAGTGCCGATGGAAGTTCAGCCGACTGTACGCGTAGAGGGTGGCCAACATCTGAACGTTAACGTACTGCGTCGCGAAACGTTGGAAGATGCGGTTAAGCATCCTGAAAAATACCCGCAGCTGACCATTCGTGTGTCTGGCTATGCGGTACGTTTCAACTCACTGACTGCTGAACAGCAGCGTGACGTGATCACCCGTACCTTCACCGAAAGCCTGTAATCACAGCGCTGTTTCGCTGACTGAAGCCAATAAAAAACCGCCTGAGAAGGCGGTTTTTTTTCATCTGTATCAGGTGATTAGCTGATACTTATTTTGACGCGTCTTTCGCCGCATCAGGTTTTACGCGGCGTTTGCCCACGTTTTTACTGTCGCGATGGCGAACTTTCACTTTCACCTTCGATTTTTCCTGCGCGGCTTTCTGCTTCTCTTTACGCTTCGCCAGTACTTTCTTGGATGGCTTACCGGTGGTCTTCTCGCTTGGTGCTTTCGTTTTCGGACGCAGTTCGTCGATCACGCGAGGTTTCAGCGGCTCATTCAGATAACGGCCAATTTTGCCCAGCAGCAGATGGTCATGCGCTTCCACGAAAGAAATCGCCGTACCTTTACGGCCAGCACGGCCGGTACGCCCGATACGGTGCAGGTAGATATCAGCGGTCAGCGGCAGGTCAAAGTTGAAGACGTGGCTGATGTCGTTAATATCCAGACCGCGCGCGGCGATATCGGTGGCAACCAGCACATTCACGCGGTCTTCGACCATACGCTTCACGGCTTCGGTACGCTTAACCTGAACCATTTCGCCTTCGAGATAGCAGGAGTTAATTCCCGCTTCGCGCAACCATGCAACCAGTTCGTGCACACGCTCACGCTTACGCACGAAGATCACGGATTTGGTGACATCTTCCTGTTTCAGCAGGTGGATCAGCATCTGCGTTTTGTGTGGCACATCATCAACGCGGTAATACCACTGCAGGATTTTTTTACGTTCGCGGCGTGACGGATCGGCTTCAATTTCAACCGGTTCAGTCAGAATGCGTTCAGCGAATTCACGGATGGCTTCCCCTTCCAGCGTTGCGGAGAACAGCAACGTCTGTTTACGCCAGCGTGCTTCGGCAGAAATGGTTTCTATATCCTGCGCAAAACCCATGTCCAGCATGCGGTCAGCTTCATCGAGGATAAGCGTTTCGATGGCGCGGCAATCAAAGTTTTCTTCTTTAATATATTGCAGCAAACGGCCAGTCGTCGCGACGACAATGTCCTGGTTTTCGCTGAATACTTCGGCGTGGTTCATGTACGCCACACCGCCGGTGATCGTCGCGATATCCAGATCGGTATGCTTGGCCAGTTCGCGTGCCTGATCGGCAACCTGCATAGCCAGTTCACGCGTTGGCGTGAGGATCAGAATTCGTGGCGGACCAGATTTCTTACGCGGGAAATCCAGCAAATGTTGCAATGCAGGCAACAGGAATGCCGCTGTTTTGCCGGTGCCGGTAGGAGCCGAACCCAACACATCGCGTCCGTCCATTGCAGGCGGAATTGCCTCTGCCTGAATGACAGTCGGCCGGGTATAGCCTTTTTCGCCTAAGGCGTCTAGCAGGCGTTCATCGAGTTCGAGTTCGGAAAAATTCGTTACAGTCATGGTCTACCTCTACTTGGGGCGCCGATTATAGACGTGTTAGACGCGATCTTCACCTATTTAAGCGGTTTGCGTACCTTTTCCTCTGCATCTCTTTGCCCTATGCTACGTCAGTTTTCGTTCACAGGCCTGATGGCTGGCGCAATTACGGTGAAATTAGTGACAAAAGAAGTCAGTTCCTCTCAGCCTTTACGGCGTAATGGATTTACCTTTAAACAGTTTTTTGTGGCGCACGATCGGTGCGCGATGAAAGTCGGCACCGATGGCGTTCTGCTTGGCGCAACGGCATCAGTGAGCCATGCCCGTCGCGTTCTGGATATCGGCTGCGGCAGCGGACTTATCGCTATGATGCTGGCGCAGCGCAGCGGTCCTCAGACGCAGATTGATGCCGTAGAACTTGAGCCTGCCGCGGCATCGCAGGCGGCTGAGAATTTTGCCGAGTCCGTATGGGCACACAGAATGGCCGTGTATGCGCAGGATATCAATGATTACGCCGATCAACATCATGCAGCCTATGACCTGATCGTCAGTAATCCCCCTTACTTCGTATCTGCAATGGCCTGCCGCGATGAAGCGCGAAATGCTGCGCGGTACACTGAAACGCTGACCCACGACGCGTTGCTCGATTGCGCCGTTAAGCTCATCACGCCCGAAGGAATGTTCAGCGTAGTACTGCCGTATGATATTGGGATGACGTTTGAAGCGATGGCGCGTCAGAAAGGCTGGTTTAGCGCCTGGCGGATGGTGGTTCGCGATCGCCCCGGGAAACCCCTGAACCGTATGCTGTTAACTTTATCCCGACAACCGGCAGAGATTGTCGAACAGGAGCTGGCACTGCGGAAATCCGAAGGGATTTACAGTGAGGCGTTTTGCGCATTGATTACGGATTTTTATCTGAATTATTAAGATGGGCGAAAATTGAAAAGTGCGTTCCTTCGCACTTTGACGCCATTAAGGCTGGAGGATCGTGGGCTGCGGATTTTCCTGTAAATCAGGGTAATCCAGCGTGTAGTGCAGTCCGCGACTTTCTTTGCGTTCCATGGCGCTGCGGACGATCAGCTCTGCGACTAACACCAGATTTCGCAACTCCAGCAAATTATTGGAAATGCGGAAATTGGCGTAATATTCATCAATCTCCTGTTGCAGTGTCATGATACGACGCAGCGCGCGCTCCAGTCGTTTCGTCGTACGTACAATCCCGACGTAGTCCCACATGAACAACCTCAATTCATGCCAGTTATGTTGGATAACTACTTGTTCATCTGAATTGTCCACCCGGCTTTCGTCCCACTGCGGCACATGTTTCGCCAGTTTGACGTGAGGCAGTCGCTTAATAATATCTTCCGCCGCTGACCAGCCATATACCACGCATTCAAGTAAAGAGTTCGATGCCAGCCGGTTCGCACCATGCAGTCCGGTATAGCTGACTTCACCGATAGCATATAAGCCGTCGAGATCCGTACGCCCGTGCTGATCGACCATCACGCCACCGCAGGTATAATGCGCAGCAGGAACAATCGGAATGGCTTCTTTCGTGAGATCAATACCCAGAGAACTGAGCTTTTCATCAATCATCGGGAAGTGATGTTTGATGAATTCCGGCGGGCGGTGGCTGATATCAAGATACATGCAATCCGCGCCGAGACGCTTCATCTCATGGTCAATGGCTCTGGCAACGACATCGCGGGGAGCCAGTTCGCCACGCGAATCAAAGTCCGGCATAAAGCGCGAGCCGTCCGGGCGTTTGAGTACGGCGCCTTCGCCGCGCAGGGCTTCCGTCAGCAGGAAATTACGTGCCTGCGGGTGATAAAGGCAGGTCGGGTGAAACTGATTGAATTCGAGATTGGCCACGCGACAGCCTGCTCGCCAGGCCATTGCTACACCGTCGCCTGATGAAATATCCGGGTTGGTGGTGTACTGATACACTTTCGCCGCACCGCCCGTCGCCAGCACAACGGCTTTGGCTCGCAGTGTTTCGACATGTTCTTTGTCGCGGTTCCAGACATACGCGCCCACCACGCGCTGAGTCCCTGGTAAACCGATTTTGCTGGAGGTAATTAAATCAACTGCGTTATAGCGTTCCTTAACGCAAATATTGGCATGTGCTCTTGCTTTACCTACCAGCGTAGTTTCTACTTCTTTACCTGTCGCATCAGCAGCATGCAGGATCCTGCGGTGGCTGTGGCCACCTTCACGGGTCAGGTGATAACGTTCTTCTGAACTCGCGTTGGTTTCGGTATCAAACAGGACACCCTGATCGATTAACCACTGGACGCAATGACGTGCATTGCTGGCGATAAATTCAACGGCTTCTTTGTCGCATAAGCCTGCACCGGCGATTAAGGTGTCTTCGACGTGTGAGGCAATACTGTCTGCTTCATCGAAAACGGCGGCGATACCACCCTGTGCGTAGAACGTGGAACCTTCGTTGAGAGGGCCTTTGCTGAGAATAGTTACGTGACAGTGGTCTGCAAGTCGCAAAGCCAGAGAAAGGCCCGCAGCGCCACTTCCGATAATCAATACATCACTGACAAATTCAGATGAAGGTTGCATAACGTATGATGTTTGCAGAAGAAGAGGGAAATTCATGTTAGCCTAAACCTCCGTGCAAAAGCCACGGGCATGAGACTTCAATAGAAAAAACAATGGCGATGTGGAACTTAATGTTCCATGTGAACTCCAAGCTGTACTTGCTCAGGAATATAATGATGAAAGCTGGCAGTACTACTTTATGCGCGGAGATAGTTTTGGGGAGATTTTACCTCGGATGAGCGAGCAGTTAGCCGATCAGGTTCTGGTTGAGCGGGTCCAGAAGGGTGATCAAAAATCGTTCAATTTACTGGTTATCCGATACCAGCATAAGGTAGCGAGCCTTGTATCCCGCTATGTGCCACAGGGCGATGTGCCTGATGTGGTTCAGGAATCTTTCATTAAAGCCTATCGCGCACTGGATTCATTCCGTGGCGACAGCGCTTTTTATACCTGGTTGTATCGTATTGCAGTCAATACGGCGAAAAATTATTTAGTTGCACAGGGCAGGCGTCCACCCTCCAGTGATGTGGATGCAAACGAAGCCGAGAATTTTGAAAGTGGCGGCGCTCTGAAAGAAATATCGAACCCTGAGAACTTGATGTTGTCAGAAGAGTTACGGCAAATAGTTTTCCGTACTATTGAAGCACTCCCGGAAGATCTTCGCATGGCGATCACTCTGAGGGAGTTGGATGGATTAAGCTACGAAGAGATAGCGACCATCATGGATTGTCCGGTGGGTACGGTGAGATCCCGAATTTTCCGTGCCCGGGAAGCAATTGATAATAAAGTTCAACCGCTCATCCAGCGTTAGAGATGACGGACACAGGAAGGGTACTTAGGCATGCAGAAAGAAAAGCTTTCCGCTCTGATGGATGGTGAAGCCATTGATAATGAACTGTTAAGTTCCTTATCAACAGATCCTGCGCTTCAGCAAAACTGGCAGAGTTATCATTTGATCCGCGATACCTTGCGTGGTGATATTGGGAATGTGGTGCATCTGGATATCGCAGATCGTGTGGCCGCTGCGCTGGCAAACGAGCCGGTTAAACTGGTTCCTGGGTCTGCTACCGAATCGCAACCTCAGCCTCATACCTGGCAAAAAATGCCGTTCTGGCAGAAGGTTCGCCCTTGGGCAAGCCAGCTGACTCAGGTCGGTGTTGCAGCCTGTGTATCGCTGGCGGTGATTGTCGGTGTTCAGCACTACAATCAGCCTGATGCCTCTGGTGCTTCACCAGAAACACCGGCGTTCAATACTCTGCCAATGATGGGTAAAGCTTCTCCGGTTAGCTTCGGCGTACCGAGCGAGGGTAATACCGCCAACGGGCAGCAGAACGTGCAGGAACAACGCAAGCGTATCAATGCGATGTTGCAGGATTACGAATTGCAGCGCCGCTTGCACTCCGAGCAGCTTCAACTTGAACCTGTTACGCCACAACAAGCCGCTGTTCAGGTCCCTGGTACTCAGTCTTTAGGAACGCAAACGCAGTAATGAAGCAAATTTGGTTTGCCGTTTGTTTAGCGACAGGCAACCTGCTTTATTCAGGTATCGCCTCGGCAGAGACATCTACCGAGGCGTTATTACAGGATATGGGCAAAGCCAGTCAGTCGCTGAATTATGAAATGGGTTTTATCAACATCACGAAGCAAGGGATTGATTCCTATCGCTATCGTCATGCTATCTCTAACCGAACCTCGCTGGCACAGCTGGTTCTGATGGACGGTCCGCGCCGTGAAATTGTCCAGCGTGGAAAAGACATCAGTTACTTTGAAACCGGCCTGCAACCCTTCACGCTGGATGGCGATCACATCGTTGATTCGTTGCCCTCAATTGTCTTCAGTGATTTCTCCCTGCTCTCAAAGTATTACGACTTTATTGCCGTTGGTCGAGCGCGTGCAGCTGACCGTTTGAGCCAGGTGATTCGTGTGGTTTCACGCGATGGCACGCGTTTCAGCTATGTGATTTGGGTGGATGAAGAGACCAAATTGCCAATGCGCGTTGATTTGTTGGATCGCGATGGTGAGACGCTGGAGCAATTCCGGGTGATTGGTTTTAATGACGTTGATAAAGAAGTCATCAGCTCACTGGCCGACCTCGAAAAAGCCAATCTTCCTCCTGTGCTTTCCTTACCGGCTTCCGAGCAGGTGAAGTTCACCTGGCAGGTGAAATGGCTTCCGGCAGGTATCACTGAAGTGGCCAGCAGTCGCAGAACGTTGCCAAATATGCCCGTTACGATAGAATCACGGTTATATACCGACGGATTGTTCAGTTTCTCAGTCAACGTCACTGCAACAACTAACGGCCCATCTGAGCAGTTGATCAGGCAGGGGCGCAGAACGGTGCAAACAGAAATACGTAATGGCAATGAAATTACTGTCGTCGGCGAATTGCCGCCTTCCACGGCCAAGCGTATCGCTGACAGCATCGTGTTCTCTGCAAAATAAATTTGAGGGCAATCACATGATGAAAGAATGGGCCACCGTGGTCTCGTGGCAAGATGGTGTCGCATCACTGCGTTGTGAAACGCAGGCGGGATGCAGCAGCTGCCATTCACGTTCAGGATGTGGTGCCCGCGTACTCAATAAACTGGGGACGCAAACCGAGCATAATCTGCAGGTAAACATTTCTGAGCGTCTTGAGCCGGGACAAAAAGTCGAACTGGGGATTCCTGAAGGAAGCCTGCTACGTTCGGCATTTTTGGTTTATATGACGCCGCTGTTTGGCGTGATCCTTGGCGGTGGTCTGCTACAGGCGCTGTTGAAAGCAGATGTTTATGCGGTAGTCGGTGCGGTGCTGGGGGGCGGGCTGGGCTTTTTAATCGCCAAAGCGCTGGCGACGAAAGTTGATGGTCAGTCTGGTTATCAGCCTGTCGTCTTGCAGGTAGGCTTACCACCAAATGCATTCCGGTATTCTGTTGAGTCAGAACCGAACCTTCCTTCCTGATATAAAGCCGCTATCTCTGAGAGATAACGGCTTTTAATTACGTCCTTGTCATCCTGCCCATTCTAATGTCTGACCGGTATTCGGTTCTGAATCATATGCTCAATCAGCGCAATAAAAAGATCGGCGCTGGAAAGCGATGTATACGGAACGGAGAATAAAATTCTGCCATGTTTATCAAGCAATCTGACCAGCGGGCTGTTGCTGCCTCCGCTGATAAACTGAATATCCTCTACCGGCACGATTTTACCTTGGTCGGGCGTGAGCGCCAGCGCGCTCAGTCTTATCTTTTTCTCATTCATCATGAGCTTACTATTGAAGAAATGTTTCAGGCCACAGCGAGCATGCGTCGTGCTGGTGAAGTGAATGTCACCGCCCTGGGCAAGGGTATTGAGTGCCCACGGGCCACGAAACATCAGTTGCTCAGTTTTTATGATCTCAATTAATCGTTCAGAGTTAGCGATGTTTGGCGTGATATGGTGCCAGGTTCGGCTATTCTCTTCACGAAATAACATGGTATTTAAAATCCGCCGTGAATATTTCCCTGTCCTGAAACGATATATATCCATGATCCTTTCAAACGGAATGAACCTGTTTTTTTTGTCTTCCTGGCTTATCACTAAAATGCCATTTTCATGCAACTGATAGATCTGATGAGGCCGGATCAGGCGTCTCAAAAACATCAGGACAACACCCAAAGCAATGCTCAAGAGTGCCGTAAAAAACACGCTATAGAGGCTGTTTGCCGGGTGATCAACGGTCAGCAGAAAGGCGAGTTGTATTGCCCCTGCGACCAGTAAGAGAATTGACAGGACCAGTGTGATCCACGAGTTGGCTTTGGCAAAGCCATGCTGACTGAGCAGCCGCCCTTCATTGATCATGTTGATAACCTTGTGACCGGATTGAGTTAAAAAATAAAAAAGCTTAAGGAAGAATGGAGATTGAAATTGTTATTTTTGGAATCAAATTTTCTTTTTATAACAATATATTAAGAACAGATCGTGGTTTTTGTATATGGGGATTTTCCTAAAGCAGTAAAGGCCGATGAATGTCGATAATCTTAGGCACGGAACATGCGAAAGTATCTGCTGGCAGAAGGTGGCGTGGATAACTGAAGTAAATGTCCGTTCTGGCTTTGAGGAAAGCACGCATAATGTGGAGTAAAGGGATGTGGAGACTAGGTTTTCACGGTGCTGACATGTAGAATGCTGCCACTTAGGCGAAAGACAGCCAACCTACAAACCGTCGCTGCATGTTCATGGCGAATGATCCAGAAATACCAAGGCAGAAAAACTTTTATAATGAAGCATATACGAAATTTCTCCATTATTGCCCACATTGACCACGGTAAGTCGACGCTGTCCGACCGTATTATTCAAATTTGCGGTGGATTGTCCGACCGTGAAATGGAATCACAGGTCCTCGACTCGATGGATCTTGAGCGCGAACGCGGCATTACCATCAAAGCTCAGAGCGTAACTCTCGATTACAAAGCGAAGGATGGGCAAGTTTATCATCTGAACTTTATCGATACTCCCGGGCACGTTGACTTCTCCTATGAAGTTTCCCGTTCTCTGGCTGCTTGCGAAGGCGCATTGCTGGTCGTGGATGCGGGGCAGGGCGTAGAGGCTCAGACTCTGGCTAACTGCTACACTGCGATGGAAATGAATCTGGAAGTCGTACCGGTTCTCAATAAAATTGACTTACCCGCCGCTGATCCCGATCGCGCAGCGCAGGAAATCGAAGACATCGTCGGTATCGACGCGACAGATGCGGTGCGTTGCTCTGCGAAAACCGGCGTCGGTGTTCCGGAAGTTCTGGAACGTCTGGTGCGCGATGTTCCGCCACCCGAAGGCGATCCGGATGCCCCTCTGCAGGCGCTTATCATCGACTCATGGTTCGATAACTACCTGGGCGTTGTGTCTCTGGTCCGTATCAAAAACGGTACCATGAAGAAGGGCGACAAGATTAAAGTGATGAGTACCGGACAGGTTTATAACGCCGATCGTCTGGGTATCTTTACGCCGAAACGCGTTGATAAAGATATTCTGAACTGCGGTGAAGTAGGCTGGCTGGTCTGTGCGATAAAAGACATTCTGGGCGCACCGGTGGGTGACACCCTGACGCTGCAACGTAATCCTGCGGATAAAGTTCTGCCTGGTTTCAAGAAAGTGAAACCACAAGTTTACGCCGGTTTGTTCCCTGTCAGCTCCGACGATTACGAAAACTTCCGCGATGCGCTGGGTAAACTCAGCCTGAACGATGCGTCGTTGTTCTACGAACCAGAAAGTTCAACCGCACTGGGCTTCGGTTTCCGCATTGGCTTCCTCGGCCTGCTGCATATGGAAATCATTCAGGAACGTCTGGAGCGCGAATACGATCTTGACCTGATTACCACTGCACCAACAGTTGTTTATGAAGTGGTGACTACCGGTAACGAAATCATCTACGTTGATAGCCCGTCTAAGCTGCCAGCGCTGAATAATATTCTGGAATTACGCGAACCTATCGCTGAGTGTCATATGCTGATGCCTCAGGAATATCTGGGTAGCGTTATTACACTCTGTATTGAGAAACGTGGCGTACAGACGAATATGGTTTACCACGGTAACCAGGTTGCACTGACCTACGAAATCCCCATGGCAGAAGTGGTTCTCGATTTCTTTGACCGTCTGAAATCAACTTCCCGTGGTTATGCTTCACTTGATTACAATTTCAAACGTTTCCAGGCTTCTGACATGGTACGCGTTGATGTTCTAATCAACGGCGAACGCGTGGATGCCTTGGCGCTGATCACTCACCGTGGCAACTCGCAAGGTCGTGGGCGTCAACTGGTTGAGAAGATGCAGGAGTTGATCCCGCGTCAGCAGTTCGACATTGCTATTCAGGCGGCGATTGGTGCACATATCATTGCCCGTTCGACTGTGAAACAGTTACGTAAAAACGTTTTAGCTAAGTGCTACGGCGGTGACGTCAGTCGTAAGAAGAAACTGTTGCAGAAGCAGAAAGATGGTAAGAAACGCATGAAGCAAGTGGGTAACGTTGAGTTGCCTCAGGAAGCGTTCCTGGCCATTCTCCATGTGGGTAAAGACGGCAATAAATAAATCCTTAATTGAGTTGTAGGGAGTATGCATGGCTAACATGTTTGCCCTGGTTCTGGCGATTGCAACGCTGGTTTCAGGGATTATCTGGTGCCTTGATCGTTTCAAGCTTGCACCCGCTCGCCGGGCTAAAATTGCCAAAATCAAGGCCGAAACGGGTGGTGCCGTAGACGATACCACGCTGAACAAAGTGGCGAAGCAGCCGGGTTGGGTAGAAACCTGTGCTTCGGTATTCCCGGTCTTGTTAGTCGTGTTTGTGGTGCGTTCATTCATTTATGAACCCTTCCAGATCCCGTCAGGCTCCATGATGCCAACGCTGTTAATCGGCGATTTCATCGTGGTAGAAAAATATGCCTACGGTCTGAAAGATCCCATTACTCAGACTAAACTTATCGAAACGGGCGAGCCGAAACGCGGTGATGTCGTGGTGTTCAAATATCCGCTGAATCCAAAAGTGGATTATATTAAACGCCTTGTGGGCTTACCGGGCGACCGGGTGACTTACGATCCTTTCAGTAAGCGAGTCACCATTCAGCCCGCCTGCAAAAGCGGCAGTAATTGTAATATCGCGCTGGCCGTGACTTATGATACCGGCGCTGCCAGTGATTTCGTTCAGACCTTCGCTCAGGCCTCCGGTGGGGAAGCAAGCAGCGGATTTTTTGAAACCCCGCCAACGGAGAATGTCCCTCAGGATGGCGTCCGTTTGGTTCAGTTCAATGAAACGCTGGGCAATGTAACGCACCACATTCTGACCGTGCCCGGCGCGCGTGACCAGCTAGGGGCTTATTATCAGCAACCGGGCCAGCCGATGGGCACCTGGGTTGTTCCGGCCGGCCATTACTTCATGATGGGCGATAACCGTGACAACAGTGCAGATAGCCGCTATTGGGGCTTTGTGCCAGAAAAGAACTTAGTGGGTAAAGCTTCTGCCATCTGGATGAGCTTTAAAAAACAAGAAGGTGAATGGCCTACCGGTGTTCGTTTAAGCCGTATCGGTGGAATACATTAATTCTTGCTATTGCTGCCCGGAATAATTCGAGTTGCAGGAGGTGAAAGCCCCTGCAACTTCAATAATGACGGGCATATTAGCGCAGCATTAAATATCCACACGTTGTAGAATAACCCTTCGGGCGATAAAAGTTGGCTCTTCGGATTTTTATTTCATATTGAAAATGCACTGAGAGAGCCACTGCAAACGAAACAGCTTTGGATTGGCTTAGGGCGAAGCAGGCCTGTTCCGTATGCTGAAGTTTTTGACGCATTCTTGATCTATTGGTAACTCATGAATCCCATCGTAATAAACAGGCTTCAGCGGAAGCTGGGCTACACTTTTCAACAGCAGGAGCTTTTATTGCAGGCACTGACTCACCGCAGCGCAAGCAGTAAACACAATGAGCGTTTAGAGTTCCTGGGTGATTCCATTCTTAGTTATGTGATTGCTAACGCACTGTACCAACGTTTTCCTCGGGTAGACGAGGGCGATATGAGTCGCATGCGTGCCACGCTGGTGCGCGGAAATACGTTAGCTGAAATGGCACGTGAATTCGATCTTGGTGAATGCTTGCGTTTAGGGCCGGGCGAATTAAAAAGTGGTGGTTTCCGCCGTGAGTCAATTCTTGCGGATACGGTGGAGGCACTCATTGGCGGCGTATTCCTGGACAGTGATATCCAGAACGTCGAAAAGCTGATTCTCGATTGGTACCGTAGTCGTTTAGACGAAATCAGTCCCGGTGATAAGCAGAAAGACCCAAAAACCCGTTTACAGGAGTTTTTGCAAGGTCGTCATCTGCCGTTGCCTTCTTATCTGGTTGTGCAGGTTCGCGGTGAAGCACACGACCAAGAGTTTACCATCCACTGCCAGGTCAGTGGCTTGAATCAGCCGGTTGTAGGAACCGGGTCAAGCCGCAGAAAAGCCGAGCAGGCGGCAGCGGAACAAGCGCTGATACAGCTGGAGCTTGAATGAGCGAAGAAAAGAATTACTGTGGTTTTGTAGCAATCGTTGGCCGTCCTAACGTCGGTAAATCAACCTTGCTGAACGAATTATTGGGGCAGAAGATCTCCATTACTTCGCGTAAACCGCAAACAACACGTCACCGTATTATGGGTATCCATACAGAAGGCCCTTATCAGGCGATTTACGTGGACACCCCAGGGCTGCACATGGAAGAAAAGCGGGCGATCAACCGCCTGATGAACCGTGCAGCAAGCAGTTCGATCGGTGATGTGGAACTGGTTATTTTCGTGGTTGAAGGCACCCACTGGACGCCGGACGACGAAATGGTCGTGAATAAATTGCGCGACATTAAGGCGCCGGTTCTGCTGGCTATCAACAAAATCGATAATGTCACTGACAAATCGAAGTTGTTGCCACACTTGCAGTTCCTCAGCGAACAGATGAACTTTATCGATATCGTGCCAATGTCTGCCGAAAAACGTATCAACGTAGATACCATCGCCAGCATCGTGCGTAAGCGTCTGCCGGAAGCGATTCATCATTTCCCTGAAGACTACATTACTGACCGCTCACAGCGTTTTATGGCCTCTGAAATCATCCGTGAAAAACTGATGCGTTTCCTGGGCGAAGAACTGCCTTACTCCGTGACCGTAGAAATCGAGCGATTTGTGAGTAATGAACGTGGCGGTTACGATATCAATGGCCTGATTCTGGTAGAACGTGAAGGCCAGAAGAAAATGGTTATCGGTAACAAAGGCTCAAAAATCAAGACGATCGGTATCGAATCTCGTCAGGACATGGAAAACATGTTTGAAGCGAAGGTTCATCTTGAATTATGGGTTAAGGTCAAATCCGGTTGGGCAGACGATGAACGTGCGCTGCGCAGTCTGGGTTATACAGACGACTTATAAGGTCCGCGCCTATGGAAGGCTGGCAACGCGCATTTGTATTGCATGGGCGACCTTACAGTGAAACCAGTCTCATGCTGGATCTTTTCACTGAAGGACAAGGGCGGGTGCGTATACTGGCTAAAGGTGCGCGTGGCCGCCGGTCCAATCTGAAAGGCTGCTTGCAGCCTTTTACCCCTTTACTGGTTCGCTGGAGCGGGCGGGGAGAAGTGAAAACCCTGCGTAACGCTGAGCCGGTTTCTCTGGCTCTTCCTCTCTCCGGTTTGATGCTTTACAGCGGCCTGTACGTTAACGAACTGGTTTCCCGCGTGCTTGAACAGGAAGCCAACTACTCCTCGTTATTCTTCGATTATCTCAATTGTCTGCAAAACCTCGCGGGGGCGACCGGCTCTCCGGAATATGCGCTGCGTCAGTTTGAACTCGCACTGCTGCATCATCTGGGCTACGGCGTGGATTTTTTGCATTGTGCGGGCAGTGGCGAAGAAGTCAGTGACACCATGACCTATCGTTATCGCGAAGAGAAAGGGTTTATCGCCAGTCTGGTGATCGACAACTCAAGCTTTACCGGTAAAGATTTGAAAGCGTTGGCTAGCCGTGATTTCCCCGACGTAGCCACTCTGCGCGCCGCCAAACGTTTCACCCGTATTGCGCTCAAGCCCTATCTCGGCGGTAAACCGCTGAAAAGCCGTGAGCTGTTCCGCCAGTTTCAGGTCAAAAAGCCTGTCGCACCTTCTGACAATTCTGCCAGCTAATTTTTTCCCCAGACTACACGCCACCGTACCCTAGGGTGTAAACTGCGGAAATTGGCTTTTTTGATCCACTCTTAAATCAATCCATTCTTAAATCTGGAGCTGTTATGGCTGAGTTGCTGTTAGGCGTTAACATTGATCATGTCGCAACACTGCGTAATGCACGCGGTACGGCTTACCCTGATCCTGTTCAGGCGGCGTTTATCGCTGAACAGGCGGGAGCTGACGGGATCACCGTTCACCTGCGCGAAGACCGTCGCCATATCACCGATCGTGATGTCCGTCTTCTGCGTCAGACCATCCAGACCCGCATGAATCTCGAAATGGCGGTGACCGATGAAATGGTCGGCATTGCCTGTGAAGTTCTGCCGCATTTCTGCTGCCTGGTGCCGGAAAAGCGTGAAGAAGTCACCACCGAAGGCGGACTCGACGTTGCCGGGCAGATCGACAAAATGACCGTTGCCGTCTCCCGTCTTAGTGAAGCGGGTATTCTGGTTTCCCTGTTTATCGATGCAGATCTGCGCCAGATAGACGCTGCCGTTGCCGTGGGTGCGCCTTATATCGAAATTCATACCGGTGCGTATGCCGAAGCGAAAACTGACCTTGAGCGCCAGGCCGAGCTTCAGCGTATTAAACAAGGTGCCGCTTATGCCGCGGGCAAAGGGTTGAAAGTGAATGCCGGTCACGGGCTGACTTACCACAACGTACAGCCGATCGCAGCGATGCCAGAGATGCACGAGCTAAACATTGGCCACGCAATCATTGGTCAGGCCGTGATCGATGGTTTATCGGGTGCCGTGCGCGAAATGAAAAACCTGATGCGGGAAGCACGCCGTTAATGAGTATTTTAGGTTTAGGTACGGATATCGTTGAGATAACCCGTATCGAAGCAGTGATTGAACGCAGCGGCGACCGGCTGGCAAAACGTATCTTGTGCGCCAATGAATGGGCTGTCTACCAGCAGCATCAGCAGCCGGTTCGCTTTCTGGCAAAGCGTTTTGCGGTGAAAGAAGCCGCGGCGAAAGCGCTGGGCACGGGGATCCGCAACGGGCTGGCGTTTGAACAGTTTGAAGTGGTGAACGACGTGCTGGGAAAACCGGGGCTGATATTTCACGCCCGTGCCGCAGAAATGGCGGCGGAGCTGGGCGTGAAACACGTCCATGTGACGCTGGCCGATGAGCGACGTTACGCGTGCGCCACGGTGATTATCGAAAATTGAATTACACGGTGTGATGCAGTACGACGAATTTGTCCCAGAGCTGCTCGTTGGATTCGGTGTGTTGCGGATTAATGATGATCGTGTTGTCGATCGGGCAGACGCTCTGGCAGGTCGGCTTGTCGTAATGGCCGACACATTCCGTACAGCGATCGCTGTCAATTTCGTAAATCTCATTGCCCATCGAGATCGCCTGATTCGGGCACTCCGGTTCGCACATATCGCAGTTAATGCATTTGTGTGTGATCAGCAGGGCCATAACATCTCTCGTATCTTCAATAATCAGGGCGCGCAGTATACCAGAATTGCGCTGGCATAGTTTCCGCGCCAGCGCCTTTCCACGCCTGAACTGATCCTGATCAAATCAGCTTTTTTACTAATTCTTCGCTGTGGCGGATCCGCTCCGGCGCATGTTCTGTATCCTGCTGAACCAGTGCAACAAACAGCAGATCGGTCAGTGAATATTGCGCGGTGGTTGCCGAGAGCGCTGCACCACGCGTGGCCGGTAATTCGGCGACGGTATAGAGACAGTGGTCAGCCTGCTGTTGCAGCGTATTGGGTGTAAAACCGGTGATCGCCAGTACTTTCGCACCGCTCTCTCGTGCGACCCGCGCTGCCAGATTGATTTCACTGCGTTCACCGCTCGATGAAATCGCCAGCAGCAAATCCTTTTTAGACAGCGCCTGCACGGTGGCGATAAGCACGTGAGTGTCGGATTCGGCGATGGCAGTCACGCCGATTTTTAGCAACTTATACGCCAGATCCCTCGCCACCAGACCGGATGCCCCGATGCCCGTCAGCACAATTTTTCTGGCATCGGTCAGCATGGATAAGCCAATTTTTAACCGGGGTTCACCGTTGATATCCAGCGTAGCGCGCAATGCCGCCTGTTTTTCTGCCAGCAATTTCTCCCCGACCACATGCAAACTGTCCGTGCTGAGGATCTGATTGTGCACCGTCACAGGCGCATTATTTTTCGGGGAGGCCAGCGATTCGCTCATCGCCAGTTTCAGTGCAGGAAAACCTTTATATCCTAATTTTTGTGCGAACTTTACGACGCCCGACTGGCTGACGCCTGCCATTTCCGCCAGTTTTTGCGAGCTAAGATGGCGTGCTTTATCCGGCTGATCCAGTAAGAAATCGGCCAGCTTGCGGTCATTTTGTGCCAGCCTTGGGTAGAGCTGGCGGATCCGAATCATACAACTCATGCTGGGTTTTCCCCGTTCCTCAAAATACCGACATCACGTTTTACTGATTATGTTCTTTAAAGTAGCAAATATTCCTCGCATTGATGAATAAAATATTCAAGTATTGTGCAATTATTTTGAATTAAAAATTCAGGAGTGTGTAATGAACCTTACGATGAACTTAGGTGCTCTGGTTTCAGAGAGCCGCAACCCGGATACGATGAATCTGGATGAAATGTCCACGCTGGATCTGGTGACCTGCTTCAACCATGAAGACCGCAAGGTGCCGGAGGCTATCAATAAGGTGCTGCCGGAAATCGCCCTGGCTGTCGACAAAGCGGCTGCCTCATTTAAAGCCGGAGGTCGCCTGATTTATCTCGGCGCAGGAACCAGTGGCCGTCTGGGCGTGCTGGATGCATCAGAATGTCCTCCAACGTTTGGCGTCCCACACACTATGGTCATCGGCCTGATTGCCGGTGGGCCGGGTGCGATGCTTAAAGCGGTGGAAGGCGCGGAAGACAACGAAGCGCTGGGCGTTGAAGATTTAAAAAATCTCAGTCTGACTGACAAAGATACGGTAGTAGGTCTTGCTGCCAGCGGGCGGACACCTTATGTCATTGGTGCGCTGCGTTACGCTACGCAGCTCGGTTGTGCCACCGTTGCGATTTCCTGTAACCCGGATTCGCCGATTGCCCGTGAAGCCAGTGTCGCGATTTCGCCGGTCGTCGGTCCGGAAGCGCTGACCGGTTCCACTCGTCTGAAATCCGGCACGGCGCAGAAGCTGGTGCTGAATATGATTTCAACCGGCGCGATGGTCAAAACCGGCAAGGTTTATCAGAACCTGATGGTGGATGTGAAAGCGACCAACGTTAAGCTGGTCGATCGCGCCTGTCGCATTGTAGTGGAAGCCACTGGAGCTGCGCGGGAAGCCGCTGAACAAGCTTTGTCAGAAACCGAATTCGAAGTGAAACCGGCGATTCTGATGTTACTGGCGGGAATCGATGCGCAGCAGGCCATTGCGCGCCTGACAAAACACAATGGATTCCTGCGCGCAGCTCTGGCGGATTAAAGCAAAGGGGATAAGCATGGCGACGGCGATGAACAAAACTCACCTGCTGGCTTCGAAGATCTTGCAGGGTGTGGGCGGTGAAGCAAATATCAGTAAGCTGGAAAACTGCATGACCCGCGTACGCGTGGAAGTGTACGACGATGGGCTTCTGGATCTGGCCAACCTGAAAACGCTGGAAGGTATCAAGGGCTATCTTAAGCAGGGCGAGCAGCATCAGTTTATTGTCGGTCCGGGTGCGGCGGCAAAAGTTGTGGATGCCATGCGGTTACAGCTCAGCCCGGTGCGCACGGGCTCCGGTGAAAGCGACATCGCACGCAACAAAGCCGATGCGAAAGCCAAATATTCCGCCCCAATGAGCGGGGCGCTGCGCAAACTCGCAGATATCTTTATCCCGCTTATTCCGGCATTTATCGCCTCAGGCCTGATCATGGGCATCATCAATCTGCTTAAACGGCCTGATATTGCCGGTTCGATTGCGACAGATTATCCGAATATTCTCGGGCTACTGGCGGTATTCGGCGGTGCGGTGTTTGCCATCATGAATATTCTGGTCGGTGTGAATGCTGCGCGGGTTTTCGGTGGTTCTCAGGCGATGGGTGGCGTGATGGCAGGGATCCTATCGAGCCCGGCGCTGGCGCAAATCACCTTATTCGGGGAAACACTTCAACCCGGCCGTGGCGGCGTGATTGCTGTGTTGCTGGTGGTTGCGCTGATGTGCTGGCTGGAAAAACGCCTGCGGCAGTGGTTGCCGGAATCCGTTGAGCTTATCCTCAATCCGCTGATCACCACGCTAATTACCGCAACGCTGGCGATCATTATCCTGCAACCGCTTGGCGGAATTATATCTGACGGTATCGCGCACGGCGTGAATATCGCCATCGACAAAGGTGGTTTGCTGGTCGGCGCTATTTTAGCTGGGGCGTTTCTGCCGCTGGTGCTCTCAGGTTTACATCAGGGGCTGGTGCCGATCCACGTCGAGCTGATTCAGGCGCACGGTTCCAATCCATTATTGCCGATCCTGGCGATGGCCGGCGTAGGGCAGGTGGGCGCGGCGATTGCGGTCTATATGAAAACCCGCAATGCCCGGTTGAAAAAAGTGATTAAAGGCGCCTTGCCGGTCGGCATTTTGGGCATCGGTGAGCCGCTGATATTTGGCGTGACATTGCCACTCGGGCGACCTTTTATCGGCGCATGTCTGGGCGGAGCCGTCGGCGGTGCGCTAATCTGTTACTGGAAAGTCGCGACGGTGATCACTTTTGGTATTTCAGGATTGCCGCTGGCGCTGACCATTGTTTCCGGCAAAGTGATGTTGTATCTGGCAGGTTTAGTCATTACGGTATTAGCTGGTTTTATATTTACCTGGATGATGGGGTTCAACGATCCCGAGGAGTAACGGATTGACTACGAAGCCTGACCGACGGGTAGTATTTTTTGATCTTGACGGCACGCTGCATCAGCAGGACATGTTTGGATCCTTCTTACGCTTCCTGCTTTGGCGTATGCCGCAAAATCTGATTCTGGTGGTGCCTTTGCTGCCACTGATTGGGCTGGGATTATTCTTTCAGGGGCGTGCGACCCGCTGGCCGATGAGCCTTTTGCTTTGGGCGATCACCTTTGGGCACAGCGAGGCGCGACTCAAGGCGCTGGAATTGCAGTTTGTGAATGCGTTCCGCCAGAAAGTGGTGGAATTCCCGGTGGTGCAGCGCCGTTTGCGGGAGTATCTCGACAGCGATGATACCGAAGTCTGGCTGATTACCGGATCGCCGGAAAATCTGGTGAAGCAGGTCTATCACGAATCGCTGTTTTTACCGCAGGTGAAACTGGTAGGCAGCCGGATTAAACGGGCTAAAGGTGGTTGGGTTTTACCACTGCGTTGTCTGGGCGAAGAGAAAGTAGTGCAACTGGAAAGCCGCATCGGTTCGCCGCTGAAACTTTACAGCGGTTACAGCGACAGCAAACAGGACAACCCATTGCTGTATTTTTGCGAGCATCGTTTTCGCGTCAGCAAACAAGGTGAGCTACAGCAACTGGAATGACGCTTCCGGTTCTGCGCCTCATAAACAGAAAAGGCCGGATTTCCGGCCTTTTCTGTTTTTCTATTGCCTGACGCCCCCGTCAGGGTTAAGAAATTTTCCTGAGAGGGTTACATTGCCGCTTTGAAAATCGCAACAATGTCCTGATGTGTGCCCTGAATCGGGTTAGTGAGCGCACAGGCATCGTTAAGTGCGTTGGTCGCCAGCGTACTGAAATCTTCCTCTTTCACATTCAAATCACGCAGTCCGGCCGGAATGCCGACGTCGCGTGCCAGCTGGCGGATCGCATCGATACAGGCTTTGGCACCTTGCTCGTCCGTCATGCCAGCGACATCAATGTGCATCGCGGCAGCGACGTCTTTCAGGCGCGGGCTGGCCACGCGGGCATTATATTCCTGCACGAAAGGCAGCAGCACCGCATTACAGACGCCGTGCGGCAGATTATAGAAACCGCCCAGCTGGTGCGCCATCGCGTGAACATATCCGAGGGACGCGTTATTAAACGCCATCCCCGCCAGGAACTGCGCGTAGGCCATGTTTTCGCGCGCCTGCATGTTGGCGCCTTCGTTGACGGCGGTGCGCAGCGAATCGGCAATCATGGTGACCGCTTTCAGCGCACAGGCATCGGTGATCGGATTCGCGGCGCTGGAAACATAGGCTTCAATCGCGTGCGTCAGTGCGTCCATACCGGTTGCCGCTGTCAGCCCTTTTGGCATACCTGCCATCAGATGTGGATCGTTGACGGACATCAGCGGTGTCACATTCTTATCGACGATGGCCATTTTGATATGGCGTGCTTCATCCGTGATGATGCAAAAGCGGGTCATTTCGGATGCCGTACCGGCGGTGGTGTTAATGGAGATCAGCGGCAACTGTGGTTTAGCAGAACGGTCAACGCCTTCGTAATCTTTGATGTCGCCACCGTTAGTGGCGAGCAATGCTATCCCTTTTGCACAGTCGTGCGGCGAACCACCGCCGAGGGAAATCACGCAGTCACAGGCATCACGTTGCAGAATTTCCAAACCTTCACGCACATTGCGGGTGGTCGGGTTGGGATGTGTTCCGTGGTAGACGCTGCTTTGCACATCACTTTGCGCCAGTAATTCCTGAACCTGTTTTACGACGCCGATATCGAACAGCACTTTATCGGTAACGATCAGGGCGTGGTGGAAACCGTGCTGCGCGATGGCAGACGCTGCATCGTTGAGTGCGCCTGAACCAATCACGTTGACAGATGGGATGAAGAACGTTGCGGTAGTCATAATGTATATCCTTATAGTTAATTCTTAGTAGGTACAAACAAAGCTTATGATTGTTACCGGTAACATCATTTGATCTACCACAATAATTTTTGAATTTAAGAGCAATAAATAAATTACCATTATGAATTGAAAGGTTATTGCGATTGGCTTTGATTTAAGGGAGATGAATTCATTGATAAATACCGATGAGGTAAACTGTTCAATTAATACTATGAATAGTTTTCTTGAGTACGTCCTGCTGTCGTGGGCGCGTATCCGGAAGAAAGGTATAATGACGGCCGGTTAAAAATGATCGAGGTTGAAGTGGCAGACGTTGAGTTGGCAGAAGTAAAAGATGATGAGTTCTGGATGCTCCATGCCATGAATCTGGCACTTAAAGCACAGGATGAAGGTGAAGTGCCTGTGGGTGCCGTGCTGGTTTTAGATAATCAGGTCATTGGCGAAGGCTGGAACCGTTCCATCGGCCATCATGATCCCACTGCACATGCCGAAATTATGGCGCTGCGGCAGGGCGGCAACGTCGTGCAAAACTATCGCCTGATCGACGCTACGCTGTATGTCACGCTGGAGCCTTGTGTGATGTGCGCGGGCGCGATGATCCATAGCCGGATCCGCCGCGTAGTGTATGGCGCGGCAGACGCCAAAACCGGGGCTGCCGGTTCCCTGCTCGATGTGCTGCGCCATCCGGGCATGAATCATCAGGTAGAAATTACGTCCGGCATACTGGCCGATGCCTGTTCGGAACAGCTGAGCGCTTTCTTTCGTTACCGACGCAGTCAGAAAAAAGCGCTGCGGCTGGCGCAGCGTGTTGCTGAAAGTGGCGCATCGCCGGAAGAATAATCTGCACGCTTACTCCGCCAGCGCTTCCTTCGCATCCACCACCGGATAGCCCTGGCCTAACTGAGCTTGCAACGCCGCCTGCTGTGCCTGTTGTTTATCTCTTTCCACCAGATACCCCACCAGACTGAGCTGATAGCGGCGGATGTTTTCCACGTAGTTATACGCCTGTGTTCCGCGTGCATAGCCGTAGGTTGTTCGGCCGATATAGCGTTTTTGATTCAGCATCGGCAAACGCTGTTTTACATCAGCCCAGCTGTCGGGATTGGCTTTCTGCTGCGCCGTCAGCTTACGGGCATCCAGCATGTGTCCGTAACCCATGTTATAGGCGGCAAGGGCAAACCAGATTTTCTCATCCTGCGGAATGCTTTCCGGCATCTTTTCCATCAGCCTTGAAAGATAGAGCGCACCGCCGCGAATACTTTGCTCTGCATCGGTCCTGTCATCCACGTCCAGCCCTGAAGCTGTTGCACGGGTTAGCATCATCACGCCGCGCACGCCGGTGGGTGATTTAGCCTGCGGATCCCAGTGTGATTCCTGATAAGCAATCGCAGCCAGCAACCGCCAGTCGATGTCCTGCGCGTACTTTTCAAACAGCGGCTGCAGATCCGGCAGCGTTTTGTCGATGGCATTGAGGAAGGTGCGGGTATCGACGTAATCGAAGTCGCCTACGTGGCCGAGATATTTTTCCTCGAGTTTCTCCAGCGTACCGTCGTCGGCAATCTGGCTAAAAAAATCCAGCATGGCGGCGGAGAGGCTGTCATCGTCCGGCTGCTTGCGGTAATACCAGGTGACGGGTTCATCTTCGGTAACGTCAAAAGCAACGGCCAGACGCGGATATACGCGCTGCATCAGTGCAATAGTGACGGAATCGCCCAGAGTGTAATCCAGCTTGCCGTTTTCTACCTGTTGCAGCAGGTCGCGCGGCGACATCTTGTCGGTGGTGCTCCACGTCAGGTTAGGGAATTTTTTGCCAGCGGCTTCGAGCGTCGGGATGTGCGCGGTGCCGGCGGAAACCATCAGCGTGCCTTTAATGTCGGCGAAGCTTTTCGGGCGCGCGGCACCCTGCCGGTAAACCAGCTGCTGCGAGATGGAATAGTATTCAGGCCCGGCCCGGTAGTTTTTCAGCCGTTCATTGTTGTACACCAGACCCGAAGCCAGCATGTCGGCTTTATCGTGGTCCAGTTCACTGAACATGGCGTCTACGGTAGTGTGCTGAGAGACGACCAGTGTCACGCCCAGATAATCTGCAAAGCGTTTCGCCAGCTCGTAATCGAAGCCGAGATTACCTTCCGGGGAGTCCATAAAAGTCAGTGGAGAATTGAGCGTGCTGACGCGCAATTCTCCACGGGATTTTATTTGATCCAACTGGTCGCCTTCACCCCTGTGCCATGGCACGGCAGGCCATAAGGCCAGCGCCAGCAACAGGGCGGCAATCCCCATCAGGACATAGTTAATTTTTAGTCGCGTCAAATAGTTATCTCGCTGCGGCGCTCTTATTTTTTTACGATATGCTGTGCAGTTAGTATGGTTATATCCCCAGTGCTGACGCATTTTGCTCAACAAAACGGCAGTCTGCAACTTTATTCATAATACCCGCACAAATTATCAGTCTATAAATGAATATCAATATTCCCTGCGCAAACGGTTTCGTCGGGCGATGGCTTTCTTTATAATAGGCCGCGTTTTCCCCCTGTTGCGCCCAATGAAGCACTGTGGTCAGTGTCTTCGAAGACGAGAGATCTGTGATTATGGAAATACTGCGTGGTTCGCCCGCTTTGTCGGCTTTTCGCATTAACAAATTGTTGTCCCGCTGTCAGGATGCCCACCTTCCGGTCAGCGATGTCTACGCCGAATATGTACACTTTGCCGATGTCAGCGCACCGCTGAGTTCGGACGAACAAACCAAGTTACAACGCCTCCTGAAATACGGTCCTTCTCTCGCTGAACACGCTCCAACTGGCCGCTTACTGCTGGTCACTCCACGTCCCGGCACCATTTCTCCGTGGTCTTCCAAAGCCACTGACATCGCGCACAACTGCGGTTTATCTCAGGTGCTGCGTCTTGAACGCGGTCTGGCATTTTACGTACAGGCACCGCAGCTGACCGAAGCGCAGTGGACGCATCTGGGCGCATTGCTGCATGACCGGATGATGGAAACTCTCTTCGGTAAGCTCGAAGACGCCAGCGCCTTGTTCGCGCAGCATCAGCCCGCGCCAGTGCAGCATGTCGATATTCTTGGCGAAGGCCGCAGCGCGCTGGAAAGCGCCAACACCAAACTGGGTCTGGCGCTGGCGCAGGATGAAATTGACTATCTGATGGAAGCCTTTACGTCGTTGGGGCGCAACCCGACTGACATCGAACTCTATATGTTCGCGCAGGCTAACTCTGAACACTGCCGCCACAAAATCTTCAACGCAGACTGGGTGATCGACGGTGAAACGCAGCCGAAATCCTTGTTTAAGATGATCAAGAATACCTTCGAACAGACGCCGGACTACGTGCTTTCTGCGTATAAAGATAACGCCGCCGTGATGGAAGGTTCGCAGGTCGGTCGTTTTTACGCCGATGCGAAAGACGGTCTGTACGATTTCCATCAGGAGCAGGCGCATATCCTGATGAAGGTCGAAACCCATAATCACCCGACGGCGATTTCTCCGTGGCCGGGCGCGGCAACGGGCTCCGGCGGTGAAATCCGTGACGAAGGTGCAACCGGTCGCGGTGCAAAACCTAAAGCCGGTCTGGTCGGTTTCTCGGTTTCCAACCTGCGTATTCCGGGCTTTGAACAGCCGTGGGAAGAAGATTTCGGCAAGCCGGATCGCATCGTTACCGCGCTCGATATCATGACCGACGGTCCGCTGGGCGGGGCAGCGTTCAACAACGAATTTGGTCGTCCGGCGCTGTTAGGCTACTTCCGCACTTACGAAGAAAACGTCAACAGCCACAATGGTCCTGAGCTGCGTGGTTACCACAAACCGATCATGCTGGCGGGCGGTATCGGTAACATCCGGGCCGATCATGTACAGAAAGGCGAAATCACCGTTGGCGCGAAGCTGATTGTCCTCGGCGGTCCGGCGATGAATATCGGTCTGGGCGGCGGTGCGGCTTCTTCTATGGCCTCTGGCCAGTCTGATGCGGATCTGGATTTTGCTTCCGTACAGCGCGATAACCCGGAAATGGAACGCCGCTGCCAGGAAGTCATCGATCGCTGCTGGCAGCTCGGTGAAGCCAACCCTATTCTGTTTATCCATGACGTTGGCGCCGGCGGCTTATCCAATGCCATGCCGGAACTGGTAAGCGACGGCAACCGCGGCGGCCGCTTCCAGTTGCGCGATATCCTCAACGACGAACCGGGCATGAGCCCGCTGGAAGTCTGGTGTAACGAATCCCAGGAACGTTACGTGATGGCGGTTGCACCTGCTCAGCTCGAACAGTTCGATGCCATCTGTAAACGCGAGCGCGCGCCTTACGCCGTGATCGGCGAAGCGACAGAAGAAATGCATTTGTCTCTGGAAGACAGCCATTTCGACAACCAGCCGATCGATATGCCGCTGGACGTTCTGCTTGGCAAAACGCCGAAAATGACCCGTGACGTCACGACGCTGAAAGCGAGCGGCGATGACCTTAACGCGGAAAATATTCAGATCGCTGAGGCCGTAAACCGCGTTATGCATCTGCCTGCAGTGGCAGAGAAAACCTTCCTGATCACGATCGGCGACCGTACGGTTACCGGCATGGTTGCGCGTGATCAGATGGTCGGCCCGTGGCAGATCCCTGTCGCTGACTGCGCCGTCACCACCGCCAGCCTCGACAGCTATTATGGCGAAGCGATGTCTCTGGGTGAACGTGCCCCGATTGCGCTGCTGGACTTTGCTGCTTCCGGGCGCATGGCCGTCGGCGAAGCGCTTACCAACATTGCGGCGGTGGAAATCGGCAGCCTCAAGCGCGTGAAGCTTTCTGCTAACTGGATGTCAGCGGCCGGTCATCCGGGCGAAGATGCTGGTCTGTACGCGGCGGTGAAAGCCGTGGGCGAGGAGCTTTGTCCGGCGCTGGGTATCACCATTCCTGTGGGCAAAGACTCTATGTCGATGAAAACCCGCTGGCAGGAAGGCAACGAACAACGCGAGATGACGTCACCGCTGTCTTTGGTAATCACCGCGTTTGCCCGCGTCGAAGACGTGCGTCATACCGTGACACCACAACTGCACACCGATAAAGGCGACACTGCGCTGCTGCTGGTGGATCTGGGAGCCGGTCATAATGCCCTGGGTGCAACGGCGCTGGCACAGGTTTATCGTCAATTGGGTAACACTCCTGCTGACGTACGCAGTGCAGAACAGCTCGGGGGCTTCTTCAACGCGATGCAGGCGCTGGTCGCTGAGCAGAAACTGCTGGCTTATCATGACCGTTCCGACGGCGGTTTGCTGGTCACGCTGGCAGAAATGGCCTTTGCTGGTCATTGCGGCCTGACGGCTGATATCGCTGCACTCGGCAATGACGCTCTGGCTGCACTGTTCAATGAAGAACTGGGTGCGGTGATTCAGGTTCGCGCACAGGATCGTGATGCCGTTGAGCAGACGCTGGCGAAGTTTGGTCTGGCGAATTGCACACATTATCTCGGCACAGTGGAAACCGGCGACCGTTTCATCCTCACTCATGGCGACAAGCCGGTGTACAGCGAAAGTCGCACCACCTTGCGTACCTGGTGGGCGGAAACCACCTGGCAGATGCAGCGTCTGCGTGATAACCCCGAATGCGCCGATCAGGAACATCAGGCGAAAACCAATGATCTCGATCCGGGTCTGAACGTCAAACTGACGTTCGCACCTGATGAAGACGTTGCCGCGCCTTATATCGCGAAAGGTGCACGGCCAAAAGTCGCTGTGCTGCGTGAGCAGGGCGTGAACTCTCACGTGGAAATGGCAGCCGCCTTCCACCGTGCAGGTTTCGACGCGGTAGACATCCACATGAGTGATCTGCTGGCCGGTCGCCGTGATTTGCAGGATTTCCACACGCTGGTGGCGTGCGGTGGGTTCTCTTACGGTGACGTGCTGGGCGCAGGAGAAGGCTGGGCGAAGTCTGTCCTGTTCAATGAGCGCGTGCGCGAAGAGTTCGCGGAGTTCTTCCATCGCCCGCAAACGCTGGCGCTGGGCGTGTGTAACGGCTGTCAGATGATGTCTAACCTGAAAGAGCTGATTCCGGGCGCAGAACACTGGCCGCGCTTCGTGCGCAACCTGTCTGACCGCTTTGAAGCGCGCTTCAGTTTGGTCGAAGTGACCGCCAGCCCGTCGATGTTCATGCAGGGTATGGCAGGTTCACATATGCCAATTGCGGTTTCACACGGTGAAGGCCATGTGGAAGTGCGGGACGCTGCGCATCTGGCACAGATCGAGCACAGCAATCTGGTGGCGCTACGCTTTGTGGATAACCACGGTCAGGTCACGGAAAACTATCCGGCGAACCCGAACGGTTCACCGAACGGCATTACTGCGGTCACTAACCTTTCAGGTCGGGTCACCGTAATGATGCCGCACCCTGAGCGTGTCTTCCGCACTGTCAGCAACTCCTGGCACCCGGAAGAGTGGGGCGAAGACAGCCCGTGGATGCGCATGTTCCGTAATGCGCGTAAACAGCTGGGCTGAGTTATAAAATAGCTACAGTAATAAAAATCCGCAGCGCGAAAGCCTGCGGTTTTTTTTACGTTATATGATGCCCTGGTCAATTCAACAGGGCGCTCATGCCAATGAAAAATATAAAATTCGTGAATATTCGCGCGGTACTCTCTTTTTCTTTTTTTGCTATTTCCCTAATTGGCACTAACACAGCGCAAGCTGAAGAAAGTGTTATTGTTCCACAAGCTAAAACAGTTTCAGAGCAAGGGAATAACGAAAGTTTATGGTCTGCATATAAAAATAATATTGCGGTAACCTGGAATGCGCCACAGCATCAGGATCTCTTTCTGCCCGTATTAACACGCCACAATCGTCATACCCACAGTAAAAAACAAATCGATGGATATAATGAACATCCATGGGGTGGTGGTTACGGCGTTTCTCGCTATGACGAAAAAGGAAACTGGCATGCCCTTTATGCTATGGCATTTAAAGACTCCTTTAATAAATGGGAACCTGTTGCCGGTTATGGTTATGAAAAAATATGGCAACCGCTGAATGATAAAGAATTCCGATTAGGTGCAGGGTATATTACTGCTGTATCGGCGCGTGATAATTATGATTATGTTCCTTTACCGATGGTCTTGCCTCTGGTTTCAGCAGGCTATTCCCGGTTGACGTTCCAGACAACCTACGTGCCAGGCACCAACAGCAAAGGCAACGTTCTCTTTGATTGGTTCCGTTTTCAGTTTTGATAATTAATTTAATTACTTTAGTTAAATAATGAGATAATTCCCGCAGCATCTTTGCGAATATTCTGAGTGTTATGGGAGGTTCGGGTGGGAGTTGTATAAACAAAAACTAAATCATTTAAGGATAATTCTGATAATACAGAATTTAAATGCTGTAAATTCATTAAATTAACTGTGGCGAGGTTTTTTCGTTATACCTACGTTTACTTTATTGAGCCAAGCTTTGTTTATGATACTACCTCAATGCAGGGAGTTATTGTGAAAATGCTAATCAATAAAGTATTAGGTTGTTGGGTAGTGGTATTAACGTTGTGTTTGAGTTCGCCTGTCTGGGCAACCACCAGCGGACTGGATCCGATGAGCACCCCCAATAAAGATGGCACGGAGTCCATTTTTCCGGGGATGTGGGATTCTTTCAAAGAGAACGTGTCCGATACCTGGAACGATTCTGATTCGCAGGATATCTATCTGCCGGTCATAACCTGGCACAACCGCCTGACTTATGACAAAGAAAAAACTGACAGATATAACGAGCGTCCGTGGGGCGGAGGTTATGGTATTTCCCGATATGATGAGAAAGGAAACTGGAACGGCATCTATTTTATGGCGTTTAAAGACTCACATAATAAGTGGCAACCGATCGGGGGGTATGGCTGGGAAAAAATATGGCAGCCAATCAATGATAAAGATTTTCGTTTAGGTTTAGGATATACGGCGGCGGTCACCGCGCGCGATGACTATAAATATATTCCTATTCCGATCGTATTACCGCTGGCTTCGGTCGGCTATAACAAACTCACTTTTCAGGCGACCTATATTCCCGGTACCCATAATAATGGCAACGTGTTCTTTGCCTGGCTGCGTTATCAGTTCTGAGTCAGTTTCTTTGTGACTGAACAAAGTCCCGGGCGCAGGTTGTGAACCTGATCCCCCACTTCTGGTGAATATTCCACTATGCTAGAAATTCATCGCAGGAATCAATCTGTTGGATCCTGCGGTGATTTTTTATTTCAGGGAATCTACAAAACTATTCATCAAGAGGATCACTCGTGAAAAAAGCATCCCGTTTTCTTGCATTGTCTGCACTTGCCTGCGTTTTGCCGCTCTCCGTGCCTGTCGCTCAGGCTGCTCAGTCCGATAATTTAGAACTGCAACAGGTGCTGGTGCTCAGCCGTCACGGTATCCGTGCGCCGCTGGTCAATTATGGAGATGTGCTGGCCGAATCCACCACGCATACCTGGCCTGTCTGGAAAACCGAAGGCGGCTTACTGACGCCGAAAGGCGGTCAGGTTTCCGAACATATGGGTCATTATTTCCGCGCGTGGCTGGCGAAAGACAAACTGCTGCCTGCCGCCGGATGCCCTGCAAACGCGCAAGTTTTCACTTACGCCAACAGTTTGCCGCGCACCATTGATACCGCGAAACACTTTACTGCCGGCGCTTTCCCCGGCTGTGATGTACCGGTCATCAACCGCGTAGAAGTCGGTAAAATGGATCCGGTATTTAACCCCATTATTACTGCCGAAGTGAACGATACCTTCAAAACCAGCGCGCTGAATTCTGTTAATCAGCATGCCGGTGAGGGGGGTCTGGCGGGGCTGAATCAGCGTCTGAAACCGAATTACCAACTGCTGGAAAGTATTCTCGATTACAAAAACAGCAAAATGTGTAAAGAGAAACAGCAGTGTGATCTGGCGTCGCAACCGTCGGATGTCGTGCTCACTCAGGGCAAAGAGCCGGGCATCACCGGGCCTCTGCGCATGGCGACCGGTGCCACCGACGCGTTCATGTTGCAGTATTACGAAGGTTTCCCGATGAAAGACATCGCATGGGGAAAAATCAGTACGCCTGAGCAATGGACGAAGCTGGAAACTATCAAAAATCTGTATCACGAGACCCTGTTCGGTTCGCCAACGATTGCGGCGAACGCGGCTAAACCGTTGCTCACCTTTATTGCCGGCTCACTGGATCCAAAACTGGCGAATACCGCTGATGAGAAAGCGGCACAGCAGTCAAAACTGGCCGTGCTGGTCGGGCATGATTCGAATATCGCCTCGCTGCTCGCCGCGTTGAAAACGCAGGACTACACCTTACCGGGTCAGTACGAACGTACGCCAATCAGCGGCACCGTTGTTTTCCAGCGCTGGCATGACAAGAAAGCCAATAAAGATCTGATGAAGATTGAATACATTTATCCGACCGCGAAGCAAATCCGTAACAATGTTGCGCTGAGTATCAAAAATCCTCCTGAGCGTGTGACGCTGCAAATCGAAGGCTGTGCCGTCGATAAACAGGGTTTCTGCCCGATGGACGAATTTACTCAGGCCGTGCAGAAAGATCTGCAAGGATAAGCTGAGTCATAAGACGTCTCCAGCCCGCTCCGGCGGGCTTTTTTACGCCTGAACTTTGCCGAAGGGCCTTAGCGCTGAACTGGCAATAGAATGCATTTTAAGTCAGTTCGCCAAAGTGCCGGGATGCGGGATAATTTGCCGAAGCCTTTATCATCAGCAGCGCGGAAAATTATGGCGTCGACCCCGTATTACCTCAGCGCCCGACAGCGGGCAGACATCGTGGCCCGTTCCCGTCGCCTCCTGTGGCGGCTGGAATTACCGACGTGGGCGCTTATCGTTGCTGTCTACAGCGGCTGGTTTACGGTCGTCATATTCTGGACGTCGCTCGGCGTGTGGATCGGCACGCCACTGCTGATTTGGTTCACCACATGGTATATGTCGCTGCAACATGAACTCATTCACGGCCACCCGACCCGCAAACCGTGGTTTAACCAGCTGATGGGCACGCTACCGCTGGCGGTCTGGTATCCGTACGGTTTGTATCGTGATACCCATTTGCAGCATCACGTTAACGAACATCTCACGCTGCCCGGCGATGATCCTGAAGGTTATTACTTCAGCCGTGCCCGCTGGGAAACGCTTTCACCCACAATGAAAGCGCTGGTTCGGTTACGCAATACCCTGCCGGGCAGAATGCTCCTCGGCCCGCTGCTGGATATTTGCAGCACGCTGACTGGCGCATTCATGGCGGTGTTTCGCGGTGACGGGCGGGCCGTCACGATGTGGCTGACGCACGGCGTTTTGCTGGCGGGATTGCTGTACTGGATGGCGCAGCACGGTTTATCGCCTGCCTTTTATATTCTGGCAGTGAGCTATCCGGCACTCAGCCTGACTAAAGTCCGCTCTTTCTTCGAACACCGCGCCGAACATGGGCCTGAGGCACGTTCTACCCTGAATGAAGCCGGTCTGGTGTGGCGGATTTTGTTCCTCAATCTGAATTACCATCTGGTGCATCACGATCTGCCAGGCGTCCCGTGGTTTGCATTGCGTCAGGTGTATGTCGCCGATCGTGAGGGGTACATTACGCGAAGCCAGGGTTTTTTGGTGAAAGGTTACCGGCAGTGGTTTCGCGATCACTCCAGGTCGGCGGTCATTGTCGAGAGTCATCCTTTTGCGCCGGAGGGAATGCCAGCGCAACCGTCCCGCAGCGACTATGATTATCAGCAGGACACCCTCTGAAGGAGTCGCCAAATCATGCTGATGTCTTTACCGATGTACGCCATCACCCCGCCCGACGTTGAGGCCTTCGCCAGCGTGTTGCGTGAAAAGCTCCGCCGGCTCGGCCTGCCCGATACGCCCGACTCTCTGAGCTGGCCGCAGGCGTTGCTGGCGCACTGGCAACTGCCGGATTTACTGCTCAGTCAGACCTGTGGATTCCCGCTGATGGAAAGCCTGCCGCAGGTGCAGCTGGTGGGATTATTCAGCTATCGTGCCCCCGGCTGCGACGGGTTCCGTTACCGCAGCTTTTTAGTTGTGCGTGAGGAGGATGAAGGGCGATATCTGGCCGATTTCCGCCACCGGCGTCTGGCTTTCAACAGCACCGATTCACAGTCCGGTTATAACAGCCTGCGCGCACTGGTGGCACCGCTGGCGGACGCAGGGCGGTTTTTTTCAGAGGCCTCAGCGACGGGCAGCCACCGCGAATCCCTTCATTTTATTCAGCAGAATAAAGCCGATATTGCGGCGGTAGATTGCGTGACGATGGAATTGCTCAAACGCGCGGAACCTGAAATCCTCACCGGGCTGGTTATTATCGGCCAAACCGCCGCCGTGCCTGGTTTACCGCTGATTACGTCAGCGCAAACCTCACCCGAACAGCTGGCGATTTTACGACAGGCATTGCATGAAATCGCGCATGAACCCGTCAGCGAGCCGTTACTGATCGAAGAGTTCACTGAAGTGCCGCGACTGGCCTACGGTGTGATCACGCTGATGAAGGAGATCGCGCAGTCGTTCGGCGTGAGCGAACTGACGCTGCAAAAAACGGCATAAAAAAACCGGGCTTCTCAGCCCGGTGGTTTTGATCCCTCACACTCTACTTTCAGTGCGTTTCAATAGGAAAATCTTCGTTCACGTCCCCCCATTCTGCCCACGAACCGTCGTACAGCGCGACATCTTTCACGCCCAGCGCGTCCAGTCCGAAAGCCAGTGCTGCGGCAGTGACGCCCGAGCCACAGCTGGTGATCACCGGTTTATTCAGATCCACGCCCAGCTTTTCGAACGTTGCCTTCAGGGCTTGTGGCGCTTTCAGATGGCCGTCCTGCGTCAGTTCGGTAAAAGGCACGCTAAGGCTGCCCGGAATATGGCCGCCGTGTAAACCCGGACGCGGCTCCGGCGCTTCGGCCCTAAAGCGCGCCAGCGAGCGGGCATCGATGATTTGCACTTTGCCCAGTGATTCTTTGACCTGCTGTGCCGAGACGACCACCGGACGCACCAGCTTCGCATTGAACGTTGAAGGCACGCGGGTGTGTTCACCGCTTTGAGTCGGCTTACCTTCGGCAACCCAGGCGTTCAGGCCACCGTCCAGCACGCGGACGCTTTTCGCGCCAAAACTGGTCAGCATCCACCATACGCGCGGTGCAGAGAATAAATCGCCTTCATCGTAAAGCACGATAGTTTGGGTATCGGCCACGCCGAGACGGCTCATTGAGGCGGCAAATTCTTCCGCTGTCGGCATCATATGCGGCAGGCCGGTGGAGCAGTCGGAAATACTGTCGACTTCCACATAGATCGCGTTGGGGATATGCGCTTCCAGATATTTGGCATGAAAATCAATCGGCGGGGTGATGCCCGGTTTGGATTTCCGACAATCGATAATGACCACGTCCGGTGAATTCAGATTCTTCGCCAGCCAGTCGGTAGATACGGTATGGGTAGAAAAAGTCATGTTCTGTGCCTTATCTTTTTGTGAAGCCAGCTCAGAGATCGCCCGGGATCAGGGAGTAGACCCAGGCGTCGCGCGGCTGACCGTGATAATAAAGACGATTGCGATGCAGGCCCTCGGAAGTTGCACCCGCTTTTTCCGCGACGCGGCGGCTGCGGGCGTTGCTTTCCATCGCCACAATTTCCAGCCGCGTGAGTTCAAGCTCGGTAAAAGCAAAACGGGCGGCCGCTCTGACCGCCAGCGTCGCCAGATTCCGGCTCGTATACCCGGTGCGGATCCAATATCCGAGATTGGCGAACTTATATTCCTGCACGATGCGGTTGATGCCCACGCTGCCAATCAGATCACCGCTGGCGCGATCGAACAAACAGAAATTGAATTCTGCGCCGCGATGGCGTTTTTGCTCGCTATCGGTCAGATACTTACGGCTGTCCTCCAGCGCGTATTTTTCGGTGCACCAGGTTTCCCATGCGCCAATTTCTTTTACTGAGGCCTGAACGGCTGCAAAGTGCAGCACGGCCTCCAGTTCGGTTGCAGTACGGATTTCGATTTCTTCGTCCTGATAAATCTGGCGTGTCATCATGATTATCATCCGTCAGTGTAGAAATGATTGGGGAAAGCAATCAAATCAGCCTCACACATACAGCATCAATATGTCAATTGGCGGCAGGGCTAATTAAGTGTGAAAAAACAGCGCTGTCTGGCCCGCAGTCTTACTCCTGTGGCACCAGCATCACCAGCTTGCAATCGGCATATCCTGCCGGGAAAAAAGTCTGCTGACGGTAACTTTTTTCACCTTCCGCCGGATGATTAAAGCGCCGTTCGCCCCCCTCCCGCGACAGAACTTCCTGCTGCGTCCACCACTGATTGAAGTCTGCGCTGCGCTCGCGCAGGCTGATAACGGTCTCTCGTACCGCATCGGAATGCGCATAGTGACTGGTTTCGGCGCGAAATTCTGCGACTACGCGCTTGGCGCGTTCAGCCCAGTTAGTCACCAGTTTACGCGCCAGCGGATGCAGAAACATGAAGTCGAGCAGGTTGGGTTGCGGATCAACTCCCAGCCAGCCGCTGAACAGGGTTTCGGCCTGAGCATTCCACGCCAGTACGTTCCAGCAGCTGTCGAGCAGATAAGCCGGGCAGGTGAACTGATTCACGCAGTTTTTCAGGTTAACGTCCGGCGCGCCGGAAATGTGCACGGCCTGCGGATCTTTTACCGCCGCTAAGCTGAACAGATATTCGCGCGCGGCCGGTTCCATCCGCAATGCGTTAGCGAGATTATCGAGTGTAGCAGCGGAAATAGACACATCACGCCCCTGTTCAATCCACGTGTACCAGGTGGCGCTGATGCCACTGATTTGCGCCAGCTCCTCCCGCCGCAGCCCGCTGGTTCTGCGGCGCGATGATCCTGGCAGCCCGACCATTTCCGGCGTAACCCGCTCACGGTGTGTGCGTAAAAACAGCCCCAGTGCCTTCGGGCCGGTGAGCGACTCTGCGTTATCTATCATTCTTATCTCTGAGACTGGGAGTAACTGATACCAGTATAAACGCTCATATTGTACCCGTATAGAACAATGCCTATAGTGATTTTGAGGTCGTTTGAAACCCGAAATTATCCCCATAAAAACAAGACAGGCAGGAGCAATGATGAACATGAAGAATACTCACAGTCAGGCGGTTGATAAGCAGTTTGGTTCGCAGGCGCAGGATTATCTGACCAGCGCCGTTCATGCGCAGGGCGCAGATTTACAGCGTCTGGCGGCGTTGCTGTCACCACACAAAGAGGCGCATGTTATTGATCTGGGCTGTGGTGCAGGCCACGCCAGCTTCGTGGCGGCGGGGGTGGTGAAAAGCGTGATTGCCTATGATTTGTCTGCGCAAATGCTGGAGGTCGTGGCGCAGGCGGCGAAGGATAAACAACTGGAGAACATCCGCGTACAACAGGGCGTAGCGGAATCATTGCCGTTTCCCGACAGCAGCGCCGATATCATCATCAGCCGCTATTCTGCGCATCACTGGCACGATGTCGGGCAGGCACTGCGCGAAGTGGCACGCGTGCTGAAGCCGGGCGGGGAATTTATCATGATGGACGTCGTGTCACCGGGGCATCCGCTGCTGGATATCTATCTGCAAACCATCGAAGTGCTGCGTGATACGTCGCATGTCCGTAACTATTCGCCTGGCGAATGGCTGGGCATGTCGTCGGAAGCCGGACTGATTGCCCGCGAAGTCACCACTGACCGCCTGCCGCTGGAGTTCACCAGCTGGATCGCACGTATGCGTACACCGGAACACTTCTCCGTGGCGATCCGCGAGTTGCAAAAAGTGATGTCAGACGACGTTGTTCAGCATTTCGAGATCCAGCCCGACGGTTCTTTCACCAGCGACATAATGATGCTGGTGGCGTCGAAGAACTGAGCGTCGTGAAGGTATGGAGTGCGCCCTCCGGTAAACCGGGGGCGCTGTTGTTTTACTTCTTCCCGAACATCTTTTGCCCAAGCAGAACGACACCCAGAACAGCTGCGCCGACGATCAGGCCTACGCCCAAATCGGTGGCTCCGGTGATCAGCGTATTCACCCAGCCCTGATGGCCGTGGGTGAATTTTTCCAGCAGGCTGTGCATGAACGGCAAGCCGTGGCTGATAATACTGCCACCGACCAGGAACATGGCGATGGTGCCAACGACCGACAACGTTTTCATCAGCCAGGGCGCGAGATTGACAATGCCGCGGCCAAAGGCCCGCACGCCGTTCATGACGCCGCTCTCACCGGAGAGTTTGCTCAGATACAAACCCGCATCGTCGATTTTTACAATCGCGCCAACCAGACCGTAGACGCCGATGGTCATGGCGACAGCAATCAGTACCATGACGGTGACCTGATTGAGGAACGGCGCAGCGGAAACGATACCCAGAGAAATCACGATGATTTCAGCCGACAGAATGAAGTCGGTGCGCACTGCGCCTTTCACTTTTTCTTTTTCGAGCTTTTTCGCGTCAGCATCGCTTTTTACCTGCTCCGCTGCCGGTTTTTCTTCTTCCTGATGTTTGCCGGGCATCAGCTTGTGCGCGACTTTCTCAAACCCTTCATAACATAAGTACGCGCCGCCAATCATCAGCAGCGGCGTGATAGCCCATGGAATGAAGGCGCTTATCAGCAGCGCCAGCGGCACCAGTATGGCTTTGTTTAGCATGGAACCTTTCGCCACGGCCCAGACGATCGGTAATTCCCTGTCAGCTTTTACGCCCGTGACCTGTTGTGCGTTCAGCGCTAAATCGTCACCGAGCACGCTGGCGGTTTTTTTCGCCGCGACTTTACTCATTGCGGCCACGTCATCGAGAATCGATGCGATATCATCGATTAAGGCCAGAAGGCTACCACCCGCCATAATGTATGCTCCCCATAAAAACGTCCTTAGTTTCTTGTTTAAATGAGCCACCGCCCGCGCGGAGGCCCGAATCTGCGACCCTGACTGTGCAGGTGATCAAGGAAGCAGAAAATTCATAAAAAATAATCATATCAGTGATTGCACTACGGCGTCGATTTGTGCGAATGTTGTGCGGGCTATAAATATCTTTGAAAACTCTCCATCATTTCTCCATTAAATATCGTTAATTCTCTTGCAGTTATCATTGACGAAATACTTACTTTCATTCTCTCCTTATTTTTACCACAATGGTTAAACTTCTTTACGTTGCATTACGCCCCCTTTCATTGTTTCAACGATAATTATTTCAACGGATTGCTTCCGCTCCATTAATTAACGAAACTAACGAAAGAAAGGTGCGTAATATGAAACTCTTACCTGCAATTACAGCTGTTGCTATTACTGTTGCTTCATTCTCAGCGCTGGCGGCATCGCCAATTACTGCGCAAGAAGCACAAAGCGGGACTTATCAGTCACTGGGAATGGTGTCTGTGAGTGCGCCAAGCACCGTTCCGGGCAGCATGAAAGATGCGCTGAACCAGATTGCCAGCGATAAAGGCGCAACACACTATCGCGTTGTCGGTGCCGGTACACCGGGTGATTCAAGCCTGAACCGTGCAAATGTTGAGCTGTATAAATAAAATCTGACTGATTTCAGATTGAGTATGAGAAGGCCAATGTCATCTGACATTGGCCTTTTTTTATTTATCCATGACCACGGCATAATGCTTTTTTTGGGAGTTATCCCATGTGATTTGTTTTTAATTAGCCTCTGTGACATTTATTCCCCTTATTAATCATTTCTTAAGAATTTTTCTGTTATATAAGGGTCTATGTCTTCAGGAGGTCGTTAATATGTTGAATGCCGCAAGAATGACGATTAAGAACACCGGTCTTTCGATCCAGAATCAGTTTTTTTATTTGCAGAATTTTATCAGCTCACCACGGACAATGGGGACGCTGATGCCGTCGTCACCCTGGCTGTGTCACGCGATGCTCAGCCAGATCGACTGGACAAAGTCTCTGGATATCGCCGAGTTAGGCGCGGCTGATGGTGTGCTGACGCGGCGGATCCTTAACCGCATGCGTGCAGATGCACGGCTGGATGCTTTTGAGATTGAGCCTGCGTTTATCCGCAAGCTGAATCTGTTCGACGACCGGCGGTTGCAGGTCATGGCGCATTCGGCCGAGCACCTGACGGGGGATTATGATGCGGTATTTTCTTGTCTGCCGCTGCTGTCGATGCCGACGCGTATCAGCATGAAGATTTTGCAGAAAACGCAGCAGCAACTGAAGGCGAAAGACGGTGTGCTGGTGCTCTTCCAGTACAGTCATCTTTCCGAGAAAATGTTCTCCCGCTACTTCACCTGGAAAAAAATCCGCGTCGTTAAAAATTTCCCCCCGGCACTGGTCTATATTTGTAAACCACGCTGATACAGCACTTTAGCGGTCGAACCCGCTGAGAACATTGCGCTGTAAGGATTTATCAGTATGATGCCACGGGTGGCGTAAATAAAACGCTACAGAAGCTTCACCGGCAGGTGACAAAAATCTGCCAGTGAGGCTTTTTTGTTGTACTATCTTGCGAGTACGTTTTGGCGTCAGATCAGCAACTATTTTGACATTCATGCTTCAGGTAAATGATGGATTTTCATCAGATGAGCAACGAGGCTCCCGGGGAATTAAGGACAGCGTTAATGACACAACCCATTTTCATGGTAGGCGCGCGTGGCGCGGGTAAAACGACAGTTGGAAGTGCTCTGGCCAAAGTGCTGGGCTATAAATTTGTCGATACCGATCTCTATCTGCTGCGTACCTCCGGGCTCAGCGTGGCCGATATCGTTGACCGTGAAGGCTGGGCGGGTTTCCGCCGTCGTGAAACTGAAACGCTGAAGGCGATAAGCTCGCCGCTGACAGTAATCGCCACCGGTGGTGGAGTGGTGTTGTCGGCGGAAAATCGTGATTTTATGCGCCAGACCGGCACGGTGATTTATCTGCGTTCACCAGCCTCCACGCTGGCAAACCGTCTGGAAGATGCCCCGATGGAGGATCAGCGTCCGACGCTGACCGGTAAGCCGATCACCGAAGAAATGATGCAGGTGCTGAACGAGCGCGAAGCGTTGTATCAGCAGGCCGCGCATCACGTTGTCGACGGTACGCAGGATCCGGCGCAGGTCGTCAATGCCATCATGGATGCACTGGCATTGCCGATGGCACGCTGACAGGCGTGATGATGTAAAACGACGAGTCCGGGTGGCTCGTTTTTTTATGTCTGCGGTGAGGGAAATTTCGGAAAGCGTAAACAAAACGGGCCACATTAAGTGATCGGTATCACATAGGGTGACTTATTGTTCTTACGAATAAATGGGAGTAATGTAATAACTCAGGTGATTACTTTAACCTCCATTACGGACCCCACGATGAAACCCCTGATGTCGTTCTTTCACCAGCACAGCAAAGCGATGCCGGCTGTCTGGTCGATCACTATCATCCTCCTAGAAGCCTCTATTGCGTTGTATATTTTGCGCAATCTTTAATCGCTATAATCTGCTGGGTTTGACGCGCTTCACCTCATAAATACTCGGCAATTCATTTCCCTTTCTCTTAAATAAATGGCTTTAGGATTATCTTTAAGCATATTTATTAAGTGCAATTTTATTCCGTCCAAAATAAACGCCTTGACGCTGACACGTATCAGCACTATTTTTCAATTAACTTTACAGGAACCTTGTTCCGCATAATGGAACTCTTCTCTTTATGAGCACTTTAGAGAATGCGACGGCAGTACTGAAGTTATTTTCAAGGCAGGGCGTCAGCCAGGGGCATCCGGGGCTGTCATTTAGCGATGTGGTGAGCAATTTAGCCTTGCCAAAAAGTACCGTTTCCCGATTGTTAATGACCATGGAAAGTGAAGGCTTATTAGAGCGCGATCCGGACAGTCGTTTATATCGAATCGGAAAATTATTACTGGCGATATCCAGCCACTATTTATCGACGCCGCTGGTCGATGCGACAACGCCGTATATGACGCAACTGAGTCAGCTGACGCAGTGCACTGGCTATGTCTCGATGCTCGAAGGCTGCGAGATAATGATCATGCGGATGTTCCCCGGCAGAACCTATCTGCAGGTGGTGACACCGGCGGGTAGTTTATTACCGGCGCATGAAACGGCCATTGGCCGGGCGATTCTGGCTCGCTACAGCGACGACGAAGTTCGCGAACGGTATCGCGGCGCGTATCAGGTCAAATCGGCCAATTCGCCGAAAAGTATCGATTTATTATTAGTGCGACTGGCTGAAATCCGGCAAACCGGTTTGTCTTTTGCCAATAACGAAACGTTGCAGGGGATCAGTTCTTTAGCGACCAGCATTTTTAATAAGCACAGAAATGAGATTGTGGGGTTGGGCCTGTCTTTCTCTTCGCCCGCCGAAGGAAAGGGCATACCGGATGGAATAAAGGACGGCCTCACCGCCGTGACCCGAAAAATTGCTGAAAAGCTGGGTGATGATGACTGGATTAATCATCAGCATCTTCCCGGCTTGCAGTAAACGCATCAGGCAACTGATGCAGAAAGTGAAGTGAGTACCAGACCGACACCAGGGCTTATTGTCAGCCAGCACTAAACAATGACTGTTCCACGATGAACAGCGTTCGTAACCGTTTTTAGCTCATGCGCTTTTGCGCCGGTTACGTGGTTTAAGAGGACTTTGTGATGAGTGTACAAAACACATTTACGATATCTGCGTTTTATCCTTCCTTGCGTCATTCAGGGGTGACCGACCTGAATGGCCGGACATCCTGCTTATGATGACTTCTTTTGCTACCCTCACCATTGGACAGGCGCCGCGCAGCGATATAACACCGCTGCTGATGGCGCATCTGCCGGACGAACCCGTCACGCACGTCGGGTTACTGGACGGCCTTAGCAGGGAGCAAATTGAGCAGCGTTATGCGCCGCAAGAGGGCGAAGCTGTGCTGGTGGCACTGTTGCTGGATGGTTCGCAGGTTTTACTTGCTGCGGCCGGCGCCGAGCGAGGATTGCAGGAAAAAATCTACCAGCTGGAAGCGCAGGGATGTGCCACCATTCTGCTGCTGTGCGGTGGGGAATTCAGCGGCTTACACGCCGACAGTGCATTGCTTATCGAACCGGAGCGGATGATCCCGCCACTGATTGGCGCGATGGTCGGAACGCATCGGGCAGGCATTGTGGTGCCGGTGGAATCCCAGATTGGCTGGCAAACGAATAAATGGCGCAAGCTGGAACAGGCACCGTGTTTTGCAGTGGCGAGCCCGTATTTACCTGATGACCAGGCACTGACTGACGCGGCGATGCGCTTTGCTGAGCAGGGTGCGGAAGTGGTGGTGCTTGATTGCTTCGGCTACAACCATCATCACGTTGAAGTGTTAGAACAGCATCTCGATATTCCTGTATTACTGGCGAATGTGCTGATGGTGCAACTGGCGGCTGAACTGGTGGCGTAACCGGGGTTGTGTGCGGGCGTGACTCCCCACAATGGCACTGTGCAGACGTAAAATCAAATCAGTCATTGCGGTTTGCGGGCGGTGTCGCCGGGTGGGGAGAAAGCTATAATAATCAGTGACAGCGGCGGGTTTTTGCCCCTAATATGAAACCTCTGAAAATTATCGCTAAGGGCCAATCTATGTTGAAAAATAATGAGTATTTTGACGGGAAAGTAAAATCGATTGGTTTTGACAGCGAAAGTACGGGTGCCGCCAGCGTTGGCGTGATGGCCGTTGGCGAATACACGTTTAGCACGGCAAAACCGGAAGAAATGACGGTCATCAGTGGTTCACTGAAAGTGCTGATCCCAGGTTCTCCGGACTGGCAGGTCTTTAAGCCCGGCGAAACGTTCTACATTCCGGGTAAAAGCGAATTCAACCTGCAGGTCGGCGAAACCACTTCGTACCTGTGTAAGTATCTGAGTAAATAAACCGTTCAGACACAGTACCAATAGAAAAGGCGCCAATGAGCGCCTTTTTTACATCCGGAGTTTGCCGGTTATTTTTGGGCTTCGCCGCCCAGCGCTTCGATCAGGTTTTGAATCAGCGCTGCCAGTTCACCGGTCATCAGGATGAAATCCGCATCGAAGCGACCAGCGAAATCTTCGCGGTCGATATCTTCGTTTTGATCGCGGATCACATCGCTGAATTTCAGACGCTTGATGCTGCCGTCATCGGCCAGCACCACGGCGATACGTTCTTGCCAGTCCACCGCCAGTTTGGTTACCAGTTTGCCATTTTCAATGTGCGTGGCGATTTCGTCACTGACCAGCGCCTGTTTTTTACAGCGGATCACGCCGCCTTCTTCCAGAATCGCTTTCAGCTCAGCTTCGTCCTGCAACGTGAAACCGGCTGGGGTAACGCCTGAACGCACCCATTCGGTCAGCGTCAGTTCGATCGGGCTTTCCATGGTCAGCGGCACCACCGGCAGCGAGCCGAGGCTTTTGCGCAGCAGTGCCAGCATATCTTCTGCTTTCTTGGCGCTGGCAGCATCGACCATAATCAGGCCGTTAACGGTGTCGATCCACATGAAGGTCTGGCTGTAGCGGCTGAAGGCGCGTGGCATCAGGCTGTGCAGCACTTCATCTTTCAGGGAATCTTTTTCGGTTTTCTTCAGCTTGCGATGCTGTTCACCTTCGAGCTGGTCGATCTTGGCCTGTAACTCCTGCTTGATCACCGGAGAAGGCAGAATTTTTTCTTCTTTACGGGCGCAGATGAGGATCTGGCCGCAGTTGACGTGAGTCAGCGCGTCGCCACCGTGGGAACCCATCGGTGAAACCCAGCCGGTTTTCGCCATGTCCTGGCTGCCGCACGGGGTAAAGGTGAAAGCGCTGAGCTGTTTTTCCATTTCGTCAGCAGATAACGAAACTTCACGGCTCAAACGGTATACCAACAAATTCTTAAACCATAACATGGCGTTATCCCTGTCCCGGCGCACTCGTGGTACGCTGATTAAATGAATACAGGGCGGCATGATACCCAATTGGGCGTCAGCCGTCGTTAAGAAATCGCCCCTGTGCGAAACATTGCATAACACCTTATTCTGGTGGTTGCCGCTTCAGGCTTCTAAACTGGATTAATGATAAAAAACTGACCCTACCCGATGTGACAGGAGAAGAAAACGTGCGAATTGGCATTGATTTAGGTGGCACAAAAATAGAAGTCATCGCGTTATCCGACGAAGGCCGCGAGCTGTTTCGTAAACGCGTGGACACGCCAAGGAATGATTACGAACGCACGCTGAAAGCGATTGAAGGACTGGTGCTGGATGCAGAGAAGGCCACCGGCCAGCGTGGCAGCGTCGGTCTGGGTATTCCCGGCACGCTTTCTCCGTTCACCGGTAAAGTGAAAAATTCAAATTCGGTATGGCTCAACGGCCAGCAGCTGGATGAAGATCTGGCGCTGCTGCTCAACCGCGAAGTGCACATTGCCAACGACGCCAACTGTCTGGCGGTGTCTGAAGCCACCGACGGCGCTGGCGCAGGCCGTAATACGGTGTTTGCGGTGATCATCGGCACCGGCTGCGGTTCCGGTGTGGCGCTGCACGGTGCTGCGCACGCGGGTGGTAACGGCAATGCCGGTGAATGGGGCCACAATCCGCTGCCGTGGCAGGATGAAGAGGAAAGGCTGTTTGCCAGCGAAGTGCCGTGTTATTGCGGAAAATCAGGCTGCGTCGAGACGTTCGTTTCGGGCACGGGTTTTGCGGAAGATTATTTCCGTCTGTCCGGCCAGCGCCTGAAAGGGCCAGAGATTATCACGCGGGTGGAACAGGGCGATGAAACAGCGGAGCTGGCGCTGGGGCGTTATGAACGTCGTCTGGCGAAAGCACTGGCAAACGTGGTGAATATTCTCGATCCCGACGCGATTGTGCTCGGCGGTGGCATGAGCAATGTCGATCGCCTGTATGACACCGTTCCGCTGCTGGTGAAGCAATGGGTGTTTGGCGGCGAATGCGAAACGCCGATCCTCAAAGCCGTTCACGGCGATTCCAGCGGCGTACGCGGTGCGGCATGGCTGTGGCCGCAGTCGAGGTTTGCGCTTTAATCGTTTTTAATTCTCTGAGAAAGTCTCGGGCGCGGAATTTGCAAAAATACCGCGCCCGTTCTTTCAGTCAGAGCGCCATCTCCCGCTTAAACACTTCCAGCGTATGCGCCTTCACGCGGATAAATTCCGGGTGGCTCATGATTTCTGAACCGCGCGGGCGGGGGAGATCGAAGGGGACGATTTCCGCCACCTGCGTCGGGCGTCGCGAGAGCAGTAAGATTTCATCCGCCAGAAATACCGCATCCTCCAGATCGTGAGAGACAATCAGCATAGTGACGCCGGTCGCCAGCTGCACTTCCTGCAATTTATCGCGAATAAATAGCGTCATTTCGAAATCCAGCGCCGAGAAAGGCTCGTCGAGGAACATGACTTCCGGCCGCGTCGCCAGTGCGCGCATGATGCACACGGTTTGCTGCTGCCCGCCGGAAAGCTCGTACGGATAACGTTTGAGATCGAAGCGGATATCAAACATCTGCGTCAGTTCATCGACGCGGGCGTTCACCTCGGCCTTACTCATGCCCTTGCGCACCAGCGGATAGGCGATGTTGGAACGTGCACTCATCCACGGAAACAGCGCATCGCGGTAGTTTTGAAACACATAGCCGATAGTCGTCTGCGCCAGCGTTTTGCCGTCGAAAAGAATGTCGCCTTTGTCTACCGGGATAAGTCCGGCGATCATATTCATTAAAGTAGATTTCCCGCAGCCGTTCGGCCCGAAGATCGACACAATTTTGCCGCGCGGCAGATCCAGATTCAGATCCGTATACAACGGCTGCCCGGCAAAGGCTTTAGTCAGCCCGCGAATAGTGACATGGGTATCCGGGCGCGTGGCGTACTGCGGCAGCTGAGGGCCTTTGTAATCCGGTTTCAGCGAGAGAGGTTGCGTCATGCTTTGCTACTCCAGTGGACGGTTTTTTTCTCGATCAGCAAAAAAGCCAGATTCAGTAAATAACCCAGTGCGCCGGTGATAAGGATCGAGGCGTACATGTCTTTGATATTGAAGACCTGCTGCGCGTCAATGATCCGATGCCCGAGGCCGGTTTCCGACCCAATAAACATTTCGGCGACGATAACGATCACCAGCGCGATCGACACACCGGTGCGCAGGCCGACGAACGTCTGCGCCAGACTTTCCATCAGCAGGATGTCTTTGAAAATATGCCAGCGGGAAATACCCATCACTTTGGCCGCCATCAGGCGGGTTTTCTTGGCATTCATTACGCCGTAGGCGCTGTTGAACAGGATGACCAGTACAGCGGCAAAGGCGGCGATGGCGATTTTGTTGGCGTCAGTGATGCCGAAAATCAGCATGAACAGCGGGATCAGCGCCGATGACGGCGTCGAACGGAAGAAGTCGATCAGAAACTCCAGGCTGCGATACACCTTTTCGTTGCTGCCTAAAATCACGCCGAGCGGGACGCCAATCACCGCCGCGAAGCCAAAGGCCACCAGTGTGCGATACAGCGTCGCGCCGATGTCAGTGCGCATTGAGACATCCGAAAACGACTGGAACATGAAACCCAGCGTTTCGACGGGCGAAGGCAGCAGCACCGGATTCAGCCATTTGGCGCTTACCGCCAGTTGCCAGAACAGAAACAGCAGCACCGGCCCAATCAGCGGCAATAATCTCGAAGACCAACGTGACGTCATATTAACTCCCCTTATCCCTGATATATCAGCGAAGCGACATCCACCGGTTTGCTGAAGATTTTTCTTTCCGTAAAGACGTCATAAAATTTCTGGAACCATTGCAGGTTGTCGCCCTTTAGGTCGGGATACATCACGAAGCCGGGCAGTGGCACTTCTTTCACCAGCGCCGGTTCGATACTGGTATAACCCGCCACGTTTTCCCGCGCTTTGTCAGGATTGGCCGCAATAAATTCCACGGCTTTCTGATAGGCGGCGATAAACTTTTTCGCGGCGTCAGGATTATTTTGGATGAAAGTGGCGTTAAGCGCCGCTGCACCGCCGAACCACGGGGCATCGGCGTTACCGAGTACGTATTTGGAAATGACGCCGGTTTCCAGCGTGCGCGACAGGTGTTTCATACGCCCGACGGTGCCGGTCGGCTCCAGGGTATAAACGCCGTCAATTTGCCCGGCGGCCAGGGCAGGGGCGTGCTGACCGACGGGGAGTTCGATTACTGACGGATTAGTGAACCCGTTTTTCTCCAGAATGATTTTCGCCATGGTGACGTTCTGGATGCCTGGCCCGCAGGCGATTTTCTTGCCTTTCAGATCGGCAATGGTTTTCGCCGTGCTGTTCAGCGGTACCAGAAATTCATCTAACACCAGCGTGTGATTGGAGGGATTCGAGCAGATGATTTTGAACAGGCCTGGCGACGTGATCGCGCCTAACCCCAGTGCGCCGGTGGCCGTGCCGTTGGCACAGCCGTGGATCCTGCCGGTGATCATCCCTTCGACAATTTGCTGTGCACTGGCAAATTTGACGCCTTTGACGTTCAGCCCGGCCTCTTTGAAAAAGCCCTGCTCGAGCGCGACATACAACGGCAATCCGCCGACGATTGGCCAGTAGCCGATGCGAATTTCATCGTCGTCTGCGGCGAAAACGGTAGTGGGGATCATTCCGCCCAGCGTCATCACACCGCCGGTGATCGCCAGCCATTTCATCATCTGACGGCGTTGTTTATTGAACGGAAGGATTTCAGGTTTGTCGTTTTTCATCGGCGTTCCCCTTGGCTGTTATGCAGGCTGTGCAGCTTGTACTGCAACTTGTATACATAACGTTAAGCACAGGGCGTGCCAGATCGGCGGTTTAACGAAATAACCGAATATTCATCAGGTTGTCAGGAGCGCGCGCACTGCAACGGTGCGATTTTTGTGCGGGTGCTCACAGAAAGGATCCACCACAGGGCAAGGCGATAGCATGATTGCTAGCGGCTTGCCCTGCGACTTTGCGGTCAGACTTTAAATTCACTGCTCAGGCGGCTGATGCCCAGCCCGTTCACTTTAGTGACTTTGATTTGCACCGGAATGCGGTCTTTCATGGCCTCGACGTGGCTTATCACGCCGATGGTTTTACCGGAGGCGTTCAGGCTGTCTAGGGCGTCGAGGGCGGTGTCCAGCGTGTCGGCGTCAAGCGTGCCGAAACCTTCATCGAGGAACAGCGAATCGATGCGGGTTTTGTCGCTGACCAGATCGGACAACGCCAGCGCCAGTGCCAGACTCACGAGGAAACTCTCACCGCCGGAGAGCGTACGGGTATCGCGAACCGCATCGGCCTGCCAGGTATCGACTACCTGTAACTCCAGCGCGTCGCTGGTTTTACGCTGTAACAGATAGCGGCCGTGCAGTTTTTCCAGCTGACGGTTCGCCAGATACACCAGATGATCCAGTGTCAGCCCCTGTGCGAATTTGCGGAATTTCGCTCCGTCGCTGGAGCCGATCATCTGGTTGAGATAGCCCCAGTCGTCGCAGGTCTGCTGTGTCTGTGCAATCTGACCGATCAACGCCTGTTGCCCGCTGTGCCGTTCTTTATCGAATTTCAGTTGATTGCTGACTTCACCGAGCTGCTGCTGTAACGCTTTCAGCTGTTGCGCCAGCGTCGCCTGTTCTGCGGTGAGCTGGGTGAGGTCGATTTCGCTCTCGCGCAGATGCGCAGGGCGCGCCAGACCGTGAGCTTCCAGCGTCGCACCGGCATCACTCAGCAGCGCCTGGGCCTTCGCCAGCTGTTGTTGCAGACGTTCTTTTTGCAGCTGGAGTTGCTGACGCAGCCCGTCATCGAGCAGGGCGAGTTTCACCGCCTCTTCGTCAGAGAATTCGCTGGCGGCCAGCGCCAGTTGCCACTCATTTTCAGCCTGTTGCAGACGTTCCGTAGCCTGCTGATGTTGCTGCTGCGTGCTGGCCAGCTGACCGGCCAGTTTATCGCGCTGTTCCTGCGCTTTGTTCAGTGCTTCGGCTGCGTCGCTGACCGCTTTCTCTGCGGCCAGTTGCTGCTGATGTAAGTGCTCGCGAACCTGCGCAATCTGGCGATCGCCGAACAGACTGCGACGCTGCGCATTCAGCTCTGCCAGCGTTTTCTCACCCTCGGTAAACTGCTTTTGCAAGTGCTCCATCTGTTCCTGAAGTTTGACCTGACTTTGCCCGATAAGCGTAAAGCGTTCGGTCAGCAGGGCAGTCTGCTGCTGCACTTTTTGCTGCTCATTCACGGCATCATTCAGTGCATCTTTCGCCTGTTGCAACGCCCGCGCCAGCTGTTCATGCTCACCCAGCAGATCCTGGGACTGTTGCTCTTCGCGATCGCGTTCCGCCAGCCATTGCTGAACGGCATCCGTATCCTGCAATACGAAGGTCAGATTCAGCGGCGCGCTCAGTTGCTGCCAGCTCTCGAGTTGCGCATTCAGCTGTTGCTGATCCTGCTCCAGCTGGGTTTGCAGGCGCGTCTGCTGCTCTTTCAGGTTTTTAATCTTCGCCGCCAGCTCAATGCCGCTGGTTTTTGCCGTATCGAATTCGGCCTGCATTTTCTCGACGCGCTGCGCGGTTTCTGACGGTTTCACGTCCTGATAGCTTTCCACCGACGGATGCGACGTCGACCCGCACAACGGGCACGGCTTACCACTTTGCAGATTCGCGCGCTCGGCGGTGAGGCTGACGATCAGCTCTTCACTTTTCAGGCGGGCTTTGACGTCATTGAGATGTTCCAGTTGCTTCTGACATTGCAGACGGATCGCGCCCAGTCGCTGTTCTTCCTGCAAGACCTGCGTCTGGATCTGTGTGAAATCGGCATTTTGCTGCACCACCCGGCGGTTCAGTGGAGGATAAAGTTGCGCGAGCGAATACAGCTGCTGGCGTACCGGTCGCAGGTGTGTCAGTTCAGCCTGCCGTTTCTGCAACACCGCCAGCGGATGCTGATTTTCCAGCGCTGCCTGACGTTGTTGCTGCACGGTCAGCGCCTCGGTCAGGGCAGTGTGCCGCGTCTGGTGCTGGCGGCTTTGCTCTTCAAGCTTCTGACGTTCGGCGGTCAGCTGTTCAAGTGCGAGATTTTGCTCGCTGACCTGTTTCTGTACGTCATTCAATGACTGTTGCGTATCGGTTTGCGCTTTCCGCCACTGGGCGATGCTGTTATCCAGCGGCAGGATTTGCTCTTCAATGAGTGTCTGCTGCTGTCGCTGTTCTTCCACCTGTTTCTGGCGCGCACTTTGCGCCTGTTCTGCGGCCTGCTTCAGCGGCGTCATCTGCGCCAGCTGGTGTTCCTGCTGCTGGATCAGCTGCGCGGTCTGCTGTTGCAGATTCAGTGTTTCCTGCTGGCAGCGCTGGCGATCGTTAAGACGTGAACGGAGTTTTTCCGCCGGTTCGCTGAGTGCAAGCTGCTGCAACTGCGGCGCAGCCTGCGCCATTTCCTGCTCCGTCGCTGCCAGCTGTTGCACTGATTGCTGATGTTTTTGCTGCACCTGCTGCCAGTGTTGCAGCCAGTTAAGATCCTGCTGACGCTGCTGCGCCCGCTGGCTAAGGCTGATTTCCTGCGCGTTGAGTTCTTTAAGCTGCGTTTCCAGCGCCTGACGCTGTTCTTCGCTGAGCAGTTCGATACCAGCCATGCGCTGATGTAAACCGTCGAGCGCTACGCGCGCTTCTTTATGCTGTTCGAACACGCGTTCAGACAGGAGGCCGTAGATTTCCGTGCCGGTAAGTTCTTCCAGCAATTCTGCGCGGTCATTGGCATCGGCATTGAGAAAGGCGGCGAATTGTCCCTGTGACAGCATCATCGATTTGGTGAAACGGCCAAAATCCAGCCCGGTCAGTTCGGCAATCGTGTCAAGTTTATCGCGTACTTTATCCGCCAGAATTTTGCCGTCCGCCAGCAATGCCAGCTCGACTTTCGGTGCCTGTAAATTGCCGTCCGGTGAGTTTTTCGCCCGGCGCTGGCTCCAGAAGGCACGGTAGCCAATGCCTTTCACTTCAAATTCCACTTCGGCCAGTGATTCGGCGGTGTGGCGGGTCATCAGTTCGTTCTGGCTGGGGGTGACGTTCAGACGCGGCGTCTGGTGATACAGCGCCAGACAGATGGCATCGAGCAGGGTAGTTTTTCCCGCGCCGGTCGGGCCGGTGATAGCGAATAATCCGTTGCTGACAAAAGGCTCAGCGGTGAAGTCGATTTTCCATTCGCCTTCCAGCGAGTTTAGATTTTTTAAACGCAGGCTGAGAATTTTCATTGTGTGGCGTCCTCTGCGTGATGACCGCTGGTGACCTCATCGACCACCTGCGCAAACAGCGTGCGCATCCGTGCCTGACGCTGTTCGTCAGTGTCCGCTTCCAGCGACAGCCGCCGCTCGAAGACATCGCTCACGCTCAGCTCGCTGAGGGTTTCTTTTTCCTGTTGTTCAATGCTGTTAATGCGCTGTTCTTTACTGCGGCGCAGCAGTACGACTTCCACCGGCAGTTCAGCGGTCAGCGCCTGGATCCGCCGTTGAATGTCGCTGAGGTAATCCTGCGTCGCGACTTCTATATCCAGCCAGACCGGTTTGGTGGTATCGCCATCGCTGAACTGCATCAGTTGTTTTTCTATTTCGGCCAGCGGGCCTTTGATCATCTGCATCGGCTGAAATACCGGAATTTCCAGCGTTTCGATGCTGTTCAGCGTTGCACCCGTAAAATCGAGCATAAATACGCTTTTGGCTTTGCCGAGTTCGTCAAAACTCAGCGCAATCGGCGAGCCGCTGTAACGGATATGGTTGGTTTTCGCCACGCACTGGGCGCGGTGAATATGCCCGAGTGCGACGTAATCGACCGGCGGAAATGCCTGTGCCGGAAAGGCATCGAGAGTACCTATATAAATGTCGCGAACGGAATCCGAGGTGCTGACGCCGACGGTGGTCAGATGGCCGGTGGCGATGATGGGCAGCGGGACGCCGAGCTGGTCGCGCTTCGCCTGTGCCGCCTGATATAAAGCGTCATAATGGGCAGCGATGGCTTCCTGCAACGCCAGCTGCTTGTCGCTGCCGGACTGACCGGCCTGGCTGGCTATCAAATCGCGCGGGCGTAAGAACGGGATCGCACAAAGCACTGCGCCGGGCGAGCCATCACGATGATTTAATTCCAAAACCTGCTCAGACAAGTCTTCACCGACGGTAGCGATCACGCGGGTGTTGAGGCAGGAAAGTAGTTCTTTCGATTCATTGAGCGTGGCGACCGAATCGTGGTTACCGGCCAGCACTACCAGCTGGCAGCCGGTGTGTTGTAATTCCACCACGAAGCGGTTATACAATTCCCGCGCATAGCTTGGTGGCGAGCCGGTATCGAAAATATCGCCCGCCACAATCACGGCATCGACCTGATGAGTTTCCACCTGTTCCGTCAGCCAGCGCAGAAAGGCCTGATGCTCGGCGGCGCGGCTTTTGGTAAAGAAGTACTGGCCAAGGTGCCAGTCTGAAGTGTGGATCAGGCGCATGAAACTCCCGGTGATTCGCTAGACGGTAACAATGGCGCAAAGTATAAACGCCGTCGGGGGACGATGTCCCCAGAAAAATCAGGCGAATTTCAGCAAGATGGCTGTCAAAGTGCGGTGTAATAGACCATCCTTTCTATTCATAAATCTGTCACAAAACTGACGCATAATGGCGCCCGCAATCAAATAAAAGATCGCTAACCTATTGGCAGGACCTACGATGGCTAGACGTATATTGGTGGTTGAAGACGAAGCTCCAATCCGTGAAATGGTGTGTTTTGTACTGGAACAAAATGGCTATCAGGCAGTAGAAGCTGAAGATTTTGATTCCGCGATTGGCCAACTGGTCGAGCCTTATCCTGAGCTTATCCTGCTCGACTGGATGTTACCGGGAGGGTCCGGGATCCAGTTTATCAAACATCTTAAACGTGAAGCCCTGACCCGCGAAATTCCGGTGATGATGCTGACTGCACGCGGTGAAGAAGAGGACCGGGTGCGTGGCCTCGAAGTGGGTGCCGATGATTACATTACTAAACCGTTTTCTCCTAAAGAACTGGTTGCCCGTATTAAAGCTGTGATGCGCCGTATTTCACCGATGGCGGTGGAAGAGGTGATCGACATGCAGGGTCTGACGCTCGATCCTTCCTCTCACCGCGTGATGGCCAATGAGCAGGCGCTCGACATGGGGCCGACCGAGTTCAAGTTATTGCATTTCTTTATGACCCACTCCGAACGCGTTTACAGCCGCGAACAGTTGCTCAATAACGTCTGGGGCACTAACGTTTATGTGGAAGATCGCACGGTAGACGTGCATATTCGTCGTTTACGCAAAGCGCTGGAAACCAGTGGACATGACAGAATGATCCAGACTGTCCGTGGCACGGGATACCGTTTTTCAACGCGTTATTAGTCCCCACAGCGGAGAATCTGTGTGTTAGAACGTTTGTCATGGAAACGGCTGGCCGGCGAATTTTTTCTGTTTTGCCTGCCAGCGATCATTCTCGGTATTTTTGTCGGCCATTTTGGCTGGCTTCTCTTTGCGTCTCTGCTGGCGGCGCTGGGCTGGAACTATTATAACCAGCTTAAACTCTCACACTGGCTGTGGCTTGACCGCAGCATCACCCCGCCAAATGGCCGCTGGAGCTGGGAGCCGTTGTTCTACGGGCTGAACCAGATGCAGATGCGAAACCGCCGTCGCCGCCGTGAATTAGGGCAACTCATTAAACGTTTTCGCAGCGGTGCAGAATCGTTGCCGGATGCAGTGGTGCTGACCACTGAAGAGGGCAATATTTTCTGGTGTAACGGTCTGGCGCAGGAGCTTCTCGGCTTCCGCTGGCCGGAAGATAACGGGCAACACATCTTCAACCTGCTGCGCTATCCGGAATTTCGCGCCTGGATCCAGGCGCGTGATTTCAGCCGCGCACTCAATCTTCAGCTCAATAATGAACATTACGTCGAATTTCGCGTGATGCCTTATTCCGAAGGGCAGTTACTGATGGTGGCGCGTGATGTCACGCAAATGCGCCAGCTGGAAGGCGCGCGGCGTAACTTCTTCGCCAACGTCAGCCATGAACTTCGCACCCCGCTGACGGTTTTGCAGGGCTACCTGGAAATGATGGAAGATGCCAAGCTGGAAGAGCCGTTTCGCACTAAAGCGCTCGATACTATGCAAGAGCAAACGCGACGCATGGACGGGCTGGTCAAGCAGCTCCTGACGCTGTCAAAAATCGAAGCCTCCGCCAATATGGATTTGCACGAAAAAGTCGATATTCCGGTGATGCTCGGGATGCTGGAGCGCGAAGTACAGACACTGAGTGGCGGTCAGCACGAAGTTGTGTTTCGCGTAAACGAGAAGCTGAAGGTCTTCGGCAACGAGGATCAGCTACGCAGTGCGGTGTCGAATCTGGTGTATAACGCGGTCAATCATACGCCGCCGGGCACCCGAATTGAGGTCAGCTGGCAGCAAACGCCGCATGGCGCACAGTTCCAGATAAGCGACAACGGGCCGGGCATTGCACCTCAGCATCTCCCGCGTCTGACTGAACGTTTCTATCGTGTCGACAAAGCCCGTTCCCGCCAGACCGGTGGCAGCGGACTGGGGCTGGCGATCGTCAAACATGCGCTCAGCCACCACAACGCCAGGCTCGAGGTGATGAGTGAAGTCGGCGTCGGCACGCGCTTTATTTTTACGCTGGCACCGAAGCTGATAGTTCCTTCCGATAACACCACTAAAGTTTCAGTGAAACCGTAAATTGCTGTTTTCTATCCAGCCCGGCATTTCTCCATGTCGGGCTTTTTTTGTTTGCTGCTTCATTAACTCACCGCTTTTGATCGTGAATTTATTTCATCTCCCATGAAAATTCCTCTGTTGTCGGTGAGTAACCGGCATGACAGTATCGCCTTAAAACCATTTAGACATCCAGAAGTCTACATGTAACGCGGCGCAATTATTTACCTTGTAAATCATTTGCATTTCGTCTGCGACGGGATGCCATTAAGGAGTTTTTCATGCAACGTACTACCCCTCCGTTCCGTGCTGACGTGGTCGGCAGTTTCCTGCGCCCGGCGGCTATCAAAGAAGCGCGTAAGCTGTTTCAGGCTGGCGAGATCGATGCCGCGCAGCTGCGTGCCGTAGAAGATACTGAAATCCGCCGCGTGGTGGATTTACAGCGCGAAGCCGGTTTGCAGGTGGTCACTGACGGTGAGTTCCGCCGTGCATGGTGGCACTTCGATTTCTTCGAAGGGCTTGACGGAGTGGAAGGTTACGACGCAGTACAGGGGATTCAGTTCAACGGCGTACAGACCAAAGCACGCAGCATTAAAGTCACAGGTAAACTCGGCTTTGATGCGCATCCGATGCTGGACGATTTTCGTTTTCTGAAAAGCATCAGCGGCAGCGCAGTCCCGAAAATGACTATCCCAAGCCCGAGCGTGATGCACTTCCGCGGTGGCCGTAATGCCATCAGCAAAGAGGCGTATCCTGATCTGAAAGACTATTTCAACGATCTGGCACAGGTTTATCGCGACGCCATTAAAGCATTTTATGACGCCGGTTGCCGCTATCTGCAACTTGACGATACTGTCTGGGCGTATCTGTGCTCGGAAGATCAGAAGCAGCAAATCCGCGAGCGTGGCGATTCTCCAGAAGAGTTAGCGCGTACTTACGCGGACGTGCTGAACAAAGCGATTGCCGGTAAACCGGACGATCTGGTGATTGGTTTGCACGTGTGTCGCGGTAACTTCCGCTCCACCTGGATTTCCGAAGGTGGCTACGAGCCGGTGGCTGAGATCCTGTTTGGCGGTGTAAATATCGATGCCTTCTTCCTTGAGTATGACAATGAGCGTTCCGGCGGCTTCGAGCCTCTGCGCTTTATTAAAAAGGGCCATCAGCAGGCAGTTCTGGGGTTAATCACCACCAAATCCGGCGAGCTGGAGCCGGCCAAAACCGTTGAAGCGCGTCTGGCGGAAGCGGCGGAATATTTGGATATCAATCAGATTTGCCTCAGCCCGCAGTGCGGTTTTGCCTCGACGGAAGAGGGCAACAGTCTCACCGAAGCGCAGCAGTGGGAAAAACTGAAACTGGTGGTGGATATCGCTGCCCGCGTCTGGTAAAGCCTGGTAGTGGTTAATGTTTGACCTTGTAAAAATGTTGTAAACTGTGCGTGAAATAACCTGAGAGTGGTGATTTCACGCATTTTTCGTCCTTCCGGAGCATATCTTGTGCTTCATTAGTTTAAAAATCATACATATCATATGGCGTGTTTTTCGATGTATTCAGCGAATATTACTGCTTTGCGATGTTAATCTGGTTAAACACTCTGCTTTTTGGATCGCGGCTTGCCTTTATACGCTATAAACGTTTACCTTAACGCCCGCTGTCGCTCGATACTCCCTGCATAACAACGTAATCATCTGCATATCATCAGGCGTTTTTAGCTCACTTCGATCCCCACACGGTGCTCTCTGGCAGTTTTATGCCATTCATCCTTGTACGAGGTGGCACGACGACAGCAACGGTCACTTTATTCATTTGAACAGGCAACACGACACCAATCATGAGTACTCGTTTAACAAATAAAGATATTCTGGCGCTGGGTTTCATGACCTTCGCTTTATTCGTCGGGGCGGGGAACATTATTTTCCCGCCGATGGTTGGCCTGCAGGCCGGTCCTGAAGTCTGGTGGGCAGCTGCCGGGTTTATGATAACCGCTGTAGGTCTCCCGGTGATGACAGTGATTGCGCTGGCGCGCGTCGGTGGCGGTGTTGACGCCCTGAGTACGCCAATTGGCCGTGGTGCCGGTATTCTGCTGGCGACCGTCTGCTATCTGGCTGTAGGCCCGCTGTTCGCCACGCCACGCACCGCAACCGTCTCTTTTGAAGTGGGTATCGCACCGATGACCGGTGATGGCCCGCTTCCTTTACTGATTTATAGCGTGATTTACTTCGCGCTGGTGATCGGCATTTCCCTCTATCCGGGCCGCCTGCTCGATACCGTCGGGCATTTCCTCGCACCGCTGAAAATGGTCGCGCTGGCTGCACTGGGTGTTGCCGCGCTGCTGTGGCCTGCCGGGCAGACCATGCCTGCGGTGGATGCTTACCAGACCGTGCCGTTCTCCAGCGGTTTCGTTAACGGCTATCTGACGATGGATACGCTGGGCGCGCTGGTCTTCGGTATTGTTATCGTGAATGCCGCCCGTTCTCGCGGTGTGACCGATGCCAAACTGCTGACCCGTTACACGATTCTGGCCGGTCTGATCGCCGGTTTAGGTTTGGTGCTGGTCTATCTGAGTCTGTTCAAGCTCGGCGAAAACAGCGCTTCACTGGTGCCGGGCGCAACCAATGGTGCGGTGATCCTGCATGCGTATGTGGCGCATACCTTCGGTGGCGTCGGCAGCTTCTTCCTCGGTGCGCTGATCTTCATCGCCTGTATGGTGACGGCGGTTGGCCTGACCTGCGCCTGTGCGGAGTTCTTTGCTCAGTACCTGCCGCTGTCGTATAAGTCACTGGTGTTTATTCTGGGCCTGTTCTCCATGCTGGTGTCTAACCTTGGCCTGAGCCATCTGATCCAGATTTCCATTCCGGTGCTGACAGCCATTTATCCGCCATGTATCGCACTGGTGGTGTTGAGCTTCACCCTGCGCTGGTGGAATAATACGACACGTATCGTGGCGCCGGTGATGCTCGTCAGCCTGGTGTTCGGTATCGTCGATGGCATCAAAACCTCTGCTTTTGCTGATATCATGCCTGCCTGGACCGCAAATCTGCCGCTGGCAGCCCAGGGTCTTGCCTGGTTACCGCCTTCAGTATTAATGCTGGTGCTGGTCGGTATTTATGACAAAATCAGTGGTCCGCGCAACGTCACCGCGCACCAATAATTATCGGCAGAATGTTTGAACGTAGTTGAGTGAATGTTTCGCCAATCAGGCCACGGAAACCTTTCCGTGGCTTTTTCATTGGCAGGGTGCAGTGTTTTTAGAATTCGCATGTTTGATTTTCAAAATACAGAAACGGGTTAGGGTCAATGCAACAATCAGCTGAACAACCAACCGCGCAGCCAGAAGCGCCGGGCACGAAGCTAAAGCGCGGTCTGACAACGCGTCATATTCGCTTTATGGCACTGGGATCGGCCATCGGAACCGGGCTGTTTTATGGATCGGCGGATGCGATCAAACTGGCGGGGCCAAGCGTGCTGCTGGCCTATCTGGTCGGCGGCATTATCGCCTTTATCATCATGCGTGCCCTTGGCGAGATGTCCGTTAACAATCCTCAGAGTGGCTCTTTCTCGCGCTATGCTCAGGATTATCTCGGACCGATGGCGGGTTACATCACCGGCTGGACATATTGTTTTGAAATCCTGATCGTCGCCATCGCGGACGTCACGGCGTTCGGCATTTATATGGGCGTCTGGTTCCCGGATGTGCCGCAGTGGACGTGGGTGCTGAGCGTGGTGCTGATTATCGGTGCCATCAATCTGGTCAGCGTGAAGGTTTTCGGCGAGCTGGAATTCTGGTTCTCCTTCTTCAAAGTGCTGACGATCATCATCATGATTGTGGCGGGCTTCGGCATTATTATCTGGGGCATCGGTAACGGCGGGCAGGCGACGGGCATCCATAATCTGTGGAGCCACGGCGGCTTCTTCAGTCAGGGCATTATGGGCACCATTTTGTCTTTACAGCTGGTTATGTTTGCCTACGGCGGCATTGAGATCATCGGTATTACAGCCGGTGAAGCTGAAAATCCGAAGAAGTCCATTCCGAAAGCCATTAACTCTGTGCCGCTGCGTATTCTGGTGTTTTATGTGGGCACACTGTTTGTAATTATGTCGATTTTTCCATGGAATCAGATAGGTACTCAGGGCAGCCCGTTCGTGCTGACGTTCCAGCATATGGGCATCACCGCAGCGGCAGGCATTCTGAACTTCGTGGTGATCACCGCGTCACTGTCGGCGATTAACAGCGATGTGTTTGGTGTGGGCCGTATGCTGCACGGAATGGCAGAGCAGGGGCAGGCACCGAAAATATTCAGCAAGGTATCGCGTCTGGGCACGCCCTGGGTCACGGTGCTGGTGATGATGGGCGCGCTGCTGATTGCGGTTTACCTCAACTTCATTATGCCTTCCAGCGTATTCCTGGTGATTGCATCTCTGGCGACTTTCGCGACCGTTTGGGTGTGGATTATGATCCTGTTCTCCCAGATAGGTTTTCGCCGTAAGTTGAATAAACAACAGGTTAAAGAGCTGGAGTTCCCACTGCGTGGTGGTGTCTACACGTCAGTATTCGGCATCATTTTCCTGGTGTTTATCATCGGTCTGATCGGTTACTTCCCTGATACCCGCGTGTCACTTTACGTTGGCATGGTTTGGGTTGTGGCGCTGCTGATAGGTTATGCGTTCAAGTTGCGTAACGACCGGAAGAAGCAGGCGTTGTCACTCAGCAAGTAACGCGTAAGCAAGTGCTTACCTTCGGATAAAGAAAACCCCCGATATCTTCGCGACATCGGGGGTTTTATATTTTCTACCGCTGAAGGTTAATACCCTATTGCAGCACCTGCCGGGCGACGCACGTCATTCGCGCCATACAAATAGCCCTCACGGACTTTCCCCGACAACGCCGAGTCATTGCCGGAGTTCATCGGCGTGACGCCTGCTGCGCCTGGTAAGCCCACCAGAATCAGCTCTGCTGCGCCCCACGGTGTTTGCTCCACCATTTTGTAGCCCATCTTCGCCAGAATGTTCAGGCTGTCCTGAGAGACGCCACGCTGCTCGTAGTAGACTTCATCCGGCAACCACTGGTGGTGAATACGCGGCGCATTGACGGCTTCCTGCGGAGGCATGCCGTAATCAATCACGTTAAGCGCTGTTTGCAGCGTGATAGTGATGATGCGCGAACCGCCCGGCGACCCCAGTACCATGAAGATTTTACCGTCTTTGGTCACCAGACTCGGGCTCATGGATGATAGTGGGCGCTTACCGGGGGCGATAGCATTACGCGTCCCCTGCACCAGCCCGTAAAGGTTTTTCTCGCCGACTTTGGTGGTGAAATCATCCATTTCATCGTTAAGGAAGAAACCGGTGCCCGGCGCAATCACCACGGATCCAAACAAGCCGTTGATGGTATACGTCGTAGAAACGGCATTGCCCATTTTATCGACGATAGAATAATGCGTGGTTTCCGGCTTCTCATGCGGTTCCATGCCCGGCTGAACCTGCGTGGATGGCGTCGCTTTATCCGCTTCTACCTTCTTACGAATCTCTTCGGCATAACTTTTGCTGATCAGGCGGTCGACCGGATTTTTCACAAAAGCCGGATCGCCGAGATAAGTGTTGCGGTCCATGTAGGCGTGACGCATGGCTTCGGTGAGCGTGTGAATGGACGCAGCTGAGTTGAAGCCCATGCTTTTCAGGTCATAGCCTTCAACAATGTTGAGGATTTCGCACATCGTTACGCCGCCAGAGCTCGGGGGTGGCGCTGAGACAAATTTATAGCCGCGATAGCTACAGGTGATCGGCGTGTCTTCTGTGACTTTGTAGTTAGCGAAATCCGCTGCGGTCAGAATACCGCCGCCTTTTTTCGAGGCCGCTTCTACTGCGGCCGGGATTTTGCCCTTATAGAACGCATCCGGGCCGTGTCTGGAAACCGACTCGAGCGTGTTGGCTAAATCGGTTTGCACCAGTTTGTCGCCGGGCTGCAACGGGCTGCCGTCTTTGCGCAAAAAGATGCGCGCGGCTTCGGGATCTTCTTTGAAGCGGGCGACTTTAGTATCGAGAATATCCGTATCCGCGCGGGTCAGCACGAAGCCCTGACGGGCGAGTTTTATCGCCGGTGCCATGACCTGCTGACGCGTGAGCGTGCCGTACTCTTTCTGGACCGTATCCATTCCCAGCACGGTACCCGGAACGCCTGCGGCCAGATAGCCGTAAAGGCTGGCCCCTTTTTTCACATTACCGTCGGCGTCCAGATACATATTGGCGCTGGCGGCGGCGGGTGCGGTTTCACGAAAGTTGATAAAAGTGTCTTTACCGTCCGCCAGATGCACCGTCATGAAGCCACCGCCGCCGATGTTGCCACAGCATGGGTTGACGACCGCCTGTGCGTAACCGACCGCGACCGCGGCATCAATCGCGTTGCCGCCCATCTTGAGGATGTCGACGCCGACCTGTGACGCTAAATGTTGCGAGGTGACGACCATACCGTTTTTCGCTTCAACGGCCGGGTTTGACGCGGCCAAAAGCGGAAAACTGGTAAACATAGCCAGCGCGATGAGCGATTTTTTCCATGGACTCCGTAACATGTAAGCTCCTGTCTTTTGAAATCAGAACCTTCAGGCTCTTGTGTGATAACGCTTTTTTGGGTGTTAACGATGTTGTTTAACGCAATACATCTATGCAAGGCGCACGCCACTCTTTAAAAAAGGGCGCACCACTGCTGAAGCAGGGAATACGTTTTCAGCGTAGACCTAAAAGACCGGGAGTGAGCAGAAGGAAGGGGAGAACTGTGATCGGGGCAAATGGCAGGCAAAAAAAACGGCCAGCGAGGCTGACCGTTATTGACCTTGATATCCGAAGAGGATTACAGGTTAGAAGCGTTTTCAGACAGGTATTTAGCTACGCCATCCGGAGATGCGCCCATGCCTTTTTTGCCTTTTTCCCACTGAGCCGGGCACACTTCGCCGTGCTCTTCGTGGAATTGCAGCGCGTCAACCATACGCAGCATTTCGTCGATGTTACGACCCAGTGGCAGATCGTTCACTACCTGGTGACGTACAACGCCTTCTTTGTCGATCAGGAAGGAGCCGCGCAGTGCAACGCCAGCGTCCGGATGTTCGATACCGTAAGCTTTCTGAATTTCGCGTTTGATGTCAGCAACCATTGCGTATTTGACAGGGCCGATGCCGCCTTTCTCAACAGGGGTGTTACGCCATGCGTTGTGAACGAACTCGGAGTCAAAAGAAACGCCTACCACTTCTACGCCACGATTCTGGAATTCTTCGTAACGGTGATCGAAAGCGATCAGCTCAGAAGGACAAACGAAGGTGAAGTCCATTGGCCAGAAGAAGATAACAGTTGGTTTGCCTGCAGTGTGTTTTTTGAAGTTGAAGTTTTCAACTACTTCGCCGCTACCGAGTACTGCGGCTGCGGTGAAATCAGGGGCTGGGCGAGTTACCAGAACCATAAATTGCTCCTTTTAAGACCCATGAGGGCATCGTAGGTGGAAAGGGTGAACAAAACGACTGCCAGTATAGGGGCAAGGCCGCGGTGAATAAACCCCATCGCGCCAATCAATCAGATAGCATCGGGCTATCAGTTTTTGATCCAGCTCTCATGCTTCATTAAGAGCAATCTCGCAGATTGCAGCCATTTGTGCTCTGAATCACAGGTTGCAGAGGATTTGTCAGATTTGACGGTCTCTCGCTTGCTGCATCATGACCGGATAAAATTGCCAAAATAGCTGTTCAAGCGCGTCGTAGTTCAGTTCGATATCGTGAAACGATCCGGTCAGCGCGCTGAGTTTTGGCCGTCTGGAGGCCATGCCGCGCAGGACGTCGCCGATAAAGGGCAGTGCGGCGTAGCGTTCCATCCAGCGTTCCGGCCACAAATACGCATTAAGATTCTGAAAACGCTCCGGCATATCCGGTAACTGCGGCGTAATTTCCTGCTGACAGACGGCAAGAAAATCTTCCAGCGGCTGCTGTGGATGAATTGTCGCCCAGTGGCGCGACAGGAAATGATCCCATACCACGTCGAGCGTGATCGGCGAGACGCGGCGGAAATCATCTCGGAAATAGCTGCGTGCGATCCGCACTTCGGGCAGGGAGTCGGTCAGGGTGTCAACGCGGCGATGCATACGGATCCCGCTGACGATTTCAGCAGAATATTGCCCGTCAGGGTTGCCGCGAACGAAGTCCGCCAGCAAGTTGCCCAGCAGGGAACTGTCGGCCAGCGAGGCCAGATGGAGGTGCGCTAAAAAATTCATCGGCGGAGTATAACGCAGGAAACGTGATCTACGACAGGTCAGGGGATGCCTTTATTCGCGCATAAGCTTGCAGGGGATGCCCCGTCCCACTAGACTAAGCCGCCTGTTTTTGTCGTTAAAGTGAAGTGAAAAACCATGCGTGTTGCCGATTTTTCTTTTGAACTCCCGGAATCCCTGATTGCCCGCTATCCGCAGACCCAGCGCAGCGGCTGTCGTTTGTTGTCTCTGGACGGGCCGAGCGGCGAGTTAGCGCACGGCGTGTTCACCGATATTCTCGATAAAATCCTGCCCGGCGATCTGCTGGTCTTCAACAATACCCGCGTGATACCGGCCCGCGTGTTTGGCCGTAAGGTCAGCGGAGGCAAGATTGAAGTGCTGGTTGAACGCGTGTTGGATTCACACCGCGTTCTGGCGCACGTTCGCGCCTCAAAATCTCCGAAGCCCGGCGCAGAGTTGCTGCTCGGTGATAAAGAAGACATTAAAGCGACGATGGTGGCGCGTCACGATACGCTGTTTGAGCTGGAATTTAATGAAGACCGCGATGTCTTTACCTTGCTCAACGAAATCGGCCATATGCCGCTGCCGCCGTACATTGACCGTCCTGACGAAGATGCCGACCGAGAACTTTATCAGACGGTCTACAGCGAACGTTTGGGTGCTGTCGCTGCACCGACTGCCGGTCTGCACTTTGATCAGCCGCTGATGGATGCGCTGAAAGAAAAGGGCGTGGAATTTGCGTTCGTCACGCTGCACGTCGGCGCGGGGACGTTCCAGCCAGTGCGCGTGGATACCATCGAAGACCACATCATGCACGCTGAGTATGCCGAAGTACCTCAGGACGTGGTGGATGCGGTGCTGGCGTGTAAAGCGCGCGGTAACAAAGTGGTGGCCGTGGGCACCACATCTGTCCGTTCGCTGGAAAGTGCCGCCAAAGCCAGTGAAGATGCGCTGATTGCGCCTTTCTTCGGTGATACGAAGATCTTCATCTATCCGGGCTATCATTATCAGGTAATTGATTCCCTGATCACCAATTTCCACCTGCCTGAATCGACGCTGATTATGCTGGTGTCGGCGTTTGCCGGATATAAAAATACCATGAATGCTTACCACCAGGCGGTGGCCGAGCAGTACCGTTTCTTCAGTTACGGCGATGCGATGTTCATCAACCGTAACCCGCTGGCCCCGCAGGAAGTCGTGGGCGAGTAAGTTTGATTTAAAACTACCGGTCCGGATGCACTCGGTGCATCCGGGCTTTCTTTTCCGGGCGTCATGCCACGGACTTAACCTCATCAGACTGTTTCTCTGATGCTGGAGGCAATGTGAAGTACGAATTAAGCACTACCGATGGCCGCGCACGTCGCGGGCGTCTGGTCTTTGAACGTGGCGTGGTCGAAACCCCGGCATTTATGCCTGTGGGCACCTACGGCACCGTTAAAGGCATGACTCCGGAAGAAGTGAAAGAAACCGGCGCGCAGATCCTGCTCGGTAACACCTTCCACCTGTGGCTGCGCCCGGGTCAGGAAATCATGAAACTGCATGGCGATTTGCATGATTTCATGAACTGGCACGGCCCGATCCTCACTGATTCCGGCGGTTTCCAGGTGTTCAGCCTGGGTGCGATGCGCAAAATCAAAGAAGAGGGTGTGCATTTCCGTAACCCGATCAACGGGGATCCGGTATTCCTGAGCCCGGAAAAATCCATGGAGATCCAAAACGATCTCGGCTCTGACATCGTGATGATCTTCGACGAATGTACTCCCTATCCCGCTGACTGGGATTACGCTAAACGTTCGATGGAGATGTCTTTACGCTGGGCACAACGCAGCCGCGATCGTCACAACGAATTGAATAATAAGAATGCTTTGTTCGGGATTATCCAGGGAAGCGTTTACGAAGATTTACGAGATGTATCATTAAAAGGGCTGGTAGATATTGGCTTTGATGGTTACGCTGTGGGCGGTTTGGCGGTAGGCGAGCCGAAAGAAGACATGCACCGTATCCTCGAGCACGTTTGCCCGCAAATTCCGCAAGACAAGCCTCGTTATCTGATGGGCGTCGGCAAACCGGAAGATTTGGTGGAAGGCGTGCGTCGCGGTATCGATATGTTTGACTGTGTAATGCCAACGCGTAATGCACGTAACGGCCACCTGTTCGTCACTGACGGCATCGTGAAAATCCGTAATGCCAAGCATAAAGATGACACCTCGACGCTGGATGAACACTGTGATTGCTACACGTGTCGCAATTATAGCCGCGCCTACTTGCATCATCTCGACCGTTGCAACGAAATTCTGGGTGCGCGTTTGAATACCATTCATAATTTGCGCTATTACCAGCGTCTGATGGCCGGTTTACGCCAGGCTATTGAAGAGGGTAAATTAGAGCTCTTTGTGACAGACTTCTACGAGAGTAAAGGCAAACCGGTTCCGCCTTTAAACTTCTGATTTCTTAGTCGTGTCGGCATCACCTTTTGGCGGTGCCGATTTTATCATTTGTTGAGCCGTCATAATGGGGTATTGTGCGAGACGTTTATCGCCAGACTCCATTTTGGAAATACGGTATTTTTTACAACAACTCTTTTGCTTCACAACAACAATGAGGGAATTTAAATGAGTCTTTTCATTTCCGATGCTGTCGCAGCGTCTGGCGCACCGTCACAGGGAAGTCCTTACTCTCTGGTTATTATGCTGGTCGTTTTTGGTCTGATTTTCTATTTCATGATCTTGCGCCCGCAGCAGAAACGCTCTAAAGAACACAAAAAACTGATGGACTCCATCGGTAAAGGTGACGAAGTGATGACCACCGGTGGCCTGATCGGTCGCGTAACAAAAGTGGCTGAAACCGGCTATGTTGTTATTGCACTGAACGACACTAACGAAGTGATGATCAAGCGTGACTTCGTGGCAGCAGTTCTGCCAAAAGGCACGATGAAGTCTATCTAATTTTCGATTTTCCCGAAGGGAACTGCCGTGTTAAACCGTTATCCTGCGTGGAAGTATCTGATGCTGATCGTTGTGGTCATCGTCGGGCTGCTTTATGCACTTCCCAACCTTTATGGTGAGGATCCGGCTGTTCAAATCACTGGTGCTCGGGGTTCCGACGCCAGTGAAGCAACGCTGGACCAAGTCCGTAACGTATTAGATCAAAGCAAAATCCAGATCAAATCAGTTGCTCTGGAGAATGGCGCTATTCTTGCCCGTTTCAAAGACACGGATGTACAGCTTCGTGCACGTGAAGCGCTGACTGAAGCGCTGGGCGATAAGTTTGTCATTGCACTGAACCTCGCGCCGGCAACGCCGCGCTGGTTGAGTATGCTGGGCGCCGAGCCGATGAAGCTGGGCCTCGACTTACGTGGTGGTGTGCACTTCCTGATGGAAGTGGATATGGATACCGCGCTGAGTAAGCTGCAAGAGCAGACGATGGACAACATGCGCAGCGACCTGCGCGACAAGAATATTCCTTATGCCACGGTGCGTAAGCTCGACAACTATGGCGTTGAAGTGCGTTTCCGTGATGCTGCAACGCGTGATTCTGCGGTCAGCTATCTGAGCCCACGCCATCGCGATTTAGTGATCACCAACAGCGGCGATAACGCTGTTAAAGTGGTGATGACTGATGCTCGTATGAGTGAAGCTCGCGAGTATGCCGTTCAGCAAAACATCACCATCCTGCGTAACCGTGTTAACCAACTGGGTGTAGCCGAGCCGCTGGTACAGCGTCAGGGTGCTGACCGTATCGTGGTTGAACTGCCGGGTATTCAGGACACTGCACGCGCGAAAGAAATTCTGGGCGCGACCGCGACGCTGGAATTCCGTCTGGTAAACACCAATGTGGATGCCACCGCTGCAACCTCTGGCCGTGTGCCGGGTGACAGCGAAGTGAAAAATACCCGTGAAGGTCGCCCGGTTGTCTTGTACAAACGCGTGATTCTGACCGGTGACCATATCACTGACTCCACCTCCAGCATGGATGAGTATAATCAGCCGCAGGTAAACATCTCTCTCGACAGCGCTGGCGGTAACGCCATGTCTAACTTCACTAAGGATAACATCGGCAAGCCGATGGCGACCCTGTTCGTGGAATACAAAGACAGCGGTAAGAAAGATGCCAACGGCCGTTCAATTCTGGCGAAACAGGAAGAAGTCATCAACGTGGCGACCATTCAGTCACGTCTGGGCAACAGCTTCCGTATTACCGGCGTTAACGATCCGAACGAAGCCCGTCAGCTGTCTCTGCTGCTGCGTGCCGGTGCGTTGATCGCGCCAATTCAGATCGTTGAAGAACGTACCATCGGCCCGACCTTAGGGATGCAAAACATCACTCAGGGTCTGGAAGCGTGCCTGTGGGGCCTCGTGGCTTCCATTCTGTTCATGGTAGTTTGGTACCGTAAATTCGGCATCATCGCGACCACGGCGCTGGTGGCTAACCTGATTCTGATTGTCGGGATCATGTCGTTGCTGCCGGGTGCTACGCTGACCATGCCGGGTATTGCCGGTATCGTGCTGACACTGGCGGTGGCCGTTGACGCCAACGTACTGATAAACGAACGTATCAAGGAAGAGCTGAAGAACGGACGTTCCGTTCAGCAGGCTATCCATGAAGGCTATAAAGGCGCGTTCTCCAGTATCGTCGATGCCAACATTACTACCCTGATCACGGCAATTATTCTTTATGCAGTGGGTACCGGTTCGATCAAAGGCTTTGCTATCACCACCGCAATCGGTGTGGCAACGTCGATGTTTACGTCGATCGTGGGAACCCGTGCAATCGTGAACCTGGTTTACGGCGGCAAACGCATTAAAAAGCTGTCTATCTGAGGAGAGCGTTGTGGCACAGAAAGAATATACCGTTGAGCAACTCAACTATGGCCGTAAAGTCATCGACTTTATGCGCTGGGACAACGTGGCGTTCTGTATTTCAGGCCTGTTGTTCATCGCGTCCGTCGCGATTATGGGTGTTCGCGGGTTCAACTGGGGTCTGGACTTCACTGGCGGTACCGTCATTGAAATCAGCCTCAGCCAGCCTGCTAACCTCGACGACATGCGCGCCGATCTGGAAAAAGCCGGGTTCAAGGATCCGGTTGTCCAGAATTTCGGCAGTAGCCGTGATGTGATGGTTCGCCTGCCGCCGGTGTCAGGTAATGCCGGTCAGGAACTGGGGAATAAAGTCCTCAGCCTGGTGAATGCGGATATCGATAAAGACGCCACCGTAAAACGTGTCGAATTTGTCGGGCCGAGCGTGGGGAATGATTTAGCCCAGGCTGGTGGCATGGCGCTGTTGATGGCGCTCATCTCAATCCTGATTTACGTCGGTTTCCGTTTTGAATGGCGACTGGCGTTGGGTGCGGTTATCGCACTGGCGCATGACGTCATCATCACCATGGGCGTATTGTCACTGTTCAGGATCGAAATTGACCTGACCATCATCGCGTCCCTGATGTCGGTTATCGGCTACTCGCTGAATGACTCCATCGTAGTATCGGACCGTATTCGTGAGAACTTCCGCAAAATCCGTCGCGGTAACTCTTACGAAATCATGAACGTGTCCCTGACCCAGACGTTAAGCCGTACCATTATGACCTCGGCGACCACGCTGATGGTGGTACTGATGCTCTATATCTTCGGTGGTGCGTTGCTCGAAGGCTTCTCACTGACCATGTTGATTGGTGTGTCGATTGGTACTGTTTCGTCTATCTACGTGGCGTCTGCGCTGGCTCTGAAACTGGGCATGAAGCGTGAACACATGTTGCAGCAAAAAGTGGAAAAAGAAGGTGCAGATCAGCCTTCGATTCTGCCTTAATCGGCTGGTCGTTCAGTGATGAAAAACCCCGCGCTGCGGGGTTTTTTTTGTCTGAAATTCAGGGGGGGTTACGGCTGAATCTGCGCGGGTTGAGGCGTGGCCACAATATTATGCAGATGAACGAAGCCCAGCGTATCCATCGTAACCTGGCTAAACCTCACTTCAACAGTTTTCACCGGCCCCGGTAACAGATCCGGTTCGACGGTAATGTTCTGGGTTTGCATATCCACTGTCAGTGGTTTACCGGTTACTGGATCCAGCTGACCCCAGCTGATTGACGCGGTAAACGCTGGCAGCGGCTGGCCGGCATTATTCTTCACTTCCAGCACGGCCTGTAATCCGCTGGCGTCAGGTGCCACGCGCAGCAACGTGACGGTCAGTTCGCCCAGATCGCTTTTTAGCAGCGCCGGACTTTTCGCCGCAGGTAGCAAATACACGCCGTTGGTGGACTGACGGTTAAGCGTGGTTTGCTGTTCCAGCGCGACAGCCAAGTCGGTCAGCCGTTGCAGTTTCTGATTCAGCTGGCCCACTTCGGTTTTCAGTTCCGGTAATTGTGGATTTTGCTTCACGCAGCCGGTCAGGCTAAGCAATGCGGCGCAGGCCAGCCAAAGGCGAGGGTGTTTCGTCATATCAGAGATTTCCTTTCTTCTGCCCGATGCAACATCCGTCCGGGCACTAATAGAGATGCGTAAGTTTAACCCGATGTCTATGAAAGTAGCGACAGCCTTTGTTGTCGGCACACTTCGGGTTAAACTGATGTCCAATTGAGTTCGCGATCAGGAAGTGCTATGCATTGCCCATTTTGTGCCGCTGTTGATACTAAAGTCATTGATTCCCGCCTGGTGGGCGATGGATCGCAGGTTCGCCGTCGCCGTCAGTGCCTGGTGTGCCATGAACGTTTCACCACGTTTGAAGTGGCTGAACTGGTGATGCCGCGCGTCATAAAAAGCAATGAGGTCCGCGAACCCTTTAACGAAGACAAATTACGCAGCGGGTTTCTGAAAGCGCTGGAAAAGCGGCCGGTCAGTTCAGATGACGTTGAAACTGCCATCAGCCACATTAAATCCCAGTTGCGCGCTACAGGCGAACGTGAAATCCCGGCCAAAATGATCGGCGGTCTGGTGATGGATGCGCTGAAAGGGCTGGATAAAGTGGCCTACATCCGCTTCGCATCCGTGTATCGCAGCTTTGAAGATATTCGTGAGTTTGGTGAAGAGATTGCCCGTCTTCAGGATTAAGGAACGTGAATGCTGTCCGAAATAGCTTCTGACGAACGTTTTATGGCGCGGGCTTTCGAGCTGGCGCGCCGCGGACGTTTCACTACCACGCCTAACCCGAACGTCGGTTGTGTCATTGTGCTCAATGGCGAAATCATCGGTGAAGGCTATCATGTGCGTGCCGGTGAACCTCATGCCGAAGTCCATGCTTTACGCATGGCCGGTGAGAAAGCCAAGGGTGCAACGGCGTATGTGACACTCGAGCCTTGCAGCCATCACGGGCGCACGCCGCCTTGTGCCGATGCGCTGCTGGCGGCAGGTGTCAGCCGTGTGGTCGCGGCGATGCAGGATCCGAACCCTGAAGTTGCCGGGCGCGGTCTATATCGCCTCAAACAAAACGGCGTGGATGTCAGCCATGGTCTTATGCATTCGCAGGCGGAAGCCGTCAATCTCGGTTTCCTCAAGCGGATGCGTACCGGTTTCCCATACGTGCAGCTGAAAATGGGCGCTTCACTGGATGGCAGAACGGCTATGGCCTCGGGCGAAAGTCAGTGGATCACTTCTGCTGCAGCGCGCGCTGACGTTCAGCGTTTTCGCGCAGAAAGCTCAGCCATTCTGAGTACCAGTGCTACCGTGCTGGCCGACAATCCATCACTGAACGTGCGCTGGAGTGAACTGGGCAGCGACGTGCAGGCGATTTATCCCGAAGAAAATCTGCGCCAGCCCCTGCGGATCATTCTCGACAGCCAGAACCGTGTCACGCCTGAACATCAGTTGATGAAACTTCCCGGTGATGTGCTGCTGGCGCGTCTGGAGAAGGACAATCAAATCTGGCCTGAATCCGTAGAGCAATGGTGCGTTCCAGGCCGCGACAATCGAATCGATCTGGTTCTGCTGATGATGCAGCTGGCGAAACGCCAGATAAACTCTATCTGGGTCGAAGCAGGCGCACAACTCGCCGGCGCCTTATTACAAGCCGGTCTGGTTGATGAATTAATCGTTTATATGGCACCTAAGTTATTGGGTGATAATGGCCGGGCGCTGTGTGAACTGCCTGGATTGCAGCATCTGAGCGATGCGCCGGAATTCGCCTTCAGCGATGTCCGGCAGATTGGGCCGGATCTGCGCCTGCGCATGAAACCGCAGTACTGAATTGCGTGCTGAAAACATCGTACTGAGAATTTTACGCCTCCTTGTCCGCATGGGTTTAAAAGCACATGTCCAGACAGGGTAATTTTATGATAGAATCCGCCCCCCTGCGGCTGGGGTTGAGAAACTCCTGAACCCACTTTAAGGAAAACTATGAACGTTATTGAAGGTGTTGTAGCCACGCCTAACGCGCGCGTAGCGATCGCGATTGCTCGTTTTAACAATTTCATCAACGACAGCCTGCTTTCCGGTGCTATTGATGCGTTGAAACGTATTGGTCAGGTCAGCGATGACAACATCACCGTAGTCTGGGTCCCGGGCGCATACGAATTGCCTCTGGCAACCCGTGCTCTGGCTGAAAGCGGTAAGTACGACGCCGTGGTTGCTCTCGGTACCGTCATCCGCGGGGGCACAGCCCACTTTGAATTCGTCGCGGGCGAATGCAGCTCTGGCTTGTCCAGCGTCGCAATGAACAGCGAAATCCCGGTTGCCTTTGGTGTGCTGACAACAGAAAGCATTGAACAAGCCATCGAACGCGCAGGGACAAAAGCCGGTAACAAAGGTGCAGAAGCTGCACTGACCGCGCTTGAAATGATTAATGTTATCAAGGCTATTAAGGCCTGAATCTAGTTAAGGGGAAATCCGTGAAACCTGCTGCTCGTCGCCGCGCCCGTGAATGTGCCGTACAGGCGCTTTACTCCTGGCAGTTGTCGAAAAATGACATCGCCGATGTTGAATTAGAATTCCTGACCGAGCAGGATGTCAAAGACGTAGACATTGCCTATTTCCGCGAACTGTTGTCGGGTGTAGCAAACAGTGCAGAGAAACTCGATGCATTGATGGCGCCATACCTGTCACGTCAGCTGGATGAATTAGGCCAGGTGGAAAGAGCGATCTTGCGTCTGGCTCTGTTTGAGCTGAGCAAGCGCCAGGATGTCCCTTACAAAGTGGCCATCAATGAAGCGATCGAACTGGCGAAAACCTTCGGCGCTGAAGACAGCCACAAGTTTGTCAACGGTGTGCTGGACAAAGCGGGCCCGCATATTCGCAAGAAATAATGTCAGCCAGGGTCAGCGTTTCTGATAAATGATCACACTCATTTTCAGCCGAATGCGCGCTCTGTTGATAGTCTGGTGATGTCACCTCGCTTATCCTCTGTGTGACACCCCTCTTAAGGCCGGTTTTCCGGCCTTAAGTCATTCTAACGATTTGGAATTGTACTATGGCATCCGGCGAATTTGACGTTATCAATCGCTACTTTAACCGGTTCAGAACTGCCCGGCAGGATGTTCAGTTAGGCATTGGTGATGATTGTGCCTTACTGACGGTTGGCGAAAAGCAGCTACTGGCAGTCAGTACTGATACGCTGGTCGAAGGCATTCATTTCCTTAAAACCATTTCTCCGGCCGATTTGGGTTACAAAGCGCTGGCAGTGAACCTCAGTGATCTGGCCGCAATGGGCGCGGATCCTGCCTGGGTTTCACTTGCACTGACGCTGCCTGAGGTGAAAGCCGACTGGTTAGAAGCGTTTAGCAACAGCCTGTTCGAACAACTCAATTATTACGGCATGCAACTGATCGGTGGCGATACGACGCGCGGTCCGCTGAGCATGACGCTGACCATTCAGGGGCTGGTTCCCGTTGGGCGTGCACTAACGCGCTCCGGTGCGGGCGTCGGCGACTGGATATTTGTGACCGGCACGCTGGGTGACAGCGCGGCGGGTCTGGCGGTTCTGTTGGAACAGCTGAATATCGGTGATGATCAAACGCGCGAGTTCTTGCTTAAACGTCATCTGCGGCCATCGCCGCGCGTTTTGCAGGGGCAGGCGCTGCGTGATTTAGCCACGTCGGCCATCGATCTGTCTGACGGACTGATCTCTGATCTTAAACACATTCTGAAAGCCAGCGACTGCGGCGCGCGTTTGGATCTCGACGCTATCCCGTTCTCTGACGCGATGAAGAGTCTTGTCGAACCGGAGCAGGCGCTGAAATGGGCGCTGACCGGCGGTGAAGACTACGAACTTTGCTTTACCGTACCGGAAATCAACCGGGGAGCGGTAGATGCTGCGCTGAGCCATCTGGGTGTGGATTTCACCTGTGTCGGTCAGATCGCGCCGCTATCGGAAGGCATCAAGTTCTTACGCGGCGGCAAACAGGTAGAGCTGGAATGGCAGGGGTTTGATCACTTTGCCTGACAGGCTGTTTCGACGGTTTTCTTCAAGCTGAAAAAGGCGCGACAGGTTGATTCTGTCGCGCCTTTTTGTTTTCAACTCAACGATGTTTCGCTGATCTTATTCAAAACCGACGGCCTTGTGCGGCACGTAAGCCATTTCCAGTTCGGCGATTTCTTCGATGGTCAGCCTGATGTTCAGCGCGGCAATCGCGTCGTCGAGGTGAGCCGGGCGAGAAGCACCGATGATAGGTGCCGTGATCACGTGTTTGCTGAGGATCCACGCCAGCGCGATCTGCGCACGCGGCACGCCGTGGTCTTCGGCGATTTTACCTACGCGTTCAGCGATTTTAGCGTCAGCTGCATCGGTGGCGTCATACAGTGTATTGGCAAAGCTGTCAGACACAGAACGCGCAGTGGTTTCGCCCCACGGACGCGTTAACTTACCGCGCGCCAGCGGGCTCCACGGCAGCACCGCAATATTCTCTTCCAGACAAAGCGGATACATTTCCTTCTCTTCTTCCCGCTGAATGAGGTTGTATTGATCCTGCATCGAGACAAAACGTGCCCAGCCATTTTGCTCAGAAATATCCAACGCCTGTTTGAACTGATGGGCGTGCATGGAAGACGCCCCGATAAAGCGCGCCTTACCGGCTTTCACTACGTCGTTGAGCGCTTCCAGCGTTTCTTCAATCGGCGTGTTGTAATCCCAGCGGTGGATTTGCAGCAGATCGACGTATTCCATGCCGAGGCGGCGCAGGCTGTCGTCGATGGATTGCATGATGGAGGCGCGGGACAATCCGCCTTCCAGGCCGGTGATCGGATAAAATACTTTGGTGGCGACAACGATGTCATCGCGTTTTACGAAATCCTTTAGCGCACGTCCGACGATCTCTTCGCTGCTGCCGTCAGAATAGCTGTTGGCGGTGTCAAAGAAGTTAATGCCCGCATCCAGCGCCTGTTTGATGATCGGGCGGCTGCTCTCTTCCGGCAGTGTCCAGGCATGTCTGCCGCGATCCGGTTCGCCATAGGTCATACAACCCAGACACAGTTGCGACACTTTCAGACCGGTTTTTCCCAACGTGGTGTATTGCATTGCATCTCTCCGTAAAAGCCTGCGCCGTGACCGGCAGGCGTTAAAAAATGATTAGCATGCTTAACTGTAGCTCACAGAACGGCGGGATCGTGGAAGAGATGAGGATGCGGGGGGAGAAACCCCTCTTTCAGGCGAAAGAGGGGAAATAATCAGGCCAGCCAGTCGGTGATTTGACGGTCGATCCCTTCGGCATCCAGCCCGACGTCATGACGGATTTCGTCCTGTGTGCCTTGGGGCACAAAGCTGTCGGCCAGACCAATATTCAGCACCGGCACCAGCATACGTTTCGCCATCAGCAATTCATTCACACCGCTGCCTGCGCCGCCCATAATGGCGTTCTCTTCAACCGTGACCAGCACTTCGTGGCTGGCGGCCAGTTCCAGAATCAGGGCTTCGTCCAGCGGTTTCACAAAGCGCATGTCCACCACGGTGGCATTACGTTTTTCAGCGGCTTCCAGCGCATCCGGCAACAAAGTCCCGAAGTTGAGGATCGCCACTTTCTCGCCTTCGCGGCGTACTACGCCTTTACCCATTGGCAGTGACACCAGCGGCTCGCAGGTTGCGCCAGTGCCCGTACCACGCGGATAACGCACCGCTACCGGGCCGCCGTTATGGTGATAACCGGTGTGCAGCATCTGGCGACATTCGTTTTCATCACTTGGCGTCATGATGATCATGTTCGGAATGCAGCGCAGGAACGAAAGATCGAACGCGCCCTGATGCGTCTGGCCGTCGGCGCCGACAATACCGCCACGGTCGATGGCAAAGAGCACCGGCAGATTCTGGATCGCCACGTCGTGGATCACCTGATCGTACGCACGTTGCAGGAAGGTGGAATAAATCGCCACGATCGGTTTGTAACCGCCAATCGCCAGACCGGCAGCAAAGGTCACGGCGTGTTGTTCTGCGATAGCGACGTCGAAGTACTGCTGCGGATATTCGCGGGAGAAGCGCACCATGCCGGAGCCTTCGCGCATCGCAGGCGTCACCGCCATCAGCTTGCTGTCTTTAGCCGCCGTTTCGCACAGCCAGTCGCCGAAGACTTTCGAATAGGTCGGTAAACCCTCTTTGCCTTTTGGCAAAATACCGGAAGCCGGATCGAATTTTGGCACCGCGTGCCAGCCTATCGGATCTTTTTCGGCAGGCGCATAGCCTTTACCTTTTTTGGTCATGATGTGCAGCAATTGCGGGCCTTTGAGGTCACGCATGTTTTTCAGCGTTTGCACCAGTGCCACCACGTCATGTCCGTCAACCGGGCCGATGTAGTTAAAGCCCAGCTCTTCAAACAGCGTGCCCGGCACCATCATGCCTTTCAGATGTTCTTCAGTCCGTCGCACCAGTTCTTTGATAGGCGGTATGCCGGAAAGTACCTTTTTGCCGCCTTCACGCAGATGCGAATACAATTTACCGGATAACAGCTGCGCCAGATGATTGTTCAGCGCACCGACGTTTTCGGAAATCGACATTTCGTTGTCGTTGAGGATAACCAGCATGTCGGGTTTGATATCACCGGCGTGGTTCATGGCTTCGAAGGCCATACCGGCGGTGATCGCGCCATCACCAATTACGCAGACCGTACGGCGGTTCTTGCCTTCGCGCTCGGCGGCAACGGCCATACCCAACCCGGCGCTGATTGACGTCGACGAGTGGCCGACAGACAGCGTGTCGTATTCGCTTTCACCGCGCCACGGGAATGGGTGCAGGCCGCCTTTCTGGCGGATGGTGGAAATCCGGTCACGGCGTCCGGTCAAAATTTTATGCGGATAGGCCTGATGGCCGACATCCCAGACCACGTGGTCGAACGGCGTTTTGTAGACATAGTGCATGGCTACGGTCAGTTCAACCGTTCCCAGCCCGGACGCAAAGTGTCCGCTGGACTGGCTGACGCTGGCCAGCAAATACTGGCGCAGTTCGTCGCACAGCTTAGGCAGGCTCTCTTTAGGAAGTGAACGGAGATCTTCAGGATTCTCCGCCAGCGCCAGTGTCGGGTATTTGGCTAGTTCAAGACTCATCAGTTGCTCATAGTAAGTATTAATTATCGCGCTCAATAATGAAGCTGGCTAACGCGAGAAGTGGCGCTGTGTTGTAAGAAAGCGCGGCGAGCTGGTTCAGTGCGGAAACGGCTTCCTGATGCAGGTCCATGGCCTTGGCCTTTGCACCGTCTAGCCCCAGCAGGGCAGGGTAAGTACTTTTACCGAGTTGTTGATCCGCACCCTGACGTTTGCCCAACGTGGCGGTATCGCCAATCACGTCCAGAATGTCATCCTGAACCTGAAACGCCAGGCCAATCGCCTGTGCATAGGTATCCAGTATAGGCAAAACGGCGCGTCCGGTATTGCCAGCGGCCAGCGCGCCCATGCGCACTGCGGCACGGATCAGCGCACCAGTTTTATGACGGTGAATTCTCTCCAGTGCGTCGAGGCTGACCTGCTGGCCTTCGGCGGCCAGATCCAGCGCCTGTCCGCCGCACATGCCGCTGGCACCGCTGGCGGACGCCAGTTCCGACACCATCGACAGGCGATCTTTGATCGCAACGTCCGGCATATCGCCGTCGGCTAAAATGGTGAAAGCCAGCGTTTGCAGCGCGTCACCGGCGAGGATCGCGTTCGCTTCGCCAAATTTGATGTGACAGGTCGGCTGGCCGCGACGCAGATCGTCGTCATCCATCGCCGGCAGATCGTCGTGGATCAGCGAATACGCATGAATGCATTCAACAGCGGCGGCAGGCGCATCGAGATTTTTCACATCCAGACCGAACAGCTCCCCGGTGGCGTACACCAGATAAGGGCGCATACGTTTACCGCCAAGAAGCGCACCGTAGCGCATAGCTTCAACCAGCGGTAAATCAGCCAGTGGCAGAGCGTCAATGTAGGCGGTCAGAACGGCGTCTACACGCTGCTGCATGGCGCGCAGCTCACGGGAGAATTCGCCAGCCGGAGAAAGAGACGTCGCTTCAGACATATTCCGTTACTCTGCTTGCGGTGTGAAAGGTGCCAGCGGTGCATCTTCATCGCTGTCGAGCAGGATCTGCACACGCTGTTCGGCCTGTTGCAGTTTTTGCTGCCCCTGACGGGCAAGCTGGACGCCTTGCTCAAATTCATTCAGCGCGTCTTCTAAAGGTAATTCGCCTGATTCAAGGCGGGCAACGATCTGTTCCAGGTCGGCCAGCGTAGTTTCAAAATTGGCGGGTGGTGGTGCAGATTTTTTCGGCATAATTCTCTTTCAATATCGTTGACAAGACTCGGTGACCAGAGCGCTGAGACGGCAGGGTCGGTTCTCAGCCCAGGGAGACATCCCGTTAAGCATGGCACTGCTGTTTGGTTTTGCGCGCAGAATATCCATGAAAAGTGATATACTCTGCGCCGCTGAGTTTATTGCTAAGCCCAATGTGGCACAAAACTGATGATTCATAAACAAACATAAGGCTTAGCAATAATAGGATCCTAGATCCTTATTCAGTGACTTACTACCCCGTTCTTTAACCTGCTAACAAAAGACTGCCATGAAGTTTATCATTAAATTGTTCCCTGAAATCACCATCAAGAGCCAATCTGTGCGTTTGCGCTTCATTAAGATCCTCTCAAGCAGCATTCGCAACATTGTGCGGCCGCATGATGAGACGCTGGCAGTCGTACGCCATTGGGATCATATCGAAGTTCGCAGCAAAGACGAAAGCAAACACGATCTCATCCAGGAAATGCTGTGCCGTATTCCGGGCATCCGCTACGTAGAAGAAGTAGAAGATCGTCCTTATACCGATATGCACAACATTTTCGAACAGGCGCTCGAAGCCTATCGCTCTGAAGTCGAAGGCAAAACTTTCTGCGTGCGTGTAAAACGTCGCGGTAAGCATGAATTCAGCTCCGGCGACGTAGAGCGCTACGTGGGCGGCGGTCTGAATCAGCACATTGAGTCTGCACGGGTGAATCTGACTTCGCCAGAAGTGACGGTGAAGCTGGAAATCAACGACGACAAACTGGTGCTGGTGAAAAGCCGTCTGGAAGGTCAGGGCGGTTATCCGATCGGCACGCAGGAAGACGTGATGTCGCTCATCTCCGGCGGTTTCGATTCCGGTGTTTCCAGTTATATGCTGATGCGTCGCGGCTGTCGTGTGCATTACTGCTTCTTTAATCTTGGCGGCGCGGCCCATGAAATCGGTGTAAAACAGGTGGCGCATTACCTGTGGAACCGTTTTGGCAGTTCGCACCGCGTGCGTTTTATTGCCATTGATTTTGAACCGGTGGTCGGTGAGATCCTGGAAAAAGTCGAAGACGGTCAGATGGGCGTCGTTCTCAAACGTATGATGGTGCGCGCAGCGTCATCTATCGCAGAGCGTTACGGCGTGCAGGCGCTGGTGACCGGCGAAGCGCTGGGCCAGGTATCGAGCCAGACGCTGACCAACTTACGCCTGATCGACAACGTTTCTGACACGCTGATCCTACGACCGCTGATTTCTCACGATAAAGAGCACATCATCAAGATTGCCCGTGAAATCGGCACCGAAGACTTCGCCAAAACCATGCCGGAATACTGCGGTGTGATTTCGAAAAGCCCGACCGTGAAAGCGGTGAAAGCCAAAATTGAAGCCGAAGAAGCGATGTTCGATTTCGCAGTGCTGGATAAAGTGGTGAGCGAAGCGCGAAACGTTGATATCCGAGAAATTGCTGAGCAGGCCGCTCAGGAAGTACCTGAAGTCGAAACCGTGGCGGAGTTTGTTTCTACCGATATCGTGCTCGACGTGCGTGCGCCTGATGAAGCAGAAGCAGACCCGCTGGCACTGGAGAATGTCGAAGTGAAAACGCTGGCATTCTATAAGCTGGCGACGCAGTTCGGCGATTTGGATCAGAGTAAAACCTATTTGCTGTACTGCGATCGCGGCGTCATGAGCCGTTTGCAGGCGCTGTATCTGAAAGAGCAGGGCTTTAACAACGTGAAAGTTTATCGCCCCTAATTTTCAGGCGATATAAATAAAGGGGTTCAGCATCGCTGAGCCCCTTTTGCTTTCAGGCTTTCCGGTCAGGATTCTCGGGCGCCTTCGTCGGTGTAGTTGTAAATCCCCGGCGCGAGCACCAGCTGCGCGGCGATTTCTGCGGCTTTGGTTTTACCGAGCAGGAGATCGATAATCTTCAGCGCAAACTCCATTGACGTGCCCGGCCCCTGGCTGGTCAGCAGATTGACGCGCGGATCGAAAATTACCCGGCGGTCTGACCATTTGTTCGGATCGATTTTATCGCGCAGCCCCGGGAAACCGGTCATATTGCCAACCGGGAATAAGTCGTGATATTCCAGCACCAGCGCGGGCGCAGCGCAGATGGCGGCGACAATTTTCCCGCTGATGTGCATCTGACGGACTTTCTCTACCAGCAGCGGACTTTCACTGAAACAGGTGGCCCCACCGAGGCCACCCGGCAAAACGATCACATCAAAGTCGTCATCAGCGACCTCTACCAGCGTGACGTCCGCCAAAATACGCACGCCTCGCGAACAGCGGATTTCCAGATTACCGTCCCCCGCCACGCTGGCGGTGGTGACGTGAATGCCTGCGCGAACCAGCAAATCTATTGCGGTGACGGCTTCAATCTCTTCGCTACCAGGTGCCAGGCAGACCAGAACTGATGCGCTCATAGTCGTTTTCCTTTTTCTTAATTTGTTCAAATATTCGGGTGTTTATCGGCAGGCTCAGCCCGTGTTTGCGACCGCGACGCAGTACATAGCCGGTAATATAATCAATTTCGGTGTGACGCTGATGACGGATATCCTGCAACATTGAAGAATGATTGGCTGCCGTAGTGTCGATCACCTGATAGACAAAACTCAGCAGCGATTCGCTGTGGATCTCATATCCCTCTATCGCCATGACCTGTGCAACTTCCAGACAGATCTGCTCTATCTGGTCGGCGCAGGCGATAAGATCGCCATTAGTACATTCATGAAGCGCGGTGAGGGGATTGATCACGCAGTTAACCGCCAGCTTATTCCACAGTGACGGCCTGATGTTGTCGTGCCACGCAACGTCTGGCAGCGCATGATGTAAGGTATCCGCCAGCGCACTGTGCGCCGCGCCACGCTGCGTGACTGGCCCGATGTGAGTCATACCCGATGCAACGTGCAATATCGCGTTACCCTCGTGCCGGGCGGCGTGGGTGGTGGCGCCTTGTAAGATAGCCAGCCGGTTAGCCGGTAACTCATCCACGGTCCCCATGCCGTTATGCAGCAACAGGATCGTACAATTATCATTGAGCATCGGCATCAGCGCGCTGACCGCGCCTGACACCTGCCACGCTTTCAGCGTTACCAGAAGCAGCTCGCTTTGCGCCAGATGCTCCGGATCATTGGTCGGCATATTACGGTTAAACGCCACGCCTTGCGGGGAAATCACGTTGACGGCACAGAAAGGCTGCGCAATGCGGATCCACCCCTGCACGTCGTGGCCTTGCTGATAAAGGGCTGATAGCCAAAGTTGTCCCAGCGCACCGCAACCTAATACTGTAATTTTCATTGTGCCTCCCGGGATTGGTGGCGAAATACGCCGTAGGAATCGGGTGTAGAAAGAATATTCTGCTGTCCGGTTATCGTATTAGTATAGACATTTGTGCTGCACATCACATTTTCACCTGCACTTTTTGACCCCCGTGCCCATTTGTGACTGGAACTTTGCTGTCGTTTGGCATCGGCGGTTGAAGGCGGTATTATGCACGCCATATAACGTGCAATACAAAACTACAGGGAGAAGCGATTATGCCGTCTTTTGACATTGTTTCCGAAATCGACATGCAGGAAGTTCGTAACGCCGTGGAAAACGCCAGCCGTGATCTGCAAACCCGCTGGGATTTCCGCAATGTACCAGCCAGCTTCGATCTCAACGAAAAAAACGAGAGCATCAAAGTGGCCAGCGAATCTGATTTTCAGGTCAATCAGCTGGTGGATATTCTGCGTGAGAAGTTAGCCAAACGTGGGATTGAAGGCGGCGCGCTGGAAATTCCGGAGCAGATGGATCACAGCGGTAAAACTTACAGCGTGGAAGCCAAACTGCATTCTGGTATTGAATCGACGCTGGCGAAGAAAATCGTCAAGCTGATCAAAGACAGTAAGATCAAAGTGCAGGCGCAGGTTCAGGGCGATGAAGTTCGTGTGACCGGCAAAGCGCGTGACGATCTGCAGGCGGTGATGGCGCTGGTGCGTAACGGGGATTTGGGACAGCCATTCCAGTTTAAGAATTTTAGAGATTAAAACATTCTTCGTTGAAAACATCAGGGACGCTTAGGGCGTCCCTTTTTCATGCGCGCTATTTCTTCTGTTGCAGGCGTTTCACCAGCTCGAAGTCTTTAAAATAAATCGGTTTGTCGTGCTGCATGGAGAGATTACCGGCGATGCCGGTCAGGATCGACATTGCGCCTGCACGGTGATCTGCCGCGCGCTTTAACGGATCCTCTTTGCGTTCGCCAAACAGATCCTCAAGCATGGCGTTATCTCCGCCGCCGTGACCGCCTTCGCCCAGCGAGAATTCGGCTTCCCACGCTTTGGCAAACAGCGGATACACCACTATTTTTGCCTCTTCCAGACTGCCTTCGTTTTCACGTTTACCACCTGCATTCACGTAGGACATCTCGACGATTTTCATTTCGATACGGCCTTTGGTGCCGTTAAATACCACGTTCAGCCCTTCCCATGGCAGATAGGCGTTGAGTGAATAGGTCATCTGCACTTTGTTCTGGTATTTCACCAGCACCGACAGCGTGTCTTCGATATTGATGCCGTCGCTGAACACGCTCTGATCGCGAAAATAGCTGTCCTCGTGCTCGGCATCGAGATACAGGGCTTTTAGCTGGGCGTTATCAGCCATATGCAGGGCGAAAGGATCGCTCTCTGCCTGCGGATAGCCGTGCGCACGCGGGTAAAACTCCGTCACGCCGCGCTTCTCGGCATTCTCTTTACCATAAAATCGCAAATCGCCCTGTGCGTAAACTTTTTCCGGCGTGCTGTTAAGCCAGAAATTCATCAGATCAAAATGGTGGGTGGATTTGTGCACCAGCAGGCCGCCTGAGTTGCGCTTTTCGCGGTGCCAGCGGCGGAAATAGTCTGCGCCGTGTTCGGTATTGAGCAGCCATTCAAAATGCACAGAAAGGACTTCGCCGATGGTGTCCTGCATCAGGAGTTCGCGGATTTTGCTGTGGTGCGGTGCGTAACGATAGTTGAATGCCACGCGAACCTGATAGCCGGTGGTATCGACCGCATCGAGAATACGTAGCGCGCGGTTTTCATCAATGGTCATCGGTTTTTCGGTGATCACATCGCAACCGGCGTGGAGGGCGCGGACAATGTAATCGTCATGCGTGCGATCCATGCTGGTGACAATTACGATGTCGGGTTTGGTCTCGCTGAGCATGTCGCCGTAGTCGGCGGCTTTCCAGGTGGGAACCGGTGCGATGTCACGCTGCGCCAGCTGCTGATTCGCATAATCCATGCGTGTCTGATTGGTGTCACAGAAAGCCACAAATTTTGCGTTATGGCGGTATTTACCGGTGATCGCGTCAATGTACAAACCTGAACGTCCGCCGGTGCCCACTAAAGCATACGTTTTCATGAGATCCCCAAAGGCTGAAAAGCCGTCATGGCTGACAGAATTTTTGTTAAGGAATTCCTGAGGATAATGATTATGGGAGATTTTTAAGTGAGGTGTATCACAGCGGGGGACATCAAAATGAAATGGCGTGCCATCTTCGAAAGCACGCCCATATTTACTGCAAGCGGTATGTTGAAATCAGGCAGCGCTGACCAGCTGTTCCAGCGCTTTACGGTTAGTCTGTTTGGTGTCGACTTTCACATAAGCACTGAATTCCTCCGGCACCACCACGGCTTCTGCCACGCCCGGCTGCGCCATAATGCGCGCCTGCAGGGCAGAATCTTTCACCGCCAGTTCAGAGAGCGTGATGCGCAGGCTGCTGACATACGGGGGTTCGGTCATGGTCGAACTGACCACCAGCCAGACTACGGCAATCGCCGCGCACACAAGGAAGACTGCGCCTGCACCGGCGTTACCATAGACATAACCGCCTAAGCTGCCGCCAATCGCTACGCCGATAAACTGGCTGGTGGAATAAAGCCCCATTGCGGTGCCTTTGTATCCGGCCGGAGATTCTTTACTGATAAGCGATGGCAGAATTGCTTCCATCACGTTAAATGCGAGGAAGAACAGCTGGATACCGGCGATGACTGCCCACAAATGCAGACCGGCTGACCACAGGACGATTTCTGCCAGCAACAGCACCGCCACGCAGCCCATGAAGACCTGCTTCATGTGACGTTTTTTCTCGGCATAAATAATCACCGGGATCACCGCGACGAATGACGTCAGCATAGTGACCAGATAGACACGCCAGTGCTCGCTTGGCGGGAAGCCTGCGTGTTCCATCACTTGCGGTAACACCACGAAGCTCGACATCAGCAGGATATGCAGGCACAAAATGCCGAAATTCAGCTTCAGCAGTTTCGGGTTGCTCAGCACTTTGCCGAAGCTGCCTTTCACCATGCTCGATTCGCGATTGAGAATATGTGTGGCAGGGGAGGGGACAACGGCGACGGTAATGATGATGCCGACGATAGTCAGCCCGGCAATCGCCCAGAACAGTGCGTGTAAACCCCAGGCGTGCGTGATGATTGGGCCGAGCACCATCGCAATCGCAAAGGTCACGCCGAAGCTGATGCCGATGAAGGCCATTGCTTTGGTGCGGTTCTGCTCGCGGGTGAGATCAGACAGTAGCGCCATGACCGCGGCGGCAATTGCCCCGGAGCCTTGCAGAGCACGACCAATGATCACGCCCCAGATAGATTCGGTAGAGGCGGCAACGATGCTGCCGATACAGAAAATGATTAAACCAAAAACGATCAGCGGTTTACGACCAACGCGGTCAGACATCAGTCCAAACGGGATTTGAAACACAGCCTGCGCAAGGCCATAAATACCAATTGCGATGCCGATCAGCGTTTCGCTGGCCCCGGATAACGCCATACCGTAGGTGGTCAGGACGGGAAGAACCATGAACATGCCGAGCATGCGTAAAGAAAATACTGTCCCTAGTCCCCATGTTGCCCGACTTTCCTGCGGGGTCATCTGGTTATCGTTCACATTACTACCTCAAAATAACAATCGTGCATTGTAGTGCTTTTGGCGAGTTCGGGTAAAACGATGGATCTTTAGCAGATATTACGGGTTTTGCTTTCCGGCAGAACAAAAGAAAAGGCCAGTATCGCTACTGGCCTTTCAGTGTGCTGATTATCGGAATGAACGACAGCGCGTCAGGCTAACAGCTTGGGTCACCAAACGTAGGTTAACAGCGATGTCGGCGCGGAATTAAAGTCCACTGACATCATAAAGCTCAGCGACATAATGGTCACGATGGAGAAGCCAAACAGCTTCCTCGCCCAGACCACGTCGTTCTCAGCCTTGTAACCTTTCAGTGCCATGCCCAGCCACCAGACACTCACCGCACCGGCGACAATCAGGTATTTATAACCTGCATAACCGCTCAGGGTGAGCATCAGCGTGGCAATCATAAACGCCAGAATGTAGACGGTAATATGATGCTTGGCGACGGAAATGCCTTTCACTACCGGCAGAACCGGGATGCCTGCTGCCTGATAATCTTTAAAGCGGAAGATGGCAATCGCGTACGAGTGCGGCATCTGCCACAGGCTGAATATCAGAAGCAGGATCAGCGCACCGGTATCAAACTGGCCTGAAACGGCACAGTAACCAATCACCGGTGGCGCCGCGCCCGACAAACTGCCGATCAGCGTGCCGTATACCGAGTTGCGCTTCATGTAGAGGCTGTAAACGCCGACATAAATCACAAAGCCCATCACCGCCAGCCACATGGCTAGCGGATTGGCGCCGATATACAACAACGCAAAGCCCACAATACCCAGAATAGTGGCGTAAACCAGGGTTGTTTTCGGCGGAATAAGTCCTTTTACCAGGGCCCTGTTCTTCGTTCTTTCCATGATCCGGTCGATGTCGCGGTCGATGAAGTTGTTAAACACACAACCCGATGCCACGACCAGCGAAACGCCCACCAAAGTGGCGAGAAAGAGTGGGAAGTCGATGTTGCCTTTGGCAGCAAGGAGGAATCCCCCGATGACAGAAATTAAGTTGCCGAAAATAATTCCTGGTTTCGTTACTTGCAGGTATTGCTTAATCATCACGTGCAGCTCGGCTCTTTAACTGACCATCATATTGAGGTTGAGGTTATACATAATCCACAATGAGCCCACAACGACGATAAAGATAATCACAGCGGTGAACAGAAATGCCACCAGATTCCAGCGAGCTTCCGACGCAGTACTTAAGTGCAGGAAGAACACCAGATGGACAACGATCTGGATGACCGCGGATGCAACCACGGTACCAATGATCAGTGAATGCGAAGCAGTATCGCTCATGACCATGGCGAACGGGATAACCGTCAGGATCACTGACAGGATGAAGCCAATCAGGTATGACTTCACGCTGCCGTGGCTTGCGCCGCCGTGGGAAGTGGCAGAATGACTCATGCTAATACCCCCATCAGGTAAACAACGGTGAATACACAGATCCAGACAACGTCCAGGAAGTGCCAGAACAGGCTCAGACACATCAGACGGGTTTGGTTAACGGCGTTCAGACCACGACGGCTTACCTGAATCATCATGATGACGATCCAGATCAGACCGCAGGTTACGTGGATCCCGTGAGTCGCTACCAGCGCAAAGAATGCTGACAGGAAACCACTGCGATCCGGACCGAAACCTTCTTTGATCAGGTGATGGAATTCATACACTTCCATGCAGATGAAGCCCAGACCGAACAGGAAGGTCAGGAACAACCAGCCGTTGACCGCTTTCACGCTGCTTTTGCTCATACCGAGCATCGCCATGCCGTACGTAATACTACTGAACAGCAGGAAGAAGGTTTCTACCAGCACGAACGGCAGTTCAAAAATGTCTTTACCAGTCGGGCCACCCGCGGTCCCGTGCACCAGCACCGCGTAAGTTGCGAATAAACTCGCAAACAATACGCAGTCACTCATCAGGTAGATCCAGAAGCCGAAGACTTTGGTCTCACCCGCGTCGTGGTGCCCATGCTCTGCATGGGCTGCGTCGTGGTTAGTCAGGGTATCAGTTGCCATGTTTCACACCTGCTTTACGGATTTGTTCATGATGAAGATTTTCAATACGTTCGACTTCTTCAGCTGATACGTAGTAATCAACATCTTCGTCGAAGCTTTTCACAATCCAGGTCACTACCAGTGCGAGGAAGCTTACTGCTGCCAGCCACCAGATATCCCAGATTAATGCGAAACCACAAACCAGACTCAACATAGCGATGATGAAGCCTGCGCCGCTGTTACGTGGCATATGAATTTTTTCATATTTTGCAGGTTGCTTGTAAGCGGTGCCTTTCTCTTTCATGTCCCAGAACTCATCGCGGTCGTGAATTTGCGGCACGATAGCGAAGTTGTAGAACGGAGGAGGAGAAGAAGTTGACCACTCCAGAGTACGTGCATCCCACGGGTCACCGGTCAGATCGCGGTTCTGGTCGCGGTCGCGGACAGACACGAAGATCATGATCAGCTGACAAAGGATACCGATAGCAATCAGCGCTGCACCGCACGCGGCGATAACCAGCAGCGGATGGAACTCAGGATCGATATTCTGGCTGACACGACGGGTCATACCCATGAAGCCCAATACGTACAGTGGCATGAATGCAACGAAGAAGCCGATGATCCAGAACCAGAATGAACGTACACCCCATTTCTCATTCAGCGTAAAGCCGAAGGATTTAGGGAACCAGTAAGTCAGACCTGCGAAGCAACCGAAGACCACACCACCGATGATAACGTTGTGGAAGTGAGCAATCAGGAACAGGCTGTTGTGCAACACGAAGTCAGCACCCGGAACCGCCAGCAGAACGCCGGTCATACCACCTACAGAGAAGGTGACAATGAAGCCAACGGTCCACAGCATCGCTGCGTTCAGCGTGATACGGCCCTGGTACATGGTGAACAGCCAGTTGAAGATTTTTACCCCGGTCGGGATAGAAATGATCATCGTCATGATGCCGAAGAAGGCATTGACGTTAGCGCCTGAACCCATGGTGAAGAAGTGGTGCAGCCAAACGACGAACGACAACACGGTGATGGCGATGGTTGCCCATACCAGCGAGGTGTAACCGAACAGACGTTTCTTAGAGAAGGTTGCTGTAACTTCAGAGAACACACCAAAGACTGGCAGAACCAAAATGTACACTTCCGGATGGCCCCAGGCCCAAATCAGGTTGATGTACATCATCATGTTGCCGCCCATATCATTCGTGAAGAAATGGGTGCCCAGATAACGGTCTAAAGTCAGCAGTGCAACAGTCACGGTCAGAATCGGGAAGGACACGATAATCAACACGTTGGTGCACAGTGCGGCCCAGGTAAATACCGGCATTTTCATCAGCGGCATGCCTGGTGCGCGCATCTTCAGGATGGTCGCAAAGAAGTTAACACCGGTCAGCAAGGTACCAATACCGGATATCTGTAGACTCCATATCCAATAATCGACCCCCACACCCGGACTGTATTCCTTACCTGACAACGGCGGATAGGCCAACCAACCGGTCTGTGCGAACTCACCGACACCCAGAGAGATGTTGATCAGAATCACAGCGGCAGCGGTGAACCAGAAGCTGACGTTGTTCAGGAACGGAAACGCAACGTCGCGTGCACCGATCTGTAAAGGAACCACCACGTTCATCAAACCGATAACGAAAGGCATCGCCATGAAGAAGATCATGATCACGCCGTGCGCGGTAAAGATTTGGTCGTAGTGATGAGGCGGCAGGAAGCCAGGTTCACCCGCAGAGGCGAGCACCTGCTGGCTACGCATCATGATGGCATCGGCAAAGCCACGCAACAGCATGACGAAAGCCAGAATGATGTACATGATACCTAATTTTTTGTGGTCGACGGAGGTCAGCCACTCGGTCCACAGATACTTCCACTTGCCGAAATAGGTGATACCGGCAACGACTGCCAGACCGCCCAGGATTATTGCGGCAACGGTGACCATGATAATCGGTTCATGATACGGAACCGAATCAAGCGTTAATTTTCCGAACATCGTTTATTCCTCGGCTCCGGCTGCGTGAGACTGTTCACCCATATCCATGCCTTTCATGTCAGTGCCAGCAGGCATTGGCATGGTATGACCTTCTGGCGCTGCCTTCATGTCATGCATGGAGTATTTGCCAATGATTTCTTTGAACAGGCCTGGTTTCGCAACAGAGAAGTATTCGACCGGGTTGTCGATGCTCTGTGCAGCCAGCTTGTTGAAGTCATCAGTGGTTGCCAGTTGGTTCGGTGCGCTTTTCACTTTCGCTACCCATGTGTCGAAATCGCCACGGGTTGGGGTCGCAATTGTGTTGAACTTCATGCCAGAGAAACCACGGCCACTGAAGTTTGACGAGATGCCTTTGTAGGTGCCGGCTTCATTTGCAATTAAATGCAACTGAGTCTGCATACCCGCCATCGCGTAAATCTGTCCGCCTAACTGAGGAATAAAGAACGAGTTCATCACAGAGTCTGAAGTGACTTTGAACTGAACAGGCACGTCTTTAGGGATAACCAGTTCGTTAACAGTTGCGATGCCCTGTTCCGGATAAATGAACAACCATTTCCAGTCCAGAGAAACGACTTCTACCGTCATCGGTTTTTGGTCAGATACGATTGGCTTGAACGGATCAAGCGCATGGGTGGTCTTCCAGGTAATCGTTGCCAGAATGGCAATGATAATAATTGGAACAGTCCAGACGACGGCTTCAATTTTGTTGGAGTGGGACCAGTTAGGACTGTAGGTTGCTTTTGTGTTGGAAGCACGATACTTCCACGCAAAGGCAAACGCCATGATAATAACTGGAATAACAACGATCAGCATTAAACCGATCGCCGTTAAAATCAGCGTTCTCTGTTCAAGTCCAATTGCTCCCTTGGGATCCATCAATGCCGTATTGCAACCGCTTAACATTAACGCGGAAGCAAATAAGGACAACATCCCAATACTTTTATTGTATTTCTTAAGTCTCATCTAACGACCTCAATAACTAGGGCTCTATTGTCGCTTCAGGTGTGCGGGCATTTTACGGGAAGGTTGCAGGACTGTAAACACGCTTAAACAAGTGTCAAAGCGCTGTTGACACTTTATGTTAACGCAGTCACACATGTCACGGATCGTGACAATTCACAGTGGGCAACAATATGTTGCGTATAGATTTTTTTCTATAGTGATGAAAAACAAGGGGTGTCGGAATTTGTAAATATTATTCTCACCGATTATCAGGCCGGAAGGTTTAATTAATGTTAAATTAATGTAGATTTCAGGTGAAATAAAAAGCATCAAATCATCGCCGGAAAAATAAAAACAGAAAATATTATTTTTTCCGACGGCAAATTGTTGAGCAATATTTATAGATGAATTGTTAAATCGACTCCGCCATTCATTTTGAAAACGAATGGCGGAAAATCAGGCGCGTGCGCTGCGGCGCAGTGACAGGAAATCCAGCAGACTGCCGAGAAAAATTCCCGCCAGACAGATGAAGGCTCCGGCTTCGAGCAGCGTCACTGCCAGCGATTGCCACGACGCCCAGCCCAGACTGTTTACAATTAGCGCAATCAGCCAAAAACCGAGCAATACGCTACCGGCTACCATGCAACGCAACGCCCAGCGATACAGTGTGGCGAAGTGGATGCGTGGCAAGAAACTGTCGGTTTTTTGCGTGTACTCCAGTGTTTCGCGACAAACCGCCAGCAACAACAGACCGGGAACGGCGGCCACGATAGAGAACAAATAAAACCACGGCCAGCCGTAGGCTTCAACAAACCAGCCCGCAATCGGCCCGACATACACGCGGCCCACGGCGGAAAGGGCAGACAGCAGCGCGAACTGCGTGGCGGAGAATGATCGGTTGCAGAGCGTCATCAGCAGGGCAACAAAGGCCGCTGTGCCCATGCCGCCACACAGGTTTTCAAAAAATATTGCCGCGCCCATGGAATACAGATGTTTGTCAGTCACCGCGAGGATCCAGTAACCGGCGTTGGAAACGGCCTGCAAAATGCCAAACAGCATCAGCGCGCGAAACAGGCTCAGACGTTGCATTAGCATGCCGCCGAGCAGCGCACCGACAATCGTCGCCAGCAGTCCCAGTGATTTATTCACCAACCCGACTTCTCCGGCATCAAACCCAACGCCGCGAATTAAAAATGTGGTGCTTAGGCTGCCTGCAAAAGCATCACCCATTTTGTACATCACAATCAGCAGTAAAATCAGCCAGGCATTGTTGCGGCCAAAGAAGTCTTTCAGCGGTGCGACCACCGCCATTTCGATAGTGCGGGGCGCGGGCTGCGAATTTTCCGGCTCCGGTGCCATCAGCGTTGCCAGCACGCCACACAGCATCAGGGCGGCCATCAGCCAGTACATGTGTTGCCAGCCGAGATAGCGGTCTGCCAGCCAGAGCGCCAGCCCGCCGGAAACCAGCATCGCCAGCCGGTAACCCAGCACCGAAACCGCTGCGCCGTTGCCGCGCTCTTCAGCAGGTAGTAAATCCGTTTTATAAGCATCGAACACTATATCTTGCGACGCCGAGGCAAAGGCAATCAGCACCGCCAGCGCCGCCAGCCAGAACAGGTCTTTCGACGGATCCATAAAGCCCATACCGAAAATCGCCACGACCAGCAGTAGCTGTGTCAGCACCAACCAGCCGCGCCTGCGGCCGAGAAAAGAGGGCGTGTAGCGGTCCATCATCGGCGACCACAGGAACTTAAAGACGTAAGCCTGACCGACCAGCGAGAAAATACCGATGGTTTTCAGATCGACATTTTCGACCGTCATCCATGCTTGTAACGTGCCGGAGGTCAGCGCCAGCGGTAAACCGGATGCAAAACCCAGCAGCAGTAAAATGACCGTATTACGCTGTGTGAAAATCTTAAAGTACTGACTGATCATGAAAAGTATGTTCCTGCGGACCGGTGAAAGAGTGGCGCATGGGCATAATAAAGGAAGGGATGCTTCACGGGGAATAAATTCACGGTGTTTAATTAGCATTCTGCCCGGACAGGCCGGGCAGAAAATTTCAGGCAGACAACAACGGAGTCTTAACGCGCGTTAGCTTTGATGAAGTCACTGATGCTGGTGTCTGACGCCATGTCGCTGATGACATCGCCCAGCGTGGTGTTCACCGCGGTGGTGATTTTAGCGTTTGTCGCAGACAGCGCGCCCTGAACGTTATAGGTCGAGCGGTAATTTTTCACCTGCTTGCTGCCATTTTTGGCGGTAGCAATGATGGAGATATCTGCTTTGGTGGTGATGTTGTAACGCAGATTACCTTCCTGTACGTCTGCATAAAGATTGTTCACGACGATTTGCAGATCGACTGCACCGTCAGCACCGACCATGTAACCGCGGGCGGTCATTTGTTTTTCCAGAGATTCCTGCAACAGGAAACGCAGGTCGCGGGATGGGGTCAGAGAAATCAGTTGGCCATCGCGGTTAACTTTCGCCAGTGCCTGGTCCTTACGCTGGTCAGCACCGTTAATGCTGATAGTAATACCCTGAAGCGTTGGGTCTTGTGAAGGCAGAACGATTTTTGGCGATACGTCCAGCGTATTGGTGCTGGTGGCGCAACCGGCCAGCATCAACATCGCCAGCACAGGGAAAATGATTTTCTTTAACATGTGTGTTTTCTCAATATTTATAAGGGAATAGTGCTCAAAATTATGCCGACATCATAACATTGCCATTTGCGGGTGGAAGTCCCAACAATCTGGAAAAGTGATTTTTTAGCGTTTTATTTCATCAGGTCTGCTGATTACGGTCTTCATACATGGCTAAGCCGCAGTTTCTTTGACAGACTAAGCGCCGATTTTATCAATCAAACCTATAAATTTTTTGATGTAATTAACGTGGATGTCGGAAAACAGCCTATTCTTAAAGGGTAGAACGTGAAGATAAAGGAATGTAAGACAAAGGGAACCCGACGTGCGCAGTTCTCTGCTGATACGGTGTAAGGAGATAGCGATGATTCGTGAGCAAATAGAAGCAAAGTTAGTCGAGGCGTTTGAACCCGCGTTTCTGGAAGTGACTGACGAAAGCTATCGTCATAATGTACCGGCAGGCTCAGAAAGCCATTTCAAAGTGGTCATGGTATCCGATAAGTTCCTGGGTGAACGTTTTCTGGCGCGCCATCGTGCTATATACGGGCATCTGGCAGAGGAACTAGCAGGGAGTGTTCATGCGCTGGCATTGCACACCTACACCCAAAAAGAATGGGAAGGGTTACAGGATACTGTTCCTGCATCCCCCCCATGTCGCGGTGCGGGAACAATGGCCTGATCGTCGAGATCTGATTCACAAAAGGCATAAATATCGCCGTTTGACGCAGTATCACTGGAACTTTGCTTGTCAGATGCGGTATTAGTAGGTGCGAATTCATGAAACGGCCCGCGGGCCGTTTTTGTTTTTCCTAAGACAGGCAGACGACAAGGGCACTTTTGCCTCTGCATCGACCGCATTTTTCGAAGGATCGAATCCCCGTGTGAGTTTCCCTCCCGCGCTTGTAGATACCGTCCTCGACTCAATGCGTCTGCGTCGCTATAATGTCGCGTCTAATTTTTCCGGAATGGTTTCGGACGCTCTCGAATACAGGGCTACGTTCTGATACAGAACTGTCCCGGTTCTTAGAAGTCGTTTTCAAGGTAAGTTTGCGCTTTTGGTGCTTCTCATCTTGAGAACGACTTCTGGAGTTGACCGAGCACTGTGATTTTTTTTTGAGGTAACAAGATGCAAGTTTCTGTTGAAACCACTCAAGGCCTTGGGCGCCGCTTAACGATTACTGTTCCTGCTGAAAGCATTGAAAAAGCAGTGAAAAGTGAACTGGTCAACGTCTCTAAAAAAGTACGTATTGACGGCTTCCGTAAAGGCAAAGTACCAAGCCACATCATCGAACAGCGTTACGGCGCGTCAGTACGTCAGGACGTACTGGGTGATCTGATGCAACGCAACTTTGTTGATGCGATCATCAAAGAAAAAATTAATCCAGCTGGCGCACCTAATTATATCCCGGGTGAGTACAAGCAGGGTGAAGACTTCACTTTCACCGTTGAATTTGAAGTGTACCCAGAAGTTGAGCTGAAAGATCTGGAAAACATCGAAGTTGAAAAACCGGTTGTTGAAGTTAACGACGCTGATGTTGATACCATGCTGGAAACTCTGCGCAAGCAACAAGCTGACTGGAAAGAAACGGATGCCGCTGTCACCGCAGAAGACCGCGTGACTGTTGATTTCTCCGGTTCTATCGACGGTGAAGATTTCGAAGGCGGTAAAGCCTCTGATTTCGTACTGGCTATGGGCCAGGGCCGCATGATCCCAGGCTTCGAAGAAGGTCTGGTCGGTCACAAAGCCGGTGAAGAATTCACTATCGACGTAAACTTCCCAGAAGATTACCACGCTGAAAATCTGAAAGGTAAAGCGGCTAAGTTCGTTATTACCCTGAAGAAAGTGGAAGAGCGTGAGCTGCCAGAACTGACGCCAGAATTCATCAAACGTTTCGGCGTAGCTGATGGTTCTGTTGAAGGTCTGCGTGCAGAAGTGCGTAAAAACATGGAGCGCGAGCTGAAAGGTGCTGTTCGTAACCGCATCAAAACTCAGGCTATCGACGGTCTGGTCAGCGCTAACGAAATCGACGTGCCCGCTGCACTGATCGACGGCGAAGTTGACGTTCTGCGTCGCCAGGCTGCACAGCGTTTTGGTGGCAACGAAAAACAAGCGCTGGAACTGCCACGCGAGTTGTTCGAAGAGCAAGCTAAACGCCGCGTTGTTGTCGGTCTGCTGCTGGGCGAAGTGATCAGCCAGCACGAACTGAAAGCTGACGAAGATCGCGTTAAAGCGTTGATCGAAGAAATGGCTTCTGCGTACGAAGACCCACAGGAAGTTGTTGAGTTCTACAGCAAAAACAAAGAGCTGATGAACAACATGCGTAACGTTGCGCTGGAAGAACAAGCGGTCGAAACTCTGTTGTCTAAAGCGAAAGTGACTGAAAAAGCCACTACCTTTACTGAGCTGATGAACCAGACTCAACCTGCATAATTTTATTGCACGTTGCTGAATCTGTCCGCAGATTCACGTTTAAAAGCCCGCAGTTTTCACTGCGGGCTTTTTATTTGCCGAAAATCAGGTATTTTTGTTTTGGCTGTTGTTTTTGCACTATATTTATCTCTATAAGGCACAGCGCACGTAGAACCGCTCCGTTGTCTCCCGCAAAATGGCCTTTCAGCGGCCCGGATTGGGGGATAGAGAAAAGAATTATGACGGCAGGCTTGAAAAAGGGGCCTAAATCCCCCAATTGATAAACACGAACTCAGATAAATTTGTAGTCAGAATCTGACTGATAACGACCGTCAGGCGTGTAAATGGCGACTTGGCCGCTTGAGCATAGTCATGTGTGTCTATCTCAAGTAGAATCGGTTTTAAATAGCGCCAAACAGAATCTATTAGGAGACGGTTATGTCATACAGTGGTGAAAGAGAGCAATTTGCACCAAACATGGCGTTGGTACCCATGGTGGTTGAGCAAACTTCACGGGGCGAGCGTTCATACGACATCTTCTCCCGTCTGCTTAAGGAACGCATCATCTTCCTGACCGGTCAGGTCGAAGACCATATGGCTAACCTGATTGTTGCCCAGATGCTGTTCCTGGAAGCAGAAAGCCCGGAAAAAGACATCTATCTGTACATCAACTCACCGGGTGGCGTGATCACTGCCGGGATGTCGATTTATGACACCATGCAGTTCATCAAGCCGGACGTCAGTACGATTTGTATGGGCCAGGCATGTTCAATGGGCGCGTTCCTGTTGACTGCAGGTGCAGAAGGTAAGCGTTTCTGCCTGCCAAACTCACGCGTGATGATCCACCAGCCACTGGGCGGTTTCCAGGGGCAGGCGACGGACATCGAGATCCATGCGAAAGAAATCCTGAAAGTGAAATCCCGTATGAATGAGCTGATGGCGAAACACACGGGTAAAACGCTGGAAGAAATTGAGCGCGATACAGAGCGCGACCGTTTCCTGTCTGCTGATGAGGCTGTACAGTACGGTTTAGTGGATTCTGTATTTACCCATCGCGCCTGACGGCTCAATCGTGCCGGGCTGATGGTCTATAGTTATACTCATACCATGGTTAGGTGGTCGGAAAGTTTTCGGAAAGGAAAAAGAGTGCGGCATCAACGACACTTTTCCTCCCGATGTGAGTCATAACATGAATGAACAGACATCAGCCCTCATGCGGCTGTTGTGTAATATGGTCGTGTCGACGCGTTATTGTAATGCTGCGGGACTGATACTAAAGAAGAGGTTTACTGATGACAGATAAGCGCAAAGACGGTTCAGGAAAGCTGCTGTACTGCTCTTTTTGCGGCAAAAGCCAGCATGAAGTGCGTAAGCTGATTGCCGGGCCGTCAGTGTATATCTGCGATGAATGTGTCGATTTGTGCAATGACATTATTCGCGAAGAGATTAAAGAAGTCGCGCCACACCGCGAACGCAGTGCGTTACCGACGCCGCACGAAATCCGTCAGCATCTTGACGATTACGTTATCGGCCAGGAACCTGCGAAGAAAGTGCTGGCCGTGGCGGTATATAACCACTACAAACGCCTGCGTAACGGCGATACCAGCAATGGTATCGAATTAGGCAAAAGTAACATTCTGCTGATCGGTCCGACCGGTAGCGGTAAGACGCTGCTGGCTGAAACCCTGGCCCGTTTCCTGGATGTGCCATTTACCATGGCCGACGCTACCACACTGACTGAAGCCGGTTACGTGGGGGAAGATGTTGAGAACATCATTCAGAAACTGTTGCAGAAATGCGACTACGACGTTCAGAAAGCGCAACGCGGTATTGTCTACATTGACGAAATCGACAAGATTTCCCGCAAGTCTGACAACCCATCGATCACACGTGACGTGTCCGGTGAAGGCGTCCAGCAGGCGCTGCTGAAACTGATTGAAGGTACGGTTGCTGCAGTTCCACCTCAGGGCGGACGTAAGCATCCACAGCAGGAATTCCTGCAAGTTGATACCTCAAAAATTCTCTTTATCTGCGGTGGCGCGTTTGCCGGTCTGGATAAAGTGATTGGCCAGCGTATTAACACCAGTACCGGTATCGGTTTTGGTGCAGAAGTGAAAGGCAAAGAGCAGAAAGCCACTGAAGGTCAGTTGCTGGCACAGGCTGAACCGGAAGATTTGATCAAATTTGGTCTGATCCCTGAGTTCATCGGCCGTCTGCCAGTGGTTGCGACGCTCAGCGAGCTGAACGAAGATGCACTGATTCAAATTCTGAAAGAGCCGAAAAATGCCCTGACTAAGCAATATCAGGCATTGTTCAATCTGGAAGGCGTTGAACTGGAATTCCGCGATGAAGCGCTGATTGCGATTGCGAAAAAAGCCATGAACCGTAAAACCGGCGCCCGTGGTTTGCGTTCAATCGTTGAAGCCGCATTGCTGGACACTATGTATGATCTGCCGTCTCTCGACGATGTGGAGAAAGTGGTGATTGATGAGTCCGTGATTGCGGGCCAGTCAGAACCTCTGATGATTTATGGCAAGCCAGAGGCGCAACAAGCGTCTGGTGAATAATTAGCCAAACTATCCAGAGAGTTAGCCACAAAATGGGGGATTTAGTCCCCCATTTTTTTTTCGCACATTCTTATCGTTGAATGTCGGACATTCATCCCCATATACTCAGTTAACGACTTGCTGAAACCCGTCTGACTCGTGTTTCACGAGATTTCCTTAACCTGGCGGAAGCTAAACTAAGAGAGAGCTCTATGAACCCTGAGCGTTCTGAACGCATAGAAATCCCCGTATTGCCTCTGCGCGATGTGGTGGTTTATCCGCACATGGTGATCCCGTTATTCGTTGGCAGGGAAAAATCGATTCGATGCCTCGAAGCCGCGATGGATCACGACAAAAAAATCATGCTGGTTGCGCAGAAAGAAGCGTCGACCGATGAGCCGGGCGTTAACGATCTCTTCTCCGTGGGTACGGTTGCCTCAATATTACAAATGCTGAAGCTCCCGGACGGCACGGTTAAAGTGCTGGTGGAAGGGTTACAACGCGCACGTATTACTACGCTTTCTGACAGTGGCGAGCATTTTGCTGCCCAGGCAGAATACCTTGAATCTCCGGCCGTTGATGAACGCGAGCAGGAAGTTCTGGTACGCACAGCGATTAATCAGTTTGAAGGCTACATCAAACTGAACAAAAAAATCCCGCCAGAAGTGCTGACATCACTCAACAGCATTGAAGATGCTGCACGTCTGGCTGACACCATTGCCGCGCATATGCCATTGAAACTCGCTGACAAACAGTCCGTACTGGAAATGTTTGATATCACCGAGCGTCTGGAATATTTGATGGCGATGATGGAATCGGAAATCGATCTTTTACAGGTCGAAAAACGCATCCGTAACCGTGTCAAAAAACAGATGGAAAAGAGCCAGCGTGAGTACTATCTGAATGAGCAAATGAAAGCGATTCAGAAAGAACTTGGTGAAATGGACGACACGCCTGATGAACATGAGGCGTTGAAACGCAAAATCGACGCGGCAAAAATGCCGAAAGAAGCGCGTGAAAAAACCGAAGCTGAGCTGCAAAAGCTGAAGATGATGTCACCGATGTCCGCCGAAGCCACCGTGGTCCGTGGTTATATCGACTGGATGCTTCAGGTGCCATGGAATGCCCGCAGTAAAGTGAAGAAAGATTTACGCAAAGCGCAGGAAGTCCTGGATACCGATCACTTTGGCCTCGAACGCGTCAAAGACCGCATCCTTGAGTACCTTGCAGTGCAGACGCGCGTCAGCAAAATCAAAGGGCCAATCCTGTGCCTGGTCGGGCCTCCGGGTGTGGGTAAAACCTCCCTTGGTCAGTCCATCGCACGTGCGACAGGGCGTGAGTATGTTCGTATGGCGCTGGGTGGCGTGCGTGATGAGGCGGAAATCCGCGGTCACCGTCGCACCTATATCGGTTCTATGCCGGGCAAACTGATCCAGAAAATGGCCAAAGTCGGGGTGAAAAACCCGCTGTTCCTGCTCGACGAAATCGACAAGATGTCGTCTGACATGCGCGGCGACCCGGCTTCAGCCCTGCTGGAAGTGCTGGATCCTGAGCAGAACGTAGCCTTCAATGATCACTATCTGGAAGTCGATTACGACCTGTCAGACGTGATGTTTGTAGCGACGTCGAACTCCATGAACATCCCTGCGCCACTGCTGGACCGTATGGAAGTGATCCGTCTTTCCGGTTACACCGAAGACGAAAAGCTGAACATTGCCAAGCAGCATTTGTTGCCGAAACAGATTGAACGTAACGCGCTGAAAAAGAACGAACTGACGGTGGATGACAGTGCAATCATCGGCATCATTCGTTTCTATACCCGTGAAGCGGGCGTGCGTAGTCTGGAACGTGAATTGTCCAAACTGTGCCGTAAAGCGGTTAAACAATTGCTGATGGATAAAACCCTCAAGCACATTGAAATTAACGGCGACAATCTGAAAGATTTTCTCGGCGTCCAGAAGGTCGATTATGGCCGTGCGGATACCGAAAATCGTGTCGGTCAGGTAACTGGTCTGGCGTGGACTGAAGTGGGCGGCGAGTTGCTGACCATCGAAACAGCCTGCGTACCGGGTAAAGGTAAGCTGACGTACACCGGATCTCTGGGTGAAGTCATGCAGGAATCCATTCAGGCTGCGCTGACGGTCGTGCGTGCACGTGCTGACAAGCTGGGCATTAACCCTGACTTCTACGAAAAACGTGATATTCACGTTCACGTACCAGAAGGGGCGACGCCGAAAGATGGCCCAAGTGCGGGTATTGCAATGTGTACTGCCCTGGTGTCTTGTCTGACCGGTAACCCTGTGCGTGCAGATGTGGCGATGACGGGTGAGATAACCCTGCGTGGTCTGGTGCTGCCAATCGGTGGTCTGAAAGAAAAACTGCTGGCTGCACACCGTGGCGGCATCAAGGTTGTGCTGATCCCAGACGATAACAAACGTGATCTGGAAGAAATTCCGGCGAACGTGCTGGCAGATCTTGAGATCCATCCGGTCAAACGCATCGATGATGTCCTGAACTTTGCTCTGCAAAATCCTGCATACGGTGCGTTACCGGTTGCTGCGAAATAGTGATGTTGGCTTACACAGTTGAATAAAACTCTGGCTGGCTGGTGAATTCTCACTTGCCAGCTTTTTTTTGTACCGTTAACGTAGTCAGCGGTCAGAGGGTTTCAGGCTGCTTTCAGTCGCTTGCATAGCCCTGACAAGATTGATATAACAGCAGCGCGGTCACGTCCGAAGGGAAATTCGGCGTGATGAAAAATATTAAGAGGGGACGAAAAGAGTGAATAAGTCACAATTGATCGACAAAATTGCTGCCGGCGCTGATATTTCTAAAGCCGCAGCGGGACGTGTTTTGGATGCGGTTCTTGGATCTGTCACTGATACCCTGAAAGCCGGGGAAGAAGTCGCTCTGGTAGGTTTTGGTACTTTCTCCGTGCGCGAACGTTCAGCACGTACTGGCCGTAACCCACAGACCGGTAAAGAAATCAGCATTGCAGCAGCTAAAGTACCTAGCTTCCGTGCAGGTAAAGCGCTGAAAGATGCCGTTAACGGTTAATTACCCGAAGAGCTGACGTCAAATCTGTGTGAAGTGTATCACTGATGCATATTTACTCAGGTCTGGTTGTTAAACAATAACCTGACGTCACCGGGCTGGTAAGGTAAGATACAAGGCGCATCGAAAACGGTGCGCTTTTTTTATTACAGCGGAGTGTTGCCTCACTATGATGGACAATTTACGCGCGGCGTCCAATAACGTCGTGCTCAAAATCATTCTGGCCCTGATTATTCTGTCCTTTATTTTGACAGGGGTGGGCAACTACCTGGTCGGCGGTTCAGGCGACTATGCAGCGAAAGTGAATGGTCAGGAGATCGGTCGAGCTCAGTTAGAGCAGGCAGTGCAAAATCAGCGCAGCCGACTGCAACAACAGCTTGGAGATCAATTCTCTGCGCTGGCAGGCAGCGAAGGTTACATGCAGCAACTGCGTCAGGAATCGCTGAACAACCTGATCGATGTCACTTTGCTGGATCAGTATTCCAAAAAATTAGGCATTACAGTCAATGATCAACAGATCAAAGACGCGATTTTTGCGACGCCGCAATTTCAGACCAATGGTCGTTTCGACAACGCTAAATATCTCCAAGGTATCCAGAGTATGGGTTACAGCGCGGATAATTTTGCCCTGTTGATGAAACAGCAATTGATCAGTCAGCAGCTCGAACAAGCGTTTGGTCAGTCCGATTTCATTCTCCCTGTTGAAAGCAAAACGCTAGGCGCACTGATCCTGCAAACCCGCGATGTACATACGGCGACGTTGGACACTGAGACTCTGGCAGCGAAACAGCAGGTGACTGACGCTGAATTGCAGTCTTTCTACGAGCAGAACAAAAACAACTTCTTATCCCCTGAGCAGGTCAAAATTAGCTACATCCAAATGGATGCTGCAGCCATGCAGGGTAAAGCAGACGTATCAGATGCTGATATCAGCGCCTATTACGACCAGCACAAAAACGAGTTTGGTCAGCCAGAGCGCCGTCGCTACAGCGTTATCGTCCTGAAAACTCAGGCACAAGCAGATGCCGTTGCGACTGAGCTTAAGAACGGCACTGACTTTGCTGAACTGGCGAAAACCAAATCCACCGATGCACTGAGCGCCAAAAAAGGCGGCGATTTGGGCTGGATGGAACCTGAAACTACGCTGCCTGAGTTTAAAAGTGCCAATCTGACCACCAAAGGTCAGGTCTCCGGTGTGATTAAATCTGACAGTGGCTTCTTCATTCTGCGTCTCGAAGATATTAAACCTGAACAGGTTAAACCTCTGGATGAAGTGCGCAGCAGCATCACTGATAAGCTCAAACAAGAGAAATCACTCGATGCCTACTATGCCTTGCAGCAGAAGGTCAGTGAAGCGGCGACCAACGATAACGAATCTCTGGCTTCGGCTGAAGACGTTGCCGGTGTGAAAGCAGTACACACTGACTGGTTCACGCAGAACCAAATCCCGGCAGCCATCAACTTCAAACCTGTCGTGCAGGCGATTTTTGAAGGTGGTCTTATCCCTCAGGATGGTACTCCGGGCAGCAACTCTGACATCATTACGGTCGATGGTGATCGTGCGTTTGTGGTACGGGTCGATTCGCATAAAGCTGAAGGCGTTAAGCCATTTGCTGAAGTGAAAGATCAGGTGGCAAAACTGGTGAAACGCCAGAAAGCACAAGATCAGGCGCGTATGGAAGGCGAGAAACTGCTGACGGCGCTGAAAGAAGGCAAGGGCGATGAGGCGATGAAAGCCGCAGGACTGAGCTTTGGTGATGTGCAGAAAGTACAGCGCAGCCAGCAGCCTTCTGCTTTCGAAGAGAACGTCTTCGCAATGCCGCAACCGCAGAAAGATCAGGCAGCCTACGGTTTGTCTCAGGATACCAAAGGAAACAGCGTGTTGGTCAAACTGACTGCCGTGACGCCAGGTGCTGTTCCTGAAGCCGATACCGTACGTTTTACTCAGGAGATGCAACAGACCTCCTCGAACGTGACCTTCGATGCGCTGCTGACTAACCTGCGTCAGGAAGCGAAAATCAAGTTCGGTTCTGCTGCACAAAACCAGTAAACGCCGCAAAGTTTTGCAACGCGTTGCAACAAACAAAGGCCGCTTTCGCGGCCTTTTCCACATTTGAAAGTTGCCCGTTGTTCCCTTTTTTTTCCTGATGCACTCTCTGTGTGCTGTCTAACACATGGAGGATACAGCATGAAAAAATTAGGCATTACTTCACTTTCACTCGCTCTGGCACTGGGGCTTTCTACCTTACCTGTAATGTTACAGGCGGCGCCCAATACCACCGGTACGGTTGCCACAACGTCAGTTGCCCCGGCAACGACGGCCAGCAAAGTGGCGGGTCCGCAGGTGAAAAAGGAGCAGGTGGCGGTGACTGACGAAAGTACCGTCAGCATCAATACCGCCACGGCGGAGGAGTTTGCCAAAGTGATGAACGGTGTGGGGATGAAAAAGGCGCAGGCCATCATCAGCTACCGTGAAGAGCTGGGGCAGTTCACCGATATTGAACAACTGCGTGAAGTGCCGGGAATCGGTGCAGCACTGTTTGAACGTAACAAGGACCGTCTGAAACTGTGACGGATGTCGCGGCGGCAAACCCTTAACGGGTGCCGCCGTTTTCTTCTGCTAATCTCTAAAGACATCTGACCAGTTTGGTTTATGCCTCAGGCGATCAGCAGGAGTTGTTTAATCACTATGCATACTTTTATCAAAGTTCGCGGTTTTCATATCGACGTTTACCAACATGTTAACAATGCCCGGTATCTGGAATTCCTGGAGACGGCGCGTTGGGAATGGCTGGACAATCAGTCTGGCTTTCAGTGGATGAGCCAAAACAAAATTGCTTTCATCGTGGTGAATATCAACATCAACTACCGCAAGCCTGCCGTGTTGGGCGATGTCTTACGCATCGACAGCAGCCTTCAGCAACTGAACGGCCGAAGCGGTGTCATTGAGCAGGTAGTGACCTGTGAGGGTGATATTGTGGCAGATGCCACGCTGACGTTTGTGTGTATCGATTTACGCACGCAAAAAGCGTTACCGCTGGAAGGTGAGTTGCTGGAAAGATTGCGCGAGCTTGAGCTGGAAAACGATCAGGCCAGCCACGAGGGATAAATAAAAACGGGCAGCGAAGTGGCTGCCCGTTCCTGTTAAAAAGAGAGTATCAAATTAGGCCAGTTTTCTTTTTCAGGCTCGCCATCACGCCCGCTTTATCCTGCTGATACTGTTGCAGACCATTAGCGCGAAGATGGCAGGCTGCGCATTCACCACAGCCGTCACCGGCAATACCGTTGTAACAGGTCAGGGTGTGATGACGAACCAGTTCGAGTTGCTGGTAGTAATCCGCCAGCGCCCAGGTTTCGGCTTTGTTCAGCCACATCAGCGGTGTTTCGAAACGTATTTCGCGCGCCAGCCCAAGAGAAACAGCATTGTTCAGCGCTTTAACGAATTCATCGCGGCAATCCGGATAACCGGAAAAATCGGTTTCGCACACGCCGGTAATCACTGCTTCAGCCTGAATCTGATAAGCGTAAATCGCCGTCAGTGTCAGGAACAGAATGTTACGCCCGGGAACAAAAGTGCTTGGCAAACCGCCTTCTGTTTCTTCTCCAAAGCCCGGTACGGGGATATTGTCACGGGTCAGGCTGCTGACCGCCAGTTCGTTTAATAAACCGACGTCCAGCACTTTGTGGGCACGCGCGCCCAACTGTACAGACAGCTTTTGCGCGATCTCAATTTCAGCGCGATGACGCTGACCATAATCGAAAGTGACACAATGTACTTCGTCATACTCCTTCAAAGCCTGGATCAGGCAGGTTGTTGAATCCTGTCCACCGCTAAAAACTACCACTGCTCTTTTCATTCAGATTTCCTGTTCGCTAAAACTGACCGCGCATCGGGCAGCAAAATCCTGCTTATGGTACTGACCTTTGCCGCCGTAGTGTAGTGAAACAGCTGGGTCACGCGTTTTCCTGTGGCAGCGGCGGCGGTACCCACGCCTGACAGAAATCGAACCAGCCCCAAGCCGTAAGCTGAACACCGTTGATGCGCGGCGGCGCGCTGACCTGATACTGATAGTTAAACAACGGCGTAATAATACTGCGCGACATCCATTGATAAAAATGGTCGCGCAATTCTTCAGAGCGTGAATTTTCCAGCGGGATTTGCTGGATAGACTCCAGGCGCTGTTGCTGCAGGAGCCGGTCTTCTTCCCGTAAAATACCTGCCCAGAGTGGATCCTGCTGTAGCCAGTTCTCAAGAGTGGCTTCCGGCGATTCACCGATCAGGCGATCGCCCAGCAACAGGTCAGCTGATTTCAGTAATTCGCCGTCTTCCCATAAGCGCCCGGCGTGATACACCACCTCCAGCGTACAACCTTCTTGCGCCAGTTTTTCCTGTAATGCTTGCGCTACCAGTTCAAACTCTACCGGCGGATGGAACAAAAGCCGCAAACTTTTAGGCAGAGCCACATCGACATCCTCATGAATCGGGATCGGCCAGCCGGGCAGCATTTCCTTACTGGCTCTCACCAGATCGTGATCGATCGGTAGATTATCTAACATGCCGCTACTTTGAATGATCCGAATGATTTTTTGCGCCTGCTTTTCACTTAACACACCGCGCCGCATATTCGCGGCGATATAGCAGAAACCGAGGCTGGTGCTGCGCCGGACGGGTTTCACCTGCGAAAGCTCATCTTCTTCACCGAGAATGATCCGCACCGGATGCTGGCAACTGACATTGTCCCGCTGGGCGAACAGTAATGGCGTGATCCAAAACTCGATAGCGGCCAGATATGGATGTTGTAAAGGATAATAGGTGTGCTGTTCGAGCCGGATTAATTCCGGGGAAAACGTGGTCAATCGAAATGGACCCGCACCAATATGCGGATCGTCGGGGTGTGCCAGCAGACAGTTGAGATCGGCAAAACGGTGCGCCAGCCAGTAATCAGGCTTATCCAGCTCGAACTGCAAGCACAGCGCATGAGGCTGAGATAATTTAACCACTGATGCCAGATTGTGTTTACCGCGTGCCGATCCCCGCAGTTGTTGAAAGCGCGCCACCAGCTGAGCTGTTTTCAACGGTTCGCCGTTATGCCAGAAAAGCTGACTGCGCAGAAAGAACTGCCAGGTCTTACCGTCATTACTGATTTGCCAGTGATGGGCAAGATTCGGCTGTGGCGAAGTATCGCCGGGAATGAAACGTGTCAAGCCTGCGTGGATCGTATGGGCCAGATGTTGCTCGGCGCGACCGGTAAGTGTCAGAGGATCCAGCGGCTGGAGAGGGCGGTAATAGGGAATGCGCAGTGTCGGGGCATCTTCCTGCCACTGGCCGCCAAGATGCGGCGCAAGCAAAGCATTGAGATGAGAAGGTGCCAGCTGGCTTAGTTGCAGCGCAGCAGAATGTTCGCCGTTCTTGAGTAACTCCTGTAAATAGGTTCCGCGGAGATCCTCCGGGGTTTTCAGGCAGCACAGCGAAGCACGTTTTCCGCGCCCGGCCTGTGATTGCCAGTTGATCCATCCTGCATCCCGAAAGTGGGTCAACAAGGTTCGGGTGTGGCGCTCACTACAGCAGAAAATCTCCGCCAGTTCCGCCACGGTGAATTGAACCGGATGTGAGCCGGTTTTCAGGTATAAACGCTGAAACTGATTAAGCCGGTTTTGCAGACGCACGGTAAATACGGAACCTTTATTAGCGGGGGATTATCTTTGTTCAGCATAACGCAGGTTCCGCTGTCTGATCTGGAGTAAAAAATCAAAGTGTGAGCTAAAACCGGAACAGTATTCATAAACTGTTCACTATTAGTTCCGTAAATCCCGGTCCATACTTTGAACGTGAAATCAGGCCCGCACAGAGAGGAAATATGTACCGTTTAGCCGCATTTGATATGGATGGCACGCTGCTTTTACCTGACCATACGCTGGGTGACAAAACGCTGTCCACGCTGCGCCAGCTGGCTGAAAAGCCGATCACCCTGACGTTCGCCACCGGCCGTCACTATCTTGAAATGAAAGATATTCTCGCCAATATCGGGCTGGACGGTTATCTGATCACCGGCAACGGCACAAGAATCCACGATCTTTCCGGCCACAGACTGCATGCCAGCGATTTACCGGAAGATTGCGCCCACGAATTGCTGCACACAACGTGGGACACGCCAGCAAGTTTGCACGTTTTCCGCGACGATGGCTGGTTTACCGCGCTCGATGATCCGGATTTATTAATCCCACATCAGTTCAGCGGTTTTCGCTATCAGTTGCAGGATCTGCGTTTACTGCCAGATTCGGGTAACAGCAAAGTGTGCTTCTGTGCGCCACATGAGGTGCTGTTGTCGCTGGTACCCCAGCTCGAAGCGCATTTTGGACCGCGCATCGACCTGTGTTTTTCTGCGATGGATTGTCTGGATGTGCAGCCTGCTGGCAGCAATAAAGGCAGCGCGCTGGCGATGCTGACTGCGGGGCTTGGGATCAACATGTCGGAATGTATGGCATTTGGTGATGCTATGAACGACAAAGAAATGCTGGAAGGCGTCGGTATGGGGCTGATTATGGGGAACGCACTACCCGTTTTGAAGGCGCAATCCCCGCACTTACAAATTATCGGACATTGCCGTAATCAGGCAGTGTCACACTTTTTGCAACACTGGCTGCACACACCAAACCTCACCTATTCCCCCGAATATTAAGGTTTTGCAGCGAGCCGGGTCATCTGTCCCGGCTTTTTTCATTCTTGCTTTTTACTCAACATTCTTCGAACCGGAGCAGCGTCAGCTGAGTCCTTCCAGTTCTTGCGCGTACCCCGAAATATCCCCGATATTTTTTGCGACCCAGTTCTCATCAAAATAGGTATTCAGGTACCGTTCGCCGCTGTCGCACAGTAAGGTGACGATCGAGCCAGTTTCACCTTTTTCTCGCATCTGTTTTGCCAGTTGCAGCGCACCCCAGACGTTGGTGCCGGTCGAACCACCGACTTTACGTCCGAGCACTTTCTCCAGCCAGTGGAGCGTTGCAACACTTGCGGCGTCGGGCACCTGCATCATGTCGTCAATCACGCTTGGGATAAATGACGGTTCTGCGCGCGGACGGCCAATGCCTTCAATCCGGCTGCTGCATTGGGCTGTGACGCTGGCATCCCGCTGCTGAAAATAATCGTAAAACACCGAGTTTTCCGGGTCGACCACTACCAGTTCGGTATCATATCCCTGATAACGAATGTAGCGGCCCAGCGTCGCGGATGTCCCGCCAGTACCGGCGCTCATCACCAGATATCGCGGCACCGGATGAGGTTCCAGAGACATTTGACGGAAAATGCTGTCGGCAATATTGTTGTTCCCGCGCCAGTCTGTTGCACGCTCTGCGTAAGTAAACTGATCCATATAATGACCGTTCATTTCGCGGGCGAGTTGCTCGGACGCTGCATAAATCTGGCCTGAGTTTTGTACGAAATGGCAGCGGCCGCCGTAAAACTCGATTTGCTGAATTTTGCGCGGAGCAGTGCAGGAAGGCATGACGGCGATAAATGGCAGGCCGAGCAGGCGGGCGAAGTAAGCTTCGGAAATGGCGGTGCTGCCTGAAGACGCTTCAATGATCGGCGTATTCTCGCGGATCCAGCCGTTGCATAAGCCATACAAAAACAGTGAGCGCGCGAGACGATGTTTCAAGCTGCCAGAAGGATGGGTGCTCTCATCCTTCAGATACAGCGAAATTCCGGGGAAGTCGCTTAGCGACAGGCGAATCAAATGTGTATCTGCTGAACGCTGAAAATCCGCGTCGATTTCTTTAATAGCGTTATTAACCCAGGAATTGCGCATGGTGCAGGCCCATATTAGTGTGCTGATGATGCTAAGAATAACGTAACCGTCAGAGAAATAAGTTACTCTTTAACCCACGGAATACAGTTTTTGTAGAATTATTTTCTTCTGAGGTACCGGATGGTAGATAAAATTGACCTTAAATTATTGTCGCTGTTGCAGAAAGATTGCACATTATCGCTCAGCGAGCTGGCGGATGCGGTAAATCTCACCACTACGCCTTGTTGGAAAAGAATCAAGCGGCTGGAAGACGACGGAATCATTCGCCAGAAAGTGGCGCTGCTGGACGGCGACCAGCTTGGGCTAAGCCTGACGGCGTTCGTGCTTATCAAAACGCAACATCACAACAGCGAGTGGTATCAGCGCTTTGTGCAACAGGTTGAGGCTTTTCCTGAAGTGCTGGGTTTTTACCGCATGGCCGGTGAATACGATTATTTACTTCAGGTACAGGTGGCCGATATGAAAAGCTACGATAACTTTTACAAGCGACTTGTGAACGGCATTCCGGGGCTGAATGATGTCACCTCAAGTTTTGCGATGGAACGCATAAAATCCACCACCGCATTACCGATTTAATGCAAAAGTTACAGTAAAAAGTTTCATCAGAAACCCCTGTTAACTCTGTTATCCTTGTCAGCCTGAAGAGGAAAGTTGCCCATATTTAAGCGGCTTATCCCAATAAAATCATCGTTATTATTTGTATGGAAAACGCTGCGTGAGATTGTTCGCCCAATTAGGCTGGTACTTCCGACGTGAATGGCGCCGGTATCTGGGTGCCGTTGCCTTACTGATCATCATTGCCATTCTGCAATTGCTGCCGCCCAAACTGGTCGGGGTGATTATTGATGGCGTTACCACCAAAACGATGTCTTATGGCGTACTGTTTGCGTGGCTGGGACTGATGATCGCAACGGCGATTGTGGTGTATTTGCTGCGTTACGTCTGGCGCGTGCTGCTGTTCGGCGCGTCCTATCAATTGGCAGTAGAACTGCGTCAGGATTTTTTCCGGCAGCTAAGCCGTCAGCATCCCGCTTTTTATCTGCGTCACCGCACCGGTGATTTGATTGCCCGCGCAACCAATGATGTCGATCGCGTGGTTTTTGCCGCAGGCGAGGGCGTTCTGACGCTGGTGGATTCGCTGGTCATGGGGCTGGCAGTACTGATCGTGATGGCGACCCAAATCAGCTGGGAGCTGACGCTGCTTTCCCTCGTCCCGATGCCGGTCATGGCGATTATCATTAAACGCTATGGCGACCAGCTGCATCATCGCTTTAAAACCGCGCAGGCCGCGTTTTCATCTTTGAACGATCAGGCTCAGGAAAGCCTGACCAGCATCCGTATGATCAAAGCCTTCGGTCTGGAGAATCACCAGTCTTCGCAGTTTGCCGACGTGGCCGCTGACACGGGTGCGAAAAACATGCGTGTGGCGCGCGTCGATGCCCGTTTCGACCCGACTATCTATGTCTCAATTGGCATGGCAAACCTGCTGGCGATTGGCGGCGGCAGCTGGATGGTTGTTAACGGCCATCTGACGCTCGGGCAGTTAACCAGTTTTGTGATGTACCTCGGTCTGATGATCTGGCCGATGCTGGCACTGGCCTGGATGTTTAATATTGTCGAGCGCGGAAGCGCTGCCTATAGCCGTATACGCAGTCTTTTACAGGAAGCGCCGAGCGTGGTGGACGGGACTCAACCCTTGCCAGCCGGACGTTCTGTACTCGAGGCCAGAATTACTGATTTCCATTACCCTGAAACCGTACATCCTTCGCTGACTGACGTTACTTTTTCTCTGCAACCGGGGCAAATGCTCGGGCTGTGTGGCCCGACGGGATCGGGCAAAAGTACGCTGCTGGCGCTCCTCCAGCGACAGTTTGATGTGACTGAAGGTGATGTGCTGTATCACGGCCTCTCACTCAAAGAGATCCTGCTGGATGACTGGCGTGCCCGTCTGGCAATTGTCAGTCAGACGCCTTTCCTGTTCTCCGATACCGTTGCGCAAAATATTGCGCTGGGGCGCCCGGATGCCACTCAGGAAGAAATCGAAGAAGCAGCGCGTCTTGCCAGTGTTCATGACGATATTCTTCGTCTGCCCGGCGGCTATGAAACTGAAGTCGGAGAGCGTGGTGTTATGCTCTCCGGCGGCCAGAAGCAGCGAATTTCTATCGCCCGTGCACTGCTGCTTAAAGCAGAAATTTTGATCCTCGACGATGCGCTGTCTGCGGTCGATGGCCGTACGGAGCATCAGATTCTGCACAACCTGCGTCAGTGGGGCAGTGACCGTACGGTGATTATCAGCGCCCATCGTCTTTCCGCTCTGACAGAAGCCAGCGAAATTCTGGTGTTTAACCACGGTACGATTTCCCAACGCGGGAACCATGAACAACTTGCCGCTAAGTCTGGCTGGTATCGCGATATGTTCCGGTATCAGCAACTGGAAGCCGCACTGGATGATGTGCCGCAGGAACAGGAGACGGAAGATCGTGGTTGAACAAAAAGTGAGTAAAATTCAAAAGATGTGGCCCACGCTTAAACGCCTGTTGAGTTATGGCAAGCCATACAGAAAACCGCTTTCCGTTGCGGTGCTGATGTTATGGATTGCGGCGGCGGCAGAAGTGACCGGGCCAATTCTGATCAGCTTCTTTATCGATCACTACGTCGCAAAAGGCGAAATGCCCTGGGGCAAGGTCAGTCTGCTGGCGCTGTGTTTTATTCTGCTGCAATTTCTGGCTGCGGGTTTGCACTATTTTCAGGCGCTGTTGTTTAATCGGGCAGCGGTCGGTGTGGTTCAGCGTTTACGCACAGATGTGATGGACGCCGCCCTGCGCCAGCCACTCAGTGCATTTGACACCCAGCCGGTCGGGCAGTTGATTTCCCGCGTTACCAACGACACGGAAGTGATCCGCGATCTCTACGTCACCGTCGTCTCAACCGTATTGCGCAGCATTGCTCTGATTGGCGCGATGCTGGTGGCGATGTTCAGTCTCGACTGGCGTCTGGCCTCGGTAGCAATTTGTATTTTCCCTGCGGTGTTCGTCGTGATGGGGCTCTACCAGATTTACAGTACGCCTATCGTGCGTAAGGTGCGGAGCTATCTGGCGGACATCAATGACGGGTTCAATGAAGTCATTAACGGGATGAACGTCATCCAGCAATTCCGTCAGCAAAAACGCTTCGGTGAACGCCTGACGCGCGCCAGCCAGTCGCATTATCTGGCGCGTATGCAAACGCTGCGGCTGGAAGGTTTCCTGCTGCGTCCGCTGCTCAGCCTGTTCTCCTCACTGATTCTGTGCGGTTTATTACTGCTGTTCGGATTCAGCGCGGAAGGTTCTGTTGGCGTTGGTGTCCTGTATGCGTTCATCAACTATCTGGGACGTCTGAACGAACCGCTGATCGAACTGACTTCACAACAGTCGATTCTTCAGCAGGCCGTCGTCGCAGGTGAGCGTATTTTTGACCTGATGGACAGAACGCAGCAGCAATATGGCTCTGACAATAAGTTGCTGACCAGCGGTGAGATTGAAATCAAAAATGTGAGCTTTGCCTATCTCCCGGAAAAATGGGTGCTGGAAAACATATCGCTGCAAGTGCCGTCGCGGGGTTTTGTTGCGCTGGTGGGGCATACCGGCAGTGGCAAGAGTACGCTGGCGAATTTGCTGATGGGGTATTACCCGCTCAATAAGGGGGAAATCAGAGTCGATGGCCGTAACCTTGCAGATCTATCGCATGCCAGCTTGCGCAAAGGGGTTGCGATGGTTCAGCAGGATCCTGTAGTGCTGGCCGAATCTGTCTTCGCCAACGTGACTTTAGGGCGCGATATTGATGAAGCACAGGTCTGGCACGCACTCGATATTGTGCAACTCTCGCCACTTATTCGCGACATGCCTGAAGGGCTTAATACGCGTCTGGGTGAACAGGGGAATAATCTCTCCGTTGGGCAGAAGCAGTTACTGGCGATGGCGCGCGTTTTGGTGCAGGCACCGGAGATTCTGATCCTTGACGAGGCAACGGCCAATATCGATTCGGGAACAGAGCAGGCGATCCAGCGTGCTTTGCGGGCTATCCGTCAGCAAACCACGCTGGTGGTTATTGCCCATCGTCTTTCGACTATTGTCGATGCGGATAATATTTTGGTATTGCATCGTGGTCAGGCCGTAGAGCAGGGTAATCACCTGCAACTGTTAAACGAAAAAGGCCGGTATTATCAGATGTATCAGCTGCAGCTTGCCGGACAGGAACTTGCCTCTACAGAGCAGGTAACTGCGGCTACAGAAAACGCCTAATCCTTGACCCAACGCAGCGCGTTACATTGCGTTGGGTCCCTGTATGTCACTGTGTGTTTCGCAATATTTCCCCCTTCTTGCCCCCCTTTAATGCATACCTCAATCCTGATGGACCCTGTTGCACTAAAAAGCAGCGCGTAGCACTTAAATAGTGCGGGCTTTCTTATAATGGCCCGACCTCCCCATTGTGCGCCCCGTCACGATTATTCTGAAAATGCCGTATTGCGCGGGTAAATCACCAATCTTTCAGAAATTTCAACTCTGGCACACCCTTTGCTTTATCCATTTCGTATCGGGCGCGGGTTCTCTCGCGGCAAGCCCTTAATTCGAGGAGTGGCAAAATGAAGCTGGTTACTGTGGTGATCAAACCTTTCAAGCTGGAAGACGTGCGCGAAGCGCTGTCTGCTGTTGGAATTCAGGGGCTGACCGTAACGGAAGTTAAAGGTTTCGGCCGTCAGAAAGGTCACGCTGAACTGTATCGCGGTGCAGAGTACAGCGTGAACTTCCTGCCAAAAGTAAAAATCGACATTGCTATCGCTGATGATCAGCTCGATGAAGTCATCGACGTGATCAGTAAAGCGGCTTACACCGGCAAGATTGGTGACGGCAAAATTTTCGTTGCTGAATTGCAACGCGTTATCCGTATTCGTACCGGTGAAACCGACGAAGCAGCACTGTAATTTCAGGCTCACCTCTTTGCATGAAGAGTTGAGATAAAAAAGCTTAGAAAACGGTTTTGAGAAACAGGGGTGGGTTAATAATGAAAAAACTTTTATCCATGATGGGGCTTGGCGCGGTTGCATTGTTGCCTTCGCTTGCCATGGCCGCCGCGCCAGCAGCCGCTAACGGTGCTGATAACGCGTTTATGATGATTTGTACTGCACTGGTCCTGTTTATGACTGTGCCTGGCGTGGCGCTGTTCTACGGCGGCTTGCTGCGTTCTAAAAACGTGTTGTCGATGCTGACTCAGGTTATCGTAACGTTTGCTCTGGTTTGCGTACTGTGGGTCCTTTACGGTTACAGCCTGGCCTTCAGCGAAGGTAACGCGTTCTTCGGCGGTTTCGGTAACGTGATGATGAAGGGCATCGGCCTCGATTCCGTCACTGGTACCTTCTCGCAGATGATTCACGTGGCGTTCCAGTGTTCATTCGCCTGTATCACCGTGGCGCTGATCGTTGGCGGTATCGCTGAACGTGTACGTTTCTCTGCGGTACTTATCTTCACCGTTATCTGGTTGACCTTCTCCTACATTCCGATGGCACATATGGTTTGGGCCGGCGGTTTCCTGGCAGCAGACGGTGCGCTGGACTTCGCTGGTGGTACGGTTGTTCATATAAACGCCGCTATCGCGGGTCTGGTCGGTGCTTACCTGTTGGGTAAACGTGCGGGCTTCGGCAAAGAAGCATTCAAACCACATAACCTGCCAATGGTTTTCACTGGCGCGGCTATCCTGTATGTCGGCTGGTTCGGTTTCAACGCCGGTTCAGCAAGTGCTGCCAGCCCGATTGCGGCTCTGGCCTTCCTGAATACGGTCATTGCAACCGCTGGCGCAATCTTGTCATGGACATTGGTTGAATGGCTGGTTCGCGGTAAGCCTTCTCTGCTGGGCGCAAGCTCAGGTGCTATCGCGGGTCTGGTTGCTATCACTCCAGCCTGTGGTACGGTCGGCGTCGGTGGCGCACTGATTATCGGTCTGGTCGGCGGTATCACAGGTCTGTGGGGTGTCGTGACTCTGAAAAAATGGCTGCGTGTCGATGACACCTGTGATGTGTTTGGTGTTCACGGCGTGTGCGGTATCGTAGGTTGCCTACTGACGGGCGTATTCACCTCCAGTTCTCTGGGCGGCGTAGGTTATGCAGAAGGTGTGACCATGGGCCATCAGGTCTGGGTTCAGTTCTTCAGCGTCTGCGTCACGTTGGTCTGGTCTGGTGTAGTTGCCTTCATCGGTTACAAAGTGGCGGATATGTTGGTCGGTCTGCGTGTCCCTGAAGAGCAGGAACGCGAAGGTCTGGACGTCAACAGCCACGGCGAAAATGCGTACAATCAGTAATTAAATGTTCAGAGAAAGCAGTGCGCTAATTCTCTACACGAGCAGTTCTAAAACTAAAAAATAATGATGAATAGCAAAAGGGGCGATATCACTATCGCCCCTTTTTAATTTCTATTTTTAGCCGGAGATATATATCCGTAAAGACTTATTCAGCAGCCCGCTTACGGATCACACCTTCCTGCACCGTGGACGCAACCAGCACGCCGTCGCGTGTGTAGAACTGACCGCGAACAAAACCTCGCGCGCCGGAGGCCGAGGTACTCTCTACGGCGTACAGCAACCAGTCATCCATGCGGAACGGGCGGTGGAACCACATCGAGTGATCGATAGTTGCAACCTGCATGCCCGGTTCCAGAAAACCGATGCCATGCGGCTGAAGCGCTGTCGGCAGGAAATTGAAGTCAGACGCATAACCCAGCAGATACTGATGGATGCGCAGATCGTCCGGCATTTCACCATTAGCGCGGAACCACACCGCACGGTGCGGTTCTTCGACGCTGCCTTTTAACGGATTATGGAATTTCACCGGGCGCATCTCGATGGGGCGATGGCCGAGAAATTTATCGCGGATTTTTTCCGGGATCAGATGTGCCAGATTTTGGGCAATATCTGACTCCGAGATCAACGACTCCGGCGGCGGCACATCTGGCATAGTGTTCTGATGTTCAAAGCCTTCTTCGTGGCTCTGGAAAGAGGCGGTCATGTAGAAAATCGGTTTGCCGTTTTGCACCGCTTTTACACGACGGGCGCTGAAACTGTTGCCATCACGCAGGATTTCAACGTCATAAATGATAGGCTTACTGCTGTCACCTGGACGTAAAAAGTAGCTGTGAAAAGAGTGGATCCCGCGATCAACCGGAACAGTCTGTTTAGCGGCATATAACGCCTGACCGACAACCTGCCCACCAAAGACCTGGCGCAAGCCCAAATCCTCACTTTGACCACGAAACAGTCCTTCTTCAATTTTTTCCAGATCGAGCAGATCCAGCAGATTTTTTAATGCCTGACTCATAGTGGCCTCATGAAAGTTACCGGTTGATTCATGCTGAAAGCAGCGCATAAATGACACTGCCGAACAGGTCTAACCTGTTAATGATAGTGGATCTTATGAGCACTCAGAAGACCTGTTTCGCCATCGGGAGGAAAAAACCAGATTATTGTGCCATGATTAATGGGTAAGCTGGTTGAAGAAACCATTTTCATGTCGGCGTTTATTACAGCTTGTCGACAAGCGAATAATAAAAAGGGAGTACGATCTATGAAACTTTGGCAGATAGTAGGTGGAACCGCGCTGTCTCTGACTCTTGCCGGGTGTGCACAGCATCACGAGGCACCCGCTCAGCAGGCTCCGGTGAATTCGGCAGCCAGTCCGGCCAGCCAGCCTGCAATAACTGGCCCGAATGTATCCGGTAGTGTGTTCATCAATCAGCGTGTCGCTTTACCGCCTGATGCGGTGCTGACCGTGACATTATCAGATGCCTCTCTGGCGGATGCGCCATCCAAAGTGATATCGCAGAAAGTGGCGAGAACGCAGGGCAAACAGTCACCATTTACGTTTATCCTGCCGTATAACCCACAGGATATTCCACCGAATGCCCGTGTCTTGCTGAGCGCAGCGGTGACCATCAATGGTCAGATGACGTTCGTGACTGACAGCATCAAAGAAGTGATTAACAATGGTCAGGGTACCCGTGCAGATCTGCAGCTGGTGCCGGTTGTCGCCGTTCCGGTTGCCACCAAGCCAAGCGCGCTGGGGCCGTTGAGTAATCCGTCTGAGCCGACTGGATTGGGTACAGCACCTGCTCCGGTGAGTGCAGTACCGACGCAGTCAACGTACTAAGTACGAAAGCTGTAAGACTGAAGCACCGCTTAGGCGGTGCTTTTTAATTTACACTTTTGGATGGATTACCACTTCCAGCCGTATTTCTCTAAATCGACTTTACCTTTCTTGAAGACAATCCCTTCGGCGAGCAGCGCCTGACGCTGGCGTTTAAAATCTTCGCCCTGCAAGGAAATCTCACCGTGACGGTTAATGACGCGATGCCAGGGAAGGGTGCTGCCTTCGGGTAATTTTTTGAGGACACCGCCCACCTGCCGAGCCGCCCGCGGCGAGCCTGCCAGCTGCGCGACGTTACCGTAGGTAGTGACCTGTCCGGAGGGAATTGCAGCTATAATTTGAAATACGCGCTGGCGAAAGTTATCGGGTTCCGGCATCACATCCTCCTCAGTGTTTGCCGCACAGTATGACGTAATTTCACGCTTCAGGCAGGCAGGTTTGAGCGGTATTGTTTAAGAAAACAACGGTTGTCGGCAGTTAACTTGCTTTTGAGTCGGGCATCACTGATAATGCCCACCGCTTCAGTTCTCCCACAGAGAAAGGAAGCCAACAACGACAATGGGGGCTCTGTTGGTTCTCCCGCAACACTAACTTGTTAACTCGGTCAGGTCCGGAAGGAAGCAGCCATAGCAGGTGTCGTGTGTGCCGGGATGTAGCTGGCAGGGCCTCCACCAATTCAGGCCCTCCAAAGTTATTCTTTCCTCTAATCTCCTGAAATTACAACGCTAAAATACCGCCTTAGGCCTTTTATCACTTTCTGTAGTGCACTAACGTTGTGAAGTAATACACCCGCGGTATCGCTAGCATATACAGCTTCAATGGAGTCTCGGGCGCTTCCGCCAACGCTTTAATGACGATGTAAAACGGCAGCCCGCAGACCGGATGAAAGATAGGGTAACGTCAGCAGGGGAGCTGTGATCTCCGGCAACAAATTAGGATGAGAACCGCGAATCTGCAACGTCAGCCCGGCGTCGAGGGTCTCCATCATCCGTTCGCTGCCGTTTAGCCATCGTCCGGCACAAAATGTGAGACTCACCGAACAGGGCGAGTGGTGCTGCCATATGCAGAACGCTTATTGAATATGGCTCACAGCGCGTTCTATGATATGCAGCAAGTCATGCAACAGGGCGGGGTTGGAACATTTCGAATCGGATTAGTGCTTTCGGTCAGCACGCTGTTATTTCCGACCGTTCCACAATTACTCTGAGAGTATTTCCCTAATATGCGTATGGATATATGATCTGACCAATGATGCATTATTACCGGAACTGGAGAACGGATCGGTTGATTCTGGTATCGGCGTGACTACAGCGCGATGCCGGAATCAATAGCATTTTATCCGCTGCTTGAAACCCGTTTGTGGTGGTGATCAGACCTGATGATACGCTGGGCAAAGAACATGATACCCCGTGGTGGCAGCTGGCGAAAAGAGATTTTGCATTGTTTTTAAAGGGAAATATCAGCAGGGTGGTGACGTCGAAGAATGAGACTCATCGCCTGAATTAGCAGGTAAAATATCGGGTGGATTTTCAGAAAACGTTGTATGGGCTGGTGTGGTCGTGTTTAGCCCTGGCACTTCTGCAGGAATTATATACTGCAACGCTTAACGATAATGAATTAACAATAATTCATCTGCAGCAGCCGACCCTAAGACATACGGTTGCGATGATGCCTAAACCGGTTCCATTGCGTTCTGAAAAAACGGAACAATGTTTTCAATTTCTCTTAAAGACGTTTCAACGACGAGTTAAGAAAAGAAAGACGGATTGCGCTAAAAGAAATGTTAAACAAAGCTAACGTTGTATCGTTGAAATAATAAACATTGAGCCGAGCGATTATTCGGCTCAATGCAAACTGTTAACGTACAAATTTCCACACGGCAACAGGGATTTTATCGTACAGTTTATTCATCGTCAGTTCTGCCAGACGGTGGTCAGCTGCCGAGTAAAACAATTCGAGTTCGTCGTCTGAAAGTTCATACTTATTTTTTTCAATAACACGTTCAAGTGTGTCAATAGTGGTGCATTTTCTTAAACGCATCAAATAGTCGATTTTGTTCATCGTGGCCTTTTCATTTTTTTCTGATGTCAGCATATAAATTATTACTCAAGTCTTCATTAGCGTACAGATGTAGTCCCCTGAGAACATTCTGAATAATCGCTTTTTGGTCTTCTGCCATTGGCGTAAGTCAGGATCATTTATTCCATAATTACTGAACAGGGTGTAGGTATCATCCAGATACTCTTCAACCAGATCACTTAAATGGTTATCGTCGGGGTACTTAATTTTAAAACTCATCACAAAGGATGCAATGTGTTCAATCAGTTCGTTGAGTTGCAGGTTAACAGCTGAAGTAGGGTCATTAACCCAACCATGATGACTGTCGCCCAGTGTTGCAATCCCCTCATCATACAACATTTCATTCAGGAATCGTAACTGAGCGATATCGTGCCGCTTAGGCGAGTACTCATCCATATCATCCCCTCCGTAATGGTTTATTCGGTGTTGATAACACTCTGTGAGTAAACAACAAAACTTAATGGCTTACAGGAAACAGCTCTCACTACAAATTCTATGAACTGCAAACATCACAAACTCAGTTAAACATCAGTAACAATTACAATAAACCGGTATCTGAAGGAGGTTTTACCAGGGATTATTATACAGTTAACAGTTTAAATATAATTCATTTTTAGAACGCTGCGCAAACGTATTACTCAAACTTACAATTCGTCTGCAGTGGTTCCTCGGGACGTATCAATAATATCAAACTCAAGGCCTTCTGGCCTGACCGTGAATGTGACATTTTGCGTCGTAAACTCATCCGCATTAATGTCCAGACAACCATTAAAAATCGTCCACTTGTATCGGTAACTCATTGAATATTGGTTTGTGTCTGTTTGAGTTATCGACACAATTTGCAAAGAATTCGGCTCATAACGGGCATTTTCTGAAAAATAAGATAAATCGCCAATTAAAGGTTGTTCAATTTCAGATAAAGAACGTTGGATAATCTCTTGTAACTCTTTGACAGACGGATTTTTCCCATAAATATCGCTGGGGATCATTTTCAGCATGGGTAATTTCCTCTTAAGCCCTGTCCTTTCATTATTACATACTTTCTGGATTATGTGTTTTAAGTACGAAAAAAATTTCGCACTGTCCGGGCATGTAGTGATTTGATTTTCATAGGTTTTATGATACGCACATCAATTTTTACCCTTTTCTGACAGTTAGGGCGCTCTGTGACGTCGTTAAGAAACTGAAACAGTTTATGTATTGATAAAAATCCCCTTGTGTGATGTTATATTATAACTATTTGGAGGGGCTATGACCAAAACACTGTTTACGATTTCTTCGCCAGTACGCAGCATTGGTGTACTGGCCGCACTCGTTGTGCTCTGGGCCGCGATTTACTGGGCGATTTCACTACCATGATTTTTGTTAACAATGTTGAAGTCGGCTATGACCGTCGCGCGGTCGCGATGCCGCTGAGCGGAAGATTTTTGTCTGGATCGTTAACGGCGGTGATTGGTGCCAACGGCGCCGGAAAATCAACGTTTCTGAAAACACTTGCGGGGCTGCAACAGGCCGTCACCGGTGATATCGCCTTCAGCGAAGGCAAGCGCCCGAGTCTGGCGTATTTACCGCAGCAGGCTGAACTGGATCGCAGTTTTCCTATCAGCGTGTTCGATATTGTGGCGATGGGATGCTGGCCGCAAAGTGGTTTATTTGGCGGCATTAATCGCCAGTCAGCGGCGAATGTGGCACAGGCACTGGAGACGGTAGGGATGACGCAAATGGCGAATTTCCCAGTGGGTTCGCTGTCCGGCGGGCAGCTGCAACGCACGTTATTCGCCCGTTTACTGGTCCAGCAGGCGCCGCTCATCATGCTTGATGAGCCATTTACCGGCATCGACAGCCAGACAACCGAATTACTTCTTAAGGTCATCGCGCAATGGCACCGGGAAGGCAAGACCGTCATTGCGGTGTTGCATGATATCTCAATGGTCGCACGGCACTTTCCACAGGTGCTTTACCTCAGTAGCCAACACAATCAGTGGGGAAGTGCACACGACGTGCTGAGCCACTTTCCTCACCCGGCGCATGCCTGTGTTTCGTCAGAACCCTTTTCAATGGCGGCGGGAGTAGCAAATTCATGATGCTTTTCCATTTGCTGGCCGACCCCTTTATTGAATTTGGCTTCATGCGCCGCGCGCTGATCGCCTGTATTGCGTTATCGATCAGCGCTACTCCTTTGGGTGTTTTTCTTCTGTTACGGCGAATGAGTCTGGTCGGTGATGCGCTGTCCCACGCTGTTTTACCTGGAGCTGCGATCGGCTATCTGATTTCAGGCATGTCTCTGGTAGCGATGGGAATTGGCGGTTTTATCGCCGGGCTGGCGGTTGCGATGTTGTCAGGGCTGGTGAGTCGCAAAACGCAGTTGAAAGAAGATGCCAGCTTTGCCGGTTTTTATCTCGGCTCGCTCGCGCTGGGCGTTACGCTGGTTTCGCTGCGCGGTTCGAGCGTCGATCTCCTGCATGTTTTGTTTGGCTCCATTCTCGCTATCGATTCTTCGGCGATGATCATGGTTGGGATCATCAGCAGTGTGTCATTGCTGATGCTGGCCTGTATTTATCGTGCGCTGGTAATTGAGTCTTTTGACTCGCTCTTTCTGCGAGTAAGTGCCGGTAAATGGCTGGCGGCGATCCACGGTATTTTCCTGGCTTTGGTGGTGATTAATCTGGTTGCCGGTTTCCAGATCCTTGGCACGCTGATGTCTGTCGGGCTGTTGATGTTGCCCGCAGCCAGCGCACGTTTCTGGGCCCGTGATTTACCCCACACCTTGCTGAGCGCGATGATTATCGGCGTTATCTCCAGCGTCGTCGGACTTATCTGGTCGTATTACGCCTCGCTGCCGGCAGGCCCGGCGATTGTGCTCAGCGCGACCGTCATTTTCTTTATTTCAGTTTTATTTGGAAAGCGTGGCGGGATGTTAACCGCCTCGCGATGTTAAGCAGTCACACAATGTAAAAGTCGTACGATAATTAAGGGGACATGATGAAAGTACTACCTGTATCACTCGCAGTAGCTGCCCTGCTGTCGAGCCCGCTGGCAATGGCTAAAACCGTGGACGCGGTGGCCAGCTTTTCGATTCTCGGTGATATTGTTCAGGAGGTGGGTGGCGAGCACGTCAGGGTGACGACGCTGGTCGGCCCGGACGGCGATCCGCACAGTTTTGAACCTTCACCAAAGGATAGCAAAGCGATTAACGCCTCTGATGTCGTCTTCGTCAGCGGTTTAGGGCTGGAAGGTTGGATCGATCGTCTGGTCACTGCGTCCGGTTATAAAGGGCATCTGGTGACCGCGTCGGAAGGCGTAAACTCACGCAAAATGGAAGAAGACGGCAAGCAAATCACCGATCCCCATGCGTGGAACAGCATGGCAAACGGGGTGATTTACGCGACCAATGTAATGAATGCGTTGATCAAAGCAGATCCCGAAGATGCTGATTATTTCCGTCAGCGCGGCACGGCGTACATTGAGAAACTGCAAAAACTGGATGCATGGGCTAAAACCGAGTTCACCGGCATTCCTCAGTCGAAACGCAAAGTGTTGACCAGTCATGACGCGTTTGGCTATTTCGGCCAGGAATATCATGTGAGTTTTATGGCGCCAGTCGGCTTCTCGACCGAAGCCGAGGCCAGCGCGAGTGGTGTGGCATCTCTGATTAAGCAGATTAAAGAACAGAAGGTAAAAACCTACTTCATTGAAAATCAAACCGATCCGCGTCTGGTGAAACAGATTGCCGCTGCCAGTGGTGCGCAACCGGGCGGAGAGTTGTATCCGGAAGCATTGTCTGGCCCGCAAGGCCCGGCAACGACTTACGTGAAAGCGTTTAAGCATAACGTTGAGACGATTGTCGCCAGCATGAAATAAGATTTTCCCTCCTCACGGCACTGCCGTGGGGAGATTTACATCATGTCTTTGCATAAGAAAAAGCCCCGTTGGGCAAGCGACGGGGCTTTTGTTTTTTAAGCCAGTCAGGCCGTGAAGAAAAAGACTCAGCGTTTTTTCTTCTTACCCTGAACGGCTTTAAAGCGCGGATTACTTTTACAAATTACATAGATCCGGCCTTTACGGCGGACTACGCGGCAATCCGGATGGCGTTTTTTCGCCGAACGTAATGAACTCAGAACCTGCATAACACTTCTCCCTGATGTTGTTTATTTCTTACCGAGGAAGCTGCCGAAACGCTGGTTGAAGCGCGCGGTGCTGCCTTCTTTTGAGTACTCTTTTTGCTTGCCGGTGTAATACGGATGCGAGGCTGAAGACACTTCAATAGTGATATACGGGAAAGTCACGCCTTCCAGCTCAATGGTGCGGTCAGTGGATATTGTTGAACCGACCTTGAAGTACTCGTTAGCGCTGGTGTCGTGAAATACAACGGTGCGATAAGCAGGATGGATAACGGGTTTCATAATGCCTCTAAGTGTTATGTTATACTATAACAATAATTATGCACCCATCTTACTTCATGTTCAAGGTTCAGACGAAAAAAAAAGGCCGCATCAGCGGCCTTTCGTCAGGGTAGGGGATCCGGTTATAACGTCGGATGCTCTACTTTATGGGTGTGTTCAATATCCTCGTTCTTCTTACCGAAGCGGCGACGAACCACCACGAAGAAGACCGGAACAAAGAAGATCGCCAACAGCGTTGCGGTGATCATCCCGCCCATCACGCCGGTACCTACGGCGTTCTGAGAACCGGAACCTGCACCGGAGCTGATAACCAACGGCATAACACCGAGGATAAAGGCCAGTGAGGTCATCAGAATCGGACGCAGACGCATACGGACTGCTTCCAGCGTCGATTCGATCAGCCCTTTACCTTCTTTATCCATCAGATCTTTGGCAAATTCGACAATCAATATGGCGTTCTTCGCTGATAGCCCGATGGTGGTTAACAGGCCCACCTGGAAGTAAACGTCGTTACTCAGACCGCGCATCGTTGCCGCCAGAAGCGCACCGACAACCCCGAGTGGCACAACCAGCATAACGGAGAACGGTATCGACCAGCTCTCATACAACGCAGCCAGACACAGGAAGACCACGATCAACGAGATAGCATACAGAGCCGGAGCCTGGTTGCCTGACAAACGTTCCTGATAAGACAGACCCGTCCAGTCATAGCCGATGCCACTTGGGAGTTTGGAAGCCAGAGACTCCATCATCGCCATTGCATCACCACTACTCTTGCCCGGTGCCGGCTGACCCAGGATTTCCATCGATGGCAGACCGTTGTAACGTTCCAGACGCGGTGAACCGTATTCCCATTTCGCGCTCGAGAACGCGGAGAACGGCACCATCTGACCCGCGCTGCCGCGGACGTACAGATTGTTGATGTCTGAAGGCAACATGCGGTACTTGTTTTCAGCTTGTACGTACACTTTCTTCACGCGACCACGGTCGATGAAGTCGTTGACGTAGCTACCACCAATCGATGCACCTAACGTAGTGTTGATATCGGAAATAGAAACGCCAAGTGCGGTTGCTTTTTCCTGATCAATTTCGATTTTGAACTGTGGCGTATCTTCCAGACCGTTTGGACGCACCTGAGTCAGCAAGTCCGGATGCTGAGCAATCATGCCCAGTAACTGGTTACGTGCCTGCGTCAGTTTGTCATGCCCAAGGTTAGCCTGGTCAATCAGCTGGAAGTCGAAGCCTGTGGCCGTACCCAATTCAACAATGGCGGGTAAGTTGAACGGGAACACTAGTGCATCTTTAATGGTGCTGAACGCGCCCATTGCGCGGCCTGCAATCGCAGGAACTTTGTTTTCAGCACCGCTACGCTCAGACCAGTCTTTCAGACTGACGAATGCGATACCGGTGTTCTGACCACGACCCGCAAAGCCAAAGCCGTTAACGGTAAACACAGAGTTTACGTTGGCCTTTTCTTTGGTCAGATAGTAGTTGCTGACTTCATCGAGCACTTTCTGCGTACGTTCCTGGGTCGCACCTGCTGGCAACTGCGCCATGGTCAGGAATACACCCTGGTCTTCTTCCGGCAGGAAGGAGGTTGGCAGGCGGATAAACAGGAATGCCATGCCAACAACGATCAGCAGATAAATCACCAGATAACGACCGGTGCTGCGCAGAATGTTGCCTACGCTGTCGGTGTAGTGGTGCGTGCTTTGCTCAAATTTCTTGTTAAACCAGCCAAAGAAACCTTTCTTCTCGTGATGCTCACCTTTGGCAATCGGTTTAAGCATGGTCGCACACAGGGCTGGCGTCAGGATCATCGCCACCAGAACTGACAGCACCATGGCTGAAACGATGGTGATGGAGAACTGACGATAGATAACGCCGGTCGAACCGCCGAAGAACGCCATCGGGATGAATACGGCAGACAGCACCATCGCGATGCCCACCAATGCACCCTGGATCTGCTCCATGGATTTCTTGGTGGCTTCTTTCGGTGGCAGGCCGTCTTCGACCATCACGCGCTCTACGTTCTCGACGACGACAATGGCGTCATCGACGAGCAAGCCTATCGCGAGCACCATCCCGAACATCGTCAGGGTGTTTATCGAATAGCCAAACGCAGAAAGGACGGCAAAGGTACCGAGCAATACCACCGGCACGGCAATCGTCGGGATAAGCGTTGCGCGGAAGTTTTGCAGGAACAAGAACATTACCAGGAATACCAGGACGATGGCCTCGAACAGCGTTTTACCTACTTCTTTAATCGAGATTTTAACGAACGGCGTGGTGTCATACGGATAAACCACTTCTAAGCCGGCCGGGAAGAACGGCTGAAGTTTGGCGAGCGTTGACTTGACCGATGCTGCGGTATCAAGGGCGTTCGCGCCGGTTGCCAGTTTGATACCCAAACCTGATGCCGGTTGTCCGTTGAAGCGAGCGATAACGTCGTAGTTTTCACCACCCAGTTCAATTTTTGCCACGTCTTTCAGGCGAACCTGAGAGCCGTCCTGATTGACTTTCAGAATGATTTTACCGAACTCATCAGCGGACTTCAGACGGGTCTGCGCCACAATAGAGGAGTTCAGCTGCTGACCAGGGACCGGAGGTGTACCACCGAGCTGACCCGCTGCAATCTGGTTGTTCTGGATTTTAATCGCATTGATGACATCAACCGGCGTCAGCTGGAAATTATTCAGTTTGTTCGGATCCATCCAGATACGCATCGCGTACTGAGCACCGAACAGCTGAACGTCACCCACACCTGAAGTACGGCTGACCGGGTCTTTGATGTTAGAACCCACGTAGTCGGCGATATCATCCTGTGTCATGGTGCCGTTATTGGAAATAAAGCCTGCGACCATAAGGAAGCTGCTGCTCGATTTCTCAACGGAGATACCCTGCTGCTGAACTTCCTGCGGCAGCAACGGTGTTGCCAGCTGCAGTTTGTTCTGCACCTGAACCTGTGCGATATCCGCATCGGTACCGGAAGCAAACGTGATGGTGATCTGGACAGTACCTGAAGAATCACTGGTCGACGACATGTACATCATGTTGTCGATACCGTTCATGTTCTGTTCGATAACCTGGGTCACCGTATCCTGCACCGTCTGCGCATCGGCGCCCGGATAAGTTGCGGTCAGCTGGATAGCCGGTGGCGCAACCGTTGGATACTGTGCGATAGGCAATTTAAGAATTGCTAATGCCCCTGCCAACATGATGATGATGGCGATCACCCATGCAAAGATGGGACGATCTATAAAAAACTTAGCCATGAATTACCGGCTCCTATTAAGACTTCGTCGCTGTATCGGATGCAGCTGCTTTTTGATCAATTTCCTGTGCAGTAACCTGTACGCCGGGCTTAATTTTTTGCAGACCTGTCACGATGACTTTATCGCCACTTTTCAGGCCATCGGTCACGACCCACTTGTCGCCGATGGCTTGCGTTGTGGTGACGGTACGAAACTCAACTTTATTGTCAGCGCCAACTACCATCGCCGTGGCATCACCGCGTGGGTTACGGGTGATACCTTGCTGAGGAACCAGCAGAGCGTCGTTGTTTACGCCTTCATCCAGACGTGCGCGCACAAACATTCCTGGCAGCAGTGAGTCATTTGGATTCGGGAAGATGGCACGTAACGTAATAGAGCCGGTGGTTTCATCAACAGTCACATCAGAGAATTCTAATGTACCTGCCTGTGAATATTCCTTACCGTTGTCCATCAGCAGTTTGACTTGTGCTTTGCCGTTGGCTTGTTTCAGTGAACCGTCAGCCAGTTCCTGCTTCAGACGCAGGAAGTCGTTACTCGACTGAGTCACGTCAACGTAGATAGGATCGAGTTGTTGCACGGTGGCCAATGCAGTGGCCTGACCGTTCGACACCAGCGCACCTTCAGTCACAGACGAAATACCAATACGTCCGCTGATAGGGGAGGTGACTTTGGTGTATGCGAGATTGATACGCGCTGTTTCAACAGCCGCTTTAGAGCTGACGACCGCAGCATCAGCCTGCGCAGCGGTAGCGACAGCGGTGTCGTAATCCTGCTTACTGATGTAGTTAGTGCCGAGAAGAGGTTTGTAGCGATTCACGGTCACGCGGGAAATCTGTGCGTTGGCCTGAGCTTTTACCAGATCGCCTTTAGCGCTGTCATACGCGGCCTGATAAGTGGCTGGATCAATTTGATATAAAGAGGTCCCGGCTTTGATTTCGCTGCCTTCAACGAAGTTGCGTTTCAGAATGATGCCGCCAACCTGCGGACGTACTTCAGCGATGCGGAAAGCAGCAGTACGACCAGGAAGTTCGGTAGTCACATTTAGCGGTTCAGTTTTCAGGGTAACGACGCCAACCTGCGGAGCATGTGGCGCACCTTGTTGAGCTTCTTTATCGTTACATCCTGTAAGTGCTAAGCTTCCGGATAGCATCAGAACTACCGCCAGAGGCGTTAACCCTCTGTTTTTGTTCATAAATAAACCTCAAGTGTCCGATTTCAAATTGTCCAATGGATCACAACATTCCAAATCCATTGCTGCGCTTATAGTATGTGCGTGCTATGTTACATACATTCAAGAATGTATGTAAATCAAACTCCCCTGAAAGATAAACCTATGGCACGAAAAACCAAATCGCAGGCGCTGGAAACCAGACAACAGATACTGGATGCTGCTGTGCGAGAGTTTTCGGCCCGTGGGGTATCGTCGACATCACTGACTGATATTGCAAATGCAGCCGGTGTGACGCGGGGCGCAATTTATTGGCATTTCAAAAACAAAGTAGAACTTTTTAATGCGATCTGGGAAGCCTACGAATCCCGGGTAAAAGTGCTCGAAGTAGAGTATCAGACAAAGTTTCCTAATAATCCACTGCGTATTTTACGTGAAATCTTAATTTACATTCTTGTTTCTACGGTCACCGATACACAACGTAAAGCACTGATGGAGATTATATTCCATAAATGTGAATTTGTTGGGGAGATGACATCCGTCCACGAAGCCCGAAAATCGCTATATATGGAAGGATACGGCAAAATCGAGCGTATTCTGCTGCGTTGTATAGAAGAAAAACAATTGCCCGCCACACTCGATACCCGTCAGGCTGCTATTATTCTGCGCGCCTACCTGACCGGCCTGATGGAAAACTGGTTATTCATCCCCGAAAGCTTTGATTTAGAAGCCAATGCTGGGAAATTTGTTGACACTTACATCGATATGCTCCGCCATTCCTCCTTCCTTTCCGCCGCTCTAAAGTCTCAATAATATTCCCAGACAAAAACAATAAGCCTGCAATGTTTATGGAGCGTTGTGCGGATAAAATAAACAATTGCATGTTGTATTCAGAAACGCTTTTCCTCTTTCTTTAAGCCGGAAGGCTGCTATTGTCGTCACCATACTATTCATTCGGTAAATGAGTTGAAGCTCACGTATGTTTAACCGGTTTCTGGCCGTACCTTCTGACAGCATGTTAACCCTGACAAAAAATGGGATATTACGAATTTATACACTCGTGATATGTCTCGCACTTTTACTTGTCTCTCTTCCTTCTTATGCGGGCAGTAATGATGTCCCGACCCGCAATGAAGTGCAAAACCAGCTCGATACCTTTAACCGGCAAAAAAATCTCACGCCGGTCGATAAACTGTCGCAACAGGATTTAATCCACACGCTGGAGTACCTTGATGCGCTCGATCGGGTCAGGCAGGACGCCACGCAACTGCATCAGCAGGTCACCGAGGCACCCCAAAAACTGCGCGCGGCAATAGACGGGCTTGAACAGCTGAAAAACAGCACTAAAGACGACGTCAACAAAGCCCAGCTTTCCGCGCTTTCCCTGCGTCAGCTCGAAAATCGCCTCAACGATACCCTCGACGACCTTCAGTCCTCACAGGAAGACCTCTCGACGTTCAATACGCAGTTGATTTCGCTACAAACCCAGCCGGAGCGTGTCCAGAACGCGATGTATACCTATTCACTGGGTATCCAGAAAATCCGCAATGAGCTCAACGGAATGTCGCCAGGGCAGCAGGATTTACGCACTACTCAGCAAACCATGCTGGTGACCCAGCAAGCGTTACTGAATGCGCAAATCGATTTACAACGCAAAAGTCTGGAAGCCAACACCACGTTGCAGGATTTACTGCAAAAACAGCGTGATTACACCAACGCTCACATCAATCAGCTGGAGCACACGGCCCAGCTGTTGCAGGAAGTGGTCAACGGCAAACGCTTGATCCTCTCTGAGCGCACGGCAAAGGAGGCGCAGACCCCAGACGACACGTCCAGTATCCAGAATGATCCGCTGGTGGCGCAGGAACTGGGGATCAACCGCAAGCTGAGTGAACGCCTGATTGCCGCGACGGAAGAAGGCAATCAGCTGGTGCAGAAAAATATCACGGTGAAAAACTGGTTAGATCGCTCTGCGCAGTCAGAGCATGACCTGAAAGAGCAGATCACCGTGCTCAAGGGCAGTCTGTTGCTTTCCCGTATTTTGTATCAGCAGCAGCAAAATACCATTCCGCCTTCTGGCCTTATCACCGATATGAGCACGCGAATTGCAGATTTACGTCTTGAGCAGTTCACCATCAACCAGCAGCGAGATGCGTTGTTTCAGGGTGACAGCTACATTCAGGGCGTAGTGACTAACAGCAAAGAAACCATTAATGACGACATCAGCGACGCGCTGGATCAAATTGTGGATATGCGCCGTGAGCTGCTCGATCAGCTGAATAAACAGCTCGGCAATCAGCTGTCTCTGGCGATCAACTTGCAGATCAACCAGCAACAGTTGCAAAGCATCAACCAGTCCCTGACCGAAACGCTGACCCAGCAGATTTTTTGGGTGAGTAGCAACAAACCAATGAACTGGGATTTCATTAAATCCCTGCCCGATGACGTTAAAAGCCAGCTGAGCAGCCTAAGCATTAATCTTCCGCGCGGCGAACTGATGCTCGGGGCGATTCATTCCCTGCCGGTGACCGTCCCGCTGCTGGTGGTCATTCTTCTCTTACTGTGGCGTAAAAAATACATTAACCAGCGGATAGAAAGCCTGAGCAATGACGTCGGGCAGCTCAAGCGTGACAGCCAGCTACACACACCGCAGGCTTTGCTCTTGATGGTGCTCAACGTTCTGCCGGGAGTCCTGCTGATGCTGGGCGTTGGCTACTGGTTCTCGCAGTGTGATATCGAACTGAGCGACTTTTTATGGACGCTTTCTCAGCGGCTGGCGGTATTCCAGCTGGTAATGGGGTTCTGTTACCGTATCCTCAAACCGGGAGGCATCAACGAACGCCATTTCAATACGCCGGCGACCACCTGTGCGCATTATCGCCGCTCGGTGATCCGCCTGAGTCTGGTGATGCTGCCGCTGATCTTCTGGTCGGTACGCGGTGAGAAAGCGCCGCTCGGGCTGGTGGATGACATTATTGGGCAGGTGGTGATTTTACTGACGCTCACCGCGCTGACCGTGCTGGTCTTCCCGATTGCGCGCGATGGCTGGCGCGAAAAAGATTCGCACAATATTCGTCTGGTGGTAGTGACCGCCATTGCGCTGGCTCCCGTATTTTTGATTGGCCTGATGGTTACCGGTTACTTCTACACCACGCTGCGGCTGGCTGGTCGCTGGATTGACAGCCTGTATCTGCTTATTTTCTGGAACATCACCTATCTCACCGCGCTGCGCGGTCTGAGCGTGGCTGCGCGACGGCTGGCTTACCGGCGTGCGCTGGCGCGACGTCAGACGGCAGCGACCAAAGACGGAGTGGAAGGCAGTGAACCGGTCGAGGAACCGCCACTGGGGTTGGATCAGATCAACCAGCAGTCGCTGCGCCTGACGACTATGGTGCTGTTCTTTATTTTCGCGACAGTTTTCTACTGGATTTGGTCGGATTTGCTGACGGTGATTTCCTATCTCGACAGTATTTCGCTGTGGCATTACTCCGGCACGGTGGCGGGCACGGTGACGCAGCAAACCGTCACGCTGGGAAATTTACTGCTCGGATTCCTGGCGGTGATTGTGGCCTATGTCCTCACGCGCAACTTACCGGGATTGCTGGAAGTGGTGGTTCTCTCGCGGCTGCAACTGCGGCAGGGGACATCGTATGCGATCACCACGATCCTGACCTATTCGATCACGGTGATCGGTGCCGTGACGGCCCTCGGATCGTTGGGCGTGTCGTGGGATAAATTGCAATGGCTGGTGGCGGCGCTGTCGGTCGGGCTCGGGTTCGGCTTGCAGGAAATCTTCGCCAACTTCGTGTCGGGTCTGATTATTCTGTTTGAGCGCCCGGTGCGCATCGGCGATACCGTCACCATTGGCTCATTCTCAGGCACTGTCAGCCGCATCCGCATTCGTGCAACGACCATCACCGATTTCGACCGCAAAGAAGTGATCATTCCTAATAAAGCTTTCGTGACTGAGCGGCTGATCAACTGGTCGCTGACAGATACCGTGACCCGCGTGCTGATCAAAATTGGCGTGGCGTATGGTTCGGATCTCGACAAAGTGAAAGAGATTTTATTGCAGGCGGCGCATGATAATCCGCGGGTGATGAACGATCCGTCGCCGCTGGTCTTCTTCCTCAATTTTGGCGCAAGCACGCTCGATCATGAATTGCGTGTGTATGTCCGCGAGCTGGGAGACCGCAGTTACACCGTCGATGAACTCAACCGCAGTATCGATAAACTCTGCCGCGAAAACGACATTAATATCGCCTTTAATCAGCTGGAAGTGTATCTGCATAATCAGGACGGAAGTGAAGTTCAGGAAGTGAAGCGGGTGCTGAGACAGCCAGGAGATGAACCGGACGCGGTGACGCAAGGCTGAGGATGATTTTCATATCAGGGGAAAACGATGAAATCCCCTGATATTTCCTCCGGCAGCCATTAATGCAGGCTGACGAGCTTACAGATAACTGATGGAAAGCGAACTTTTATTGTTTTTCAGCTTTTCCTGATAATCGCGCTGCACAATTTCCAGTGCGGCAAGGGCGGTTTCAGGCGCAATCTCGTTGCACTCGAGCAGGTAAATCAAATCAACAGCAAGCTGAAGTTCGGGAGGCGCATTTTCTACTGACATATTGGCCAACATTATAATTAGCAGGTTTTGGACTTATCATTATAGATAAGAAAAGGTCAACGAAGCACGCTGGATTCAAAAAATGTGATAAAGATTCAAAAACCTTTTTCCTGCCGTTCAATCTGCCTTTCGATTTTCGCCAGCGCCTGACGACAACGCATAAGTCGTCCTTCTAACGCGGCCAGTTCCTTCTGTACACGTTGCTGATCGCTGAACGTCGCCAGTTGCCCGAGTGTGGTTTCCCGGTCTTCAATCATGGCGATCAGCCGACGCTCAAACTGCTGCGTTTCCGCCAGTCGGGTGTAATTATCATGGCTCTTACGCTCCGGTGTCTGATGTGTTTTGCGCAGCGTTTGCGTGGCGAGTTCACGCTGCATGGCGGTGATTTGCGCCACCAGCCGTTCAGCGATAAATGCCACCTGCGCGGAACGCTTTTCCACCACTTCCTGATTGAGCTGGCGCAGATTATTTTTTATCTCTGCCAGATAATCCCGCAGACGTGTGCCTTTAGTGGAGAATAGGGCGATATCAAACCGCGCCTGCGTGGCGGAGACGTGGCCAATCGGTTCGATTTCCCGCGACAGTGTTTCAATCTGCTGATCAAGGACATGTAAAATTCGTTCTGTGCTCACGGGAAATCTCCATTGATGACGCGTCCGGCAAATATGACAGTGTTGCTGCGTCAGTTTACACTGGCCAGAGGAATACTTGCCGTGGTTTATCCGAATTAAAAGGAATTGAATGAAACGCGTACTACTGATCATTCTTGGCTGGATTTGCGTGGTATTAGCAACGCTGGGTGTTGTGCTGCCGCTTTTGCCCACAACGCCATTTCTGTTGCTGGCCGCCTGGTGCTTCGCCCGCTCATCGCCGCGTTTTCACCACTGGCTGCTGCACCGTTCGTGGTTTGGCAGTTATCTGCGCCACTGGCAACAGTATCGCGCATTACCAAAAGGCGCTAAATCGAAAGCGGTGGTGCTGATTGTGGTGACGTTCGCCGTTTCGATCTATTTCGTTCCGTTATTATGGGTGCGTATTTTATTGCTCTGCATGATGTTTACGTTGCTGATCATGATGTGGCGATTACCAGTGGTTGACCTTGAGCAATAAAAAAGGCGATCATGTCCGGCTGCGGGTTGCTTTTTAAGGCGGCTTTGCATAGATTTGGGCATCTCGTACGTCGGTGCGCTCCCAATTTCCTTCCTTAGACGACATGCTTTATATCAGGCATGACGGGGGACATTTGACCGCCCGCGTTTAAGTATGAACAGCAGCTATATCAGGCAATGACATTATGACCGCTACCGCACAGCAGCTTCAGTTAATTAAAGACAGTATCAAAACCATCCCTGACTATCCTAAGCCAGGCATACTGTTTCGCGACGTCACCAGTTTGCTGGAAGACCCGAAAGCTTACGCTGAAAGCATTAAATTACTGGCCGATCGTTATCGCGATGCCGGTGTGACCAAAGTGGTTGGCACCGAAGCACGCGGTTTCCTGTTCGGCGCCCCGGTGGCATTGGTTCTGGGCGTGGGTTTTGTTCCCGTGCGCAAACCGGGCAAATTACCGCGTGAAACCATCAGCGAAACCTATGATCTGGAATACGGCACTGACAGCCTGGAAATCCACGTTGATGCGATTGCGCCGGGCGAAAAAATTCTGGTGATCGACGATCTGCTGGCAACGGGTGGCACTATTGAAGCCACTGCGAAACTGATCCGCCGTCTGGGTGGAGAAGTGACCGATGCCGCGTTCATCATCAATCTGCCGGAATTAGGCGGAGAAAAACGCCTGAATTCCCTGAACATCAACTGCTACAGTCTGGTTTCATTCGACGGGCATTGATGAATGATAAAGGGCCTCGTTTTTATCGCGAGGCCATTTATTCACTGCTATTTTTCCAACTCTCCCGTCCAAACCACCATCACTTTATCATTCCCTTTTTTGCGGCTGAATGCGTAATAGTCTGGTGTGTGCTGCGATGTCTGAACGCCCGCGCCGAGAGCGACATGTTGTTGCCTGAATTTTCCCAGTTTTTGCCAGTGCGTCAGCAGGGTCTGCTTCGCGCCGCTCAGCTCATTCCAGTTCATGTCAGAACGCGTTCCCTGCAAAGGATCCGATCCCGTCGGACCAAATGCGCGCCCGCTTTCATCGCCGTAGTAAATCTGCACTGCACCCGGCGCCAGCAGCAACAAATCTGCTGCCCGCTGCTGTAAAGGCAGCGCGCCTTTCGCGTCAACGTCGAAAAACAGCCGGGTATCATGTGAAGAGAGATAGCTCAGCACGTTGAAGTCCTGCATTTTTTCTGCCATTTGCTGATAAGTCGCATCGATGCTGGCGAAGCAACTCAGCGCGGCCGCGGCCTGATCCTGAAAATCAAAGTTGATCATCGCATCGAAACCATTGTCGTAATAATCACTTTTCATCACACCATGACCCCAGGCTTCCCCGGTCATCCAGAACGGTGCATCGTCAAGTGCCAGTTCAGGATTAGCCGCTTTCCACTCTTTCAGCGCCTCGACAGAACGTGCTTTCAGCAGTGCCAGCGTCGGTTTTTCGACATGTTTAGCGGTATCGACGCGGAACCCGTCAATGCCGTAATCACGGACCCACTGGCTGAGCCACGTCACCAGATAATCGCGCGGCGTTGCGCCGGGGATTTCTTTCGCGGCGGTGTCAGACTTATGTCGGTAAAAAACCGGTAACCCGCTGGCTTCTTTTGATTCGGTTTTGATATCAGGCAGAAACGCCAGCGACATGGTGAGATCGTCATATCCCGGCGAATCATAATCGCCGATATCGGTGCGGATCCATTTTTTGCCCCACCATGAGTTCCAGCCCTCTTTGTCGCCGAAATTAATATAATCATTAAAACTGTGCCAGTTCTGGCCGGGACCTGGTGTCCAGTCGGTCCAGTTTTGACCCAGCGTTTTTCCGATTTCATCACCTTTCAGATACAGCGATCCGAACTGGTAAGTCTGCATATCGGCCAGCGTGGCGTAGCCGGTGTGATTAATGACCACGTCAAACAGAATGCGGATCCCCCGTTTGTGCGCTTCGCTCACCAGCTGATGCAACTCTTTGGCGGTGCCCATATTGGCATCGAGTTTTGTCCAGTCGAGCGTGAAATAGCCGTGATAAGCATAATGCGGAAAATCGCCTTTGGTGCCTCCGCCGACCCAGCCGTGGATCTGCTCCAGCGGTGAGCTTAACCACAGGGCGTTGACCCCCAGTCGTTGCAGATAATCCAGTTTATTTGTCAGGCCAGCCAGATCGCCGCCGTGGAATGTGCCGATTTCCTGTAATCCGTCGCTGTGGCGCCCATAGCTGTGATCGTTGGCCGGATTGCCGTTCTCGAAACGGTCGGTCAGTACGAAATACACCGTGGCGTTTTGCCAGCTAAAGGCAGCCGGTTTTTTATCCGCAGCCGGTTCCAGTAATAGCAAACCGCCGCTGGCCGGAGCCGGCATCATTTGTATGTGCCCCTTGTTAACCGTCGCAGTCTGGCCGGAATAAAAATCACGTACTGTTTCACCTTCGGAAAACGTCGAAGAGACGTCCACAGAAAGCGGTTTTCCGTTCCAGCGCGGGCAGGTTTGCGTCACTTCAGCGACCGTTTCCGGCGGGGTATTAAGACTCAACTGAAGGGTCGGCGTGCCGCTGCGTGTATCGATCCGTACCTGATAATCACCTGCGCGAAATTGTCGCCAGTTCACCGCCGCTTTGCTCGCGCACGGTTGCAGCGAGAGCATGACGTTAAGTTTCACCTCATCTGCAGGCTGCCAGCATTGATTATCCTGAAGAAGTTCAAGCGTGCGCTGGCCTTTTGGTAAGGTGGCGTGAGTGATGAGAATTCCTGAGGACGTCTCAGAAAAGTCGGGGAAGCCTTGCAGCGACCAGTTCGCCTGTGAGGCAGGGGAAATCAACAACAACAGAGGCAGTGTCAGACGTTTCATGGCTCTCCTTACGCGTGGCAGGAAGCATTCTTTGGCAGAGGTGAAAACAGTGTAATCCTTATGCCAGGTCCGCCCTCATCCCTGTGGGGAAAATCTCAGGAGGAGGAGGACGGGGGAGAACCTGCGGCGCAGCACGCAAAAAGTAAAGTAATAGGAATGATAGTGACCGTGCTGGTACACTAAGAAGTGGCAGTCTGGCTCCGGCATCATTATGCTGAGTCTTCAGTCTCCGTTACGCAGACCAGCGCAGAAAGACGGGTTAAACGATGTTTTTTCGTGTATCGTCAAATTATTCATTATAAATCAACGATGAAGTATTAATGAGCTATCAGGTTCTTGCCCGTAAGTGGCGCCCCCAAACTTTTGCCGACGTCGTCGGACAGGAACATGTGCTGACCGCACTGGCTAATGGCCTGTCGCTCGGGCGCATTCATCATGCATACCTGTTTTCCGGTACCCGTGGCGTGGGGAAAACCAGCATTGCCCGTCTTCTGGCGAAAGGGCTTAACTGCGAAACCGGCATCACTTCCACGCCGTGCGGCGTGTGTGATAACTGCCGTGAGATCGAGCAGAGCCGTTTCGTCGACCTGATTGAAATCGATGCCGCCTCCCGTACCAAAGTTGAAGATACCCGCGAATTGCTGGACAACGTCCAGTACGCACCGGCGCGCGGCCGCTTCAAAGTTTATCTGATTGACGAAGTGCACATGCTCTCGCGCCACAGCTTTAATGCGCTGTTGAAAACGCTGGAAGAGCCGCCTGCGCACGTCAAATTCCTGCTGGCGACCACCGATCCGCAGAAATTACCCGTCACGATTTTATCGCGTTGTTTGCAGTTCCATCTGAAAGCACTGGATCCGGAACAAATCCGCAAACAGCTCGAAAATGTATTAACTCAGGAAGCTATCGCTACTGAGCCGCGTGCGCTTCAGCTGCTTTCCCGCGCTGCCGACGGCAGTATGCGTGATGCGCTGAGCCTCACCGATCAGGCGATTGCGATGGGGCAGGGCGCGGTCACCACAGAGACCGTGGCGCAAATGCTCGGTACGCTCGATGATGAACAGCCGCTGGCGATGCTTGAGGCGCTGGTCAGCGCCGACGGCGGTCAGATGATGGCGCAGGTGGAGCAGGCAGCGTCACGCGGCGTGGATTGGGAAAATCTGCTGGTAGAAACGCTGGCACTTTTGCACCGCATTGCGATGGTTCAGCTGTTGCCGTCAGTGCTCGACAACCATTACGCCGCCATCGAACAACGTCTGCGTGAACTGGCTCGCGTGATCCCGCCTGCCGACGTTCAGCTTTACTACCAGACATTACTGATTGGCCGCAAAGAGCTGGCGTATGCGCCGGATAAACGCATGGGTGTCGAAATGACGCTGCTGCGCGCGCTGGCCTTCCACCCGAAAGTGATTATTGCTGAACCGGCTCCGCAGCCGGTCTCTGCACCGGTCGGCCAGGCGTCGCCTGCTCCTGCGGGGCATGCACCACGCGCCGTGCAGGCGCAACAGCCGTCAGCGCAGCAGTTTAATAATGATTCACCTCCGCCACACGGCAGCGCGGAACCGGCGTCGATGCCGGATTCCACCGCCCAGCTCTTGCAGGCGCGAACACAATTACTCAGGCAGCAGGGGAGTACCACCCCAAAAAAAGCTGAGCCGGCAGCGCCAGGAAAAGCGCGGCCGGCAAACTCAGCACTGGAGCGTCTCGCTTCGGTGACTGAACGTGCGCAAACCCTGGCCAGCGTGAAGAAAGAACCCGCGGCGCCGGTAAAAGAAGAAGCGTACCGCTGGAAAGCGTTGACAGAGCCGGAAGAATCGCCGGAACCGATCGCGACGCCGAAAGCGTTACGGACAGCGCTGGAGCATGAAAAATCCCCGGAACTGACGTCCCGTCTGGCAGAAGAAGCCATAGAGCGTGACGAATGGGCGGCAGAAATCAGCCGCTTAACCATTCCGAAGCTGGTTCAGCAACTGGCGCTGAATGCTTATCGCGAACAGCCAGAACCTGGCAAGATTTGCCTGCATCTGCGTTCATCGCAAAAGCATCTCAATTCGCCGTCGGCGCAGAAAGTGCTGGCGGATGCCTTATCGGGGCTGCATCAGACACCGGTTGAACTCACCGTGCTGGAAGATGATAATCTGGCGGTGAAGACGCCACTGGAATGGCGACAGGCCATTTACGAAGAAAAACTGGCGCAGGCGCGTCAGTCGATCATTGCGGATAACAACATTCAGACGCTGCGCCGTTTCTTCGACGCAGAACTGGATGAAGAAAGTATCCGCCCAATTTAAACGCCGCGACGTTAGCGCGGCCATTGCTGAGAGAGAAGACTATGTTTGGAAAAGGCGGCATTGGTAACCTGATGAAACAGGCCCAGCAAATGCAGGAAAAAATGCAACAGGCTCAGGCTGAGATCGCGCTGATCGAAGTCACCGGTGAATCGGGCGCTGGTCTGGTCAAAATCACCATCAACGGTGCGCATAATGTGCGTCGCGTTGAAATCGATCCAAGCCTGCTGGAAGACGACAAAGACATGCTGGAAGACTTGATCGCTGCGGCGTTCAACGACGCAGCACGTCGTATCGAAGAAACTCAGAAAGAAAAAATGGCAGCCGTTTCTGGCGGCATGCAGTTGCCACCAGGCTTTAAGATGCCGTTCTGATGCAAACCAGCCCACTCCTTGAATCATTAATGGAGGCGTTGCGTTGCCTGCCGGGCGTTGGCCCGAAGTCAGCGCAGCGTATGGCATTCCAGCTGTTGCAGCGGGATCGCAGCGGCGGAATGCGGCTGGCGCAGTCGTTAACGCGTGCGATGTCTGAAATTGGCCACTGTGCCGATTGCCGTACTTTCACCGAGCAGGAAATCTGTACGATCTGCGCCAATCCACGGCGTAAAGAGAACGGCCAGATTTGCGTGGTAGAAAGCCCGGCAGACATTCATGCGATAGAACAAACCGGTCAGTTCTCCGGTCGCTATTTTGTGCTGATGGGCCACCTGTCACCCCTTGATGGCATCGGGCCGGATGACATTGGTCTGGGCCGCATGGAAGAGCGTCTTGAAAGCGAAAGCATTCAGGAAGTCATCCTTGCGACTAACCCGACGGTTGAAGGTGAAGCCACCGCCAACTATATCGCTGAGATGTGCGGCCAGTACGGCGTCCTGGCGAGCCGCATCGCGCACGGTGTGCCGGTTGGCGGCGAGCTGGATATGGTGGATGGCACCACGCTGTCACATTCCCTCGCCGGGCGGAATCCCTTCAAGTTCTGACTGTTATAGATCGGGTGCTGATCACCGCACCCGGTTTACTTTCTGCCGATCCCTTCGGCATTTCTTCGTAAAAATTTCTTCTTATGCTTGAAAAGCCACGCCTCTAACCCCACTTATTCCTCAACGTCTGATTTGGTCAATAACAGTATCTGGATTGAGGTAATTTGATGAGTATGAAAGGACAAGAGACACGCGGATTCCAGTCTGAAGTAAAACAACTTCTCCATCTGATGATCCATTCTCTGTATTCAAACAAAGAAATTTTCCTGCGTGAGTTGATCTCCAACGCTTCCGATGCGGCTGACAAACTGCGCTTTCGCGCGCTGTCCACCCCTGAGCTGTATGAAGGTGACGGCGAACTGCACGTTCGTCTGGCGTTTGATAAAGAAAAACGCACCCTGACCCTGAGCGACAACGGTATCGGCATGACCCGCGATGAAGTGATCGATAACCTCGGGACTATCGCGAAATCCGGCACCAAAGCGTTCCTGCAGTCTGTCGGTTCTGAGCAGGCGAAAGACAGCCAGCTGATCGGCCAGTTTGGTGTCGGTTTCTACTCTGCCTTTATCGTGGCGGACAAAGTGACCGTACGCACCCGCGCCGCCGGTGCCAGCGCTGAAGAAGGCGTGTTCTGGGAATCTGCCGGTGAAGGTGAGTACACTCTGGCCGACATCGAGAAAGCCGATCGCGGGACTGAAATTACCCTGCATCTGCGCGCAGATCAGGATGAGTTCCTGGATGACTGGCGCGTGCGCTCCATCATCAGCAAATATTCTGACCACATTGCGCTGCCGGTTGAAGTGGAAACCCGCAACGAAGAAGACGGCACCGTCACCTGGGAACAAATCAACAAGGCGCAGGCCCTGTGGACCCGTGGTAAAGCCGAGGTCACCGACGAAGAATACGTCGAATTCTACAAGCATATCTCCCATGATTTCAGCGATCCGCTGAGCTGGAGCCACAACCGCGTTGAAGGTAAGCAGGAATACACTAGCCTGCTGTACATCCCTTCGCAGGCGCCGTGGGATATGTGGAATCGCGATCACAAACACGGTCTGAAACTCTACGTGCAGCGCGTGTTCATCATGGACGAAGCTGAGCAGTTCATGCCGAACTACCTGCGCTTTGTGCGTGGTCTGATCGATTCCAACGATTTGCCGCTGAACGTGTCCCGTGAAATCCTGCAGGACAGCCGCATCACCCAGAACCTGCGCAGTGCGCTGACCAAACGCGTCCTGCAAATGCTGGAAAAACTGGCGAAAGATGACAACGAAAAATACCTGCAATTCTGGAAACAGTTTGGTCTGGTATTGAAAGAAGGTCCGGCAGAAGACGGCGCGAACAAAGAAACTATCGCAAAACTGCTGCGTTTCGCCAGCACCCGCAACGACAGCAGCGAGCAGACATTGTCGCTGGAAGAGTATGTGGCGAGCATGGTGGAAGGTCAGGACAAGATCTATTACATCACCGCCGACAGCTATGCCGCCGCGAAGAGCAGCCCGCATCTGGAACTGTTCCGCAAAAAAGGCATTGAAGTCCTGCTGTTATCTGACCGCATCGACGAATGGATGATGAGCTATCTGACCGAGTTCGATGGCAAAGTCTTCCAGTCGGTCAGTAAAGCCGATGATTCGCTGGATAAACTGGCCGACGAAGAAACGGAAGAGCAGAAAGAAGCGGAAAAAGCGCTGGAGCCGTTCGTCGAGCGTGTGAAATCTCTGCTGGGCGACCGTGTGAAAGAAGTGCGTCTGACGCATCGTCTGACCGACACCCCAGCCATCGTCACCACCGGTGCCGATGAAATGACCACGCAGATGGCAAAACTGTTTGCTGCGGCCGGTCAGGATGCACCAGAAGTGAAATACATCTTCGAACTGAACCCTGATCACGCACTGGTGAAACGCGCCTCTGACGTGGCGGACGAAGCGCAGTTTGGTGAGTGGATCGAACTGCTGCTGGATCAGGCGCTGTTCGCAGAACGCGGCACGCTGGAAGATCCAAACCTGTTTATCCGTCGTATGAACACCTTGCTTCAGGCATAAACACTGCAAATAAAACTAAAAAAGGCGTCGCGAAAGTGACGCCTTTTTTATATTAATTAATTAATAATATTCCTAAGTGATCTGTTTAAATGAAATTCTGCTTTCTGTGAAATGTTTCACACTGTATTTCTAATATATCGATTTTAATTGGTTTTTTTATCTAAGGATGTTTTTATATTCGCATTTTTTGTTTGATGTGGCTTTTATTGTCGTGGTTAAATAAATGAGGTATTAATTAACAATAAGGATTTTGTATGTTATCACCTCAAAGATTGCCTCAGCCTATAATCAGGCATCGTGGCTATTTTTCTTCTTTTCGTGGTGGGCTTTCTGATATTGGCGTGCTAAAGAATTCCTCTCAGCCTGAGAATACATTGATTTATCCTGGTTCTATGCGTGGTAAATACAAAACTGGTTTGAATGATTCGGTATATTGTATTGGTGATGGTTTTGAAAGTGAACTTATCGTTACGATTTATGAGCAATTGTCGAAACGTGGAATAATATTGTATTTAAAAGAAAATTCGCGGATAAAAGGTGTGCTGGACGATATTGTTTCTTTCCTCGCGTCTTTTGATGAAAATTCCGGAAAGCGTACTTTTGTCACGTTTACTGGTGGCGCAACGCTTTCGAGAAATATACTAGCTAGTCAGGTGTTGAATATTATTTCCCCAGTAAACGTCATAAACGTTACCTGGAATACGTGGCATCTGTTGCCCAATAAATGGCGTTGTTTCCATACGTGTTGGGTAGTCAGACTTGATTTGAACAGCGGTAATGTCAGTTCTTTTGAAACAAGCTTTTCTGAATTGAATTACTTTGTTAATCAAAATAATTTTCTAATAAAATCCAGGTTGCTCAGGGAGCAGAGAAGTAAGGCATTTATTGACGACTGGTTTCGCCGTCACCCCCAAATGTCCTCGTCAAAAAGTCGTGTTACAGAATTAATTTCAGATAAAACTTCGGGTTACTGTTATACGTTTTTACAGCCTCAAAATGATATCGAGTCATACATCTTTGTTTATTATCCACATACTATGACGGACTTCAGTGAGGAAAGAATTGCTCAGATGCTCGATACCAAAGAAGTGGCTTTCGTTATTCTTTACCCGTCAAATAAAATAGTCTTGCCCAAAGGTCCTGAAATCAGTGTCGGCCCTGAGTCTATCTCTGGTTTTCAGAATGAGCCGTCGACGAGTAATACTCTTACCCACCGTAAAGTCCCACGACCCGCAGCAAATACGCCGGCAGTACAAAATAGAGCTCGCTCAACCTCTATCCTGCCAGCACTTCATTTTACGATCACCGAAAGCGCTACTTTTAAAGAGCAACTTGCTATCTTGCAATCAATTAAATCCGGGATGTTCCAGGCTGCATTGGCCAAGATTGAATCTATCCGTCAGGATCTGCAAAGTGGACGTTTGCCGGAAAAAACAGTGGCTGGTTATTATGTGAGTGATGTTACGGGACTGGGGGGAACTGGACGAGGTGCGTGGCGGTTATTAATTGAGCGCAAAGGCAATGTGCTTAACCTTTACTGTATCGCCGACTACCACCAAAACCGTTGGCGAGTCTGGAGTTAAGCTGTCATAACGTGGGCTGATACTGTGGGCTTTCTTGAGGTAACATCGCCTTTAATGGTAAGGTCATCGCCTCAGAACGGCATAAACAAAATCCAAATGTATGGGGAACTACGCAATGCGTATCATTCTGCTGGGGGCTCCTGGCGCTGGTAAAGGAACACAGGCTCAATTCATCATGGAGAAATTTGGTATTCCACAAATTTCTACCGGCGATATGTTGCGCGCTGCTGTTAAGGCCGGAAGTGAACTCGGCAAGAAAGCAAAAGAGATTATGGACGCCGGTAAACTGGTGACGGATGAACTGGTTATCGCACTGGTGAAAGAACGCATTCAGCAGGAAGATTGCCGTAACGGTTTCCTGTTAGATGGTTTTCCTCGCACTATTCCGCAAGCCGATGCTATGAAAGACGCGGGTATCAAAGTCGATTACGTTCTGGAATTCGACGTGCCTGACGAACTGATCGTGGATCGCATCGTGGGTCGCCGCGTGCACCCGGGCTCTGGCCGCGTGTACCACATCCAGTACAATCCGCCAAAAGTGGAAGGTAAAGACGATGTGACCGGCGAAGACCTGATCACCCGTAAAGACGATCAGGAAGAAACCGTGCGTAAACGTCTGGTGGAATACCATGAGCTGACAGAGCCACTGGTGTCCTACTACGGTAAAGAAGCAGAAGCCGGCAATACTAAGTACGTCAAAATTGACGGCACCCAGCAGGTTTCTGCCGTGCGTGACGAACTGGCGGCAATCTTAAGCTGATTCGTACTGTATCTGTTCAGCCAACGGGGTGACTTCGGTCGCCCCGTTTGTTTTTCAACCATTCCCCGCCAGAAACAGCCACAATTCGCATTGATAGCCACTGCCGTTGTTCCGATCCTCTTTGTTTTCGTTACAATGACGTGCGCCTCTTTCTGATTCTTCGTAAACGGAAGCGCCCATATTTTTCACCCTGGCTTCAACGCCATCAATTTAGGATATTCAGCATGACGCAGACCAAATTCGGGGTTCTTCTGGTTAATCTCGGGACGCCGGAAGCACCGACTCCGCAGGCCGTGAGAAAGTATCTGGGTGAGTTTTTGAGTGATATCCGCGTCGTGGATACCCCGCGTTTGCTGTGGTGGCCAATCCTGAATCTGGTGATTTTGCCTCTGCGTTCTCCGCGCGTATCAAAACTGTATAAGTCCGTGTGGATGGAAGAAGGCTCGCCGCTGATGGTCTTCAGCCGTCGTCAGCAAAAAGCGCTGGCCGAACGCCTGCCGGGCACGCCCGTTGAATTGGCGATGAGCTACGGTAAGCCGGGTATGAAAGATCCGATCGAAAAATTGCTGGCTCAGGGCGTCACCAAAATGGTTGTTCTGCCGCTGTATCCGCAATATTCGTGTTCCACCAGCGCTGCCGTGTTTGACGGCGTGGCGCGCGTGCTGAAATCCCAGCGTCGCCTGCCTTCAATCAGTTTTATCCGCGATTACGCTACCCATCCGGCGTACATCTCCGCACTGAAAGCCAGCATCGAACGCTCTTTCGCGCAAAACGGCGTACCTGACCGTCTGGTCTTGTCGTTCCACGGTATTCCGAAACGTTTTGTGGCAGAAGGCGATGATTACGAACAGCGCTGCCGTGACACTGCGCAGGCGCTGACCGACGCGCTGCAACTGCCGACCGGCAAAATCATGCTGACCTTCCAGTCGCGCTTTGGTCGCGAGCCGTGGCTGACGCCGTACACTGACGAGACGCTAAAAGGCCTTCCGGCTCAGGGCGTTAAGTACATTCAGATTATCTGTCCGGGCTTTGCCTCAGACTGTCTGGAGACGCTGGAAGAAATCAAAGAAGAAAACCGTGAGATTTTTATTCATGCAGGCGGCGAGCGCTTCGAATATATTGACGCCTTAAACGACCAGCCGGAGCATATCGATCTGCTGCAACAACTGGTCACTCAGCACTTCTGACAGAAGGCTGAGTTTTTTGAATTTCCCGAGAATAACGAATGAAATTTCCTGGTAAGCGTAAGTCTAAACACTATTTTCCGGTCAGCGCGCGCGACCCTTTATTACGTGATTCTATGCTGCAGGAGATGCAGCCAGAATCCGAAAGCGGCGCGTCTTATATCGTCGGTATCGACCAGACGATGGTGGATATCGAAGCGCGCGTGGATGAACATTTTGTCGCCCGCTACGGGCTAACGCCCGGCGAGTCCAATATTCTGGATGATGAAATGTCGGAAGCGCTGTACCAGGAACTGATGCTAAATGCGCTGATTACTCATCAGTTCGCTGGCGGTACCGTCGGCAATACGCTGCACAACTATTCCGTGCTGGCCGATGACCGTTCGGTGCTGCTCGGCGTGATGTGTAATAACGTTAAGATTGGCGATTACGCCTACCGCTATCTGTGTAATACCTCCAGCCGCGTGGATCTCAATTTCCTGCAGGGCGTGGACGGCGCGATTGGCCGCTGCTTTACGCTGATCAGCGATACCGGAGAACGTACGTTTGCCATCAGTCCCGGCAAGATGAACGGTCTGAAAGCTGAAAGCGTACCGGAAGACGTGATCGCCGGCGCCTCTGCGCTGTTGCTGACGTCCTATCTGTTGCGCTGCAAACCCGGTGAGCCGATCCCCGAAGCAACAATGCAGGCGATTGAATACGCGAAAAAATATCATGTGCCGGTGGTCTTAACGTTGGGGACGCAATATGTGATCGCCGATGATCCACAGGCCTGGCGCGATTTTCTGCGCGAACACGTGTCTATTCTGGCGATGAATGAAGACGAAGGTTTTGCGCTGACCGGACTGAAAGATCCGCTGATGGCGGCCGACAAGGCGCTGGAATGGGTCGATCTGGTGTTATGCACCGCCGGGCCGAACGGCCTGTTTATGGCGAGCTACACCGAAGAGGCCTTCAAGCGCACCACCCAGCATCCGCTGTTGCCGGGCGCAATTGCCGAATTCAACCAGTATGAATTCAGCCGTGCAATGCGTCGTGAATGCTGTGAGCAGCCGCTGAAGATTTTTTCCCACATCGCGCCGTACATGGGCGGACCGGAAAAAATCATGAATACTAACGGTGCCGGAGATGGCGCGCTTTCCGCGTTGCTGCATGATATTGCTGCGAACGGGTTCCACCGAACCTCGGTACCGAACTCCAGTAAACATTCCCGCGAATACCTGACCTATTCGTCGCTGGCGCAGGTGTGTAAATATGCTAACCGCGTCAGCTATCAGGTACTGAATCAGCATTCACCGCGCCTGACGCGTGGCTTGCCTGAGCGTGAAGACAGTCTCGAAGAGAGCTACTGGGAACGTTAAGTGAAAAGGGCAGGGGGCCTCAATTGAAGAGCACCCCCTGCGCATGAATCCTGTTTACCCTGCCTGAACCTGATTACGGCCTGACGTTTTCGCGCGATACAGTGCGTCATCCACACGTTTAAACAGGCTGGTAAAATCCTCGCCCGCTTCATACTGCGCCACACCTACGCTCACCGTCAGCGCAGGCAGCTCCGGCCGGGATAATTGCTCTACGGCTTCGCGCAAATCCTCAGCGACGTGCATCGCGCCCTCCAGCGGCGTTAGCGGCAGTAAAATTAAAAACTCCTCGCCGCCCCAGCGAAATACCGTATCGCTCTCGCGGATGCCTGTTTCCAGCGTTCGCGCCAGCATGACCAGCGCATCATCGCCGGTATTGTGGCCATGCTCATCGTTTATCGCCTTAAAGTGATCGGCGTCCACCAGCATCAGGCTGAAATTGTGTGTTCGCTGCGGATTCTGCGTCCGCGCATTTTCTACCAGCTGCATGAACTGACGGCGGTTGCCCAACCCGGTCAGCGGATCGCGCAATGCCGCGTGTTCCAGCTCCTGCTCCAGACGCTTCTGCTCGGTGATGTCGTGAATGATGCACAGCATCAGCCGTACGCCATTCACCTCCACCGGACCGGCATAGGTCTGGACGTGGCGCAGATTGCCGTCAGCCAGTTTATGCACGAACGTCAGCGGCTTGTGTCCGCCGGGCAGCCGGGCGATTTCATGCATCACCGGCAGCACATCCATGCCCATCGCATTGATTTCCCAGGTATGTTTGGTGCACATCTCGTCGCGCGTATATCCGTAAAAGCGTGTCGCCGCCTGATTCGCATCGACAATCAGACCGTTGTTGACCGGATCGATGAGCAACATCGGCGCGGTATTGGTCTGGAACAGCCGTTCGTAAAAACCACTTTCATCGCGACGATAGGGCGTGGCGCTCGGAGTGGGCATCGGCACATTGGCGGCGGACGTGTGTGCGCCTTCGAAAACGATGGCGGTTTCGTTCGTGTCCAGCTGGACCGAAGACAGCCTGCAGCTCAGTGGGAAAGCGCGGCCTTCCTTGTGGATCGTCCAGATTTCGACGATCTGATCGCCTTTTGCCAGATTCTGCAAATAGGACTCGAGGGACAACTGAGAATGAACGGAGAACTGGCCGTTGCGCAGCGGCCCGAGCAGACTGTTGCCTGCGAGGTTTCTGGCCGCCGTGTTGGCGAAAAGGATGTGCTGGCTGTGCGCCGAAACAACCCAGACCGGCGTACTCAAAATGTTTAACGTTTCCAGATGGGTTAACAACATTGCGCCTACCGAACTCAATTTGGCATAGCAACAGAGTACAGCGAATTGAACTGATTGGGGGTTTTTTATCTGGGGCAGGATGAGGGGAAATGTCAGAATTTAAAACGGGCGCAGGAATAAACTGCGCCCGCCATTATTGATGAAATCAGACCGGGCAAAACGGCCGTTTTTCATCTTCGGTCATAATATCGATTTGTAACATATCCAGCATGCTGTTGGCGATTTCACGTTCTCCCATCACCACGCGATCTGCGCCGCGCTCCATGATGTAAGTCACTTCGTCATCGTAATGCGCACGGGCAATGATCTCAATATTCGGCCGCCTGGTGCGCGCTGACGCGACGATTTCACCGGCTTCGTAACCGTTAGGGATAGTCACCAGCAGCCAGCGGGCGCAGTCGAGACGCGCCAGATCCATGATTTCCTGATTGGCGGCGTTGCCCAGAACCGTGCTGATCCCTTGCTCGCGCAGCGCTTCGACTCGCGGACGGGAATTTTCGATCACTACCAGCGGGATGCCGGCGGCCTGAAGTTTCTCGCCCAGCAGGCTGCCGACGCGGCCATAACCTATCAACAGCGCGTGATTGCATAAATCAAACGGGATCTGTTTTTCGTCTTCCACCGCTTCTTCGACGCTTTGATCTTCGATGGTCTCGGTTTTCGCCAGATATTTTTCCAGCAGCGTAAACAGCAGCGGGTTAAACATAATCGACAAAATCGCCCCCGCCAGCACCAGATTCCGACCCGGCTCGGACAGCAGCCCCAGAGAGATCCCAAGCCCCGCCAGAATAAATGCGAATTCGCCGATCTGCGCCAGACTGACAGAAATTGTCAGCGCGGTTCGCTTCGAGTGCCCGAACATTTTCACCAGTAAGAAGGCGGCGATGGATTTGCCGAACACGATAATCGCCAGTGTGGCGATCACGGTCAGCGGTTCGCGCACCAGAATCATCGGATCAAACAACATCCCGACCGACACGAAAAACAGCACGGCAAACGCATCGCGCAGCGGCAGGGTGTCATGCGCCGCCCGCTGACTCAGTTCGGATTCGTTCAGTACCATCCCGGCGAAGAATGCGCCCAGAGCGAAAGAGACGTCAAAGAACTCGACCGCGCCGTATGCGATACCCAACGCCAGCGCCAGAACCGACAGCGTGAACAGTTCGCGCGAACCGGTACTGGCGGTTTTCGCCAGGATCCACGGCACTACGCGACGCCCGACCACCATCATCAACGTCATAAAGGCCACGACTTTACCGATGGTGACAGCCAGCTCAATCAGCAGTTCGGTCGGGCTGGCGTGATGGCTTTCCAGCATGCCGCTGAAGGCCGGTAACAAGACCAGCGTCAGTACCATCACCAGATCTTCAACAATCAGCCAGCCGATGGCGATTTGTCCGCGCTGGCTTTCAATTAACTGCCGCTCTTCCAGAGCGCGCAGCAGCACCACGGTACTCGCGGTAGACAGACACAGCCCGAACACCAGCCCGGTGGCGAGATCCCAGCCCATAAGACGTGATAATCCCATTCCCAGCAGCGTCGCTACTGCGATTTGCGCTACAGCGCCAGGAATGGCGATCGCCTTTACGGCCAGTAAATCTTTTAAAGAGAAATGCAAACCAACGCCAAACATCAGCAATATCACGCCGATTTCAGCCAGTTCGGGAGCAAGAGAGGTATCAGCAACAAAGCCTGGTGTAAATGGCCCGGCCAGAACGCCTGCGGCGATATAGCCAACCAAAGGGGAAATACGTAAACGATTGGCGATCATGCCAAAAATAAAGGCCAGTACCAGGCCACCGACAATCGTGGTAATCAAGGGCGTAGAATGATGCATTCAGACTCCTTCTGGTTATGCTCAGGGCGATATGTTGCAGATTGTTTCTAAGTTTATGGTAAAAATCATTTCTGCGTTGAGGAATTTTGGCCTTTTTGCAGTAAATCCCCAACAGAGAACAAAAAAAATCTGAACAGATGATTTAAATGGGTTTTATCGGGCAGAACTCAAGCAGAGAGGGGATTGGATGCTGCCGATATTCTGAGTATCGGCAGCATAAGTCGGGAGATTAGATCTCTTTACGTTCTAAATTCGGCAGGAAAGCGGTAAATATCCCAAGCAACGGAAGGAAGGCACAAATCTGATACACCAGTTCGATACTGGTGATATCCGCCACATAGCCCAGCACCGCCGCGCCCAGCCCGCCCATGCCAAAAGCCAGCCCGAAGAACAGGCCGGATACCATGCCGACTTTTCCCGGCATCAGCTCCTCACCAGAATGGCTGAAAAGGCCGAGGCCAGAATGACGCCGATAATCACGCTCAGCACGCTGGTCCACATAAGATTGGCGTGCGGCAAAAGTAGTGTAAATGGCGCGACACCGAGAATTGACGCCCAAATGACGTATTTGCGCCCAATCTTATCACCCACAGGCCCGCCGATGATCGTGCCCGCCGCGACCGCAAACAGGAAAACGAACAGGTGGATCTGTGCACTCTGCACCGAGACGCCAAATTTGTGGATCAGATAAAAGGTGTAATAGCTGCTGATACTGGTCAGATAGAAATACTTCGAGAACACCAGCACCAGCAAAATACCCAGCGACATCGCCACCGTCCGGCGCGGGAGTACGGTTATCGTATTTTTCACCGGGCCGCGTTTTTTGGCGATCAGATTTTGCTGGCGATACCATTTGCTGATTTGCAGCAGCACAACAATACCGAGCAAGGCCGCCAGCGAAAACCACGCAACGTTGCCTTTGCCGTAAGGCGCGATAATCAGCGCAGCGAGCAACGGGCCGAGGGAGCTGCCGAAGTTACCGCCCACCTGAAACAGCGATTGCGCCAGCCCGTGACGTCCGCCGGAGGCCATGCGCGCCACGCGGGATGATTCCGGATGAAACACCGAAGAACCGGTCCCTACCAGCGCCGCCGCCAGCAGTACCACCGGGAAACTCTGCGCTGCCGCCAGCAACAGCAGGCCGGAGAGCGTAAAGCCCATGCCGATGGGCAGCGAATAGGGCTGCGGATGTTTATCGGTGTAATAGCCGATCAGCGGTTGCAGCAGCGACGCGGTGATCTGGTACGTCAGGGTGATCATCCCTATCTGGGTGAAGCTAAGAGCAAATTCATTTTGCAGCAAAGGATAAATCGCCAGGATCAGCGACTGAATCATGTCATTAAGCAGATGAGAAACGCTGATCGCCGCCAGAATAGAAAACGCAGTCTTTTTGACAGCGTCTTTCTGCGGGCTTCCCGGCGTTGCCGTGTTATCGGTCATAGCAGGTGAACCTTATTATCGCCGTCATACTTCAAGTTGCCGACGCCTGGGCCGCCTTCCTGCAACTTAAATTATTTAGAGGATAAGACAATGTGATTGGGGGTCAGTCGACTTTAGCTATCTCAGCAAACTGGCCTTTCAGTAAACGGCAAAGATCGCCTGCCGCCAGTTCAATATCAAGACCGCGTTTACCACCTGAAACATAAATAGTGGAAAATGTCTGCGCCGGGCTATCGATCACCGTCGGCAGCAATTTTTTTTGCCCGAGCGGGCTGATGCCGCCAACCAGATAACCAGTCACGCGCTGGGCGATCGCCGGATCCGCCATGTCGGCTTTTTTCGCACCGAGGGCTTTGGCGACTTTCTTCAGATCCAGCATCGAGGCTACCGGCGTCACGGCAACGGCCAGATTTTTGGCGTCGCCGTTGAGGGAAACCAGCAATGTTTTGTAGACCTGACGCGCATCCAGCCCAAGCTTTTTCACGGCTTCGTCGCCAAAGTTAGTTTCGTCGCTGCTGTGCTCGTACGGATGAAGAGTGAAGCTGACTTTATTTTTTTCCAGAAGAAGTACCGCTGGGGTCATGATCTTTCATCTCTGATTACTTTTTTGTTCGAAAAATCGTCGGCAGTTCAATTCGATGAAATTAAACAATAAAGTATGATTATTAAGCGAGTGAGAAATAGTAGTGCAATGAATGGTTATTGCCAAGACCCAGCGCAGGTTGTTACCCTGTGCCCGCCGGTGCCGTGTCCGCAAAGACTGGCACTGTAGCTATAAAAATAAAATGAAATTCCTCTTTGACTGGCCGGCCTAAACACCGGCCATTTTTTTGATCTCTTCAAACTTAACATCAAACCCATCCTGGCTTTTCTTTTGAAAAGGGAAGGCGGCCGCACAGGCTTCAAACAGAAGGGGAGACCAGGTTGGGTTTGGTTCTTGCCAAATAAGGATGCGGGCTGTGGATATCTACACTTTCTTATCTGCCAGCAAGTCTGGCAAATTCCCCTCGCCGTACAAATGCAGCGCGCCAACGGCGACCACATAATTTCCCGGCGGAAGCTCGCACAGTTGTTGTTTCCAGCGCACGTTACGCTGATTCATCAGCACATCGTACAGCTCACTGCTGAAGGTGTTAGGTAACTGATCCAGCGTTGTCACCGGCTTAGTATCCAGCCACCAGCTGATCATGGTTTGCAGCAAGCGGGCGTTGGTGTGCCAGTGCGTCAGGGTATCTTCCAGCAGTCCCAGACCGTTGTCGGGAAGTTGCTGCAACAGCGCAAACTGTTCCTGCGGACCCTCCAGCTCAATGACCGGCATGCTCTGCTGTTTGGCATTTTGCAACAGCTGATAATCAATACCGTAATTTCCGCGTAATCCGAGGCGCTGTGCCTGCGTCGCCTGTAACATCAGCGCGACCTGCCACGATGGCAACGGGTTAAGCGTCCACATCGACACACCCAACTCTTCGCATAACTTTTCGACGTGCAGATACTGTGCTTCGGGCAGCCGTTCGGCCAGCGGCGGGAATTCGCCGGACATTTCGAAAGGGGATTCGGATCCGCTGATATCCGCTTCGACAATCAATGCATCGGCTTTTTGCATACGGCGCAACAGCTGCGCGGGGAGCGGCTGCATGTCCTGCGTGCCCATATGAATGCTGCCGACCAGATGCAGGGAGCGGTGGCCTGGAAGCTGAATATCAATGGCGGGATAAGAATACTCGACGGGAAGCAGCCTGCGTAGCCAGCTGAATGTCTGTTTAAAAAACTGTGCCATATAGCATGGTCTCCCGAAAAATGAGAGACCATGCTATCGCGTCAGACGTTGGGCGAACAGAGGAAACGTCTTGTTTTTTAGGCCTGTTTTTTAGGCGTGAATCTTAAAAGCCGGTTGGCGTTTGCCACCACGGTGATGGAAGACAGCGCCATCGCCGCACCGGCAATCACCGGGCTGAGCAGGGTGCCGGTCAGCGGATATAAGACACCGGCGGCGATAGGAATGCCAATCACGTTGTAGATAAATGCCCCAAACAGGTTCTGTTTCATGTTGCGCAGCGTAGCCTGCGACATCGCCAGTGCGTCGGCGACGCCGTGCAGGCTCGGGCGCATCAGGGTGATGGCGGCGGTTTCAATCGCCACATCGCTGCCACCGCCCATCGCAATACCGACGTCCGCCTGCGCCAGCGCTGGCGCATCGTTAATCCCATCGCCAATCATCGCCACCTGTTGCCCTTTGGCCTGTAATGCTTTGATGGCGTCGGCCTTTCCGTCCGGCCGTACACCGGCAATCACCGTATCAATACCTGCCTGCGCCGCAATCGCCTGCGCGGTCCGCGGGTTGTCGCCGGTCAGCATCACCAGCTGGTAGCCGAGCTGATGCAGACGCTGCAACGCCCCGACGCTGTCTTCGCGCAGCGGATCGCGCAGGCCGAACAGCGCCGCCATCTGCCCGTCGACCGCCAGCAGAACCGGTGTCGCGCCTTGCTCTGTCATCTCATTAAGCAATCCATCAGCCGCCTGAGCATCAACGCTGTTTTCCTGCATGAGCGCCTGATTGCCCAGCAGCAGCGTTTTGCCTTCGACGTCGCCGCGTAAACCCAGACCGCCAAGCGTGCGGAAGTTTTGCACTTCAGGAAGTGTCTGGCCTTGTGCTTTTTCGACAATGGCCTGCGCCAGCGGATGATGAGAGCCCTGTTCCAGCGCGGCAGCAAAGCGAAGCGCCTCGGGTTCGCTGATGCCGCCAAAGATATGGATATCCGTCACTTTTGGCTGGCCTTCGGTCAGCGTCCCGGTTTTGTCAAAGACCAGCGTCGAGAGTGTACTGGCCTTTTGCAGCGCATCGGCATCACGTACCAGCACGCCGAACTCCGCGGCACGCCCGACACCGGCGGTAATAGACATCGGTGTGGCGAGTCCCAGCGCACAAGGACAGGCGATGATAAGCACTGTTGTGACAATAACCAGCGTGTACATCAGCTGTGGCTGGGGGCCGAAGAAGTACCAGAGCGCGCCGCTGAACAGCGCGAACAGCACCACGGCAGGGACAAACACGGCAGAGATTCTGTCCGCGAGTTTACCTATCTCCGGCTTGCTGCTTTGCGCTTCACGCACAAGTTTGATAATGCGCGAAAGCGTAGTCTGGCTGCCGATAGCGTCTGCGCGAAACAGCACGCTACCGTCCTTTACCAGCGTTCCGGCATGCACTTTTTCGCCCTGCGATTTTTGCTGCGGGACAGATTCGCCGGTCAACATCGCCTCATCCATCCAGGCTTCGCCGCTCTGTATTTCGCCATCAACCGGCACACGATCGCCGGTGGTCAGACGCAGCGTCATACCTTGCTCAACATTTGCCAGCGGGATAGATTTTTCTCCCTGATCTGTAACCACACGCGCGGTCGGCGGGGTGAGATCCAGAAGACGTTCAAGAGCCTGTGAAGACCGCTGGCGCCCGCGTTGTTCCAGCGCGTGGCCGAGATTGATCAGGCCGATGATCATTACGCTGGCTTCATAATAAAGATGGCGTGCCTGCATGGGGAAGGCGTCCGGCCACAGGCTGACGGCGAAGGAGAACGCCCACGCCGCACCGGTACCGAGTGACACCAGCGTGTCCATGTTGGCGCTGCCGTGCATCAGGCTTTTCCAAGCGCTGCGATAGAAATGACCGCCCGCGATCACCATGACAGCCAGCGTCAGAACGCCGACAATCAGCCAGCCGGTCTGATTTGTGGCGGTGACCATCATTTCACCGCCCAGTAATCCCCATAACATCAGCGGAATACCAGCAGCCAGACCGACGGCGGCCTGCCAGCTGAAGCGGATCATGCTGCTGCGCGCGGTTTGCTGCTGGCGCTCGCGACGTTTGGTTTCATCAATAATAATTTCAGCGCCGTAACCGGCACGTTCAACGGCGGCAACCAGAGCCGCCTGATCGGCGTCGCCGCTGACCAGCGCGCTACGTTCTGCCAGATTGACCCGTGCCCGTTCGACGCCGGTCACGCCTTCCAGCGCCCGCTGTACTTTACTGACGCAGCTCGCGCAGCTCATCCCGCTGAGCAACAGCTGTACGCTGTCATCAGTGGCAGGAATTTGTGCCGGAACGGGTGACGCAGCCGCTGACAGGGGTTCCGGCAAAACACTCGCCTTATCGGTCAGCGGCTCAGATTTTGGGGATGGATCCTCCAGCAGTTGCGCCTCATAGCCGGCGTTCACCACGGCGTCGATCAGAGTCTGGCTGCTGACATCGCCTGTGACGATAGCTTTGTCGAGAGACACTTCCACCGCTGTGGTGCCTTCCACGGCTTCCAGCGCCTTACGCGTCGAAGCGACACAATGTCCGCAGGATAAACCTTGCAGGGATAAAACGGTTGTTGTCATGATGATTTCCTTTTTGTCTTGACCCGATAGTGAACTTTCATTAGTTATAGAGGATAAACCTTCCAGCAAGGGGAAGGTCAAGGAGTCAAAATGAATATCAGTGATGTGGCGAAAAAAACCGGGCTGACCAGCAAAGCGATCCGTTTTTACGAAGAGAAAGGGCTGGTGACTGCGCCGATGCGCAGTGAAAACGGTTATCGCAGCTACGCGCAAAAACACATTGAAGAGCTGACGCTGCTGCGTCAGGCGCGGCAGGTGGGATTTACGCTTGATGAGTGTCAGGAGCTAGTGGCGCTGTTCCATAATCCCGAGCGCCACAGTGCCGATGTGAAAGCACGTACGCTGGAAAAGGTCGCGGAAATTGCGCGGCATATTGAAGAACTGAAAGTGATGCGCCAGCGTCTGCTCACGCTGGCGGAGTCCTGTCCGGGAGATGACGGTGCAAACTGCCCGATCATCGACAATCTCAGTGGCTGTTGTCACAATCCTCAGGATTTGCGGGATTGAGGTTCCACCCGCAGCGTCGCGCCTTCCACACCGGTAATAATGACTTCGTCACCGACGCTTAAGGGCGAGGTACAGATTGCCCGCCAGCTGCTGTCGCCGATTTTTACCCGCGTGAAGTGATTTACCAGCGGCTCAATCGCGGTGGCATAAGTGCCCACCAGCTGCTGGCCGCGCTGGTTCAGCGACGCGTTGTTGCTGTTTTTATCCACGCGCTGATTTAGCCACTTCCACCACAACCACGCGGCGATAATGGTGAGTACGGCAAACGCCGCACCCTGCCATTCCCACTGCAGCGGCAGGATCCAGGTAACTAACCCTACCAGCGCCGCAGCGACGCCGCTCCACAACAAATAACCGCTGGCCCCGACGAGCTCAGCTGCCAGTAACAGGCCGCCGAGCGACAGCCAGAACAGATGCGGCGTTGCCATCAGGTTTTGCAGCATTATTTGCCGCCTTTGGTTTCTTTTAGTAATTCAGCGATACCACCAATCGAGCCCATCAGGCTGCTGGCATCCAGCGGCATCATAATCACTTTGCTGTTGTTGGCAGAGCCAATTTTGGTCAGTGCATCGGTGTATTTCTGTGCCACAAAGTAATTGATGGCATGAACGCTGCCCGCCGCGATGGCTTCAGACACCATTTTGGTCGCCTGCGCTTCGGCTTCTGCTGCACGTTCACGCGCTTCAGCCTGTAAGAATGCCGACTGACGTTCACCTTCGGCTTTGAGGATCTGCGACTGCTTTTCACCTTCAGCGCGCAGAATAGCCGACTGACGCACACCCTCCGCTTCAAGAATATCGGCACGCTTGGTACGTTCAGCTTTCATCTGCGCGTTCATCGCAGAAATCAGTTCAGCCGGTGGACGCACGTCGCGGATTTCGATACGGGTGATTTTTACCCCCCACGGATTGGTGGCTTCATCGACGATATGCAGCAAACGTGCGTTGATATTGTCGCGCTGTGACAGCATCTCGTCGAGTTCCATTGAACCGAGAACGGTACGGAAGTTGGTCATGGTCAGGTTGACGATCGCCTGTTCCAGATTACTGACTTCATAGGCGGCACGCGCCGGGTCGATGACCTGAATGAAACACACAGCATCGATGGCAACATTGGCGTTATCGCGGGAGATCACTTCCTGAGAGGGGATATCCAGCACCTGTTCCATCATGTTGATCTTGCGACCGACGCGGTCAACAAAAGGTACAACGAGGTTCAGCCCCGGCATCAGAGTTTTGGTATAACGGCCGAAGCGTTCGACGGTCCACTGGTAGCCTTGCGGCACTATCTTGATCCCGGCGTAAACCACCAGCAGCGCGAGGACAATCAAAATGATGATTGGGATGGGAATAAGGTCAAACATAGTATGAAACTCCTGTAAAACTGTGTCCTGAATATTCCGGCTGGAATATCCCGATAAAACAAGTCCCTGAGCGTTTACCGATGGCAAGACGCGAGGTCAATTGTCGCACACTTACGTGAGTCATCGTATTATTAAAGGATAGTTCAGAGGGGAAAAAGACAGGAAAAAGGGCACAAAAATACGCACACCGGCTGGGGGAGGGCCGGTGTGCGCCGGGTCTTAATTCGTTACTTTCTAATCAATCAATACAGCAGAGAATATAGCTGTCGGCGATATTTTGCGGCCAGCGCATCGCCGGTGCCTAATGCGGCCATAATATCCATCAGCGTTTTACGCGCAGTACCGTTCGCCGCACCTAAATCTTTCTTCAGCGGTGCCATCAGCAGATCCAGCGCTTCCTCGTTACGCCCGACCTGATGCAGTTGCAGGCTGAGTTTCACCACCAGCTCGGCGTTATCCGGATCGCCTGACAGTTCCATCTGAAGTTGTTGAATCTCAGGGGTATCCGCCGCTTGCTTCAGCAGTTCAATCTGCGCGATGAGTCCCTGATAGCGGGAATCTTTATCCTGCAACGGAATGGTCGCCAGCACGGCTTCGGCGTCGTCGATGCGGTTCAGATGAATGTGTGTTTCAGCCAGCAGCAGACCGATATCGCTGCGCTGATTGCTCAGCTGCCACGCGTCTTTCAGCAACGGCAGCGCTTCCTGCACGTTGCCTTCCTGCAACAGTTCCTGCGCCTGAGCCAGTTTCAGCTCTTCTTCTTTAGGCAGGACTTTTTGCAGCAGTTCACGGATCACCTCTTCCGGCTGCGGCCCCTGGAAACCATCCACCGGCTGACCGTCTTTGAACAGGTAAACCGCAGGAATGGAACGCAGGCCAAACTGTTGGGCGATCATCTGCTGCACATCGCAATCGACCTTCGCCAGAATGAGCTGACCGGCGTATTCGGCAGCCAGTCGGTCAAGAATTGGCCCCAGTTGCAGGCAGTGCTGGCTGCGTTCGGACCAGAAGTAGAACATCACCGGGACAGACATGGATTGCTCCAGCGCCTGTTGCAGATTGGTTTCGTCGATATCGATAATAGTCGGTTCTGCAAGCATGAATTCGTTCTCTCGCTACCCTTCATACTTCGAGCTGCAGATGCGTGGCTACGCTCATTCACCCGGCTCACTGAGTTATCTCAGCTCCCGGGGACTCATGCGCCTGGCGCCTTACTGCAACTCAAATTATTTTGGGTATTTAAAATTAAAGTATTAAGAAACAAGTGGGGGCGGGCAATCGCTGCTTCAATCCCTGACTGCTTTTACTCAGCTGTTTCCGCGTAAAACTTTGTCCAGCAAGCGGCCAGGCAACAGACGTTTAAGTACGGTCAGTGCATGGGCGACCAGCGTGACCGGATAACGCAGGCGTGCGCGCGGATTTTCTAAAGCATGGTGCAGTTTTGGCAAAACTGCTTCCGGCTTGAGCGTAAAACGTTGCGCGATCCCCGGATTTTCCACCGGCTGGTCAGCCTGTGACTGATTCACATTGGCGGTGAAATTGCTGCTCAGCGGGCCGGGTTCAATCAGGCTGACCTGAATGCCGGTGCCATGCAGCTCCATGCGCAGCGTATCGGACCAGGCTTCCAGCGCGAATTTACTCGCGGCATAGACGCCACGGCGCGGCGTGGTAATCAGCCCCATCACCGAACTGGTCTGGATAATGCGCCCCTCGCCGTGCGGTAACATGGCAGGCAGCAAAAGCTGTGTCAGCTGATGGGTGCCGAACAGGTTGGTGGAAAATTGCTTCTCGAATTGCGCCCGGCTGATGCTGCTCAGCGGGCCGTAAACGCCATATCCGGCGTTGTTGAACAGGCCATACAGGCGGTTGCCGGTCAGCGCGATGACTTCGGCGGCGGCCTGTGCGACGCTGTGCTCGTCATCGAGATCTAACTGTACGGTCTCAAATCCCATCTGCTCAAGTGTGTCAATATCCTGCGCTTTCCTGCAGGCGGCCAGCACCCGATAACCACGACTGCGCAAATCCTGCGCCGCAACCAGCCCGATACCGCTGGAACAACCGGTGATTAATACTGCTTTTTGCATAACTTTACCTGTGAGGTGTCCCTATTTTTTATAGCTGTGATTTACTAGGGAGTCGGGTGAAAAAGGTAACGCCTTGGTTTTACTCACGTCCCGGTATTATTTTATTTATCGTATTTTAAACCTAATTACTCAGCAGCGGAGCGAGTTTCTCAGCCATCCAGTCGGCGATAAACGGCTGAGCGGCCAGCGCAGGATGTAAACCGTCGTCCTGCATCCATTCCGGCTTCGCGGCGACCTGTTCCATAAAGAACGGCACCAGCGGCACGTTTTCCTGCTTCGCCAGCGCGGGATAGATGGCGTAGAACGCATCACCGTAGCGGCGGCCATAGTTTGGCGGCAGGCGGATTTGCATCAACAACGGTTGGGCATCGGCCTGCTTTATCTGGCTGATAATCTGCGTCAGCGTTTGTGAAATAGTTTGTGGCGGGAAACCCCGCAGCCCGTCGTTGGCACCCAGTTCAATCAGCACCCAGCGTGGATGATGTTGTTGCAGCAGCGCAGACAGTCGCGCCAGCCCTTGTTCGGCGGTATCGCCGCTGATGCTGGCGTTAATAATGGTGGGTTTATTCCCCTCTTTTTTCCATTTGTTATTAAGCAGTGACGGCCACGATTCGGCTACCGGAAGGCGATAGACAGCACTCAAACTGTCGCCAATAATCAGCAAGTTATCAGCAGCAACGGCGCGAAAACTCAATAATCCTAACAACATAAGGAAGGGGAGATGCCAGCGGAAAACGTTCTTGAAGTTCATCATCTTAATAAGCACGTCGGTCAGGGTGAAGGACAGCTAACCATCCTGTCCGGTGTGGAGCTGGTTGTCAAACCGGCGCAGACAATTGCGCTGATCGGCGAGTCCGGTTCCGGCAAATCCACGTTACTGGGAATTCTTGCCGGGCTGGACGACGGCTCCAGCGGCGACGTGGTATTGCTCGGCAAATCTCTCAGTTCGCTTAACGAAGAAGGCCGCGCCGCGCTGCGTGCGAAAAATGTCGGCTTTGTGTTCCAGTCCTTCATGCTGGTGCCGACGCTGAATGCGCTGGAAAACGTTCAGCTTCCGGCGTTGCTGCGCGGTGAAAGTGACAGCAACAGCCGTCAGCAGGCAGTGCAGTTGCTGGAAAGTCTCGGGCTGGGCGGACGTTTGCATCATCTTCCGGCACAGCTTTCCGGCGGCGAGCAGCAGCGTGTTGCGCTGGCGCGGGCATTTATCGGCAAGCCGAAACTACTGTTCGCCGATGAACCCACCGGCAATCTGGATCGCGCTACCGGCGAGCGCATCGTCGATCTTTTGTTCTCTCTGAACCGCGATGCGGCCACCACGCTGATTCTGGTCACCCATGACGAGCAACTGGCTGTGCGCTGCCAGCGGCGTCTGCGTCTGCGTGACGGTAAGTTGTGGGAGGAAGCATGATCTGGCGATGGTTCTGGCGCGAATGGCGTTCGCCTTCGTTACTGATCGTCTGGCTGGCGTTGACGCTGGCGGTGGCCTGCGTGCTGGCGCTCGGCAGTATCAGTGACCGTATGGATAAAGGGCTGAGCCAGCAAAGTCGCGAGTTTATCGTCGGTGACCGCGTACTGCGCTCTTCCCATCCGATCACCGAAGCCTGGTTGCAGGACGCGGAAAAGCAGGGGCTGAAGGTCAGCCGCCAGCTTTCGTTCATGACCATGACGTTCGCCGGAAACACGCCTCAGCTGGCGTCGGTGAAAGCCACCGATCTGGCCTATCCGTTGTACGGAACATTACAGACTGAACCGGTCGGGCTGAAACCGGAACCGGGCACCGTGCTGGTCGCGCCGCGTCTGCTGGCGTTGCTGAACGTGAAAGTGGGTGACAATCTGGATGTCGGCGATGCCACGCTGAAAATTGCCGGCGTGATTGTGCAGGAACCGGACTCGGGCTTTAATCCGTTCCAGACGGCTCCGCGGGTAATTATGAATCAGGAAGATGTGCCGAAAACCGGTGCCGTCCAGCCAGGCAGCCGCTTGACCTATCGCTATATGTTTGCCGGAACGCCTGAGGCGATTCAAAGCTACGGCGACGCCATTAAAGGATTGCTGAAACCCGATCAGCGCTGGACCGGCATGGAAGATTCCGACGGTGCGCTGGGCAAATCCCTGCAACGTTCGCAGCAGTTCCTCACGCTCTCGGCATTGCTGACACTGATGTTGTCGATTGCCGCGATAGCCGTATCGATGGGGCATTATTGCCGCAGCCGTTACGATCTGGTGGCGGTGCTCAAAACGCTCGGCGCCGGGAAGAGGGCGCTGCGCAGGCTGATCATCGGCCAGTGGATAGCGGTAATGGTGCTGGCAGGCATTTGCGGCAGTGTGGTCGGGCTGGCGTTTGAAGCGGGGCTGATGAAGGTACTGGCACCGGTTCTGCCTGCGGCGCTTCCGCCCGCCGGCGTCTGGCCGTGGGTGTGGTCGATGGGCGCGATGGTGGTGATCTCGTTGCTGATCGGTATCCGCCCGTACCGCCAGCTGCTGGCGACTCAGCCACTGCGCGTGTTGCGTAACGACGTGGTCGCCAACGTCTGGCCGCTGCGCTATTTCCTGCCGGTGATGGTGCTGGTGGTGGTCGGGCTGCTGGCGGCGCTGATGGGCGGAAGTTCGCTGCTCTGGTCACTGCTGGCAGGCGTACTGGTGCTGTCTCTGTTGCTGGGGGTGATCGGCTGGGGCGCGCTGTTATTACTGCGCCGCCTGACGTTCCGCCAGCTGCCGCTGCGTCTGGCGGTCAACCGACTTCTGCGTCAGCCGTGGGTAACGCTGAGCCAGCTGGCGGCGTTCTCGATGTCGTTTATGTTGCTGGCCTTGCTGCTGGTGATGCGCGGGGACTTGCTGGACCGCTGGGAGCAACAGCTGCCGCCGGACAGCCCGAATTATTTCCTGCTCAACATCACTAAAGAGCAAATCCCGCAGGTGACGGATTTCCTGCATCAGCACAAAGCCGAGCCGGAAACCTTCTATCCGATTGTGCGTGTACGTCTGACCAAAATTAACGACAAGATTGCTACCGATATCATCAAACCTGACGATGCGGGTGGTGAGGCGGTGAACCGCGAGCTGAACCTGACGTGGATGAACGGTCTGCCGGATCACAATCCGCTGGTCGCAGGCAACGGGCCGCCGAAAGCCGGTGAAGTGTCTATCGACGAAGGGCTGGCGGGGCGTCTGGGCGTAAAGCTCGGCGATACCGTAACTTTCAACGGTGATACGCAGGATTTCAGCGCCAAAATTACCAGCCTGCGTAAAGTGGACTGGGACAGCCTGAAACCAAACTTCTACTTCATCTTCCCACCGGGCGCGCTCGACGGCCAGCCGCAAAGCTGGCTGACCAGCTTCCGCTATCACGGCGACGACAGCACGATCACGCAGTTCAACCGCCAGTTTCCGACGGTCAGTATGCTGGATATCGGCTCGATTTTGCGTCAGGTTGGACAGGTTCTGCAGCAGGTGAGCAGGGCGCTGGAAGTGATGGTGATTCTGGTGATGTTGTGTGGCGGCCTGCTTTTGCTGGCACAAATTCAGGTTGGGATGCGTCAGCGGCGTCAGGAGCTGATCGTCTATCGCACGCTCGGTGCCAGTAAAAAGATGCTGCACCGCACGCTGTGGTGTGAGTTTGCGGTACTCGGGCTGGTCGCCGGTATCGCGGCGGCCATCGGGGCGGAAGCGGCATTATGGCTGTTGCAGCGCAAAGTGTTCGATTTCCCTTGGGAGCCGAATTACCTGATGTGGATTGCCGTACCGGTAGTCAGCGCGCTACTGCTCTCGGTCTGCGGCGGCTGGCTGGGTGTGCGGTTGCTGCGGGGAAGGGCGTTGTTCAGGCAGTATGACAGTTAATGGTTTTACTCCTCCCCCTTCGCTGAACTGAACCCCGAATGTTGGACTTTTTAAACCTTCATTCGGAGTTCATATGAAATACACTCTTCAAATCAAACTCATGGCCGTCAGGCATTACCTTGACGGCCATGGCGGCTACAAACTTACCGCCAAAAAGTATCAGGTTCCGACCTCCTCACTTCGGGCATGGACTGCGGCTTACCGCCTTCACGGTCAGGCCGCCTTGTTACCCAAAACCTCGTCTTACTATTCTGCCTATTTTCGTGCTCACGTAGTGAACGTCGCGCTTCGTGAACATCTTTCTATGCGTACCGCCGCTGGGCGGTTTAATATTTCTGATCATAAAACCGTCAGACGCTGGGTGCAGGAGGCCAGAAAGGCCACCACCACGGCAGAGAAAGAGAGAAAAGACATGGCTCAGAAAGCTCAAAAAACCGCAAAACAGCCTGAAGAAATGACGCCTGCAGAACTGCTGGAAGAAGTCCGCTATCTGCGCGCCGAACGTGCTTACCACGAAAAGTTAGACGCCCTGATGAAAGCAAAAGCAGAACAGAAGAAAAAATCAACGCCATCAGGGCATTAATCGGTGAGCATCGTCTGCGTGACCTGCTGAAATCCGCGACGCTGCCACGCAGCACCTGGTACTGGTGGCAATCGCGTGAAGCGATCGGTTGCGACGTGGCGCTGTGCGATATCATCCGGCAGATAGCCATCCGCCACAAACGCCGCTACGGCTACCGGCGTGTCACTGCCGCACTGCATAATCAGGGGCTGCAGGTGAATCATAAAAAGGTCAGCCGTCTGATGGCAGAAATGGGTGTGCAGGCGCGTGTGCGGGCTAAAAAATACCGAAGCTGGAAAGGCGAAATCGGCATGGGGCCGGCGCCGGACCTGCTCAAAAGAGAGTTTACGGCTTGCGGTCCCGGTGTGAAGCTGGTGACAGATGTCACAGAGTTCAACGTAGCGGGAAGCAAGCTGTATTTATCGCCGGTCATGGATCTGTATAACGGTGAAATCGTGGCGATGAGTATGGGAACGCGGCCGACTTATGAGCTGACAGAAAGGATGTTAAAGCAGTTACTTACTTCAGGTCATGTCAGAAAAAATGCGTTATTCCACAGCGATCAGGGGTGGCAATACCGCATGAGTGCATGGCAGAAACAGGTGAGTGATGCGGGGTTGCGGCAGAGCATGTCGCGCAAAGGTAACTGCTATGATAATGCGGCGATGGAAAGCTTCTTCGCGGTGTTAAAAACGGAAATGTTCCACGGTAAAACTTACGCGGGCACAGAAGAACTGGCAGCGTCGATAGAGGAATACATCGGGTACTACAATCACGACAGGATTAAAATGAAACTAGGCGGTATGAGTCCGGTAGAATACCGGACTCATATGTTCCCCTAACGTAAATCTGAAGTCCAACTTTAAGGGTTCAGTTCATCGCAGGGGAGGGAGCTTAAAGTTACAGCTTTGCCATCGCCCATTCGATCCCGCTGGCGTACTCTTGCGGCAGCATCAGGATCAGTGCGGACAGGTTATCTTTCAGCAGGCTGGCACTGGCATCGTTGAGATTCAGGTGTCCGACTTTACGTCCGGGACGGACTTCTTTCTCGTACCAGTGCAGGTTCACCAGCGGCAGGCTGAGCCACTGCGTGGTGACATCGGTACCAATCAGATTGACCATCACCGACGGCGTACTGACGACAGGTTTCGGCAGTGGCAGGCCAAGGATCGCCCGCAGGTGCATTTCAAACTGGCTGTAAGATGCGCCGTTTTGCGTCCAGTGCCCGCTGTTATGTACGCGTGGGGCCAGTTCGTTGATCAACAAACCTTCGCTGACCACAAAACACTCCATCGCCATCACGCCGACATAATTGAGTTCATTAAGAATTGCCGACAACATGTTTTCCGCCTGCTGTTGCAGGGCGACGTCGGGCTGCGGCAGCGCTACGCTGGTGCGCAGAATGCCGTCCTGATGCAGGTTGTGGGTGAGCGGATAAAAGACAGTTTTACCATCGTGACCGCGCGCACCGACCAGCGACACTTCGCCGGAAAAATTGATGCCCTGTTCAACGATGCATTCGCCGTAGCAGTCTTTCGGCAATGCCGCTTCTTCGCCAGAACGCAGACGCCATTGGCCGCGGCCGTCGTAACCGCCGACGCGACGTTTTACAATCGCCAGTTCACCGAGCTCTGAGAAAACCTGCGGCCATTCGGCGGCATCAGCCAGTAACTGCCACGGCGCGGTGGCCAGACTGAGCTTATCCAGTAACTGCTTTTGCGTCAGGCGATCGGCCAGACGCGGAAAAATGTCGCGGTTCACGAACGCGGTGTGCGTCGCCAGTTCGCGGGTCAGCGCGGTTTCCGGCCAGCGTTCGATTTCGGCGGTGATGACGCTTTGCTGATAAGGCACGGCTTCCGGTTCGGCATCAAGACCCACCGGATAAACGGCAATCCCCAGCGGTTCGCCCGCCTGACGCAGCATTCTGCCTAACTGACCGTTTCCGAGTACGCAGACGGGCTTCATGCTTCCTCCCGCGGATCCGGATTATTCAGGACTTCATCGGTTTGTGCCTTGCGCCATGCGGCCAGGTTTTTGCTGATTTGAGTATCGTGCAGTGCCAGAATTTGTGCGGCCAGCAGGGCGGCGTTCGCAGCACCTGCTTTGCCAATAGCCAGCGTACCCACCGGAATGCCGCGCGGCATTTGTACGATGGAATACAGGCTGTCGATGCCGCTCAGCGCAGCACTTTGCACCGGCACGCCCAGCACGGGTACCAGCGTTTTTGCGGCCAGCATGCCCGGAAGATGCGCCGCGCCGCCTGCGCCTGCGATGATTACATCAAACCCGTTGGCCGAAGCTTGTTCCGCGAAAGTGAACAATTTGTCCGGCGTGCGGTGAGCGGAGACGATATCGACATGGAAAGGAATATTCAGCGTTGTGAGCACTTCGGCGGCGAACTGCATGGTCGCCCAGTCACTTTTAGACCCCATAACGATGGCTATTTTTGCCGGGGTAACGTTGGATGACATGTCTGTATAGCTCCTGTGATTATGCAAGCATCGCCAGAGGACAGGTTCTGGCGGAGAGGGCGCAAATGATATCACGCTCATGAAGCAAGGAAAACGGTTGCGTCGCCGCAGAACCGCGCTTTTTTGCTGAGAAGTTGTCGGCAGATTTGTATAATCCCATCCACTCTATTGATAGCTCACACGACGGGAAACTGATTTATGACGCAGGCTTTACTGGCACCGATTTATGATTTTCTGCACTGTGAAACACCGGCTCTGTGGGTGGATGTTGCGCTGGAAAATCAGGCGGTGATGCTGATTGACCACGCCAACTGCGAAAAGAAGGCGGCGGCCACGGCGATGAGCCTGATGACCAAATACCTCGACCGTACCGAATTATTATTTTGTGCCGCGCGGCTGGCACGCGAAGAGCTGCACCACTTCGAGCAGGTGGTGGAAATCATGCAAAAGCGCAACGTCACTTACACCCAGCTTTCGCCGTCGCGCTATGCGAGCGGCATGATCAAACACACCCGGCATCACGACGATCTGAATATTCTGGTGGACCGGCTGATTATCGGTGCCTACATCGAGGCGCGTTCCTGCGAACGTTTCGCTAAAATCGCGCCACATCTGGATGACACATTGTCGCGTTTTTACACGTCACTTTTGCGCTCGGAATCACGGCACTTCGCCGATTATCTGGCGCTGGCGGAGCAGTATGCCGGCACGGATATCAGCGATCGGGTGGAATTTTTCGGGAGGATTGAAGCGGAGTTAATTTTGTCGCCGGATGAACAGTTCCGCTTTCACAGCGGAACACCCGTGTGCGGTCTCAAAACGGGAAGCTGACCAGCTCCACGTTTTCGGCAGTCACTTTGACCATCGATCCTTCTTCGTGCCATGCGCCCAATACCACGCGGTGGCCGGTTTTATCACCGAGCGGCACGTCGTGGACTGCGGGGCGATGCGTGTGGCCGTGAATCATCCATTCAACGCCTGCCGCCTGCATTTCGCTGACCACCGCCTGAGGATTGACATCCATAATTGCCAGTGATTTTCCCTGATTTGAGGCTTTGCTGTTGGCGCGCATTTTGGCGGCAATGCCCAGACGCCATTTTAGCGGCAACATCAGGAACAGCTTTTGGATCAGCGGATTGTGCACTTTTTTGCGGAAGTTCTGATAGGCGACGTCATCGGTACACAGCGTGTCACCGTGCAGGATCAGCACGCGGCGACCATAGAGTTCGAGGACTTTCTTTTCCGGCAGAAGCGTCATCAGGCTGTCGCGCGCGAAACGTCTGCCGAGCAGAAAATCGCGGTTGCCGTGGATGAAGAAACAGGGCACGCCTTGCTGATGGAGGTGGTTTAACGCCGCAGCGATTTGCTTATGCAACGGCTCAGGATCATCGTCACCAATCCAGGCTTCGAATAAGTCACCGAGAATGTACAGCGCGTCGGCCTGCGGCGCATCTTCGCGTAAAAAACGCAGAAAACCGGCAGTGATTGCCGGTTCCTGTGCGCAAAGATGAATATCTGCGATAAAAAACGTGGTCATCCCGACGTGTTCTTAATAAACGTCGGTTATTCGCTGACTGTAACGCTTTTGATCACAACATCTTCTTTTGGAACGTCCTGGTGCATGCCGCTGCGACCGGTTTTTACCGCTCTGATCGCATCAACCACGTCCTGACCTTCAACCACTTCTGCGAATACGCAGTAACCCCAACCTTGCGCGTTTTTGCCGCTATGGTTCAGGAAATCGTTGTCAGTCACGTTGATGAAGAACTGTGCAGTGGCAGAGTGCGGATCGTTGGTACGCGCCATCGCCAGGGTGCCTTTGGTGTTTTTCAGGCCGTTGTCTGCTTCGTTTTTAATCTGAGCATCAGTATTTTTCTGGTTCATGCCTGGCTCAAAACCGCCGCCCTGGATCATGAAACCGTCGATAACACGGTGGAAAATTGTGTTGTCGTAGAAGCCTTTACGGCAATAGTTCAGGAAGTTTTCAACCGTAACGGGCGCTTTGTCAGCAAAAGTTTTTACTACGATGTCGCCGTGGTTGGTGTGGAAAGTGACCATATTAATCATCCTGCTTATGTTGATGTGTGCTCTTAGTAAGAGTCGCTACTATAGCCTTTTCTTATACCATAACTCAAAAGTTGCCGTAAGCAGACGGTTTGTGACGACTAAAGCCCGTCCTGCGGCCTTATGCCGTTTCGGTGAAGGCGTTTTCGTTATATTATGAGGCGGAGTGTCGCGTAAGCGCACAACCATCATTTTCTACGCCCAACACACGGAATAGCCTGATGCTGAAGATTTTTAATACCCTGAGTCGCCAAAAAGAGGAATTCAAGCCAATTCATGCCGGTAAAGTCGGGATGTACGTGTGTGGGATCACTGTTTACGACCTGTGTCACATCGGCCACGGTCGCACCTTTGTATCTTTCGACGTGGTTTCGCGCTACCTGCGTTACCTCGGTTACGACCTGAAATATGTGCGTAACATTACCGATATCGACGACAAGATCATCAAACGTGCCGCTGAGAAGGGCGAACATTTTTCGGCCTTAACCGACCGTATGATTGCCGAAATGCACAATGATTTCGCTGCACTGAACATTCTGCCGCCGGATTCTGAACCGCGTGCCACACAGCACATTGATGAAATCATCGAAATCGTGCAAAAGCTTATCGATCGCAACCACGCTTACGTGGCGTCGAACGGCGACGTGATGTTCTGGGTGGAAAGCGATCCTGATTACGGTTTGCTGTCCCGTCAGGATCTGGATCAACTGCAGGCCGGCGCGCGCGTGGAAGTTGAAGCGAATGTGAAACGCAACCCGATGGACTTCGTGCTGTGGAAAATGTCCAAACCGGGCGAACCGAGCTGGACGTCCCCGTGGGGCGAAGGCCGTCCAGGCTGGCACATCGAATGTTCGGCGATGAACTGCAAACAGCTGGGCGATCATTTTGATATCCATGGTGGCGGTTCTGACCTGATGTTCCCGCACCATGAAAACGAAATCGCTCAGTCAAGCTGCGCGCACAACGGCCCGTATGTGAATACCTGGATGCACTCCGGCATGGTAATGATCGACCGTGAGAAGATGTCAAAATCACTGGATAACTTCTTCACCGTGCGCGACGTGCTGAAATATTACGATGCTGAAAGCGTGCGTTACTTCCTGATGTCCGGCCATTACCGCAGCCAGCTCAACTACAGCGAAGAGAATCTGAAACTGGCGCGAACCTCGATGGAACGTCTGTACACCGCACTGCGCGGCACCGACGCCAGTGCGACTCCGGCCGGTGGCCAGGCGTTTGTCGCCCGCTTCCGTGCGGCGATGGACGACGATTTCAACACGCCGGAAGCCTATTCCGTGTTGTTCGATATGGCGCGTGACATCAACCGCCTGAAAACGGAAGACATGGCGGCGGCCAATGGCATGGCGGCAGAATTGCGTCAACTGGCGGCGGTGCTCGGCTTGCTGGAGCAGGATCCGGAGCAGTTCCTCAAATCTGGTGCGCAGGCGGATAGCGACGACGAAGTGGCTGAAATCGAAGCGTTGATCAAACAGCGTAACGACGCCCGCGCCAGCAAAGACTGGGGCATGGCGGATAAAGCGCGCGACCGTCTGAATGAAATGGGTATCGTTCTGGAAGATGGAGCGGCAGGCACCACCTGGCGCAGAAAGTAGTCCTTTCTCCGTTTTTTCAGCTACGCTCAATGGCTCCCAACCGGGGGCCATTTTTATAAGGATCGTCCTGTGACAACCATGCTTCTGACCTATCAGCCACCCTATGACTGGCAATGGATGACAGCCTTTCTTGGCGCGCGCGCTTTGCTGGGCGTTGAGCAGCAGGACGGCGAATTCTACCAGCGCACGCTGGCGGTAATGCACAAGGGCGAACGTCTGACCGGCTGGTTCAGGATCCGACCATTGCCTGATCTCAACAGCGTTGAACTCGAGGTCTCGCCGTCGCTGGAACCCGTTGCGGATAACGTGGCGAAGCACGTGCGGCGGTTGCTGGATCTGGATGCTGAACCGGAGCAGATCGCCGCCGGGCTGGGGGCGCTGGCGGAAAATGCCATCGGGCTGAGATTGCCGGGCTGTGTGAACCGTTTTGAACTGGTGGTCAGGGCGATCCTCGGACAACTGGTCAGCGTGAAAATGGCCGCGACGCTGGCGACGCGGCTGACGCAAAAGTGGGGTGAACCGGTGAGGACGCCCTTTGCGGCGCTGACGCATCTATTCCCATCCCCGGCAACCCTCGGGCAACTGACGGTGGACGATTTACGCGGAATTGGCGTGCAGGCGAAACGCGCGGCCTGTCTGATCGGGCTGGCGCAGGCGGTGGAAGAGGGGCGGTTGCCGCTTGATGAAATGACCGATGCGCAGGAAGGAATCAAAATGCTGCTGGCGATGCCCGGCATTGGCAGCTGGACCGCCAGTTATGTGGCGATGCGCGCATGGTCAGCGCCGGATATTTTCCTTGGTGGAGATTATCTGATCAAACAGCGTTTTCCGGGCATGACGCCGGGTAAAATTGCCCGCTACGCCGAAATCTGGCAGCCGTGGCGCACTTACGCCACGTTGCATTTATGGTTCAACCATGACTGGCAGCCGGACACACCTCAGTGAATGCCGAAATAGCCGGTGTTGAGCAGTTTTTCCAGTGAGGTTTCCGGGGCGATGGTGTCGCCGCCAACCAGATCGATGCCGATCCCGGTCAGTTTCTCCAGCGTCTCGGTGATATCGGCCGGTCCCGCCAGCGTCTGAGCATTCAGCCGGTGGGTGTTGCCGTGCAAAATAGTCACCAGTACTTCATGCATCTGGTTGTAATGGATCTGCGCCATAAAGCTCGGGTCGATCTGCACGTAATCCACCGTATCAGCCGGCAGCTGGTTAAATTCCACCATGTTCTTACCAATGTTCTGCACCACAATTTTGCAGCCCCGACGGCGGATTTGTGCAATAAACACCCGTAAATCTGGATGCTTTAGCAGGACTGCGTCGTCAATCATCAGGTTGATTGATGACATTGGCAGCGGCGTTTCATTGAGCATCTCCAGCAAATCAGCGCGCAGCGATGGCAGCAACAAGCCTTCCGTCGACACCGGGATCGCCACGCAAATGCCTTTATTAGCGATGCCCTGTCCGTAATCGATCAGCACGCGGTGTAACAACCAGCGATCAACCTGCGGCATCATGTCGTAGAAATGAGCGGCCTGCAGGAACAGATCGGCGGTTTGCGCCATCTGATTGGGGAGCGCGAGCTGTAAAGACATCTGATAGAAGCACACCGACAGCGGCGTTTTGGGCGGCGACGCCGCACGGCAGTGCAGGGTTATCTGATTTTCACTCAAAATACGGGTGACGTCTTCGGGGCGGAACAGCGCCGTGTGCGAGGAAAGTTGCAGTTTTTGCCGTGATTCAAAGGTGAAAACCCGTCCGCGCCCGTTATGTTTGGCGGTGTAACAGGCGACATCAGCCTGTGCCATGTACTCACTGCCGCTGATATTGGCATTGTTAATCAGCGTGAGCCCGGCGCTGGCACCGATGCGGTAAATCTGATCTTCCCAGATAAACTGGTACGCATTGATCTTATTGACCAGCTGCTGAAGGGTATTCAGCCCCTGATCCAGCGGACAATCGAAAAGGATCAGCGCAAATTCATCGCCACCCAGCCGCGCCAGACGATCGCTGTTGCGAATGTGATCCTTCATCAGCGTACTGATTTGACGCAGTAATTCGTCGCCTGCTGCGTGGCCCGCCGTATCGTTTATAGCCTTGAAACGGTCGAGATCGATAAATGCCAGACTGTGCGCCTGCTGCTGTACCGCCGTCAGGCTGAGGGCTTTTTTCAGGCTTTTTTCGAAACTGCCGCGATTGGCTAAACCGGTGAGCAAATCATGCGAGGCGCTGTAGCTGAGTTTGCGCATCAGCTCACGGGATTTGCTGACGTCCTGCAAGACCAGCACAATGCCGATCGGTTCATCTTTCAGCGTGCGCAACGGCGATACTGCCAGCTGAACGTCAAACAGGCCGGTGCCGTGGCCGTGCAATACCAGAGACTGCTCGACCGAAGAGTGCAGATTCTCGCTGATATCGAACTGCTGCAAATTATCGAGCAACGGCCCTTCCGGCCCTTTGGTGATATGTACGATAAGGCCAACCGGCTGCCCTTGCGCCTCAGACTCTTTCCAGCCGGTCATCTTCTCGGCGACCGGATTCATAAAGGTGATGTTGAGATCCCGGTCGGTCGAAATCACGGCCTCGTTGATGGAATTGAGCGTGATGTGCAGCAGCTCTTTCTCTTCATGCAATGCTTCGGACAGACGTTTATTGGTGATTTCGGTGTGTTTCAGCTCGGTGATATCTTCAATCTGAGAGATGAAATAGAGCGGATTCTGGTTCTCATCGCGCACCAGAGAAACCGCCAGCAGCACCCAGACCATTTCGCCGCTGCGGCACAGGTAACGTTTCTCCATGTTGTAGCTCTGAATATCGTCGTCTAACAACTGCTGGAGCAGAGCGAGATCTTTACCTAAATCTTCCGGGTGAGTGATCTCCTGAAACGACAGTGTTTTCAGATAATCTGCCTCGTAGCCCAGCAGTTTGCACAGTGATTTATTCACCTGTAGCCATTTGCCCTGCGGCGAGACCAGTGCCATGCCAATCGCCGAATACTCCATCGCGTTACGAAAACGGTTTTCGCTCTGTGTGATGTGCGATTTTTCCGTGCGCAGGGCATGCATCGCCATCGCCATCGCATTCGCGGGCAGCAGAATCAGTAACAGCGGCAGGAAGATCAGCCCTTGTGGGATCTGGATGGCATGAGGCTGGACAGTAATAATGCCGCTGGTTTGCAGCAGGGCAATCATCAGCGTCATCGACAGGAAAATAATAAATGCCTCAATGCGCGGCAAACGAATGGCAGCCCAAAGCAGGGGGATCGTGATAAAGGCGAAGGTATAAGGCAGCCATTTGAGCGCCATAAAACCGAGCGACAGCGTCACAATCAGCGTGACCAGCAATTCAACCAGACGGCGGGAAGTCAGAATTTGCGTGAAATAACCTCGCTGATAGATAAGCCCCAGAGGAGTCAGCGCGAGGATTGCTACCGCTTCGGACATAAACCAGGTCGCAAAACGCTCCTGCAATTGCGCCGAGGTGTGGATGTGCAGAATGTACATCACCATGACCACTGAGCTGAACAGTGGACAGAAAATCACGGCAATGACTAAAAATTTCACCCAGTGACTCAGGCCGGAAAGCGGATCTTGTTGCGGCAATGCCCGACGCAGCAGCAGGGCGCACAGCGTGGCCTCGATCAGATTGTTGAGGGTGTAGGGCAGATAACCCAGGATGTGTGATCCCATAAGGGTATGCGCGGCGGCAATACCTAACGCCGCAGCGCAAAGCAGCGGGATCCAGTCCAGATAACGGTGATGGAACAGCACGGGGATCAGAAACGCCGTGGGTAACCACAATCCTGCCAGACTGGAGGTTTTTTGGATGATATTCAGACAGGCCAGAGCCAGCAGACAAATGGCGATGCCAGTCAGCAGAGGCACTTTCCAGTTGACCTTTTCCACAAGGAACGCGGTCGGTTTGCTTTTTTCCACGGTGAAAACCTTTTTCTGTCTGGCAATGAGCAGCAGGCAGTAACATTGACGTTTGTTTTTGCTGTTATTTATCACCGGCTCACTGGAGATAAGGCCTGTTCAGGCGATTCACTTTGTGTCGGTGTGAATGATTATTATTTTAGGATTATTAGTATGAATTCTACATCACTCTTTCGGCGATAACGAATAATCCGTTAATCGAAATAAAACGAGGTTTTCAGAGCTATTGTTGTGATTGTTTTGCGAAAAGGGGAATTCCCGGCCCGAGGGCCGGAAAACGCCATCAGATCAGGAAGATTGTGGCGAGGCCGAGGAAGATAAAGAAGCCGCCGGTGTCGGTCAGCGCGGTAATCATCACGCTGGAACCGATAGCCGGATCGCGGCCGATGCGCACCATGGTTAACGGAATAATTACACCCATCAGAGCCGCCAGCAGCAGGTTGAGAATCATCGCCAGCGTCATCACACCGCCCATCTCCCAGTCGCCGTAAAGCAGCCAGGTGACGATGCCCATCAGGCCGCCCCAGACCAGGCCGTTGATCAGCGCCACGCCGAGTTCCCTGAACATCAGAAATTTCAGGTTTCCTACCTGTACATGGTGCAAGGCCAGACCGCGCACGATCATCGTGATGGTCTGATTACCGGTGTTACCACCAATCCCGGCGACAATCGGCATCAGCGCAGCCAGTGCTACCAGCTGCGAAATCGTGTGTTCGAACAGGCCAATAACGCGCGACGCAATAAAGGCGGTACACAGATTGATCGCCAGCCACGCCCAGCGGTTACGTACCGCTTTGCTGACCGGAGAAAACACATCCTCTTCCGGGCTCAGACCGCCCATGCGGCGCAGATTGCTGTCAGTATCGTTATTGACGAAGTCGACGATTTCTTCCACCGTCAGTCGCCCCATCAGCTTGCCCTTTTTATCTACTACCGGTGCAGTAATCAGGTCATAACGTTCGAACGCGCTGGCGGCATCTTCGGCTTTATCTTCCGGTTCAAAGCTGGTGAGATCGGTAATCATCACGTCGGCGACTTTCGTCTCCGGCGGATTAAGCAAAATCGCGGTAAGGGGCAGTTCGCCGAGCAGGGTGTTTTTGCGATCGGTGATAAACAACTTATCGCTGGCCTGCGGAATACGTTTTTGCAAACGCAGAAAGCGCTGTACGGTCGCGAGCGTGACGTCCGGGCGGACGGTCATCAGCTCGAAATCCATGATACGGCCCACGCAATCTTTGTTGAACTTCATGACTTCGCGGACTTTTTCCCGCTGCTTCGGTTCCAGCGACGTGAGTACGCGGCCTGTCAGATCACGCGGCAGGTATTCCGCCAGATATACCTGATCGTCCACGTCGAGCAGCGACATGGTTTTCAGCAGGTCTTTGTCGCTCATTTCTTCGATCAGGCTGTCCCAGACGGTTTCTGAGACTTCGACCAGCGCTTTACCGCGCGCGGCCGGTTCGACCAGCCGCCACAGCGCCAGACGTTCGCGGATCGGTAACGCTTCGAGTACGTCGGCGACGTCGGCTGCGTGGAGTTTTTGTACCCGCGCGCTGAGCTCTGCGGTGTAGTCCATAAGCTGTGCGCGCGTGGCGTCATCAACTTCAATCTCTTCCCCGAGAATACTGTCGGCGAGTTCATCGGTGTTAAGCAGGAGATCGAGGATCCGGCGGCGACTTTCCGCCAGCTTTTGGCCGTAATTCTTTGGTTTTTCGGCAGACATTCAGGGCCCTTTCTCTTTTTTACGTCCGGCAGGCCTTCAGGGCGCCGGTATGGATTTCGTCGTATCGGTGTGTTCAGGACGGGCTTCGGTCTGCGCTTCGCGTTGAATTTGCTTTTGATTCTGATGATGCGAATACGCGCCGACAGCGGAGTAGACCAGACGTCCGAACAAAATAATAAAGCTTATCGACAACACGATTTTCGTCATCAACTTGATGTTGGATTTTCGAGACATAGTAAAGTCCGTTAAGGGGATCTTTGCTCCGGTGGCAGTGATAAAAGATGTAAATGATAACGGTTACAATATAACGCACAACTAAACGACTCTCCAGATAAAGGCAAAAAGCAAAAAGTGCGGTTTATTTTCACTGATAAGTGAAGTCGCACGATGACATTACCATTCAGAAAATCTATACGTTTAAAGTTAATCTCATGGATTTGAATGTATTTGTTAATTTGTTAATAACGTGAGAAATTGTTTAAGGTCTTTTTGGTCAAAAAATTGAAGAATGTGTTTATTGATCAGTATCAAGAGCATTAATATAAAGCCCATTAGAATTCAGCTCTATTTTAAGATTTTTGACACCGACCTCCGCTGTTTTTCTTTTTTCTGCTGGTTTCTGTGAAATGACATTTTTGTGACGATAATTGAATGCGGAGCCTGTCGTCACTGTCGCCCGGCGATTTCATGACGCCCGTTTCATCCTGATACCTTTTACAGCGGCATGACTCCTGTCCGCAAAACTTACGATGAACCCGATGCAAAAATTCTTTTCCTGGAATGAACTGCGCCATAAATGGTGGGGACTTCCGATCTTCTGCGCGCTGGTGCTGATCCCCATCACCTCTTCGCTCTCTCCGATCATTATGTTGCCGGAAGGTCGAACGTATCTGATTTACATGCCGCTCGCGACCTGCGTGGCGCTGCTGATGGTCTTTGACTGGGCGGCATTCCCCGGCATTGTGCTGGCGCTGTTTCTGCGCTATTACCTGCGCGTAGGGGCGGAAATGGGCACGCTGATGACAGTGATTTACTTCACGTCACTGTTTCTTGCCTGGCTGGGATATCGCTGGCAGGCGGGAAGTCGCTGGTCCGCCCCGCTTGGGTTGATGAATCAGCCGTGGGTGCGCGTCGGCTGGCTGCTGATTTTCCTGACGTTCTTCTTCATCATCGTGCTGCAAATCGTAGTGGAAAGTGGTCTGCTGCCGCAGTATCTGGGCATGGCGACCCGCGAATTCATGACGCTGCGCACGCTGATTAATCTTCAGTCCATGATTCTGGGGATACTGCTTAACTCGCATCTGATTTATCTGGTGATCCGTATTCTGCGACAGCCACGTTACTGGCGCGTGTTACGCATGATGCTGCGTAAGCAGTGCGCGCCCAGTGTGAAGCCTTGGGAAATCGTGGTGTGGTTTATCCTCCTTAGTGGGATGGTCGCGTTGCTGTGCATCGAGGGGCTGAGCGAGCCCTTCATGAAAATTTTGCTCAGCGATTATACGCTCACACTGTTGTTCCCGGTGCTGCTGTTCGGCGCACTGCGTTACGGCTATTACTTCATCAGCATCGTGTGGACCGTCACCCTCACCATTTTATTCCATAACTATCAGGGCTTTATTACTGAGCAAAACTTTATTCATAATCTGGTTTTTGTCTCTGCCCTGATGCTGGTTTATACCTCCACGCTGTTGCTGATGGCGGTGATTTCTTCGCGCCAGCGGTTGCTGATGAAAAAGTTCAAAGCGGCAGCGCTGCAGGATCCGGTATTCGGACTGCCTAATCTGCGCGCTTTTAACCGGGATTTGGCGGTATATCCGCGTTCGCTGCTGTGCTTTGTACGTGTTTCAGATATGGATGTGCTGAGCCGTAATTACGGGATGCAACTGCGTATTCAGTTCAAACGGCAGCTGGCGATGGGGCTGAGGCCTTACTTACGGCCCGGTGAAAAAGTCTATCACCTGCCGGGCTACGATCTGGTTCTGCGGCTGAACTGTGACAATGTCGAAGAAAAGCTTATTCAGTTGTATGAGTACGTTGAAGATTTTCGGCTGATCTGGAATGGCCTACCGCTGCATCCGAATATCGGTTTGTCATATTGCACCGTCTATTCGCCGGTCGAACATCTGCCGATTTTACTGGGTGAACTGAGCGGAATTGCCGAAATGTCGCTGACCACCGGGAAGCCGGAATCGAATAAAAGCGATCATAGCCAGGTGCAGACTGAAATCAGAGATAAAGTTGATATGCTGCATAAGATCCAGCGCGCGCTGGATGATGACCGCTTTGTACTGATGGCACAACCGATCCTGGGCGTGCGCGGGGACAGCTATCATGAAATTCTGCTGCGCTTGTCGGAAGGTTCAGATAACGCGCTGATCATGCCGGATAAATTCCTGCCGGTAGTGCATGAATTTGGTCTGTCGTATCAGATGGATATGTGGGTACTCAGGCACACGCTGATGTTTATCAGTCAGAACCGTGTGCGCCTGCCGAGCCTGCGTTTTGCCGTCAACTTTACGCCATCGACTCTGTGTCGCCCGACCTTCACCCGCGATTTCAAAGCGCTGATGAAGGAGTTCGAGGTGGAACCCTTCCAGATCGTGCTGGAAGTTACCGAGTCGCACTTATTGCAGGATGTAACGTACGCTAACCATGCCATGCGTGAGCTGCGCCATTATGGCTGCCGTATTGCTATCGACGACTTTGGTACAGGCTACGCCAGCTATGGCCGCCTGAAAGCGATTGAGGCCGATATCCTCAAGATTGACGGCAGCTTTGTGCGCAACATGCTGACAGATTCGCTGGATGGTTACATTGTGCAGTCGATTTGCCAGGTGGCGCGGATGAAGCATCTGGCGATTGTGGCGGAATATGTGGAAACCGAAGAGCAGAAAGCGGCGTTGCACGCACTGGGCGTGGATTACATGCAGGGTTATCTGGTCGGAAAACCGCAGCTTTTATCGGCGCTGCTGGAAGTACCGCAAGCCTGACAGCAGAGATGACACGTAAGAAAAAGCCCTCAGTGCACAACGTGCCTGAGGGCTTTTTGTTTCGCTATCCTGCGTCATGGCGTGACGCAAAACCGCTTAACTTTCTTTCGCTTCACCGTCTTCTTCTTCCAGCATCAGTTTCCAGCCGGTCACGTCATCCCAGTAACTTTGTTCGCGCTCAAAATCGAGCTGAACCAGGTTATTCTGCGCCAGATATCCCGCGGGGAAGCGTAGCGTCCAGTGATTGTCATCCGTCGACAATCGCAGTGACTCCGGTGTGGTGGTGGACTGACGCTGGTTATTGAGCAGGGCACCGAGGCGCAATAACTGGATCAGAGGAATATAATGCTTCTTCTTGAACAGGTTAAGGCGCGGCAGCTCTTCCAGCTTGATCGCTTTGCGATGGAAACGCACGAGTGTTGCCAGCAACGTTTGTTGTTCCTGATTAAACCCCGGCAGATTGGTGTTTTGCAGGATGTAAGAAGAGTGGCGGTGCATACCGGTGTGGTTAATGCTCAGGCCCACTTCATGCAACATGGCGCTGAATTTTAGCAGCGACTCCAGCTGTGGCTGAACCAGCTTGGTGTTTTGCGCCAGCCACTGGCTGTAGAGCTGCTCGGTGGTTTCCAGCACGCGGCGCGCCTGTTCCCGGTCGATATTGTAATGCTCGGCCAGACTTTTCGCGGTACGGGTACGGATATCCTGATGACGGAAGCGGCCCTCCATTTCGTACAGCACGCCTTCGCGCAGCGCACCATCGGAAAGGCGGAGTTCTTTAACCGCCAGCGCATCAAACACGCCGCGCAAAATAGCCAGGCCCGGCACGAATACCGACTGACGATCTTCCGACAGCCCCGGTAAATCCAGCGCATCGAAACTCTTAAAATCCAGCACCGCTTCGGTGAGCATTTCCAGGCGTTCCGGCGTGATGAGGCCATCTTTCTCGCCCATTTCCACCAGCACTTCATGGGCGGCTTTGATGCTGCCGGACGCACCGAGCGCATATTGCCAGCCTTGCAGACGATACTGCCACGCCAGCGTTTCCAGCTTTTGTGCGGCGGCGAGCTGCGCACGTTTGAAATTGCTGCGGGTGATTTCCCCGTTCGGGAAAAACATCTGCGCAAAGCTGACGCAGCCCATGCGGCGGCTTTCGGCAAGCAACGGCTCGAAGTCTTCGCCGATAACCAGCTCTGTGGATCCGCCCCCGATATCAACGACCAGTTTGCGGCCTTTTTCTGGTTGCGTGTGTTCCACGCCCATGAAAATCAGACGTGCTTCTTCCTGACCGGAGATGATTTCGATCGGGTAGGGGATGACTTCTGCGGCGCGCTTGAGGAATTCCTCAGCATTCACCGCCTGACGCAGAGTATGCGTCCCGACGATAGTGACGTTGTTATCCGGAAAGCCCTGCAGGCGTTCGGCAAACAAAGCCAGGCAATCCAGCCCGCGTTGAATGGCTTCTTCACTGAGCACATTTTTACTGTCGAGGCCGTCAGCCAGATGAACGCGCTGTTTCAGGCGGCCTAACACCTGCAAGGCGCCGTTGACGACGCGCGCAATCACCATGTGGAAACTGTTCGACCCGAGATCGATCGCCGCAATTTCCTGTGGCTTGGCACTCAATGAGCTGTTTTTAAGGGGCATAATCGTGTAACGCTCCAGGGGGTTCAGGCTTGCTGACTCTGTTGTTCCAGATCTTTCAAATACTCGTAAATCGCCAGTTGCGCACGGACTTTGCGGCGATTTCCGCGTGGAACATACCGGTTGCTCAGTTCTTTATCAATCACTCTGGCTTTGACAGTGTCATTAAACAGCAACTCCAGAATGTCCAGCACGCGCTGTTTGAGACGCGGATCGAGCAGCGCCACCGCCACTTCGATACGGTAATCGATATTGCGCGTCATCCAGTCGGCGGACGACAGGAAGACTTTGGCATCGCCGCCGTTTTCGAACACGTAAACGCGGTCATGCTCGAGATAACGGTCGATGATGCTGGTAACCTGAATGTTTTCGCTGAACCCCGGTAAATTGGGCACCAGTGAACACATACCGCGGATCAGCAGACGGATTTTTACCCCCACGTTTGACGCCACGTAGAGACGGTCAATCAGTCCTTTATCCACCAGGTTGTTGATTTTCAGCGTAATACCACCGGTTCCACCGGCCTGAACGTTAGCGATTTCACGGTCTATCAGACGGTAAAGCATGTCGCGCGAGTTTTGCGGCGACACCATCAGATGCTCGAATGAAACCGGGCGGTAAGGGTTCTCGATGAAGTTAAACACCCTGCGGACTTCGTTGGTGATGCGCGCATCAGCCGTAAGCAACGAATAGTCGGTATAAAGACGGGCGGTTTTTTCGTTAAAGTTTCCGGTCCCAATATGAGCATAGCGGACAATTTCGTCGCCTTCGCGGCGGGAAATAAGAAAGAGTTTGGCGTGAATTTTCAGGCCAGGCGCAGAGAAAATAACGTGCACACCGGCTTCTGTCAGACGTTTCGCCCAGTGAATATTCGCCTCTTCGTCGAAACGCGCCTGCAATTCGACCACTACGGTCACTTTCTTGCCGTTGTGCGCTGCATGGATCATCGATTCGATAATCCGCGAGTCTTTGGCGACACGGTAAATATTGATTTTGATCGACAGCACGTTCGGATCGAACGATGCCTGACGCAGCAGCTCCAGCACGTGCTCGAAGGTGTGATACGGATAATACAGCAACACGTCCTGCTCGCGGATGGCAGCGAAGCCGTTGCGGAATTTATCGAACCACAGATGGCGCAGTCTTGGCAGCGGACGGTTCACCAGATTGGCTTTACCGACGTTCGGGAAGCCGATGAAGTCTTTGAAATTGTGGTAACGACCACCGGCTATCACCGAATCGTAGTTGGAGATCCCGAGCTTGCCGCGCAGTAATTCCACCATTTCATTAGGCATATCGCGCTGATAAACAAAACGCACCGGCTCCGCGGTCAGTCGCTGTTTCAGGCTTGAAGACATCAGCTCCAGCAGGCTCGATTCCATTTCCGTGACCAGATCGTATTCGGCATCACGGGTCATTTTCATCGAATAGGCGTTCAGCGTGTCGTAATCAAAGAAGCCTTTGAAAATGTCGTCGAGGCAATAACGCAGGATGTTATCAAGCAGGATCATCGGCTTGCGACGACGCGGCGCTTCCGGCGGCAGATTCACAAAGCGCGGTACTTTGTCTGACGGAATTTCCAGCAGCGCGTAATGGATCTCATCGCCGCGAATAATTTCGACCGCCAGATAGGTGTAATCGTCTTTAAGAAACTGCACCAGATTGGTGTCGTGATTGATGAGGATAGGCGTGATGTGCTGACGCAGGTGATGTTTGAAATACTGACGCAGCCAGAGCTGCTGATTTTCCGACACCTGACGCTCGTTAATCAGGAAGATCTGATTACGTGCCATCTCCAGTAACAGGTCGTTATAGAGGCTATCGAATTCCTGATCGATCCTTAGGACTTTCGCCTGAATCTTTTTCAGCAAATGCCGCGATGCGCCGAGAAAACCCTGCTCTTCACTGATGAGGATCCGTCGTTTTAAATCGGCAAAGCGGACTTTATAAAACTCATCAAGGTTATTGGAATAAATGCCTAAAAACCGCATCCGTTCGATCAGGGGATTACTTTTGTCCGCTGCTTCCTGCAAAACGCGTTCATTGAAGGACAGCCAGCTTAGTTCTTTCTCGATATAAAGCTTTTCCTGACCCATTTTCACTCCGTTCGTTTAGCGTGCAACCTGGCCCATACAGGCGAAATTCGCCTGAAAACACCGCAATTTAGCTCACCATCATCTTCGTGCTGTTCGCTTTTCCAACGGTCAGCGTAACAGGAAGCCTTTTGTGTGAGGGGCCTAGTGTCTACTAACAATATTGCGAAAGATTGACAGGAAAGTCCAACATAACAGGGAGAGATTTATCAGATGAAATAAAAGAGGGGAAAACGCAGGAAAAGTCTTACCGGTGAAGGACATTTACGCCCTTCACCAGCAGAAAATTGACCCGGACTGTATATATCAAATCAGACCGCGCTGGCACCAATCACCGCTTCTGGTTTGATCTGTACCGGTTTGGTTTTGTATTTTGCCAGGAACTGCGGCTGGAAAATACACATGCGGATGGCGCTGCGATATTCGCCGTTCACAAAGAATTCCTGTTTCAGTTCGCCTTCCAGCTCAAACCCTAATTTACTGTAGATGTGGATCGCCTTTTTATTTTCTTTATCGACGATTAAATACAGTTTGTAGAGGTTAAGCACCGAGAAGGCATAATCCATCGCCAGGCGCACGGCGTCGCCTGCAAATCCTTTGCCCTGATGTTGCGGGTCAATGATTATCTGGAATTCTGCACGGCGGTGAATATGATTAATTTCCACCAGTTCGACAAGGCCGACCGGCCCGCCCTGGAATTCGATAATAAAGCGGCGTTCGCTTTGGTCATGGATATGTTTGTTATACAGATCGGTCAGTTCGACGAATGCCTCGTAAGGCTCTTCAAACCAATAACGCATGATGCTGGCGTTATTATCAAGACGGTGAACAAACGACAGGTCATCCTTTTCCAGGGGACGTAATCTGACGCTGTTATTGCTAAACATGGGGTGTTCCTCAAAAAATAAAGCCGTTTTACCTGAGGTAACCTTCTTGGAAATGAAATCTGAAACAACCGTGTTCCAGATGAAGGTCGGCGCACAAACGACGTTTAAACGTGCGCCGGGAACGCCATTATATCGGCTGAACTGTAAACAAGTGTCAAATGACAGGAAATAAAAAACCGGCACGAAGCCGGTTTATAGTGAAATCATCGCGCTTAAGCAGGTTAATCCGCTGCGTAACCCTGAACAGGGAGTGGATTGTTATCCAGCAATGCCCGATCGTTTTTCAGGGATAAACGGCCTTCAACGAACCAGCTGACCACCAGCGGATAGATATTGTGCTCCTGCGTTTGTACGCGGGCCACCAAATCATCTTCGCTGTCATCGCTAAATACCGGCACTTTGGCCTGCAAAATCACCGGGCCGCCATCGAGCTGCTCCGTCACAAAATGCACCGAGGTGCCGTGTTCCGTATCCTGATTTTCAATCGCCTGACGGTGAGTGTGCAAACCCGGATATTTCGGCAGCAGGGAAGGGTGGATGTTGATCATACGTCCGGCAAAGCGCTGAACGAAGTCGGCAGTCAGGATACGCATGTACCCCGCCAGCACGACCAGGTCCGGCTGGTACTCATCGAGAGCATCGGCCAGCGCGACGTCAAACGCCGCGCGGTCTTCGTAAGCTTTGACATCCAGCGCATGCGCTGCAATGTTTGCCAGTCGTGCACGTTCCAGACCGTAAGCGGCGGATTTGTTGCTGAAGACAGCGGTGATTTCTGCGTTAATTCGTCCCTGCTGGCAGGCATCAATCAGGGCCTGAAGATTACTGCCTTCGCCTGATACCAGAACCACAATCCTTTTCATATCGCTACCTGTCTTCAGTCAGTTGATTTACCGGATTACTCAATTACCACGCGTTCAGCGGAGTCAGAGGCTTTAACATAGCCAATTTTCCACGCTTTCTCGCCATTGTCATTGAGTAAAGCAATCGCCTGATCGGCGAGTTCTGCCGGAAGTGCCACGACCATGCCCACGCCACAGTTAAAGGTGCGGTACATTTCGTGACGGCTGACGTTACCGGTGGTCTGCAACCAGGTGAATACATCCGGCCACTGCCAGCTGGATTCGTTGATGATGACCTGGGTGTTGTCCGGCAGAACGCGTGGGATATTTTCCCAGAAGCCGCCACCGGTCAGATGTACGATGCCGTGAACATCAACGTTTTCGATAAGGTTCAGGATCGATTTCACATAAATCTTGGTCGGTGCCAGCAGGTGATCGGCAAGCGGTTTGCCTGCCAGATCGGTGGTTTCCGGATTAGTGTTGCTGACTTCGAGAATTTTGCGCACCAGAGAGTAGCCGTTGGAATGCGGGCCACTGGCGGCAAGACCGATCAGCACGTCGCCGTCAGCAACTTTACTGCCGTCGATAATTTCTGATTTTTCCACCACGCCGACGCAGAAACCTGCCACGTCATAATCTTCGCCGTGATACATACCCGGCATTTCAGCGGTCTCACCCCCGACTAACGCACAGCCAGACTGCTTGCAGCCTTCGGCGATACCGGTTATCACGCTGGCGGCGATATCGACGTCCAGTTTGCCGGTGGCGTAGTAATCGAGGAAGAACAGCGGTTCAGCACCCTGAACGATCAAATCGTTGACGCACATCGCGACCAGATCGATACCAATAGTATCGTGGCGTTTCAAATCCATCGCCAGACGCAGCTTGGTGCCAACGCCGTCGGTGCCCGAAACCAGTACGGGTTCACGGTATTTTTGCGGCAATGCGCAGAGGGCACCAAAACCGCCCAGTCCACCCATTACTTCAGGGCGGCGAGTCTGTTTTACTACACCTTTAATGCGATCTACCAATGCGTTACCGGCATCGATATCTACGCCTGCGTCTTTATAGCTGAGAGAGGTTTTGTCGGTCACTGCGAAGTCCCCACGGCGGTTTGGGTTGGTGGTTGAAGAATAAAGCGGGGCAATTCTAACAGCGCAGGCAAACGTTTGCGAGCGCCTTATGCGATGACGCTTTTTGGGCTGTCTATACTCTATCCGGGTTCCTGATGATCCAGATCAGGCAATTGGCTGTAGCATTGAAAAAAAATGGCGTTATAATCTCGCGATTTTTTTTTGCAGCTCAACCACCTTAGGAGAATAAACAATGAAGATCGTCGAGGTGAAACACCCGCTGGTGAAACACAAGCTGGGCCTGATGCGTGAGAACGACATCAGCACGAAACGTTTTCGCGAACTGGCTTCTGAGGTGGGAAGTCTGCTGACGTATGAAGCGACTGCCGATTTAGAAACTGAGAAAGTCACCATCGAAGGCTGGAACGGTCCGGTTGAAATCGATCAGATCAAGGGTAAGAAAATTACCGTTGTCCCTATCCTGCGTGCCGGTCTGGGCATGATGGAGGGTGTTCTGGAGCACGTACCGAGCGCGCGTATCAGCGTGGTGGGCGTGTACCGTGATGAAGAAACCCTGAAACCTGTACCCTATTTCCAGAAGCTGGTTTCTAATATCGAAGAACGTCTGGCATTGGTGGTTGACCCGATGCTGGCGACCGGTGGTTCAATGATCGCGACCATCGACCTGCTGAAAAAAGCCGGTTGCCAGAGCATTAAAGTGCTGGTGCTGGTGGCTGCACCGGAAGGGATTGCCGCGCTGGAAGCCGCGCACCCGGACGTTGAGCTGTACACCGCCTCCATCGATCAGGGGCTGAACGAAAAAGGCTACATCATCCCGGGACTCGGTGATGCGGGCGATAAGATATTTGGTACGAAATAAGCAATAGCCGACTGAGAAGTCGGCTTTTTTTTGATTTTTTTTTACTCGTCAAAGACAACATCATTTCACAGAGGATCAATCCATGACCCGTCGTGTCATTGGGGTAAGCGAACGTCCGCCTTTGCTGCAGACAATCCCCCTGAGTTTCCAGCATCTGTTTGCCATGTTTGGTGCCACCGTTCTGGTCCCCATTCTGTTCAAAATCAATCCGGCAACGGTGCTGCTGTTCAATGGCATAGGGACTTTGCTGTACTTATTTGTGTGTAAAGGGAAGATACCGGCTTATCTCGGTTCCAGTTTTGCGTTTATCTCACCGGTGCTGTTACTGCTGCCGATGGGTTATGAAGTGGCGCTGGGCGGATTTATCGCCTGCGGGCTATTGTTCTGTCTGGTGGCGCTGATCGTCAAGAAGGCCGGTATCGGCTGGATCAACGTGATGTTCCCGCCGGCGGCGATGGGCGCAATCGTTGCCGTCATCGGGCTGGAGCTGGCGGGCGTGGCGGCGAATATGGCCGGCCTACTGCCAGCCGATGGCGCACCGGTGGATTCTACTGCGGTTACCATTTCCGTCGTCACGTTGTCGGTGACCATTCTGGGTTCAGTGTTGTTCCGCGGTTTCCTGGCGATCATTCCGATCCTCATCGGTGTATTAGTCGGGTACGCGCTGTCGTTCTTTATGGGCGTGGTCGATGTGTCTGCCATCGCGAATGCGCACTGGTTTGCGCTGCCAACGTTCTACACCCCGCGCTTTGAGTGGGTGGCGATTTTGACCATTCTGCCTGCCGCGCTGGTGGTCATTGCTGAACACGTCGGGCATCTGGTGGTGACGGCAAACATCGTCAAAAAAGATCTGCTGCGCGATCCGGGCCTGCACCGTTCGATGCTGGCAAACGGCCTGTCCACCGTACTGTCTGGTTTCTTCGGCTCCACGCCGAACACCACTTACGGCGAAAATATCGGCGTGATGGCCATCACCAAGGTTTACAGCACCTGGGTGATTGGCGGTGCGGCGATTCTGGCGATCCTGCTGTCGTGCATCGGAAAATTAGCGGCGGCTATCCAGGCTGTGCCGGTGCCGGTGATGGGCGGTGTCTCCTTGCTGTTGTACGGCGTGATCGGCGCATCCGGTATCCGCGTGCTGATTGAATCGAAAGTCGATTACAACAAAGCGCAGAATCTGATCCTGACGGCGGTTATCCTGATCATCGGCGTCAGCGGTGCCAAGATCCACATCGGCGCGGCGGAGCTTAAGGGCATGGCGCTGGCGACCATCGTCGGCATCTTCCTCAGCCTGCTGTTTAAAGTGATTGAGATCTTCCGCGGTGAAGAAAAGATCATTGATATTGAAGACGAGCGGGAAAATCCGCCGGTCTGATCGGTGAATTTCAGCCAAAACACCTGACCGGCGGGCGCAGTGCTTTCCGGTCAGGTGCTCGGATCACAAGCGGTTGCACTCGGCACAGTTCAATTTGCTGCGGATCCTTGCTAGAATTCTGTCGTTCCTTTTTATTGACATGACAACATCTGCGGTCTTAATACCGCTTCGGTTGAGGTGCTTCTGAATACGCCGGCACAGCTTTCCCTGCCACTTTATCTTCCCGATGATGAAACCTTTGCCAGTTTTTATCCGGGTGAGAATCCCTCTCTGCTTTCTGCGATTCAGACCGCATTGCATCAGGAACACGGCACTTATATTTATTTCTGGTCACGCGAAGGCGGCGGCCGCAGCCATCTTCTTCACGCAGCCTGCGCAGAATTATCCCAGCGCGGCGAAGCCGTGGGTTACGTACCTTTAGACAAACGCGCCTATTTTGTGCCTGAAGTATTGGACGGCATGGAGCATCTTGCACTGGTCTGTATCGATAATATCGAAGGGATCGCCGGCGATGACGAATGGGAAGCCGCGGTTTTCCATCTGTATAACCGCATTCTTGAAACTGGCCGCACGCGTCTGTTTATTACCGGTGATCGTCCACCGCGTCAGCTGAATCTCAGCCTACCGGATCTGGCGTCACGTCTCGACTGGGGACAAATCTACAAACTTCAGCCGCTTTCCGACGAAGAGAAACTTCAGGCTTTGCAGCTGCGTGCGAAACTGCGCGGATTTGAACTGCCGGAAGACGTGGGGCGTTTCCTGCTCAAACGTCTGGATCGCGAAATGCGCACGCTGTTTATGACGCTCGATCAGCTCGACCGTGCTTCTATCACCGCGCAGCGTAAACTGACGATCCCGTTCGTGAAGGAAATTCTGGGGTTGTGATCGCAGGATGTCCGGGTTCGCATCACGAACCCGAACGGACGAGCGGAGTTACAAAATTTCTTTCACCTGTTCCGGCGGGCGCCCTAAACGGGCTTTGCCGTTGGCCAGCACGATCGGGCGTTCAATCAGCTTCGGATTTTCCGCCATTGCCTGCAACAGCTGCGCTTCGCTCAGACTTTTATCGGCCAGGCCGAGTTCCTTATAAATCTCTTCGCCTTTACGCATCAGCTGGCGCGCAGAGCTGAACCCCAGCTTTTTCAGTAAATCCTGCAACGTGGCAACCGTCGGCGGCGCTTCCAGATACAAAATCACCTGCGGTTCGATCCCGGCGTCTTCCAGCAATTTCAGCGTTTCGCGGCTCTTGGAGCAGCGCGGATTGTGATAAATCGCGACATCATGTGCCATAACGTTCTCCCTTAAAGATTCAAAATCAGCCTTTCTGATACTGACGGAAACGGCCCTGTAGCTGACGAAGCTGGTCGATACGCGCGTCGTAGCGGGCCTGTTCCAGACTGCCTAATTTCTGCAATGCGCTGGCGTTACTCAGCATTTCAATAGCCTGATCCAGACGTCCGATCAGCGCCATGCTTTCCGCGCGGGCGGCCAGCTCCTGTGCGCGTAAACCCTGTGCGGCAGACGCCTGCGACAGCAGATCCCAGCCGTTCGGATCGCCCGGATAGGTGAAGGTGTAGCGGTTAAGGATCTTACTGGCGTTAGCCGGCTTCGCGCCTTCGAGATAGGCATTCGCCAGATTGAGCTGAAGCACCGGATTAGAACTGGTGGCCGCACCGGCCTGCTCCAGACGGGCGATGGCCTGCGGTGCGCGTTTGCTCTCCAGATCGTTATCGGTGGAGAGATCCAGCAACCATTCATTGCCCGGATTCTGCACCATCAGCGGTTCCAGAATTGCCCGCGCCTGATCGTATTTCTTCGCTTTGTAAAATTGCAGCGCCTGACCGTATTTCGCCGCCAGCTGTTCGCGCACGTTGCCGTCGCTCAACTTTTGCAGATAATCATCGGTCAGCGGGAAACTTTCAGAACCGTACATTCCTAACATACGCACTTTCGCCATCAGGTATTTTTGCGAAGACTGTACGACAATGTGTGGCATCTGATTGGCACGGTTACGCACGTCGGCGAGACGGCTGTCGGGAAGAGGGTGCGTCAGCAACATTTCCGGTGGACGGGTAGAATAACTCGCCTGATCGGCCAGTTTTTGCAGGAACGCGGGCATTGCCTGCGGATCAAAGCCCGAGCGCTGGAGAACCTGCAAACCGATACGGTCGGCTTCCTGCTCGTTGCCCTGCGTGAAACTGATCATTCCTTGCTGCGTGCCGGCCAGCGTACCGGTCAGCGCTGCCATACCCATTTGCGGGCTGGCCATTGCCAGCAGGATCGAACCGAGCGCGCCGACCCAGGTCAGCGGCGCATTACGTTGCTGATCTTCCATCGCACGGGCCAGATGGCGCTGGGTAACGTGGGAGATTTCATGCGCCATAACCGAGGCTAGCTGGCTTTCGTTATCGGTGTAACGGAACAACGCCGAGTGAAGAACGACGTTACCGCCGAAGAAGGCGAAGGCGTTCAGCTCGTCATTATTGACGATGAAGAAATGGAACGGCGTGCGCACGGAATAGGCGTGTGCCACCAGACGCTGCCCCAGTTCATTGATGTACTGATTGAGCAGCGGATCGTTAATCAGTGGCGTACTGGCGCGCATCTGACGGACGTAAAAATCGCCCATCTGTAATTCCTGATTAATGCTCAGCGTGCCGCCCGCCGTGGTACCGATATCCGGTAACTGATCGCTCACCGGCGGTGCCAAAGGCGAGTTGGTGTTTTTGGAGGAAGAGGTCACCGGCGTTGACCAGAATGAACTGTCGTCAGCGCCTGCCGGGAAAATTGCACCAGTGAACAGACTGCCTAAACACAGGGCGATCACCGTTTTTTTCAACCGCATTACCATAAACATTTGCTTCCCAATAAGTGAACCGCACATCGATGAGCTTTAAGAGCTTTTATTTCATGAACTGGCGAAGTGAGCATTATTTTCTGGCGCTATTATTGGCGCTGAACTCTATAGTAGCTATCCTCGTGGGAGTTTAAAACACTCCGCTGTCTACAGTTGTGTGACAACGAATTTAAAAGATAGTTACTTGTGTCTGAGCGCGCAGGGAACGAACAGCGCAACCCAACAGGCAATACAAATCTCAGGAGCCTTCTCAGATGTTAGACATGTTATTACAGTGGTATCGTCGCCGCTTCACCGACCCGCAGGCCATTGCGCTGCTGGCGATCCTGGTCGCCGGTTTTTGTATTCTCTATTTTCTGAACGGTATTTTAGCACCGCTGCTGGTAGCGATTGTGCTGGCGTATTTACTGGAATGGCCGACCGTGCGCCTGCAACACATCGGGCTTTCACGCACGCTGGCAGTGAGCGTGGTGCTGCTATTGTTTGCAGGGATACTGATGTTAGGAATTCTGGTTATTGCGCCGGTAACGTGGCAGCAGGGCGTCAATCTGCTGGCGGATTTACCGAGCATGCTTAACCGTTTCTACGATTTTGCCGCCACGTTGCCCAAGCGTTATCCGGCGCTGGTGGATGCAGGCATTATCGACATGATGGCCGAAAATATGCGCAGCAAGCTTTCGGGGCTGGGTGAATCAGTGGTGAAATATTCCCTCGCGTCGCTGGTCGGGTTATTGACGCTGGCGATTTACCTGATTCTGGTGCCGATGATGGTCTTCTTCCTGCTCAAAGACAAAGAGAAAATGCTCAACGCTGTGCGCCGCGTGTTGCCGCGCGATCGCGGGCTGGCAGGGCAGGTCTGGGCGGAGATGAATCAGCAGGTCACTAATTATATTCGCGGCAAAGTCCTTGAGATGATTATCGTCGGCGTTGCGACTTATCTGGTGTTCTGGGTGATGGATTTACGTTATTCGTTGCTGCTGGCGGTTCTGGTAGGGATTTCGGTGCTGATCCCCTACATCGGTGCGATGCTGGTCACCATTCCGGTGGTGATTGTCGCGATGTTCCAGTGGGGGCTCGGCGCAGATTTCTGGACGCTAATCGTCGCCTATCTGGTAGTGCAGGGGCTGGATGGCAATGTGATCGTACCTTTGCTGTTCTCCGAAGCGGTGAACCTGCATCCGCTGGTGATCATCTTGTCGGTGGTGGTGTTCGGCGGTCTGTGGGGATTTTGGGGCGTGTTCTTTGCGATACCGCTGGCGACGCTGGTCAAAGCCGTCGTTCACGTCTGGCCGGATGAATTGCTGAACGAAACGGTCTGAGGCCAACATTATCCCACTCAAATAAAAAAAGCGCGTCTGCGCTTTTTTTTATGAACGTGGATCAGGCTTGAATAATCAGGCCGATTTCTCGTTCAGATAGGCCATCACGATGTCATGGTGATTGGTGGTTTTGAAGTCGTCGAACACTTTCTCAACCTTGCCATTACCGTCGAGCAGGAAGCTGATGCGGTGAATGCCGTCGTAGGTTTTGCCCATAAAGGATTTCTCACCCCAGACGCCAAACGCCTCGCATACCTGATGATCTTCATCTGACAGCAAGGTGAAGTTCAGCAGTTCTTTCTCGGCAAAACGCGACAGTTTTTCAGGTTTATCGGTGCTGATCCCCAGCACTTCTACACCCTCACTTTTCAACTGATCCATGTTATCGCGCAGTCCGCAGGCCTGTACGGTACAGCCCGGGGTCATAGCTTTTGGATAAAAATAGACCAGGACTCTCTGTCCCTGGAAGTCGGCCAGATTAATTTGTTCACCGTCTTGATCGGGTAAACTAAATTGCGGCGCAGGATCACCGGCTTTCAGTGGGCTCATTGTCTTTCTCCGTATCACTTAGCGATTACTGCAGTTTATTTTCATTCTCAGAATAACTAACGACGTTAATACTGCCTTGCGCATTCAGTTCTGTACATAGCTGATGAAAGGCTTGCTCAATAATTACCGGATCGGTATTCGCCGCGCTGTGCGCCGTCATCTGGATAGAGAGCTGCGCGGGCGTGGTGGTATCGGCCGGCCGGGTTTTTGAGGCCAGTTCTGCAATGTTCATCTGGTGCGTGTCGAACAAATCGGTAAAGCGCTCGATCAGGTGCGGAGAGTCTTTGACTTCCACTTTCACCCACACGGTGGCGGGCATCGGCGGGCGAACCGGCGCGCTGGTGCGTTTCATCACGATCAGTAATTCCAGCTCGGCGCCTTTTTGCGGCAGGGTGGATTCAATCAGCGTGATGGCGTTCCAGCTGCCGGAGAGCAGCATGATGAAGGTGAACTCGTCACCGAGCATCGCCAGACGGCTATCCTCGATATTGCAGCCGCAGCTGCTGACCTGGCGGGTAATGGTATTGACGATACCAGAGCGATCGGCACCTAAGGCGGTGATAACCAGATAATGTTGTTGTGGCTGCGGCAAAATGGCTGTTCCTGTCGTGCTTGGGAGTATTCCCAAGGTAAACATAAAAAAAACCGTCGGACAAGCGCTTACAACACGTTGATTGCTTGCTTTTGCAGTGGTGTCAAAAGTACCATGAGTGACCTGTTTGTGGAGGGGAAGGTCAATGTTTACGGGAAGTATTGTTGCACTGGTTACGCCGATGGACACCAAAGGTGCTGTCGATCGCGCGAGTCTGAAAAAACTGATTGATTATCATGTGTCCAGTGGTACTGCGGCGATCGTTTCCGTTGGCACGACAGGCGAGTCGGCTACGCTTAGCCATGACGAACACGGTGACGTGGTCATGCAAACGCTGGAACTGGCCGATGGGCGCATCCCTATTATCGCAGGCACCGGTGCTAATGCCACCGCCGAAGCGATTTCTCTGACGCAACGTTTTGAAAAGAGTGGTGTTGTGGGCTGTCTGACAGTCACACCGTATTACAACCGTCCGACGCAGGAAGGCCTGTATCAGCACTTCAAAGCCATCGCTGAAAACACCTCGCTGCCGCAAATTCTCTACAACGTGCCTTCACGTACCGGCTGCGATATGTTGCCGCCGACCATCGCGCGTTTAGCTAAATTAAAGAATATTGTTGCTGTTAAAGAAGCAACAGGGAACTTAAGTCGTGTTAGTCAGATCCAAGTGCTGGTTGATGATGAAGATTTCATTCTGCTGAGTGGCGATGACGCCAGCGGTCTGGACTTTATGCAACTTGGTGGCAAAGGCGTCATTTCCGTCACAGCCAACGTGGCTGCCCGTGAAATGGCCCAACTTTGTGAACTGGCGGCCAGTGGCAATTTCGCCGAAGCACGTCGCCTGAATCAGCGCCTGATGCCGTTGCATCAGCATTTGTTTGTAGAAGCAAACCCAATCCCGGTGAAATGGGCCTGTAAGGCACTGGGATTGATGGCAACCGATACTCTGCGTCTGCCTATGACGCCGTTAACAGATGCTGCCCGTCCGGTCGTGGAACAAGCATTAAAAAGCGCCGGTTTGCTGTAACTCTTAGGAAGATTTGATGGCCTCTTTATTTGACAAGAATAGTTTCCAGATGACCCGTTTGCAGAAAACAGCCGTAGCCAAAGTGGTCGGGGTTTCCCTGATTATGCTGCTGGCGGCCTGCTCCAGCGACCAGCGCTACAAGCGTCAGGTCAGCGGTGATGAGTCCTACCTCGATGCCCCTGCTCTTAGCGAGCTGAAAGCGCCGGCGGGCATGATTCTGCCTGTGCCGAATGGCACTTACGAAATCCGTCAGGGCGCAATGCAGGGCGCGGTGGGCAAACAGCTCGATATCCGTCCACCAATGCAGCCACTGGCCTTGCTGAACGGTTCACAAACGCAGTTCTCCGGTGATAGCAGTACCGTATTGCTGGAAAACACCGCGCAAAACCGCGATTTGTGGAACAGCGTGGTGAAAGCCGTTCAGCAAAATAATTACAAAATTGCTAACCGCGATGACGCTAACCAGACGCTGACCACCGATTTCGTCGACTGGAATCGTGCAGATGAAGACTTCCAGTATCAGGGCCGTTACCAGATTAGCGTGAAACAGCAGAGCTACCAGTTAGCGCTGACTGTGAAAACGCTTGAACTGAAACAGCAGGATAAAGCGGTGACCGCATCAGCTGAAATCCAGCGTTATAACAGCCAGATGATGAACTCCATCACCTCTAGCCTGGATAAAGTGCAGCAGGATACGCAAGCCCGTCTCGATAACCGTCGCGTTGGCGAAATCGACGTGCAGAGCGGCGCGGATGATACCGGTCTGCCGGTACTTATCGTGCGTTCCAGCTACGGCGTCGTGTGGGATCGCTTACCGAATGCACTGGCGAAAGCCGGCATGAAAGTGACCGACAGCAGCCGTCCGCAGGGGACATTGTCCGTCACCTACAAACCGTTGAATGACGATGCGTGGCAGACACTGGGTGCGAAAGATCCGGGCCTCACTTCCGGTGATTACAAACTTCAGGTTGGCGACCTCGACAACCGCAGTAGCTTGCAGTTCCTTGATCCGAAAGGACATGCTCTCAGCCAGTCGCAGAACGACGCGATGGTGGCGGTCATGCAGGCCGCATTTAGCCAGAGTAGTGCAAAATAATACCAAGGGGCTCCGGCCCCTTTTTACATCTGTTTTTTCCACTGGAGTAAGTAAAGATGCAAAAGTTAGCTGAGTTGTATCGCGGCAAGGCGAAAACCGTCTACACCACTGAAAACCCGGACCTGCTGGTGCTGGAATTCCGTAACGATACGTCAGCACTGGATGGTCAGCGTATTGAGCAGTTCGACCGTAAAGGTATGGTTAACAATAAATTTAACCATTTCATCATGGCTAAGCTGGAAGAAGCCGGGATTCCTACCCAAATGGAACGCCTGCTGTCTGACAATGAAGTGCTGGTGAAAAAACTGGATATGGTCCCGGTTGAATGCGTTATCCGTAACCGTGCTGCCGGATCGCTGGTAAAACGTCTGGGCATTGAAGAAGGTCTGGTTCTGAATCCGCCGTTGTTCGATCTGTTCCTGAAAAACGATGCGATGCACGATCCGATGATCAACGAGTCTTACTGCAAAACTTTCGGTTGGGTGAACGAAGAACATCTGGCGCGCATGAAAGAGCTGAGCTACAAAGCTAACGACGTGCTGACCAAGCTGTTTGACGACGCCGGTCTGATCCTGGTTGATTTCAAGCTTGAGTTCGGTCTGTTCAACGGTGAAGTGGTGCTGGGTGATGAATTCTCACCAGACGGCAGCCGCCTGTGGGACAAAGAGACGCTGAACAAGATGGATAAAGATCGCTACCGCCAGAGTCTGGGTGGCCTGATCGAAGCTTACGAAGAAGTCGCTCATCGTATCGGCGTAAAACTGGACTAAGCAACGCTTAGTTTTTAGCCCGGACGCGCAATCGTTTCCGTCGCGGGCTTATGCCAGAACGGGTGGTAGTTTCGCCACCCGATTTTTTATCCCGCATTTAATTTCCTCTTTTTCGCCCTGTTTTATTTCATTTAATTCCTTCTGACCTAAAATTACGTCCCTGCGCGGATGGTATTAACCGCGCGCGCTGGCTAGTCTTTATAAAAACAGTCTGGAGGTGGAGTATGCGTTGGCAAGGGCGTCGCGAAAGCGACAATGTAGAAGACAGACGCGGACAGGGATCCAGCGGCGGTGGTCTGGGCGGCGGCGGTATGCGCATCCCTCTGCGCGGCAAAAGCGGCATTGTGATTATCATCGTCGTGCTGGTCGCCGGGTATTACGGCATCGACCTTTCTCCGCTGATTGACGGCGGACAGTCCGGCAATGCACAGCATCAGACGCAATCCCAATCCATCAGCCCGAAAAATGATGAGCAGGCGAAATTCACTTCCGTCATCCTCGCTTCGACGGAAGATACGTGGAAAGAGATTTTCCAGAAACAGGGGATGACGTATCGCGAACCGAAACTGGTGATGTATCGTGGCGCGACCCGCACCGGATGCGGCACCGGACAGTCGGTCATGGGGCCGTTCTATTGCCCGGCGGACAGCACAGTGTATATCGATCTCTCTTTCTATCAGGAATTGCAGAACAAACTGGGCGCGGGCGGTGATTTTGCACAGGGTTACGTCGTCGCCCACGAAGTGGGCCATCACGTGCAGAATCTGCTGGGCATTGAGCGCAAGGTGCGACAGATGCAGCAGGGGGCGTCGCAGGCGGTGGTGAATCAGCTGTCGGTGAAAATGGAATTGCAGGCCGACTGCTACGCCGGTGTCTGGGGGCATTCGATGCAGGAGCAAAATGTTCTTGAAGAGGGCGATCTGAAAGAAGCGCTGAACGCTGCGCAGGCAATCGGCGATGACCGTCTGCAACAGCAAAGTCAGGGGCGCGTGGTGCCGGACAGCTTTACGCACGGCACGTCACAGCAGCGTTATGACTGGTTCAAACGTGGTTTCGATACCGGTAATCCGGATCAGTGCAATACCTTCGCCAGCCGCTGATTTCGCGGCGTCGCGACCATTCAGTTCTGGTCTGCCTGCAAAAACTGTTCAATAATCAACGACCGATACAGAAAGGCTCTGCGGAGCCTTTCTGCCTTTCTGACAGGAAACGCAGGGAACGCTATGGCTTTTCTCGATCCAACCCTTTTGATCTTACTGGTCTTCGCCGGACTGGGCATCATCAGCCACAACAGCGCAGTGACTATCGCGATGTTTTTCCTGCTGACGGTGCGCATCACGCCGCTCAATACCTTCTTCCCGTGGATTGAAAAATATGGCCTGACCATCGGCATTATTATTCTGACCATCGGAGTGATGGCCCCGATAGCCAGTGGAAAAATCAGCGCCAGCACTGTCGTACATTCATTTTTCCACTGGAAATCCATCGCCGCCATTTTGGTCGGCGTGCTGGTATCGTGGCTCGGCGGACGCGGGCTGACGTTGATGGGTACGCAGCCGCATCTGGTCGCTGGTTTGCTGGTTGGCACGGTGCTTGGCGTCGCGCTGTTTAAAGGCGTGCCGGTCGGGCCGCTTATCGCCGCCGGACTGCTCTCCATGCTGGTCGGGAAAACCTGAGATGATTGCCGTATCGGCCACATCGTTACAACAACAGATGCTGCGCCAGGGCGTGCGGCGCGTGCTGGTGTTCAGCGGTGAGGCGGACTGGTGCATGGCGCAGGCTCTCGAATTTTCGGGCCATAACGCCGGAGACTGGTTGTGGATCAGTGATTCGCCGCCCGTGGGAGTGAACGCCTGCTCACCGTCTGCGGCGCATTCGCTGCTCGGCCAGGATATTTTGCACGGCATTTTTGATGCCCGCGCCGGGTTGAACGTGGACGCGCTGGCGGCGTTTTCCGGAACACTTAAGGCCGGAAGCTGGCTGATTTTGCTGGTGCCAGACTGGTGCCGCTGGTCGCAGTTGCCCGACGCCGACAGCCTGCGCTGGAGCGAACAACCACAGGCGATCCCCACGCCGCGTTTTATCCGCCGTTTTCAGGCATTACTGGAAAGCACGCCGCACGTCGCGCTGTGCAGGCAACATCATCCTTTTTTACTTTCCCCTTTACCGCCTGCGCCTGACTGGCTGCCGCCGGACGGCCAGCCGACGCCTGAGCAGCAACAGATTTTACAGCGGCTGATGCAGGCCAAATCCGGTGTGTGGGTACTGACTGCGCCACGCGGACGCGGCAAGTCGCGTCTTGCGGGAATGCTGGCCGCACAGTGGCCGGGTACCTGCCGGGTGACGGCACCGGGTAAAGGTGCTGTGAGTCAGATCCTCATTCATGCGCCTGAATCCACCCGTTTTATCGCCCCCGATGCCCTGCTGGCGCGATGCCGTGAAGCCACGGTAGATGATGCGGACTGGCTGATTATCGATGAAGCCGCTGCTATTCCCGCACCGATGCTGACGGAGCTGGTGGCGGCTTTTCCGCGCATATTACTGACTACCACGGTGCAGGGTTATGAAGGCACCGGGCGTGGATTCCTGCTGAAGTTTTGCACTTCGCTGCCGCATTGGCACGATCTGCGGCTGACCGCGCCCATTCGCTGGTCGGAACAGGATTTACTCGAACCCCTGATAAGCCAGGCATTGCTGTTCGACGAACCTCTGACAGAGGTTAAAAACACAGGCGAACCTTCTGCTATTTTCGCCCCCGATGCTGAAGACTGGATGAGCGAACCCGCCCTGTTACAGGATTTCTATGGCCTGCTGACCAGTGCGCATTACCGCACGTCGCCGCTGGATTTACGTCGTTTGCTGGATGCACCGGGCATGACCTTCAGCGCAGTCCGACAGGACGAAACCTTAACCGGCGCGCTGTGGCTGGTGGAAGAAGGTTCGCTGAGCCCGGCGCTTGCGCATGACGTCTGGGCTGGAAGACGACGTCCGCGCGGCAATCTGGTGGCGCAGTCACTCGCGGCCCACGCCGGATTGGAGCAGGCTGCTATATTGCGGTCGCGGCGCGTCAGCCGTATAGCGGTGCATCGGGCATTCAGGCGTCAGGGCATCGCCCGTGCGTTGCTGGCGGAACAAAAACAGCGCGCAACTGAGCAAGGTTTGGATTTCATGTCGGTGAGTTTTGGTTACTCCGATGAGCTGACGGCGCTTTGGCAGCAGGCGGGTTTTCGCCTTGCGCGTATCAGCACGCAGAAAGAGGCCAGCAGCGGATGTTATGCCGTGATGGCGATATTACCGCTGAGCCCGGCAGGGCAGGCGCTGGCGCAGGCGGCTGAACAACAGCTGCATCGTGACTGGCGCTGGCTGGCACCGCTGATAGACATTACTTTGCCGCTTCCATTTGCCGCAGAGACAGCGCTCACTGAGGCTGACTGGCGCGAGCTGGCCGGCTTTGCCTTCGCGCACCGGCCGCTGGAAAGCAGTCTGCCGGCGCTTAACCGCCTACTGATCAACAGTCAGCTGCCACTTACGGCGCTGCGTGCGCACCTGCAGCAAGGGAAAAATGCGGCGGAAGTTGTGCAGGCGGAGGGGATATCGGGGAGAAAAGCGCTCGTTCAGCGCTGGCGACAAGAGACGCAGCAGGCGATGGCGGAACTGGATCCCGCAGCGTGTGAACACTGTAGGCAAGGGATTTAGCCGCGCGGAGTCATTGCAAAAAATGGAAAGACACGTTCAATAAATCCCGGTTTCACTGTCCGGCAGGCGGCGTATAGTGGCGGAATTAGCCTAAAACAGGAGAGAACCATGAGCTCAGAACAGATTATTGTCCAGCAGCCGCAAGAGCGTGCAAAACAGCTTATTTTATTATTTCACGGCGTGGGCGATAACCCGATTTCCATGGGCGAAATTGGCAAGTTTTTCGCGGTGTCCTTTCCGCAGGCGCAGGTGGTGAGCATCGGCAGCCCGGATATTTGTGATTTTGGCCGCGGCTTCCAGTGGTTTTCCGTGCAGGGTGTGACCGAGAAAAATCGTCAGCCGCGCATTGATGCCGCGATGCCGCTGTTTATTGAGATTGTGCGTGACTGGCAGCAGAAAACCGGCGTGTCGCCGGAACACACCACGCTGATTGGTTTCTCGCAGGGGACTATCATGGCGCTGGAATCTACCAAAGTGGAAGAGCATCTGGCATCGCGCATCGTCGCGTTCAGCGGGCGTTTCGCCAATTTGCCGGAAAAACCGATTGCCGCAGGTACCGTGGTGCACTTTATTCACGGTGAGCAGGATCCGGTGATCAACCCGTTCCAGTCTAAAACTGCCGCTGAGCGACTGAAATCTTTAGGCAGCATTTGTACCCTGAACATTCAGGCAGGCATGGCGCACGGGCTGGACTCGCAGATGATCAATACCGCTATCTCGCATTTGCAAAACGACCGGTCACAGTGATCTGATCATCGCCATCAAAAAAGGCAGCCATCCCGACTGCCTTCACTTTTACCGGCCTTACTTCTTCTTCGGCCAGTCATCGTCTTTATCCCACTCTGCATTATTATCGCGATGAGGCGGGATTTCAGGTTTGTCGTTGAGGTACTTTTTCACATCAACGCGTCGCAGTTCTTTAATGCCGCTGATCAACATCCCGAACAGAATGATCAGAATGATCCACCAGTAATCTTTAATCCACTCCATGGCGTGCTCCTTAAATTGTTATGTAGGTAGGGCGATGAATCTTGGGAAGATAGTCGCGATCTCGCTGATTATCCAGTCGCAGCCCGCTAAATCTTGTCCTTGCCATGCACTGATAAGTACGTCCGGCGTTAGTTGCGCTGCGCACAATGCGGCCAGTGGGCGATAACTCAGATGCCAGGGTTCAATGGCAACGCCGCCACGGTCTTCGGCATACGGTCGGAAAAAACCAAACTCCGCCATATGGTCCGACATCCAACAGTTCAGTGGATAAAAATACCCGCCTGGCTCATATTCCCACGGCTCCAGCTGTAACGTCTTTCCTTCGGGCAGCAGGTGTGGATCATACACATCCAGATCACTGCCCCAGTGGTGGCGGCTGGCGCCCGGTAGCGCCGACCAGCGCAGGATAAGCCCGCAGCGTTCGGCATCAGAATACTCGCTGATATCCACCGGCTGACTGTCTTTATCTAATACTGGTCGCTCGCCGCGAAATTTGCCATTCCAGATAGCCTGCTGGCGCTCAAAATCACGAAAAGTGCTGGCAGGCTGTAAATCAAACCCGGCTTCACGGGCTGCCTGCTGCATCCTGACGAACGCTTTTGCCGCCTGCTTTTGCAGACGGTGCGGCCCGTCGCCCAATGTGACCAGATGCGCGGTTGAGCGCCCGGTCAGCATCTCGTTGGTGATCATGCGACTAACTGTTCCATGATGCGCTGATACATGCGACTAAGCACCTGAAGATCGGCGGCATGTACGCACTCGTTGATTTTGTGGATAGTGGCGTTGACCGGCCCCAGTTCGACCACCTGTGCGCCCATCAGCGCGATAAAGCGCCCGTCTGAGGTGCCGCCGGTGGTTTGCAGCTCTGGCGTCATTTCACTGTAATGGCGGACTGCGTTGACCACCGCATCCACCAGCTCGCCGCGCGAGGTCAGGAACGGCTGGCCGGAGACCACCCAGTTCAGCGTGTATTGCAGATTGTGACGATCAAGTAACTCCGCCACGCGCTGTTTGATGATGTCATCGGTCAGTTCGGTGCTGAAGCGGAAGTTAAATTGCACATACAGCTCGCCGGGAATGACGTTATTACTGCCGGTGCCGGCGTTGATATTGGCGATTTGCATGCTGGTCGGCGGGAAGAATTCATTGCCATTATCCCAGACGGTAGCCACCAGTTCGTTCAGTGCAGGCATCGCGCGGTGCACCGGATTATCGGCCAGATGCGGATAGGCGACGTGGCCCTGAACCCCGTGAATGTGCAGGTTGGCGGTCATTGAGCCGCGACGGCCATTCTTTACGATGTCGCCGACGCGTGAGGTGCTTGAAGGCTCGCCGACCAGGCAATAATCCAGACGCTCGTTGCGCTCCATCAGCGCATTGACCACTTTTACCGTGCCGTTAACCGCGCTGGCTTCTTCGTCGGAGGTGATGAGAAACGCCAGACGGCCTTTATGATGAGGATTGGCAGCCACGAAACGTTCGGCAGCGACGACCATCGCCGCCAGCGAACCCTTCATATCCGCCGCACCACGACCATAAAGCATCCCGTCGCGCAGCGTTGGCTCGAACGGACCGGTAACCCACAGCTTATGATCGCCGGTTGGCACCACGTCGGTATGGCCGGCAAACGCCAGCGTTTTACCTTCACCGCGCGTGGCCCAAAAATTCAGGGTATCGCCAAAAGGCATCAGTTCGATATGAAAACCCACCGCGCGCAGGCGGGCAATCATGATGTCCTGACAGCCAGCGTCGTCCGGGCTCAGGGACGGGCGGCGAATTAACTGTTGGGCGAGATCGACAACGGGGCAGCTCATGTTATTTCACCTCCGCGAGGAATTGCTGATAGCTCTCTGGTTTGAATCCCAGCAGAGACTGGCCATCGGGGGCCAGCAAAAACGGGCGTTTGATGACGGCCGGATGTTCAAGCATCACCGCTTTGGCGCTGGTTTCGTTATCGCAGGCGGTGCGGGTGGCGTCATCAAGTTTGCGCCAGGTGGTGCCACGGGTGTTCAGCATTGCTTCCCAGCCCTGTTTATCGATAAGCTTTTGCAACAGCGCGTCGTCCAGCCCCTCCACACGATAATCATGAAACTGATAACTGACCGCGTTTTCTTCCAGCCAGCGACGGGCTTTTTTGACGGTATCGCAATTTTTGATGCCATAGAGAATAAATGAGGCTGAAGCTGAAGTCGTTGCCATAGAAAAACGTAACCTGTCAGTAATTATGAACTTTTCACCAGCACAGAATGCTGGCGCGAGGATAGGGCACATAATGAGGCAAAACGCAGGCAGGATCCAGACGGGGCGGGAATGTGATCGTGATTAAAGAAACATGCGAGAAGTTTGGTTTGTACAAAAAGCAGACGTATAATGCCCGCGTCCAATAAAGGGGAGTCAAATGTTAGCGCAAGAATTAGGTAACTGGAAAGACTTTATCGACCGTATGTTGAACGCGTAATTGCTGTAAAACTCAGGCCCTTAAAGCAAGACAGATTTATTCGTAGTGTCAGCACGTCATTATAAAAACGTTTGTTCAGGAAGACCATTACGTCCGATTTAGCGACGATTCTTACACCAGTAAATCACTAATAAAAAAGGCGTTAATTCACATTAACGCCTTTTTTGTGGGCTTTTTTCGCCGTTATTTCGCGTCGACGGGTGCTGTTTCTACGATGTCGGCAATCAGCGGTTCACCGGATTTTCCCGGAAAACGGCGGCGGATCAGCACGAAGAACAGCGGCACGAAGAAGACGGCGAGTACGGTTGCAGAAATCATCCCGCCGATAACGCCGGTTCCCACTGCATGCTGGCTGCCGGAACCTGCGCCGGTGCTGGTCGCCATCGGTAACACGCCGAAGATAAACGCCAGCGAGGTCATCAGGATAGGACGGAGGCGCATTCTCGAGGCCTCCAGCGTAGCCGCCAGCAACTCCTTACCTCTGACGTTCAGATCATTGGCAAATTCGACGATCAGAATGGCGTTCTTCGCCGACAGCCCGATGATGGTCAGCATCCCGACCTGGAAATACACGTCGTTTTCCAGCCCGCGCATCCATGTGGCGATCACTGCACCGAGCACGCCGAGCGGCACCACCAGCATGACGGAGAAAGGAATCGACCAGCTCTCATACAGCGCCGCCAGACACAGGAACACCACCAGCAGGGAAATTGCATACAGCGCCGGAGCCTGCGAACCGGACAAACGTTCCTGATATGACAGACCGGTCCATTCGAGGCCAATCCCCACCGGCAGCTTCGCCACCAGTTTTTCCATATTGTCCATTGCCGTACCGCTGCTGACGCCCTCGGCCGGTTCACCGACAATTTCCAGTGCCGAGTAGCCGTTGTAACGCTCCAGACGCGGCGATCCGGTCAGCCAGTACGACGTGGCGAACGCGGAGAACGGCACCATGGTTCCGGCAGAGTTTCGGACATACCAGCGGTTAATATCATCCGGCAACATGCGGAATTTCGCCCCGGCCTGAACGTACACTTTTTTAACGCGGCCGCGATCGACGAAGTCATTGACATAGGAAGACCCCCACGCGGTGCTCAGCGTGCTGTTGATATCAGAGACAGCCACGCCCAGCGCTTGTGCTTTGACCTGATCGATGTCGATTTGCAACTGCGGGCTGTCATCCAGCCCGTTGTGACGCACGCGGGTCAGACTGCTGTCTTTGGCGGTCATCTCCAGCAGCTGATCGCGGGCAGACATCAGCGCGGCATGGCCCAGCCCTGCGTGATCCTGTAATTCCATATCGAAACCGGTGGCACTGCCAAGCCCGTTGATGGCCGGCGGGCTGCTGGCGATCACGCGGGCTTCGGTAATCTTATTAAACTCTTTAGTGGCCTGCTCAATCAGGGCGAACGAGGAGTCGCCCGCGCCGGTGCGGTCATCCCAAGGGGTCAGACGTACGAACATACGGGCCACGTTCTGCCCGTTTCCGCCAGGCCCGGCACCGATGGTGGAGAACACCGACAGCACATCTTTCTTGTCGGTATTAAGAAAGTATTTTTCGACTTTCTCGACCACTTTCTGCGTCTGCTGCAACGTTGAACCCGGCGGCAACTGGATCTGAACGGTAAACACGCCGCGGTCTTCCAGCGGCAGGAATGAGGTCGGTAATTTGATAAACATGAACGCCAGCGCTCCGACCAGCAGCGCATAACCGAGCATCCAGCGCACGCTGTTTCTCAGGATACCCGCCACGCCGTTTTCGTAGCGACGGGCGTTGCGGTCAAACATGCGGTTGAACCAGCCAAAGAACCCGCGTTTGCCGTGATGATGGCCCTGTACAATAGGTTTGAGAATGGTGGAGCATAACGCCGGGGTCAGCGTCAGCGCGACGAACACTGAAAGCACCATTGCTGAGACGATGGTGATCGAGAACTGACGGTAAATCGCGCCGGTGGTACCGCCGAAGAAGGCCATCGGCACAAAGACTGCCGACAACACCATGGTGATCCCCACCAGCGCACTCTGAATTTGCCCCATCGATTTACGTGTGGCGTCTCTGGGGCTGAGCCCTTCCTCGCTCATCACGCGCTCGACGTTCTCCACCACTACGATGGCATCATCCACCAGCAGCCCGATCGCCAGCACCATGGCAAACATGGTTAACGTGTTGATGCTGTAGCCGAACTGATGCAGCACGGCGAAGGTCCCGAGCAGCACCACTGGCACTGCGATAGTCGGGATCAGCGTCGCGCGGAAATTTTGCAGGAACAGGTACATCACTAAGAACACCAGCACGATCGCTTCAAACAGCGTTTTCACCACGTCGGTGATTGCCGCTTTAACGAACGGTGTGGTTTCATAAGCGACTTCCGCTTTCAGGCCGTGAGGGAAGTAGTGAGAAAGTTCCTCAAGACGGGCGCGCACGGCTTTATCGGTTTGCAGTTCGTTAGCACCTGACGCCAGTTTCACGCCCATACCGGATGCCGCCTGACCGTTGTAACGGCTGAGCAGACTGTAGTTTTCCGCACCCAGACCAATTTCGGACACGTCGCCGAGTTTCACCTGCGAACCATCCTGATTCACTTTCAGCGTGATCTGGCGAAACTGCTCCGGCGTTTGTAGCTGGGACTGGGCGTTGATGGTGGCGTTCAGTGCCTGAAAATCCACTGAAGGCGCACCGCCGAGCTGGCCGACCGCCACCTGACTGTTTTGAGCTTTGATGGCCGCTACTACGTCGGCAGTGGTCAGCTGATAGTTATTCAGCTTGTCCGGATCGAGCCAGATGCGCATCGCGTATTGTGAACCATAGGCATCGATGCTGCCGACGCCGTCCACGCGGCTCAGCGGATCCTGAATGTTTGAGGCCACATAGTCGGCGATATCTTGCTTATCCATACTGCCGTCGGTGGAGACGAACGCCACCATCATCAGGTTGGTATCACCGGTTTTGGACACCGTTACGCCTTGAGTTTGAACATCCTGCGGCAAACGCTTCAGCGCCTGTTGCAGCTGATTCTGTACCTGTTGCAGCGCTTCGTTCGGGTCTGTCCCGGCGGTAAAACTCAGGGTGATTTGTGATTTGCCATCGTTACTGCTTTGCGAAGACATGTACATCAGATTGTCGAGGCCGGTCATGTTCTGCTCGATAATCTGCGTGACGGTATTTTCTAAAGTTTGTGCTGATGCACCGGGGTAAGTCGCAGAGATGCGGACATTGGGCGGAGCCAGATCGGGATATTGTTCGACCGGCAAAAAGTAAATAGCCAGTGCGCCGGATAAGGAAAGGATGATCGCTAAAACCCAGGCAAAAATCGGGCGATCGATGAAAAAATTGGCCATGCGTCAAGAACCTCGTTATCACTCAGGCGGGAGTGAAGAACATCAGCAAACAAACAGAACGTCAGTAATCTGACAAAAAAATCCACTGAGAAGCGTTTCCCAGCGGCAGTACTGTCCAAAGAGGACGGAGCGAGTGTTAGAGTGTAGTTCTACGTCCAAGCACTTTACCTGCTCACATTGAATAAAACGTGGAGAAATAAAGGAGATAATGTAAAAAACCCACTCCTGACACGGGGTTATGTTGCTTAAAATCTTCTACGCTTGGTGTGATCCTTTCCAAATAACATGACCGGAGTACGTTTGATGAATTTGAATTCGGTGTTTGCCCGCCGTCTGTATCTTTGCTGGTTGCTGGAAAATGAACAAAAACCTAATGTGCCGAAGTTGATGGAAATCACCGGCTGGCCACGCCGGACCTTACAGGACGTGCTTAAAGCGCTGCCGGGCATGGGCGTCGAACTCGATTTTGTGCAGCAGGGTATCCGCAACAATGACGGCTACTATCAGCTTTCCAGCTGGGGGCCGCTCGACAGGCAGTGGATTGCACGCCATCGTGAACAACTTCTTAAGGCGATTTCGCAAGGATGAAGATAGCAGGGGGAGAATAATCCGGCTAAGATGACGGGCTTCTCTCACCACTTCTGAGCGGGGGCATTGAATGTCATCTCAAGACGATTGTTTATCTGACAAGTCATCAAAGATCGAAAACGTCCAAAGCGAGCTGTTGTCCGACAACTGGTACGTTCTGCGTAAATTCTCTTACGATTTAATCAAGCGCAATGGCGAACGCCAGCCGCAAACCCGCGAAGTGTATGACCGGGGCAACGGCGCTACGATCCTGCTCTACAGCAAAATCAAAAAAACCGTCCTGCTGATCAAACAGTTCCGTATGCCGACCTATGTCAACGGCAATGCCACCGGCATGCTGCTGGAAACCTGCGCCGGTCTGCTGGATAACGATTCGCCGGAAGACTGCATCCGCAAAGAGGCAATCGAAGAGACCGGTTTTGCGGTGGGTAAAGTCGATAAGCTGTTTGAGGCTTACATGTCACCGGGCAGCGTCACTGAGATCGTTCACTTCTTCGCGGCGCAGTACGATGAGTCGCAGCGTCAGAACGCCGGCGGCGGGGTAGAGGACGAAGATATTGATGTTCTGGAAGTACCGTTCGCCGAGGCGCTTGAGATGATCAAAGATGGCCGCATCAAAGACGGCAAAACCATCATGCTGTTGCAGTATGCGCAAATTCAGGGCTGGATGGCGTAACCGTTTTTGAAACGGCAACGTGATGAATGAAAAAGGCACCCGCGGGTGCCTTTGGTATTTTGAGCTGGATTAACGTTTACTGAGCCGCTGCAACCGGCGTGCTGACAGCATGACTTTTGATGGCTGACCAGGGCAGAACCGACCACTCCGGCCCTTCACACGAACGCTGAACCCGGGCGAATGACGGATCAAAATACAGCCCCTTTGGCGTGAAATACCATGCCGGGAACTGCCAGATCTCCGGCTGAGAGTAATCACAATCGTCATCACTCTCCTCGGTCGGTTTCTTCATTTCCTGCGGATAGGCTTCGGTCAGCTGTTTCACCAGCCACGGTGCCCATTTCTTGTCGCGGTACTCGGAGAACGTATCAAAATCCACATCATTTTTGCCGGTAGAGACGCCGTCTTCGGCATTGAGATAATGGAACGGCGTACCTTCGCCGACCCAGACCACATCTTCCAGCGTCAGCGATTCAGCCGTTTTCGCATTCATATTCACCGGCGCTTCGCCGAAATCAGGATGCGCACCGCCGCAGTCGTAGGATGTAAAAATGCTGATACTGACCACGTCATTGCTCAGGAATTTCGGCGTCACGGTCTGCATATATTCACCTTTGCCGAACCGGCTGGCGCCAAGCATACAGGCATGCCAGCCGCTGACTTCCTGCAACAGGCGGGCGCGCAGCTTTTGGTTGATCGCGTGCAGCGCTGGTTCCGGATAACCGGAAGCAATTTCAAACAGCGTGATTTTGGATTTCGGCTCAGTCCACCATTGCAACTGATAGCCCATGAAGTTTTCGCTTTTACCGGCAGTCAGCTGCAACCCGGAAAGGCGTAAAAACTCATAAGGCTCGGTGTGGGCGAGGGTGGTCAGCCAGGCATCATCCGCCGGTGAGGCGGGGATTTGCGCTGGTTGAAGTTTCACCGGCAGCGTTTTGCCCTGCGGATTGGTCCAGCTCCCTTGCCAGCCACCTTTTTCGTCTTTGGTCAGTGAAAGCTCAGGGCGCGGCGTGTCGTCAAAATCATCCAGCCCTTCCTGAAGTTTGAGTTCCTGACCGTCGAGTGCGCCGTTTAACGGCAGATCCAGACGGTATTTCTGATAAAAGTAGCGACCCGTGACTTCATCAGGTTTATTTAAATCCAGCTCGACGACAATAGCGGTTTTACCCAGCGTGCCGGAGTAGACCACCGGCGGCTCTTCGGCCAGCGCAGGCAGGGCCAGCAGGGCTATCAACCAAATCCACAACTTCATCTGTTTCTCCCGGAGAAATGAACATCATCCTTTACGCCATTATTTTTTGTTATAGGCAACGGCGTGCGAAAGCCAGTGTACTGAAAGTTTTGTTACGCCACCATGACGTGATTTCGTTAATGTTAAAAATTTTTCGTGACTCAAAAACCAGTCTGGCAAGGTATCTCTTTCTAAAATCGAATAAAAAAATGCTGCTTTGTTAGCAGTCTCCCCGCAGAGGTTACGCTATTATCAAAAAGATAACTTCGAGAAGAGCTGAACCTCATAATGAGCAGATGGATAACCGCCCCTTTATGCCTGCTGGCCGCAATGCTGACTTTTCGCACGCAGGCCGAACCGATGCAGGCCATGTATAACGACTGGCAGGTAAGTTGCGACAACCTTAATCACTGTACCGCGCGCAACAGCCAGGACGGACAGGAGCTGGTGATGAAGCTCACCCGCGAAGCCGGGCCGGAAGGCAAATCGACAATCAGTATTGATTACCAGCGCAACAGCGATGAGCAGAGTACCGACGCGCCCATCGCTAACCGGTTACAGATGAACGGTAAAACGCTGAGTTTTAATCACCGCGAATGGGATGTCAGTAAAAAACGCCTTTCCACCAGTAACCGTCTGGTGGTCAACGACTTTATCGCCGAAATTCGCGAAGGCAGCAGCATTCAGCTGGCTGGCAAAGCCGATCCCGCACAACCGGTCAGGCCAATGATTTCGCTCAAAGGCCTGAAAGCCGCTTTGCTGGTCATTGATGATCGACAGGGCCGCGTCGGCACTAAAACCGCCTGGGCGAACCGCGGCAATAAGCCGGTGAGCACCGTGCCGCCAGCCCCGGCAGCGCTGGTGCTGCCGCGTTTTAGCGAACCGCACGCGCTCTCCGAGACGGAGATCTCCGCCATCACGCAAAATGCCGCGACCACCATCGAGAACAACGATTGCAGCCTCGATCCTTCCGAACGCGAAGTGCATATTTTCGCCCTCAGCAATGATAAAGCGCTGATGACCGTTAACTGCGATATGGGGGCCTACAACCTGTTCGCATTAGGGTTCATGGTGTCACGACAGGCTCCTTACAAAATGGAGAACCTGACGCTCAATATGCCTTTCAGGCTGGGCGACGACGAACAATCACCCGAGCTGATTAACGCAGATTTCGACCCAAAAACCGGCATGCTGTCGACATACGATAAAGGGCGCGGGATTGGCGACTGCGGCGTATCTTCGCGCTGGGTGTTTGACGGTAAAGCGTTCAGGCTGGCGGCGTTCGCATCGGAACCGGCCTGCGACGGCTACAGCAGTGGCGGTGAATGGCCGGTGCTGTGGGTGACTCAGAATCCGTAACTTTCTTTACATCACAAAAATGCCCTGCAAGCATGACGCTTTCAGGGCATTTTCTTTTCTATCTTAAAGCGCGGTGAATATTATTCAGCAGACGCTTTAACGACGACCGTGTTGCTGGCAAATTCGACCTGCTGATCGGCTACAATTTTGCAGCGTCTGCGGGTTTCAACTTTACCGTTGACCTTTACCTGGCCTTCGCTAATGACGGATTTCGCACTACCGCCGCTGTCACACCAGCCCATAAATTTGAGCAGGTCGCAGAGTTCAACGTGCGGGTGCTTTTCGAGAAAAAAAGTTTCCATGTATTCCTGACTTTGTTTGGTACGAATGAATTAAGACTTAGTGGCGCTGATGTCGTGATATTCCTCACACGCCTGCAAGGTATTCTGAATCAGCGTCGCGACCGTCATCGGGCCAACTCCGCCCGGCACCGGTGTGATAAAGGAAGCGCGCTCAGCGGCGGCATCATATTCCACATCGCCGACAACTTTACCACTTTCCAGACGGTTAATACCGACATCAATGACAATCGCGCCCGGTTTAATCCATTCACCCGGAATAAAGCCTGGTTTACCGACGGCTACCACGACCAGATCGGCATTTTCGACGTGATGACGCAGATTTTTGGTGAAGCGGTGCGTCACGGTCGTCGTACAACCGGCCAGCAGCAGTTCCATGCTCATCGGACGGCCCACAATATTGGATGCGCCAATCACCACGGCATTCAGCCCGAAGGTATCAATGCCATAGCGTTCGAGCAGGGTGACGATGCCACGCGGTGTGCAAGGACGCAGGGTAGGCGCACGCTGACACAGGCGGCCGACGTTATACGGATGGAACCCGTCGACGTCTTTATCCGGATGAATGCTTTCCAAAACCTTGATGTTATCGATACCTGCTGGCAGCGGAAGCTGTACCAAAATGCCGTCGATTTCGCCGTCATTGTTTAGCTGGTCGATGAGTTTGAGCAGTTCGCCTTCCGTGGTGGTGGCAGGCAAATCATACGAGCGGGAGATAAACCCGACTTCTTCGCACGAGCGGCGTTTGCTGGCGACATAAATCTGTGACGCAGGATTTTCACCCACCAGCACCACGGCCAGGCCAGGGGCGCGTTTTCCTTCCGCCAGTCGTTGTTGAACACGCGCTGCAACTTCGTTTCTGACTTGCTGCGCAATCGTTTTACCGTCAATAATCTTTGCTGCCATCAGGGAGTAAATCCATCAATTAATAAATGCAGGGGATGCGCCTATTTTGTCAGAAGCGGCGGGCGCTGTCAGGCGTTGAATGCGAATAACTTTCCCGAAGATTCACTGAGACAGTCTCTTTAAAAGTGTCTATTTTAGAAACAGGGCTTTTTAAATCATAAGGAAAGGAAACAATGACACGCAAAGTGGGGATTATCGGCGCAGGCCACGTGGGCGCAGATGTTGCATTTTCTTTGGTCACACAGGGTTTGTGCGACGTGATTGTTCTGCTGGATGAAGACGAAAAGAAAGCCGCCAGTCAGGCGCTGGAGTTGCGCGACATGGCGTCGCTGACTGCCTCACGCGTTAAGGTAATCACCAATGATTACAGCGAGCTGCACGACGCCAGTGTGCTGGTGATTGCCGTTGGCCCAAAAACGTTACTCCGTGAAGACCGCCTCGAAGAGCTGGCCGAGACCCGCGCCGCCGTGCGGGACATCATTCCCCGCGTGATCGGCAGCGGTTTTGGTGGCGTTATCGTCAACATCACCAATCCGTGCGACGTCATCACTCAGATTATTCAGCAGACCAGCGGTTTCCTGCATTCGCAGGTCTTCGGCACCGGCACGTCGCTCGACACTGCGCGCATGAAACGCGTCGTCGGTGAGTTTTTCGATATCGACCCGAAAAGCGTCACCGGCTACGTGATGGGCGAACACGGCGAATCCCAGTTTGTCGCGTGGAGCACCGTCACGCTCGGCGGACGTCCGGTTGCCGAGGTGGCGGGCAGCCGTGACGTCGACTGGGCGAAAATGAATGACGCCGTGCGCGGCGGCGGTTGGGAAATTCTGCAAGGCAAAGGCTGGACCAGCTTCGGCATCGCTACAGCGACGGCACGTCTGGTGGACGCGATTTTGTCCGATGCGCACAGCGTGTATCCGGTTTCGGCATGGGATGAAGGGCTGAACGTCTATATCGGCCAACCTGCGGTAATCGGCAAGTACGGCATCGTGCAGACCCTGCAACCGGAACTGACCGCCTACGAAGGCGTGGCCTACCATGCGTCGGCACGCGTGATTACTGCGGCGCTGAAGTCAGAGAAATAAGGTAAGCGCCCCACATTGTGCGGCAGGGCAGGCCGGGAAGAACGCCAAATTGTTCAGGTATTAAGCAGAGAGTTCGAAAGCCATTGACTCAACCCGGTCTGCCCGTATAATCCGAACCCGCAACGCTCCCGAATCGGGACAACAATGCGCCCTTAGCTCAGTTGGATAGAGCAACGGCCTTCTAAGCCGTAGGTCACAGGTTCGAGCCCTGTAGGGCGTACCACCCTTACTTATTTTAACGTCTCCCAAAGCCCACTAATCCCTCTAGTATCAAGGCTTTCAGCCATATCCCATTATCTCAACGTCTATTGCCATCCATTGAAATCAACATGCAAATGGGGGTATAAATGGGGGTATCCTCAGGTTCAATGATGTGAGATACCCCCAATTGAAACTCAACGCCCGTCAGGTCGATACTGCCAAGCCTAAAGATAAACCCTACAAGCTCAGTGATGGCGGTGGCCTCTACCTCTTGGTCAATACTAATGGATCACGCTATTGGCGCCTGAAATACCGGATAAACGGAAAGGAGAAACTGCTTTCCATTGGAGTTTATCCAGACGTTCCACTCGCTGCTGCGAGGTCAAAACGTGATGAGGCTAAACGAACCTTAGCTGCCGGCGGTGATCCGGGGCAGGAAAAACAGGCTGAGAAGCAGTCGAGAAAGGTTAGCGTTGAAAATACCTTTGAAGCCTTAGCCAGAGAATGGCACGCCTATAAAAAACCGAACTGGTCTAAAGGTTACTCTGAGGATCTCATGGAGTCCTTCGAGAACGATATTTTTCCGTATGTCGGAAAGCGTCCTGTTGCTGAAATTAAGCCGCTTGAAATTCTTGAGGCGCTGCGAAAATTAGAAAAGCGTGGCGTTTTAGACAAAATGCGCAAGATCCGTCAGGCATGCAGTCAGACCTTCAGATATGCCATTGTGACTGGCAGGGCAGAAAATAACCCTGCTGGTGATCTTGCTGGTGCATTGGCAGTTCAGAAACATCAGCACTACCCCCATCTATTATCCTCAGAGCTTCCTGAGTTTCTCCGATCGCTGAATCAATATTCCGGTAGCCAAATTACATTAAGAGCAACAAAGCTGCTTTTACTAACCGGCGTTCGTACCATTGAGTTACGTGCTGCCGAATGGGCTGAGTTCGATCTCCATAACGATACCTGGGAAGTACCCGCATCCAGAATGAAGATGAAGCGCCCGCATCTGGTTCCGCTTTCGAAACAAGTAAAAGAACTCCTGCTAGAAATTCAAGACATCACCGGGCGGTTTAAATTAGTTTTCCCTGGTCGCAATGACAGCCTGAAGCCAATGAGTGAGGCAAGTATTAATCAGGTTATTAAGCGTATTGGCTATCGTGGTAAAGCTACTGGTCACGGCTTCCGTCACACCATGAGCACAATTCTTCACGAGCAAGGCTACAACACAGCTTGGATCGAACTACAGCTCGCTCACGTCGATAAGAACAGCATCAGGGGAACCTATAACCACGCGCAGTACCTTGAGGCTCGAAGAGAGATGTTGCAATGGTATGCCGATAACATGGATACCTTAGAACGTTCGTAGGGCAACTAGCCAGAAGAACGGATTCTCTAACACGGAATTCCTTCACATGAGAGAAAAGTAGGTAGGTTCAGTTGGTTCAGTAGGTTCAATATTTTATTTGAATGATTTATAAGAGATTTTAGTGAGATATTGAACCGACCCTGAACCGGCTTTAGGCCGTTTGAACCGACCTTACTGTGATCAATGTAAATCTGGCGTTTTCTTTTAAGTTGCTTAAATTAAATTTTTTGCAAAAAACTCAAAAACACTGGACGAGTAACCAGTAGTGATCTAAAGTGAGCATTAGTAGATTTTTTGTTCTTTAAGACAACTTCACTGAAAAGTGTCAGCAATCGAGCGCTGAAAAGTACATTGTTCTTTAAATAACGGGCATTTGCCCTACGTCGCTGCAAAGCGAGTAGCTCTTTAAAATTACTGGAAGCTCTCTGAACTCAGGAGCAATCGCCGAAATGCGATTTTTATTCGGATTACTTTCCATATCCGAACGTCTGGACGAGAACTTTCACGTAACTAAAAGTCGGGTGATTCACCCAGTGCTAAAAATTGCAGCTCGCATGGGCTGACGATGATTATGTAGCTCTATAAAATTATGATATGGGATGTTTCGTCCCTACCAGCCATTTTAGTTCCCATCTTTACACAATTTGATATATCACCCTATGCCGAGAAGGTGTTTGGTGAAAAACCAAAGTGATCGCCCCACAGCAGTTATCACATGCTTCCAAGTGTCTTTTCCAAAATATAAATTAATTACCATAAACCGCACATGATTTCATGCTGTGGGTTTTGCTGTATATAAAATCTGAAAAAAAAGCCCTTCCAAATCGGTCGGGCTTTTTTTATGCCAAAAATTCATAAATATGAGGTGATAAATGACCCAGTCTTTAATTCGATTATCGGAAGTATTACGCCGTACTGGTTACAGTAAGGCGTGGATCTATCGGCTTATGTCTCAGGAGAAATTTCCCAAATCCATCAAGATTGGTACCCGATCCATTGCCTTCGTTGAAAGCGAAATTGACGAATGGATCAATCAACGTATTGCAGAATCCCGCAAGGATGTCGCCTGATAAATACCGGGTGTTCATTACTTGCGAGAGTTTGCGGCTCGGTTCATTCATCATTTCGATGCCGTCGCGACAGCTAAAAAAAGCTTAAACGGAGAATAACCAATGAAACTGAAAATTAACCACTTAACTGTGGGCGGGCAAGCTCAGTCCAAAATCAGTCCGGAAGATATTCTGAATACCCGCCGGCATGTTATTTCCGGCGACTGGACGGCCATTAATAAATGTACCTGCACACTCACCGATCTCGGGCTGCGTCACAATGGTAGTGGGCTGGTGTGGTTGGGTTCTGGCGTATCGGTGCATCAGGCTGATCATGATGCGGGGGTATCTGGCAAAGATAAAACGTCGGGAAGTGTTAACGGGCTGCCGTGGGACTTAGTTTGTCAGTGGACGGAATACACCACCAGGCTAAGTTTTGCAGTATCCATCCCAGCCGAAGTGCGCCGACAATTTTATCAGAACGATGCAGAGTTTGGTGTTGCAATGCGTAAAGCGGGTTATGTCCCGGTCCGCACCCGTAAGTTGACCGGAAAAAAAGATAGCTTCTGGCTTTACCGAATTACGGGTAATGACAAGGGGGTGTGTCCAGAAGAACCCGCAGAGCATAAGGCTTCCCACGTATTTGTCCAGACCTCAAACAAACCGCGCAAAGCATTTAAGCGTCTCGTTGTTGATGGAAAATGGCTGTACGTTTACGACGACCATGTTCGTTTTCTGACAAAGAAACGTCATCGTATCGATGGTGTCCGTGTCCAGGGCTTCACCGCTAAAGGTTTGCGCGTAGAGGTGGTGGCATGATGCCGACGACTACATCCCCGGCAATATCGGGTCAGTTGCGAGTCAGTAATCCTGACGCACAAATCAGCTTCGGGTGTTCAGCGAACAGACCTATTTTTGATTATCGCGAAACGCGAGAATTGGCTAACTGGATGATTTTGTTTAATTCCGGTGAATCGCCGGAATCAGCTAACCCGTTGGTTTCTTCGAAAACCTGCAATGCAGATGAGGATGAACACGAACACGAACAGTATTCGGGTTTGGTTAAACCGGAAAACTATTCCGGTTCATCTGAACATTACCATTACTCAGGTTTGACCGAACATAAACATTGTTTAGGTTCAGCGAATGAAAAGGGCCGGACTGCGAATCCGACCCTTTGGGGTGTTTACTCATGCAACTACGAAAGTATCGTAGTTCATATTTCAACCTACAAAAATTTCGTAGGTCAGTCCTCTGGCGATTCCTTGGCTTTCTTGCGCTGCCTGCGCTTGATCTCGCCTAACATTGCCAACGAAATAAATTGCCCCGTGCTTTCACCAGGAGTTTTCACTAGCTCCATGTCATTAATAATTTCATGTGCTATTCGCGCAGTTACGGATTGTGATTTTGTATTCTTGGGACCGGTTGCCATATCTACACCTTTTGACCTTTGGTGTAAGACAATATACACGCAAATATATTTGAATAAAAGCTTGACGTGTAAGACACCTTTATCTTACCGTGTGTCTTACACCTTGGTTGTCTCAAGGTCTGAAGTAACAACGTCCCAAGGTGCTACCAACACCAATGGGACGTCTATCCACAATGTAACGGAGACTTACACTATGGCATTACAACATAGTACCCAAACTCGCCCCGAGAAAAAATACCTCTGGCGCTTTCTTGCCCTAAATCGCTCAGATATGTGCGCAAAACCTTGCCGTATTTCGGTTGAAGCACCAACTGAGCACGATGCTCGCCGGGTTCTTGCACCGTTCTTCATTCTCTCTCTGTCCGCTCGCCTGTCTGCACAGGGGGTGTGCAATGTCTAAAACCAAAACGCCTTTAGCACCTTTGCATCTCGATCTCTTGGATAACATGAATCGCATCTCGTCTTATCTGGACACAGCCATGTTCCTGGTTGGTCACGATGAAACTCATGCGCTGGGTATCGAGTTGATGGAACTGGCGCTGGTCGTCATTAAAAAAGCCAACGATGCCCATGACTTTGCAAAAGGAGAGCCAGCCAATGCGTAATCTTTCTGCAAAACGAGCTGCTGGAAAAATGGAGCGTAAAACTTACGACGTCCCAACGGATCCTCAGCTCTACGCAATCATGACCGCTGAACTGTTGGCATGTGCGCACCAGCTAGCAATCAACAACGATAGCAGCACCAATCACTGGATTGAGGCTTTACTGTCGGTTGCCGCAGAACGAGCCAAAGACTTGGCAGATATGTTGGAAGACGGGGAGGTTACTAATGGCTAAGAAAACTGAGCTGGCACTCGTGAACGCCAAAGACTTGCAGGTTATTGAGTATCGCGGTCAACGTGTGGTGACCAATGAACAATTGGCAGCCGGATATGGCACAACGGTAGACCGGATCCGCCAAAACTTTAATCGCAATAAATCCCGCTTTGTTGAGGGTAAGCACTACTTCCAGATTGAAGGAGATGAGCTTAATGATTTGCGCGTATCTTTTAGCGACGCACAAATTTCCCCGAAGACGCGTTCCCTTACCCTTTGGACTGAGCGTGGTGCCGCCAATCACTCTAAGATGCTGGAAACCGATCAGGCATGGGATTACTTCAATGACCTGAGTGAGTTTTATTTCACTAATCGTGACGCGTTGCCAGCCCCTACCGACCTTAGCCGTCTTGAGATCCTTCAGATGGCAATTGACTCAGAGCAGGGACGATTGGCTGAAAAGCAACGTGCCGATAATGCTGAACGTACCAAAGGCCAGATTAGCCGCAAGCGCGAAGCTCAGGCATTGGGCAAGCTGGGTGCCGTAACCCGTAAGTGCAATGTCCTTTCGGAACGTCTCGGTGAAAGCACCAAACACGCGACAGTGACCGCAGTCCTCAATGCCACCGGCACTGAGTATAAGTGGGCTCCGCTGCGCAAATGGTGCCGTGCCAATAACATGGAAGCCAAGTTTGTCGCCGACGAACGTTGGGGAAGTGTCAAATCATGGCCCGCTGAAGCGTGGCTGGCAGAGTACGGTGTCAATCTGCGTAAGCTATTCGGAGGTGAAGCATGAGCCATATCGAAAATATTTTAATCCGCAGCGACATGCAAAAAGAAGAAACCGCATCGCTGAAGAACATCCGTATGCACTCAGAGGCGGCTTATGAAGGCTTGATTTCTGGTTTGGGTGCCATTGGCAACATCGCATTCTGGGCTTGTGACAATAAGAACTACAGCGACGATATGGCGCGTTCTGACTTATGCGCTCTCGGTGAAATGTTGATGTACGTTCCTGGCATCACGGCTGCACTGAAGTTTAATGCGGAAGAGGCAGATTTTAATATCAAGGAGCGCGAACAGAAAAAGAAACGCTAACGCCAAATATTAATTTTCTCTGTTCAAAAATTTAATACCGACTCTGGTCGGGGGATCCCCTCGGCCAAAATTCGGTAAGGAGCATATATGAATAACTCTCTTGAATTAAATCGTAACCGTATTGCCGGTGCATTTGTTGAGTACTGCAAGCGTCGCAGCGGCGGACACCCCGTGTGCACCGTGATAGTAAAACGCAAACAGGTGATTCTCGGTGACCTGAGCGCTGACGCCGTGTGCCGCTGCCTGAAGGACTGTTTTGAAGTGCAGTGCCACAAAGAATATGGGCAGGCCAGCAGCATTGAACTTCTGGCTTCTACGTATTCCAGCATGACGAATAAGGACAACAGCAAGCTGACGGAGGAGGGCATTGAGTTCATGGCGGACATTATGAGCAATGCAGTCGAAATAGCGTTGAAGGATCCAAAGAATAATTCTCTCGGACTGGAGATGTATTAATGACAACCAGCTTAACTATCCGAGATGTAATACGTTCAGCGTCGGGTCGCTGGAGAGAGATTTATGAGTCATTAGGTATCGATGTACCACGAACAGCGGGTGTTCATGGGCCTTGCCCGGCCTGTGGCGGCAAAGACCGGTTCCGGTTTGATGACCAGGAAGGACGGGGAACGCACTTCTGCAATCAGTGTGGTGCCGGGGATGGTTTGGATTTGATCACAAAGGCGAAGACCTGTTCTGCACCTGAAGCGACGGCGATGGTAGCTGAAGTGCTTTCCTTACCTATGCGAACCGCGCCCATCGTCACTAAAACGGTGACAATTGATGTCACTGCAAAAGTGACAAAACTGCTTAAAGACTGTACGCCCGGCGAGTCAGAGTACCTCGCTAATAAGGGGCTTCCAAGCCCCTTCGATGCCCTGCTGAGTGATGGCTCGATGGTGATCCCGCTGCGTTCAATGGATGGGATGGTGACAGGTGCACAGATCATCAAGCCGTTGGGAGAAAAGAGGCTGCTGGCGGGAACCAAAAAGAAAGGCTCTTTTGTCGCACCTTTGCCACTTCCTGAGCAGGTTGAATCGGTGGTGATCACTGAAGGTTACGCCACCAGCGCTACGACCGGATTGCTGATGCCGGATGCACTTTTTGTTGCATCGATTGACGCCGGTAATTTGTTGCCGGTCGCGCAGTTGTTCCGTGAAAAATACCCAGAAGCTCGGATCATTATTGCCGGGGATAACGACTGGCATGAGCCCGGTGAGGTTGATGAGCAGGGTAAACCGAAAGTGAATACCGGCAAACTGTCAGCAGAAAAGGCGGCTCTCGCAATCAACGGTTGGGTGACTTTGCCACCGGGTGAAATTAAAGCCGATTGGGATGATCATCGCCAACAACATGGGCTTGAAGCCGCCAAGCAGTCTTTTATCAGCGGCCTGTATCAGCCTGAGAGTGGAAGCGAGAAAGTATTGCTGACCGTCATCGAAGGTGGAAAACGTACAGCCAAAGATGACCTTAAGCCTTATGTCGATGGTCGCCGCGGTGGTTTGTACTGGATTGAACCGAAACTGGATAAAGACAGCGGCGAGGTGAACGAGAAAGAAGCGTGGCTTTCCTCTTACGTGGAAGTCGTCGGAGTCGGAGAAGATGATGCAGAGCGTTACCTCATTCTTGCCTGGACGCCAGAGGGCAGTAATACGCAGCGGACTGAGGCTATTCCGCTGCGTGATATCGGTGAGCGCGAAGGATGGGCCAAGCTCAAAGCTGGTGGAATGCTCATTACTTCTAAAAGCGGATTGAAGGCCATTCTTGCCGACCACTTACAGCGCAGCGGTAAGCGTGAGATGTGGGCAATTGCCAGCGCCAGCGGGTGGCAGTGCGGCGCTTATATCATGCCCGACGGTGAGGTGTTGGGATGTCCTGAGAAACCGGTTCTGTTCAACGGGCGTTCTGCCGCTGCGCGGGGTTACACAGTTAAAGGAACGGTGGATAGCTGGCGCGATAGTGTTGCGAAACTCGCACAGGGCAATCCTTCCATGATGTTGGGTATCGCCTGTGCGCTGGCGGCACCACTGATTGGCATTGCTGGCGCTGATGGGTTTGGTGTCCACCTGTTTGGTGGTTCATCAGCGGGTAAAACCACGACTGGCAACGCGGCCAGCACTGTTTATGGTGAGCCTGATGCGCTGAAACTAACGTGGTACTCCACTGCACTTGGATTGGTGAATGAAGCGGCGGCACACAATGACGGGTTTATGCCGCTGGATGAAATCGGGCAGGGCAGCAACCGTCGTGCGGTGGCCGATGCTGCCTATGCACTGTTTAACGGTGTCGGGAAAATTCAGGGTGCCAAAGAAGGTGGAAATCGTGATGTTAAGCGCTGGCGGGCAATGGCGTTCAGTACCGGTGAAATCGATATGGAAAGCTACATCCGTGCAGATGGCGGCAAAATAAATGCGGGACAGCTGGTACGGCTGCTGAACGTGCCCATCACCAAAGCAACGGAATATCACGGTTACGCTGATGGTAAAACTCACGCTGATGCGATGCGGGATGCGTGCAAACAGAACTATGGCGCCGTCGGTCGGGTGTGGATCAACCAACTTGCGAGCCAGAAAAAGCATGCTGTCGATACTGTCCGCGCTGCCGAGCGCCGGTGGTTGGGGCTGCTGCCGGAGGAAGCCAGCGAACAGGTGCGGCGCGTCGCTTCACGTTTTGCAGTTCTTGAGGGGGCATTACTACTTTCCCAGCGACTCACCGGATGGAGCGAGCAGGAGAGTCGTGACGCTCTGCAACACAGTTTCAACGCCTGGGTAAATGAGTTTGGTATGGGGAACCGGGAGAATAAAGCATGGGTAGAGCAGGCTGAGTCTTTCCTGCAACGGTTTGGCTATAGCCGCTATTTACCCCATCCCCACACTGACCCGCGTGATTTGCCGATCCGCGACCTTGCCGGTTACAGGGAAGAAAGAGAAGGGCTTGAAACTCTGGTGTTCCATACCTTCCCCTCCGTATTCCGTGACGAAATCGCTGCGGGTGCTAACCCCGTTGCCTTTGCACAGGTGCTGGCTGAAGCCGGAATGCTGGATAAACCTGCCAAGGGGATAAGCAAAAAGACGCTCAGAATTGACGGGAAGCAACCGCGCTTTGTGGTTCTGATGATGCCAGATGATACCGAGGAGTAACCCTGATGACAGCACATATTGCAGCACATGGCCGACTGGTGGCAGATATCCAGACCAAGACAACCAGCGGTGGCTCATCGATGGCGCTCGGACGAATGGCAGTCGCGCTACCGTGTCGTGATGCGGAAGACGGACAGTTAACTTTCTGGCTGGCTGTCACTGCTTTCGGAAAGCAGGCTGACTTCCTGGCAAAACACAGCAAAGGCGACCTTATCAGCGTTTCAGGTTCGATGAACATCAGCCAGTGGACTGGTAGTGATGGTCAGTTGAATACCGGGTATCAGGTGCTGGCTGATTCCGTTATTAGCGCCAGAACGGTACGCAGCGGCGGTAAGCGTCCGTAATTAAGATGGCGGCCTGAGTGCCGCCTTTAACCATCTGAATACAGGGTGTGCAAATGACTCAAGAGCAGAAAGACGAAGTCCTGCGCCTCAAGCGTCAGGGGAAGGGCTACAAAACGATTTCTAAACTCACCGGTATCAATGTCAATACGGTAAAAACGACCTGTCGCCGTTCAGGGCTGTTTCGGGACAATCCTGAACACAGGGTGCTCTTTACTATTCCGGAACAGAAATACAGTACAGCCCTCGCGATCCCTAAACCGTTGCCGCCTCAGCGTTCTGTCACTGGCGACAAACAAACCGATGCTTATCTGTGGGTACTGGAAGTAATCAAGACTGGCGAGCCTGCCCATATTGCCGCAGCAGAGGATGCGCTTAAAAAACTGACCATCACACCGAAGCAGGCGCAGGAGACTTATAGCCGATACCTGCAACAGGGTGGTGCGGGGTGGACTGCCATATTTTCAACTATGTGGATGGACAACCCGCAGCATTATATTGATGCGTCTAAGGAGCAATATATCAAAGCGGGTTCAGTCCGGGGGATTTTTGGCAGCCTTCAATCAGCTTTTGAACCTGTGGGAGCAGAGGTGCGTATTGAGGCGGTATACGGTAAATATCAGGATATTTATTGCGATTATATGAAGAAAGGGCCGGGTGAATTTGTTTTTACAGATGTGTTGCCCGAGCCATTCACTTTAAGTGATGTCGTAAGGGAGATCCTGTATTGGGATTGGCTGTACTCGATGCGAAGCAGCGCTTACAAAGAGCTCTACCCAGATGAGAACTTATATGAGGGTACCCACCTTTGGGATCGGGAGCGTTATCTTGACGGTCTTTTAGAAACGATAAAACCGCTTACCCGTGGTGAAGCTCTGGACGTGCTTAAGTGGTACCTGAAATATCCGCGTTTTCAAGACATGAATGCGGACAGTGATGAGGTGTATCTCAACCTGATAGGCATGTATGAAGTGGCGTAATTACTGGTTGTTTTAGTGTTTCAATATACGCAATGAAATCGAATTATATTGCGTTTTATGCAATAATTAATGCATCAAAAACAGCCTCCCGGTGGTCGACTGATGAAACTCGAAAACGCACTTAAACAGTTCAACCCTAAAACCCAAACGTTCACCAACGTGCCGCCAGCAACGGCCTCAGATTCTCTGACGGGGCCAGATCTCGCCGCCTGTCTGGGGATGGCAGAGGCAGAGGCTGAATTCGGTATGGGGGCTTTCCTCGGTAAAAACGGCATCAGTCAGGAAGACGGGCTGCGCACCATTGAGCGCCTTGCTGTCTTCGCGATGAAGAACTCCGGTAAGCACGTGGGCAAAGCAGCTGGCCGCAGGATGGCGCATTGCATGGTGATCCTCGCGAAGATGGCTTACGCGGAGTATTGCCAGTCTGCGGGAAGCACAAGCGATTGCCCACATTGCCAAGGTCAGGGACTCATCTCAAAGGTGCACGAGGTGACCACTTATAGTGGTTATGTCGGTGCTGATGGAGAAGAGAAAATTCCGTCAGTCGTAGAGAACCAGCGTGTTTATGTACTGTGTCAACACTGTAATGGGAAAGGGGAAATTTCTCACCGCTGTCGCTGTAATGGTACCGGCCGCGTTCGTGACCTAGAGAAATCGAGCCTGCTCGGCGCACCGGTCGATAAGACCTGCGAACGCTGCAAGGGGAGGGGATTCAAACGGACACCCGGCACAACGGCCTATAAAGTGATTACGGCGCTGCTGCCAGATCTGCATGAAAGGACATGGAATCGTAACTGGCGACCGCTGTATGAGTCGCTGGTGACCAAATGCGAACAGGAAGAGAACCACGCTGATGCTGTGTTCCACAGAATCACAAGCAGATAGGATGATCGGGGATCTTATCGATTGTTTTGGATATAAGTCTTGCATTTTGTCCGAACTTGGCGTAATTTCTCTAAATCATGGGCGTTTCTGTAGATGACCCCCACGAAAAACGTAATAACCTCGCTTCGGCGCAATGCCGTTCACTTAAGCGGAGCGGCATGAGGATTCACCGGATAGCGGGTTTTTGACATCTTAACCGCCCTCGGCCTTGACGGTCGGGGGCGT